>NZ_KN234778.1 GCF_000764025.1 Pseudohaliea rubra DSM 19751 | reverse complement strand
CCGCCGCGGCACCTGCCGCAGCCGGGACGTCGCCGGAGACGCCCCCCAGCGCCGGCAGCGCCGCGCCGGCCAGCAGGGTCATGAGCGGGAGAGCATAGACGATCAGTGAACTGCGCAGCACCACGTCCTCCGGGAGCTCAATGATAACCTGATCGTCGATGCGACAGTCTGCGGGCGCCAGCCGGGAGCCCGGCAGGACCCGGACCAGACCGCGACGACCGCTGGCGTAGCGCTCGAGCAACCCGTGCCCGCAGCCCTTCCTGGCAGCGCAGGCACCGCAGGTACTCTTGCGTATTGTCTCCACCCACACGCTGCACGCTTCCACAGCAACAACCCGGCCCGTTTCCCGCAGCATGCTCAGCGCACCTGCCGGACCGCGTCCGCGACCATGCGGGCGGTATTGACGGGAATCTCTCCGAGGACCGTGACCAGCACCGGGGCGGTGCCCAGGGTGAGACCGCGCGTGTAGGACACGGTGCTGCCCTCGCGAACGACCCCCTCCCCCGGGCGCAGCGCCTCACCGAGGCTCTCGACAAAGACCGAGAAGGTCGCCATACCGTCCGTGTAGGAGCGGTGCACACTGTGCACACCGGCTGCATCCGTAGCCACGAAGCCCGCCGGAAGCCAGCCCGGCGCCCAGCGAAGGCCGGAGTCGCCGTCCTCGCGGGGCAGGGCCGGGTGCGGATGTGCCGCCTGATGAATAACGGCAGCCGGGGGCCGTTCGGCGTCGGCGTCAGCGTCGGCCCCGACGCTGACGCTGGCGAACTGGAACTGTTCGAGGGGCCGGCCGCCGGCACCGAGGATGGTGCCCTTCAGAAGCACCGCAGACTCCCGGTCGAGTTCGAAAACATAGCCATAGCGATAGAGGTCCCGCGGCTGCAGAAGCAGACGCACCGCGTGGCGCCCGGCGACACGTTCGCCCGGCGCCGTACTGATCCGGTAGTGCCCCGCGAGGCCGCAAGCACCCTGTTCCGGGGCCACGGCCAGGCGCAGCAGGCGGTGCCCCGGGTGCTCGCAATCGAGAGGATGCTCACCGCGCACGATACGGGCTTCCTGACCGGACAGTAGGGTGAGGTCCTCAGACACGCGCGCATCGGCTACCCCGTGACGAAGGGACATCATGCGCAGGCTGTTGCCGCGCTGAAGCGTCAGTACGCCCTCATAACTGACGGCCTCGGCGCGCCGGGCAAACGCCTCGAGCAACGCGATCGCCTCCGGGTTCGTCGCGGGGCAGGCTTGCGCAAGGGCCGCCGACCCGGTCGCCGTCAGCGACAGCGCAAGCAGCCAGCGCAGGACAGCGACCCCCCCTCTCAACGATTGATCTCCGGCACCCGCGCAAAGGGAATGAGACCCTGGGGCGTGTTCAGTGCCGCCTGCTCGGCGTGCTCCTGGCTGTAGAGGCGCAGGCGCTGCCGCGCCAGTTCTTCATAAGCGTCGGCAGCGGCAGGCTGCAGCGCCGGTGCCGGACGGGCACCGTAGCTCGCCCGCACCGGGGAAGCCCCGAGGGTATTCACCAGCCCCACCGGTGACGCCAGCGGCGCCGCGCCCGATGGGTCGCCGACTCCGGCGAGCTCGCGGCCGCCCAGCACGACGACGGCGGTCACCGACGCGGCGATGGCGAAGCTGGCCACCGAGCGCCAGTTGCCGCCAGGACGCCGCGGAGCAGCCTCCGCGTCCACCGCCTGGCGCACAGCCGCTGAAATATCCACGTTGACCGCGGCGGTGTGTCCCTGGAGCGCGTCGCGGGCAACGTGGTAGCGGGACCAGGCCGCCCGCAGCGCCGGGTCGTCGGAACGTGCCAGAAGTCGGCGCAGGGCGAGGTCGTCCCCCTCCCCGTCCATAACCGCTGACAGAGCTTCGCGCAGTGCCTCGTTCATGCCTTACTCCAACCATTCACTGGTGTTTTCTTCGCTCCGGGGCCGCCTCACCGGCAAGCTGAGCCCGGACCCGGACGTCGATGGACTCGCGGGCGCGGAAAATACGCGAACGCACGGTGCCCACGGGGCAACCCATAACCTCGGCGATGTCCTCGTAACTGAGACCATCAAATTCACGCAACGTTACCGCAGTCCGCAAATCTTCCGGCAAGTCGTCGATAGCGGCCTCCACCACCGACCTCAGCTCCTCACCGAAAAGCGCATTCTCCGGGTTCTCGAGATCCCGGAGCGCACCACCGCTCTCGTACTGCTCGGCATCCTCAACCTCCACGTCTGCACCCGGGGGCCGCCGGGACCGCGATACCAGATGGTTTTTCGCGGTGTTGGTCGCAATGCGGTACAGCCAGGTGTAAAAAGCGCTGTCTCCGCGGAACCCCGGCAGGGCCCGGTAGGCCTTGATAAAGGCCTCCTGAGCGACATCCTGAACCTCGTCCGCATCGTGAATGTAGCGGCTGATCAGCCCAAGGATACGATGCTGGTACTTAAGCACCAGCAGATCAAAGGCGCGCTTATCCCCCCGCTGCACCCGGTCGACCAGTTGCTTGTCCGTCGCTTCGGCCGTCACCGGCGCTGGCTCTCCCTGCTACGTCGCGACCCGGCGCCGGCGCCGCCGTCCCGAGGCCCTTCCCTGTGGCTGACCCCATAGACCGCGGCACCGCAGGTAAGTTCACCGCTGCGCCGTCCCAGCGCCGCGGCGCTGCCAACAATTGCCGAAAAGTCAGTCACCGAATGCCTTTACCAATGCGCGAGCGGCTCGTTTATACTCGCGGCAAGCTTCTCACGGCACGCCCGCTTTTGCACTTTCCAGAACCCAGTTCCGTGCGCCTGCACCTGCCCGTCCCGGCACCACGCTGATGGGCACGCATTGGCAACACGACGTCCTTGTGCTCGGCAGTGGCGCCGCGGGTCTGACCGCAGCGCTCAGCCTGCCGTCGACGCTGCGCGTCGCCGTACTGACCAAGGGCGATCTCGAGCAGGGCTCGACCTACTGGGCCCAGGGTGGCATGGCAGCGGTACTCCACGACCGTGACAGCATCGCCTCACACGTTGAGGACACGCTCCAGGCCGGCGGCGGTCTTTGTCACCGGGATGTTGTCGAATACACGGTGGCCAACAGCCGCGCCTGCGTTGACTGGCTGGTCGCCCAGGGCGTTCACTTCGACCGCCGCGGAGCTGACCAGGGGCAGGAGTTCCATCTGACCATGGAAGGCGGCCACAGCCACCGTCGTATTATTCACGCCGCAGACCAGACGGGCCGCGCCATCGGCGATGTTCTTGGCGAGCGTGTCCACGCGGCGGGGAATATCGAAGTCTTCACGGACCGCATTGCGGTTGATCTGGTCGTCCGCGACGGACACTGCCACGGCGCGTACATCCTCGACCTTGCCTCCGAACACGTGGACCTGTTTCAGGCCCCGGCGGTGATCCTGGCCACCGGCGGGGCAAGCAAGGCCTATCTGTATACCAGTAACCCGGACGGGGCCAGCGGCGACGGCATCGCCATGGCCTGGCGGGCAGGCTGCCGCGTGGGCAACCTCGAGTTCAACCAGTTTCATCCCACCTGCCTGTACCACCCCCGGGCAAAATCCTTCCTGGTTTCCGAAGCGCTGCGCGGCGAGGGCGCCGTGCTGCGGCTGCCGGACGGGGAGCGCTTCATGCCGCGCTTCGACGAGCGCGCCGAGCTGGCGCCGCGGGACGTTGTGGCCCGGGCCATCGACCACGAGATGAAGCGCCTCGGCGTGGACTGCGTCTACCTCGACATCAGCCACAAGCCCCGGGAGTTCCTCGAGGCCCACTTCCCCACGATCATGGCACGCTGCCTGGAGTTCGGCATCGACATCGCCGCAGAGCCCATCCCCGTGGTACCCGCGGCCCACTACACCTGCGGCGGCATCGTCGTCAATCGCAGCGGCCGCAGCGACGTGGCCGGCCTCTATGCGATCGGGGAGTGTTCCTTCACCGGCCTCCACGGGGCCAATCGCATGGCCAGCAACTCACTGCTGGAGTGCATCGTCTTCGCCCGCGCCGCGGCGGCGGACATCGCCGCCACCCGGAGCAGCACCCCGGTCGCCCCGGCGCTGCCGCCCTGGGACGAAAGCCAGGTGACAGACTCTGACGAAGATGTCGTGATCTCGCACAACTGGGACGAACTCAGGCGCTTCATGTGGGACTATGTCGGCATCGTACGGACGAACAAGCGCCTCGAGCGGGCGCTGCACCGGGCGGAACTACTGCAGGCGGAGATCGCCGAGTACTACAGCAATTACAAGATCAGCAACGACCTGCTGGAGCTGCGCAACCTGGCGATGGTAGCCGAGCTTATGATCCGCTGCGCCCGCTCCCGCCGCGAGAGCCGCGGGCTCCACTACACCCTCGACTACCCCGCCCTGCTCCCGGAGCCCCGGGACACGATCCTCACGCCCTAGGATCGACCTGGGCACCGCCGGCGCGTTTATGCGCGATGATCCGGCGGACCAGCCCGGCCAGCGCCGGGTCTTCGGGTTCTTCGCGACCCAGAAACCAGGCGTAAAGCTCCTGATCCTCACATTCCATAAGGCGCTGGTAGCAGGCACGCTCCTGTTCACTGAGCGTCGCATACACCTCCTCTACATAGGGGGCGAGCACCAGGTCGAGCTCGAGCATGCCGCGGCGGCTCGCCCAGCGCATCCGCTGGTGATCGTTTTCCCGTATCATCGCCATCACTCCAGGAATCAGTGGGGGCGCAGTATAACGCGTCCGTACCCGACGTAGATGCAGTGCCAGGAGGTAGCGCATGACGAACAGCCAGTTCTGCGAACTCGGTGAAGACAGCATTCTGGCCCTCGAGGGCGCGGGCATCGCAGCCTTTCTGCAGGGCCAGCTTACCTGCGACACCCGCGACGCGGGCCCGGGGCGGAGCGTGTCCGGAGCCCTCTGCAACGCCCGGGGCCGGGTAGTCACGGACCTGCGTCTGCTGCTGCCCGAAGGGGACCGCGGCCTGCTCCGCGTGAGCGAAGCCCTGGCGGCGCATACGGCCACGGTACTCGGGCGTTACGCCAGGTTCTCGCGCATTGCCGTCGAGCCGGCCCGCGACCGCTGGCAGCCCTGCGCACTCTGGGGCACGGGCGCCGCCACGCTGCTCACCGGGGCGGCGGGCGCCAGCCCCGAAGAAGCCAACAGCTGGCTGGCCGGCGACGGCTGGCTGGCAGTGCGCTGCGACGGGGAAGATGAAGCGTTCGAGCTGTATCTTTCCGGCGAGCGCGGACGTGCCTTGCGGACCCGTCTCGAGGCGGCCGGCAGCGGCACCGAGGCAGACTGGCGGGCCCTCGAGCTGCGCCGGGGACTTCTGCGCCTCGGTGAGGGTCAGCAGGAAACGCAGCTACCCCAGGCGCTGAACTATGATCGCGCGGGGCTCGTGAGTTTCCGCAAGGGCTGCTACACCGGGCAGGAAGTGGTCGCCCGGCTGCACTATCGGGGACGGGCAAAGAAGCGCTGGGGCTTGTGGCAGGGCAGGCCCGAGGCGCTCCCGGCATCGGGCGAGTCACTCCTCGACAGCGGCGGTCACGCTCGGGGCGAGGTCCTTCGCGCCGTGCGCGACAGCCACGGCATCAGCTGGATCGCCGCTCTCGTCCGGGTGGAAGACCTGGAACAGCCCCTGACGAGTGCCGCCGGTGAGGGCCTGGCACCCTGCCCGCTGCCCTACCCCGACGAGGCCGGCTGAGCAACAAGACGCTCCGCCTCAGCGAGCGGCGGCAGGCGCCAGTCCACGGGTACGGCGCCGCGCGCGGCAAGCCAGGCATTGCCCTGGCTGAAATGCCGGCAGCCCAGGAACCCACGGTGGGCAGACAGCGGCGAGGGATGCGGCGCACGCAGCACGCAATGCCGCCGCTCATCGATCTGCGCCCCCTTTTTCTGTGCGTAACTTCCCCAGAGCATGAATACCAGCCCGCGGTCCCCGTTATTGAGGATGGCTATGACCCGGTCCGTGAAGCGCTCCCAGCCCTTGCCCTGGTGGGCGCCGGCCTTCCCCTCCTCCACCGTGAGTACGCTGTTCAGGAGAAGAACCCCGCGCCGGGCCCAGGCCACCAGTGAGCCGTGGTCCGCGGGCGCAATGCCCAGGTCGTCGTGGCGTTCCCGGTAGATGTTGCGCAGCGACGGCGGCACGGGCACCCCCGGTCGCACCGAGAAGCACAGCCCGTGGGCCTGTCCCGGGCCGTGATAGGGGTCCTGCCCGAGGATCACCACGGAGACCCGCTCTGGCGGCGTGTACCAGAAGGCATTGAACAATTCCGGCCCGGGCGGAAAGATCCGCCTTCCCGCCCGCCGACGCTCCCGTAGAAACGCCGACAGCTGGCGCGTGTAGGGTTGTTCGAACTCGTCCCGGAGCAACGCCAGCCAGCCAGGTTCGAGGTGGATCGACCGCTCGTCCATGGATTCCTTCCTCGGCACGCCGCCATGATAGCGATACCACCGCCACCGCGCTAATGCTGCCGCGCCAATGCTTGTCTGGAGCGCGGACCCGCGCTATGGTCCGCCATACTCAGCGCCTGGACTACACAACGCTATGGACAGCTCCCAGCGCCCGGATCCCACGGCCCTGCGGGCATGGCTGCAGCTACCGGGCGGCGCCCTCAGCGCAGGCCAGTTGGCCATTGGCGGCGCCCGCGCCGTCGTTTTCACCAGCGACGACGCGCTTTTCGACAGCTGGCCAGAAGATCAGCCCGGTAAGCTCCTTGTCGGCGATGATCCGCAGACCGCAGCATCCTACCCGGTCGCCCTGAACGGCATGGCGGGCAACGGCCTCGACCTCACGATCACCGGGGCTTTCACCGCCGCCGCCGCCGCGGGGCTGGGCATGCCCGCCGACTTCCCCTACGACAGCGCAGGTGCAGGGCGCCTGCTCGCCCATTTCATGGACGACGGCACGGGACAACTCGAAGACCTCCTCCGCGCCTATCTCGTGGACCTCGGTGACCGTTTGTTCGAACTGGCGACAACCCCCGGGCGCGGCACCTATGACAGGCAGCAATACCACGATGCCCTCGGGTTCCTCAAACGTGATAGCGACACCCTCGTCGGCACCTTCCGCAAGCGCCTCGCCACGAGCCTGGCCAACCCGGAGCGGGACGCCGGGGACGGCACCACCGACGCCATGGCCACGGCCCTGGGCCTGGTCGGTTTCATGGAGATGGAGGAGAGACTCGCTATCGACCGCATGGTCAGCGAGGCACTGGATCGCTACCGCCTCGAGCTTGAGGCACTGACCCTGCGCACCGGTGATTTACTCGGCTTCGGCGCCGCAGGGGTGAAGACGCCCTTCCATCCTCTGTATCTATGCCGCGCCGTCGATGAGGGCCTCCGCGCCGTCGGCTTTGCTGAGGCGCCGCTCGTCGATGCCTTGAACCTGTTCCACCGCCTGGTCATGCGCTGCCTTGACGGCTTCTACGGCGCGCTCAACGGAAAGCTCGCGGCCAGCGGGCTGCGGCCGGACCTGGAGAAAGCACTCAACCGCACCGGATCCATCCTGCATCGCACCAGCGAGCATACGCCCCACCTCAAAGAACAGGCTCCAGGGGAGAGCGACACCCCGGAACCCTCTGGCGCAACGGAGCAGGGGGACCAGAGACACCGCTCGGCACGCAGCGAGCGGCGCGTCGCCTCCGGACCCCGCCGCAGCTCGGGCATGGGCGGGCGCACGGCGCAGCAGCCGCGCCTGGAGCCGAAGGAACTTCACAGCGCCCTCCAGCATGCGCTGGTCCGCCCCGAGAACCCCGGCGCCGGGGAGCGAGCGAGCGAGGAAGAGCTCGAGGCCATGCTCGCCCGTCTACAGCACCAGGAACCGGCCGCTGCGAGCAGCCTGCGCGAGCGTCTCGATGCCGAAGGCAGCGAACCCGGAAGCAACGCCGACGGTCAGCTTGCCTTCGTGGACTCGGTGTTCGAACGCCTCGGCCGCGGCGACGTCATCAATGCCCGCCTGCAACCCGACCTCGAGCGCCTGCGCGTGCCCCTGGCGCGGCTCGCGCTGCGGGAACCAACGGTTTTCGCTGACGCCGAAAACCCTGCCCACCAGGTGATCGACGCCCTCGCACGCCTCGCCGCGCCGGGCAACTACCCGAACCCCGGACTCGCCCGCCGCATTGCCGCGCTGACGGAGCGCATTGCCACAGACTACGACGGCGATGCAGAGGTTTTCGAGCGCGCCGGGGAAGAACTCGGCGACCTGCTCGCCCAGCAGGAGGGCACCGTCGAGCGCAACGTGCAGCGGGTTGTCGACGGCATGGCCGGCCAGGAACAGCTGCGGGCTGCGCACCGCCATGTCGCCGCCTTCATCGCCGACACGCTTGGCGGCGAGCGCGCACCGCGGGCCCTGCTGGAACTGCTCGACGCCGGCTTCCGCGACCTGCTGGTACAGACGGCCCTGCGCGAGGGAACAGACTCTCACGACTGGGCGCAGCTTGCCGGGCGTCTCGGGGAACTTCGTTCCGTCCTGCAAGCGGCCGGCGATGGCGATGGTGACCTCGCCCGGGCCCGCGCCGTCCAGCCGGCTGTGCGGGAGGTGGACGAGGCCATCCGTGCAGCTCAGCCGGGGAACGTGGCGCACAGTGCCGTGCTGCGGGAAATCCTCGACATCGCCGGCGGTCAGCAGCCGCTGGAAACCAGTCCGGCGCCGGAGCCGCCCGCGGACGGCACCATTCCCGAGGCGCGCCTCGACGACCTGCCCCGGCTACGCCGCTGGCTCAAACGTGTTGAAGACCTGCGCGCGGGCACCGTGATAAGCTACCGCGGCGCCGACGGCGAGCGTCGGCGCATGCGGCTGGCGTGGATCAGCAAGGACGGAGAGCGCTACGTTTTCGTCAATGATCAGGGCAGGAAGATCGCCGAGCTGAGCCGGCTGCAGCTTGCGCGCAAGCTGTCCCACGGTCTCAAGCCTCCGGCCCCGGTGGAGGGAATGTCTCTGCTCCACCGCAGCGTCTTCGATACGCTCGCCGGCGCGCGGGAAGAACTCGGCGCGGCGCGGGAGCGCGACGCCGTCACCACCCTTCCCGGAGACCGGCGCCTGCTCAAGGAGCTGGAGCGCGCGGTTCAGCATGCGCAACAGCAGGAAGCCCGGCACGGGTTCCTGTGCCTGGCCATCGACGCCTTCCACCTGGTCGACGAACTCTACGACCAGGTAGATGGCGACCGCATCCTGGCGGAGTTCGCCCAGCGGCTTTCCCGCCTGCATGAGCGGCGCTCCCTCACGGGTCGCCTCGGCGACGACCAGTTCGGCATCCTGCTCCTCTATCGCGACCGGGAGGAATCGCTGGCCCTCGCCGAGACGCTCTGCGGCGACTTTGCCCGAGAGCCGCTGGAAGTCGCCGGCGAGGCGATCACTTTTACCGTGTCCATCGGTGTCAGCCCCATCGATGTCGCCACGGACAGCGCCGCCAGCGTTCTTGAGGTCGCCCGGGGCGCCCTCGACGAGGCCCGGGGAGCCGGCGGCAACCGAGCCCTCGCGGCAGCGCCGGCCCGGCCCGGGGAAGGCCAGGCCGGCCGCGACCGGGCCGCACGGCAGGCCGCCGTGCGGGACGCCATCGGGGAAGAGAGGCTCATGCTCCGGGCGCAACCGATCGTGCGCCGGGCTGCAGACGATGCGCAGCCGACCTCGCGCCATTATGAAGTTCTCCTCGCCGTCCGCGGCGAGGATGGCGAGCCCGTGAGTCCCGGTCCCTTCATAGAGGAGGCCGAACGCGCCGGGGCCATGGGCCTCGTTGACCGCTGGGTGATCCGTGAGGTCTGCGCCTGGATCTCGACGCTCATGGACCGGCAGCGCCAGGTACCGGAAGTGTCGGTGAACCTGTCGGGGCAGAGTCTCCGCGACGACGATTTCACCGACTATGTGCTCGCCCAGCTTTCCGAATTCGGCGTCGGCACGAGCAAATTGTGCTTTGAGTTTACCGAAGCAGGGGCTGCCGAGAACCTTACCAAGGCCGCAGATTTTGTGCGCACCCTCGGCAATGTCGGTTGCAAGTTTTCCCTCGACGACTACGGCAGCAACCCGGCAGACCACGACTACCTGCGCCAACTGCCGGTCGACTACGTCAAAATCGACGGCAGCCTCGTGCGCCAGATACACGAAAACGAGGCGGACCGGGCGCTGGTCCGCGCCATCAACGACCTCGCCCATTTCCTCGGCCAGGAGACCATTGCCGAGTGTGTGGAGACACCGGAGGCCGTAGCACCGCTGCAGGAAATCGGTATCGACCTGCTGCAGGGCTGGGGCGTAGGGATGCCGAGGAGCCTCGACGAGGTCGCCCGGGAGCTCCGCCCGCTGGAAACCTGAACGCCTCCTCCCCGTTGACGTAAATCAACGCGGTCCCGCCGGCCGGCTGGTAGTCTCACCGGAACATTGATTCGGCCTGCGGCAACCCGACATGAACGACATCCAGACCATCGACCAGCCCTACGACATTCCTGTTGCCTGGCGAGACGGGATCGCCAGAGCAAAAAAGTATGCCTGCCAGGGGCCGCGCTATACCTCCTACCCCACGGCACCGCAGTTCACCGAGGACTTCCGCCTCGAGCGCTACCTGAACTGGCAGTCCCGGCAGGGCCTGCGTACCGAGCCCTTGTCCATTTATGTGCATCTGCCCTTCTGCCATGACATCTGCTATTACTGTGCCTGCAACAAGGTCGTGACCCGGAAGAGCGGCGTCGCCCGCGAGTACCTCGACCACCTGGCGCAGGAAATCAGCCTGCAGGGCGAGCTCGTCGGTCACCAGCGGCCGGTCACTCAGATGCACTGGGGCGGCGGTACGCCGACCTATCTGGACCCGGCGGAAATCACCGAACTCATGCACCTGCTCGCGAGCAGCTTCAGGCTCCTCGATCGCGGTGACCGGGAATACTCCATCGAGATCGATCCACGCACCGTCGACGTCGACACCATGGCGCTTCTCAAGGGTGTGGGCTTCAACCGGGCGAGTCTCGGCATCCAGGACTTTGATCCGCGAGTGCAGCAGGCGGTAAACCGGGTCCAGTCCTACGAGCAAGTGGCCCGGCTCGTGGAGAGCGTGCGCAGCCACGACTTCCGCTCGCTATCCTTCGACCTGATCTACGGCCTGCCGTTTCAGGACCACAACAGCATGCCCGAGACCCTGCGCAAGGTCATCGCCCTGCGTCCGGACCGGATTGCC
This sequence comes from Pseudohaliea rubra DSM 19751, assembly GCF_000764025.1. Lineage (GTDB taxonomy): Bacteria > Pseudomonadota > Gammaproteobacteria > Pseudomonadales > Halieaceae > Pseudohaliea > Pseudohaliea rubra. The sequence continues at coordinate 20,838 of NZ_KN234778.1, read as the reverse complement.
TGCTATAACTATGCCCACCTGCCGGAGCGCTTCAAGCCGCAGCGCTCCATCGACCGGCTGACCTTGCCGGAGCCCGAGGAGAAGCTGGTGCTGGCGCAGATGATCAGCGCTACCTTGCAGGATGCCGGTTACCGGCACATCGGCATGGACCACTACGTGCTGCCCGAAGATGACCTGGCCCTGGCACAGAGCGAGGGCCGGCTGCAGCGCAATTTCCAGGGTTATTCGCTGCAAATGGCCGACGATCTACTGGGACTCGGCGTCTCCGCCATCAGCCAGATCGGCGACTTCTACCTGCAGAACGCCCGCGATCTGGACGACTACTACCGCCGCATCGACGCCGGCGAACTGCCCCTGAACCGCGGCTGCATGGTCACCGGCGAGGACAAACTGCGACGCCACGTGATCATGACCCTGATCTGCGAACTGGCGCTCGATATCGAAGATTGTGAGCGCCGCTTCGGCATCCGCTTCCGCGAGCATTTCGCCGGCGAGTTGAACACGCTGGCACCGCTCGCAGCGGACGGCCTGCTGACCATCAGCGAGGAGGAGCTGCGCATCCACGAAGCCGGTCGACCTTTCCTGCGCAACATCTGCATGCCCTTCGATGAGTACCTTGAAAGGCAGCAACGCGAGCAGGGGCGGCGCTTCTCGGCGACCGTTTAACTCCACGCAACACGGGTGAATGTAAAGTTTTCTTGACAGTTTCGGGACTGGGTTTTACCTTTCCCTTAAGCAGCAAGGATACCCCGCATGAACACCCAGCAGCAGCATCTGGACTCGAAGAAATCCTGCGCTCACGACTTTCAGGTAAGCTGCGGTAACTGTCGCCTTAACAGCATCTGCCTGCCCTTCTCCCTGGAAGCGCGGGATGTGGACGAGCTCGACCGTATCATCCAGCGCAGCAAACCCCTGCAGAAAGGCCACCACCTGTACCGCGAAGGGGATGGCTTCCAATCCGTCTACGCCGTCCGGGCGGGTACCCTCAAGGCCTACCAGACCACCGACGACGGCCGTGAGCAGGTTACGGGCTTCTATTTTCCGGGCGAGATCGTCGGCATGGACGGCATCAGCAAGAACGTCCACGCCTCGTCCGCCAAGGCCCTGGAAACCGCCGCGGTCTGCGAGATTCCCTTCGCCTCTCTGGAAAGGCTCAGTGCGACCATGCCGCAGCTGCAGCGACACTTTTTCCAGCTCATGAGTCGCGAAATCACCGAGGACCAGCAGCTGATCACCCTGCTCAGCAAAAGTTCGGCGGACGAGCGCGTGGCCGCCCTCATTGTCAGCGTGTCCGCCCGCAATGCCCGGCGCAAGCTGAGCGCTACCCAGTTCCGCCTGAGCATGTCCCGGGTGGATATCGGCAACTATCTGGGCCTGACCGTTGAAACGGTGAGCCGGGTCTTCAGCCGCATGCAGAAGATGGACGTACTTCGCGTGGACAACAAGGAGATCGAGATTCTCGACCTCGACGCACTCCAGCGGCTCGCCGAAGGCGCCTGAACCCCTCCCTCCGGGGCATGGTGACGCTCGCCACAGCCCCCTCCAGTTCCAGTAAAATGACCCGGGACAGGCCGGAACGTCTGCCTTTGCAAGGCACCTTGACCTGCATCAACCCCCCCTGTCGCTATATCGTTAGACTCTCTCGCCATAAAAGACCAGGAGAAACTCACCCATGATCCAGCACCTGTTTGGCATGCTTACCAAGCCGAGCGCGACCTGGCGGACCGTTGCCGCCATGCCCGAGAAGTCCCGCAACGTACTCGTGCTGTATCCCTGCATCATGGCCGTCTTCCCGGCTATCGCCTGGTACTACGGCACGAGCCATGTGGGCTGGACCGTGGGCAGCTATAACGAAGCCATCCGCCTCACCACAGCGAGTGCCTTCCAGATCAGTATTCTTTTCTACCTCGTTATGGTTGCGGCCGTTGCTGCTATCGGCTTCTTCATCCACTGGATGTCCGATACCTATGGCGCCGACTCGACGATCGCCAAGGGCATTGTCATTGCGGGCCTGACCGCCACCCCACTGTTCGTCACGGGGCTCGTAGGCTTCTATCCGACCCTGTGGCTGGACCTGCTCATCGGCGTGGCCGCCGTCAGCTGGTCTGTTTATCTCATGTACCTCGGCATCCCCATCGTAATGAATATTCCGGAGGAGCGGGGCTTCCTGTTTTCCAGCGCTGTCCTGGCTATCGCCCTGGTGATCCTGGTCTGCATCATGGTGGTGTCCATCCTGGCCTGGGAATACGGTGCGGCCCCGGCTTTCACGGATGCCTGAAGGGGAAGCCTGCAAAGGCACTAGAATTCAACAACTGACGATTTTCAACCTGCGAATGACGGTAAGACATCATGACTGAGCTCAACGCTGCGCTGGAGCACCCTGTTTACAACTACAAGGTAGTGCGCCAATTCGCGATCATGACCGTGGTCTGGGGGGTCGTGGGGATGCTGGTGGGCGTGCTCATCGCCGCCCAGCTTGCCTGGCCCGCCCTCAACTTCGACCTGCCCTGGACCACTTTCAGCCGCCTGCGGCCGCTACACACCAACGCGGTGATCTTCGCCTTCGGCGGCTCGGCCCTGTTCGCGACCTCCTACTATGTGGTCCAGCGCACCTGCCAGACCCGGCTCATCTCCGACAGACTGGCAACGATCACCTTCTGGGGCTGGCAGCTGGTCATCGTCGCGGCGGCCGTCACGCTGCCCCTCGGCTTCACCTCCTCAAAGGAGTATGCCGAGCTTGAGTGGCCCATCGACATTCTCATCGCCATCGTCTGGGTCCTCTACGCCGTCGTCTTCTTCGGTACCATTGCCAGGCGCAAGACCAGCCACATCTACGTGGCGAACTGGTTTTTCGGCGCCTTTATTGTCACCGTCGCTGTGCTGCACATCATCAACAGCGCGGCGCTGCCGGTGAGCCTGACCAAGTCCTACTCCGTCTATTCCGGCACCGTGGACGCCATGGTGCAGTGGTGGTACGGCCACAACGCCGTGGGTTTCTTCCTTACCGCCGGCTTCCTCGGCATGATGTACTATTTCGTACCCAAGCAGGCAGAGCGGCCCGTCTATTCCTACCGCCTGTCCATTGTCCATTTCTGGGCTCTGGTCGCCGTCTATATCTGGGCCGGCCCGCACCACCTGCACTACACGGCGCTGCCGGACTGGGCCCAGAGCCTGGGCATGGTCATGAGCCTTATTCTCCTCGCACCGTCCTGGGGCGGCATGATCAACGGCATCATGACCCTGTCCGGCGCCTGGCATAAGCTGCGCGACGACCCGATCCTGCGCTTCATGGTGGTAAGCCTGTCCTTCTACGGCATGTCGACCTTCGAGGGGCCGATGATGTCCATCAAGACCGTCAACTCCCTGTCTCACTACACGGACTGGACCATTGGTCACGTGCATTCGGGGGCCCTTGGCTGGGTAGCCATGATCTCCATCGGCTCGCTCTACCACCTGATTCCGCCGCTCTTCAATCGGGAGCGCATGTACAGCACCAACCTGATCAACGTGCATTTCTGGATGTCGACGATCGGCACCGTGCTCTATATCGCCTCCATGTGGGTAAACGGCATCATGCAGGGCCTCATGTGGCGAGCCTATAACCAGGACGGCACGCTCACCTACGCTTTCGTGGAATCCGTGGCCGCCAGTTACCCCGGTTATGTCGTGCGCGTTATCGGCGGCGCGATCTTCTTCGCCGGCATGCTGATTATGGCCTACAACGTTTACATGACCACCCGCAAGGACGTCCCGGCGCAAGCGCCGGTGCCGTCGGCCAGTGCAGCTTCAGGAGCCTGACCCATGCAACACGAGAAGGTAGAGAAAAACATCGGTCTGATGATCATCCTGATCATTGTGGCGATCAGCTTCGGCACGCTGGTGGAACTGGTACCGCTGATGTTTGCCAAGGAAACCAACGAGCCCATCGCCGGCCTCAAGCCCTACCCGGCGCTGCAGCTCGAGGGCCGCGATATCTACATCCGCGAGGGCTGCAACAACTGCCATTCGCAGATGGTGCGGCCGCTGCGGGCAGAAACGGAACGCTACGGCCACTACTCGGTGGCCGGTGAGTTTGTCTATGACCACCCCTTTCTCTGGGGCTCGAAGCGCACCGGCCCGGACCTCGCCCGGGTGGGCGAGCGCTACAGTGACGACTGGCACCGGGCGCATCTCTACAACCCCCGGGATGTCGTGCCCGAATCCAACATGCCGGGCTATCCCTGGCTCTTCGAGCGCACCCTTGACGGCGAGAGCACAGGTAAAAAGATGAGCGTATTGCGCAAGCTCGGCGTGCCCTACACCGACGAGGATATTGCCGGAGCACGGTCCGCGGTTGCCGGCAAGAAGGAAATCGACGCCCTGGTCGCCTATCTCCAGGGCCTCGGAACGCTTATCCAGACGCGCCGCTGAACCATGGATATCAACGACCTGCGAGGACTGTCGACACTGTTCATGATGATCGCCTTCATCGGCGTCGTCAGCTGGGCCTGGAGCAAGAAACGTAAAAAGACCTTTGACGAGGCTGCCAACCTGCCCTTCGCGGACGAGGAGCCGACGCAACGGACCAAGGAAGAGGAAGGACGGAATGACTAGCTTCTGGAGCAACTGGGTCATCATTCTCACGGTGATAACCATCGTGGGCATCACCTGGATCCTGTTCGCCAACCGCCAGCGCTCGGGCGAGGAAGAGACCACGGGGCATGAGTACGACGGTATCGAGGAGTACGACAATCCCCTGCCCGCCTGGTGGTTCGCGATGTTCGTGCTCACCATCGTCTGGGGTATCGGCTACCTCGCCATGTACCCTGGCATGGGCAATTTCCAGGGCCTCCTCGGCTGGACCCAGGAAAAGCAGCACGCCGATGAGGTCGCCGAGGCGGATGCAAAGTATCGCGCCATGCGCGATCGCTACCTCGCTCTACCGGTGGCCGAGATTGCAAAGGACCCGAAGGTCATGAAGATGGGGATGCGCATCTACGGCAACAACTGCTCTCAATGTCACGGCCTAGATGCCGGCGGCGCCTACGGTTTCCCGAACCTGGTCGATGACGACTGGCTCTGGGGCGGCTCTGCCGATGCCATCAAGCACAGCATCGTCATGGGCCGCCAGGCCGCCATGCCCGCCTGGAAGGATATTCTGGGCGACGACGGCATCTACGAGGCTACGGAATACGTGCTCTCCCTTAACAACCGCAGCGCGGACCCGGAGAAGGCCGCCCGCGGCGAGAAGCACTACCAGAGCTACTGCATCGCCTGCCACGGCCCCGAGGGCAAGGGTAACCCGGCCATGGGCGCACCGAACCTGACCAACGGTATCTGGCTCTATGGAGGCACTGCGGAACAGATCGCGCTCACGCTGCGCAACGGCCGCAACGGCAAGATGCCCGCCTTCGGTCAGACCCTGAGTGAAGACAAGATCCATATCGTCACGGCCTACATTTACGGTTCAAGCAGACAAGCCCGATAGCACAGGCTCCACCGTGCGTGGCCGCACCGCGCACGGCCTTGCCGGCAGCCGCCGGCGCAGACAGTGGTACCCCGATGAAAGACCCTGACCTTATCGAAGTCGCACAGGAAGCCGCACCGGCCGAAGTGGCCGAGCTCGACCTATACCAGAAGCGCGAGAAGATCTACACACGGAAAGTCGAAGGCTTTTACCAGCGCCTGCGCCTGTTCACGGGCTGGCCCCTGCTCCTGGGCTATTACCTGCTGCCCTGGCTCAACGTGGATGGCCGCCAGGCAGTGTGGTTCGACCTCCCGGAGCGTGAATTTCATATCTTCGGGCTCGTCTTCTGGCCCCAGGATTTCCCGCTGCTGGCCTTCCTGCTCATCATCAGCGCATTCTCGCTTTTCGCGGTCACCGTCTCCGCCGGCCGCGTCTGGTGTGGCTACACCTGTCCGCAGACCGTGTGGACTTCTATTTTCATGTGGATCGAGCAGAAAACCGAGGGCAGCCGCAACCAGCGCATCAAGCTGGACAAGGCGCCCTGGTCGGCTGAAAAAGTCGGCCGCAAAAGCGCCAAGCATGCCGGCTGGTTCTTTGTTGCTTTCATGACCGGAATGACCTTCGTCGGCTACTTCTACCCCATCCGTGAGCTCGCCGTGGAGCTCGCCAGCTTAGCTACCGGCAAGTGGCAGGCCCTGTGGACGCTCTTCTTCACCCTGGCAACCTACGTGAATGCCGGCTGGATGCGAGAGCAGGTCTGCACTTTCATGTGCCCCTACGCCCGCTTCCAGTCCGTCATGTTCGACCGGGACACCCTCATCGTCTCCTATGATCCCGCCCGCGGCGAACCCCGGGGCTCGCGAAAGCGGGATGCGGACCGGCGCGAACTGGGCCTTGGCGACTGTATCGACTGTGATCTCTGTGTGCAGGTCTGCCCGACAGGTATCGATATCCGCGACGGGCTACAGTACGAGTGCATTGGCTGCGCCCTCTGCATCGATGCCTGCGACTCGGTCATGGACAAGATGGGCTACCCGCAGGGGCTGATCCGCTACACCAGCGAGAACGAACTGGCGGGTGGCACCACCCACTGGCTCCGGCCCCGGGTGCTGGGCTATATCGCCATGCTCATGCTCATGATCGGGGTCTTCAGCTATAACGTAGCCACTCGCATACCCCTGGAGATGACCGTGATCCGCGACCGCAATCAGCTTTTTGTGGAGACCGCCGACGGTGCCGTAGAGAATATCTACAAGCTGCACCTGGTGAATATGGACGGCAACCCGCATGCCTTTACCCTCTCCATCGACGGCATCGAGGACGCCGAACTCCTGGGCGCCGTGCGCTACAGCCTTGACGGCGGCGAGACCCGGACCATCAGCCTGCGTGTCCGCGCCCGGCGAGAGGCCCTGGCAACCCCGAGCACAGAGATGACCTTCACGGCAGTAGCTGAGGACATGCCTTCGCTGCGGGCTGTGGCCGAGTCACGCTTCATGCGGCCACTGTGAGCACGCGCCCGGGCTCCCCGGTGCGGGAGGACAGCGCGCCCTGGTACCGGCAGTTCTGGCCCTGGTTCCTGATCGTCCTGCCCGGCTCGGTGGTGGTAGCGGCCTTTGTCACCCTGTATATCGCCCATCGTCACGCCGATGACCTGGTGGTGGACGAGTACTACAAGGACGGGCTGGCCATCAATCGTCAGCTGGCGAAGCAGGACACGGCCCGGCAGCGCGGCTACAGCGCGCGTCTTATCGTGTCCGACGACCGTATCGAAGTCGACACCGGCGGCGTCAAGGGCCTGGCCGGCCTGCGCCTGCGGCTCTCCCACCCGCTGGAAGCAGACCGGGACTTCACTGTGCAGCTTCGGCGCACCGGCGAGACGCGCTACGCCGCGGCACTCCCTGCGCCGGTCGCCAGCAACTGGCACTGGATCCTGGACGCGGGCGAGGACGGCAGCTGGCGCCTCGACGGTTCCCTCGCGCGGGGAGACTTCCGTGGCGACAACGGCGGCTGAGCCCGGCGCAACGTACGGCGAGCGCTGTTACCACTGCGGCGAAGCGGTTCCCCCGGGAGCTGACTTCGCCGTAAGCATCAACGGCGAGGCCCGGCCCATGTGCTGCCCCGGCTGCCGCGCCGTGGCATCGCTCATTGCCGAGAGCGGCCTCGCCCGCTTCTACGAGCAGCGCACGGCCTACAGCGAGCGCCCCCCGGAGCTCCCCGCGACGGCGCTCGACAGCTGGCGCATTTATGACGATCCGGAGCTTGCTGCTACCTTCAGCGAAACCGGCGAGGATGGCCTCCTGCGCGCACGGCTGCTCCTCGGGGGCATGACCTGTGCCGCCTGCACCTGGCTGGTGGAGAGCACACTGCGGCGGCTGCCGGGGCTCGAGGCCGCCAACGTCAATCTCGCCCAGGCCCGCCTGGACGTAACCCTGGATCCGGCGCACCTGTCCCTGGCTGAAGTCTTCGCCCGCGTATCGGCCATGGGCTACCGGGCAGCGCCCTTCCGCAGTGATGCACAACAGCAGGCGCTCAGTCGCGAACACCGGACCGACCTTCGGCGCCTGGCGGTCGCCGGCGTCGGCATGATGCAAGTGGGCATGTTCGCCATCGCCCTCCATGCAGGCGAGGTCCAGGGCATTGCCAGCGAGTACCGGGGCCTTTTGCGCTGGGTCAGCCTGCTGGTTGCAGGCTTTGTCGTGCTGTTCTCGGCCCGCCCTTTTTTTACCAGTGCCTGGCGTCATCTGCGCCAGGGCGCGCTGGTCATGGACCTGCCCGTGGCTCTGGCTATCGAGCTTGCCTTCGTTGCCAGCGTCTACGCAACGCTTACAGCAAGCGGCGAGGTCTATTTCGACTCAGTGGTCATGTTCACCTTCTTCCTGCTGCTGGCGCGCTTTGCCGAGAAACGCCTGCGCCACCGGGACGCCTTCCTCTGGAATGACGCCGAGGCGGCCCTGCCTGCGGCCGTGCGGGTACGCAGCGGTGATGCGGTGACACAGGTTCCGCGGCAGCGCCTCGCCGCAGGTGATCGCGTCCTCGTGCCGGCCGGCGACACCGTCGCCATCGATGGTGAAATCGTTGCGGGGATCAGCGCAGTCCGTGAGGACACCTTCAACGGCGAGCCGCTCCCGCGCACGGTGACTGTCGGGGATACGGTTTTTGCCGGAACCGTGAACATCGAAGAAGGCCTTGAGGTGCTTGCCAGCGGCAGCTACCGTGACTCGCGGCTGGCAGCGCTGCAGCGCTCCATCGAGGCAGCGGCCACGGAGAAGCCGCGCATTGCCCAGCTGGCAGACCGCATCGCCGCCTGGTTCATCGGCGCCGTGCTGCTGGCCACCGCGGCCACGGCCCTCGTCTGGTGGACCCTGGCCCCGGAGAAGGCCTTCTGGATCGCCCTTTCCGTGCTCGTTATCAGCTGCCCCTGTGCCCTCGCTCTGGCCACGCCCGCAGCGCTCGCCAACGGTGCCGCAGCGCTGCGCCGGGCAGGCGTCATCGTCCGCGGGGAAAATGCCCTCGAAGCCGTAGCCCGCGCCACAGACCTGGTCTTCGACAAGACCGGCACGCTCACCGCCGGCCGGCTCGCCATCGACGAAGTACAAGTCCTCGGGGAGCTCCCGGCACAGGAGGTGCTCGCTCTCGGCGCGGCGCTCCAGGCCTGGTCAACGCACCCGCTGGCGGACGCCTTCGCCGGCGTCGATGCAGCCGGGGGGGTGAGCGCCGTGCGCTACCACGTCGGCGCCGGGCTCGCCGGTGACTGGCGCGGCCGGCGCTGGCACCTCGGGTCCCTGGCTCATTGCCGCAGCCTTTGGCCAGCCATGCCCGCACCGCCGGTGGACGGCCGCTACTGGATTGCCCTGTGTTCGGACAGCAACGCAGCAGCACTCATCGCCCTCGAAGACCCTCTGCGCCCGGCGGTCGCCGGCGTCCTCGCCGACGCCCGAAGCCGCGGTCTGCGCCTATCACTGCTTACCGGCGATGCCTCTGGCCACGGCGCCCGGCTGGGCGCCGAACTGGCCTTTGACGACGTCCGTACGGGCCTCACCCCGACGGAGAAAAGTGTCGCGGTATCCGCTCGCCAGCGCGCCGGGGCGGTGGTCATCATGGTCGGCGACGGGCTCAACGATGCGCCGGTGCTGAAGGTTGCAGACGCTTCCCTGGCCGTAGCCGGAGCCACCGACCTGGCCCGCACGCAGGCCGATTTCGTAGTCGCCGACGGCGACCTGGATCGGGTCAGCCTGCTATTGGCGCATGCGGCGAAATGCCGCAGGATCATACGACAGAATCTGGCCTGGGCTCTGGGCTACAATGCCCTGGGCATACCGCTGGCCGCCCTCGGCTACGTGCCACCCTGGGCCGCAGCCATCGGCATGTCCCTCAGTTCCCTGCTGGTGGTCGGCAACTCCCTGCGCCTGGCACGCTGCGGCCGGCCCTGAAGGAGCGTCCATGGATAGCCTGTACCTGCTCATTCCCATCGCTCTGGTCTTCGCCGCCGTGGCCGTGAAGCTGCTGCTCTGGGCCATCGACAATGGTCAGTACGACGACCTCGACAAAGAGGGCTGGCGCATCCTCGCAGACGAGGAGACGACGCGCGACGACGGTGGACCGGCGCAGACAGAGGCCGGTGGCAGCGAGCAAGCCGGGAAGGAAGACCGATCATGAGCCCGACGGACTACGCTGCCGCTTTCGGCATCGGCCTGGCCGGTGCCGGCCACTGCTTCGGCATGTGTGGCGGCATCGCTGCTGCACTCAGCCTCGGTGGCCAGCACCGGCCCTCCATCACCCTCGCCTATCACGGGGGCCGCATCTGCAGCTACGCGATGCTGGGCGCATTGCTGGGCTTCCTGGCGGGCAGCATCAACCTCGCCGCCTGGACCATCGGACTGCGCTATCTCGCCGGCCTACTCCTTATCCTCATGGGGCTGTATATCGCCGACTGGTGGCGCGGTCTCACGGCCGTTGAGCGCGCTGGCGCCGTACTCTGGCGCCCGGTGCAGCGCCTCTCGGCGCGCTTTCTGCCCGTGCGCAGCCCGGGCCGCGGCTTCGCCCTCGGCCTCGGCTGGGGGCTCATGCCCTGCGGCCTGATCTACAGCGGCCTCGCGTGGGCGGCTACGGCACAGAGCGCTTGGGGTGCGGGCACGCTCATGCTCGCCTTCGGAGCCGGTACGCTGCCGGCGATGCTGGCGACCAGTTTCGGGGCCAGCGGCGTCCAGGCCCTGCTGCGCCGCCGCGGCCTGAAGGTGCTCATCGCCCTGCTGCTCATCGCGTCAGGAAGCTGGACTATCTATCTGGTCGCCAGCCACGGCGATCACCTGCTGGAGCGCAGTCTGCCGGTCCCCGGAGCGGCACCCGCTGCGATGCCGATGGAAGGCGGCCCCAGGGAGGGCCACACGCACCACGGCTGAGTACCGGGACGCTCTGCGCACCACCCGGAAAGATCTGATCCAGATCAAACGTTACATCAAAAGACGCATCGCACTTCTCCGGGGCGAGGGCGGGAACCTTCTCTCAGTCGCTCCCCGTTACACGCTTTGTGAGAGAAGGTTCCCGCCCTCGCCCCTGGCGCCTCACGTACTTGCGCGGCTGAAGCGGTAGGGGCGGGTGCTGGAGGGCGCCCCCACAAAGCGTGTATCGGGGAGCGACTGGGGGCATCCTCCAACAGTCGCACCGGAAAACTGCGATAGGCGACTTGCGCGGGAGCGACTGAGAGCAGTATCCCGTACTCACCCCGGTGACCCTGTGAGAAAAATAAAAAAACCCCGCTCAAAAGGCGGGGTCAAGGGGACCTGCCCGCAGCCCGGGGGCTGCGGTATCAGTCGTCGCTCAGAACTTGTAGGCGATACCGACGTTGTAGACCCAGGGGTCGATGTCCACGTCAAAGCTCACGGTGCCGACGTCGGTGCGCACATCAGCGGTGGTGCCGATATCGATGTACCAGACGCCTGCGTTCAGCATCCAGTTGTCGTTCAGTGGAATATCCACGCCAACCTGACCGGCGAGTCCGAAGGAATCTTCGAGCTCCAGCTGTGCGCTGCTGGCGCCCAGCACAGAGCCGAGGGCACCGGTAAGTGCCGGGTCGACATCCTCGTCGAAGAAGTAGGTGTAGTTCACGCCAACGCCGACATAGGGCTGCCAGCCCTCGCTGTCACCACGGGGATACCACTGCAGACTCAGCGTCGGCGGCAGGTGCTTGGTGGAACCCGCGTCGATGCCGAGATCCGGTTGCGTGATGTCGTGCTCGAAGGGTGTTGCCGCAAGCAGCTCGAGACCCCAGTAGTCAGTGACCATCCAGGTCCCGATAATGCTCAACTGGGTGTCATCGTTGACATCCACGCCGCCCGGGAGAACCGTCACCGGCTCAGTCGGCAGCACGATGGACTCGCTGTCACCGGAGGGATCCACGTTGACAATACCGGCGCGGATGATGATGTCACCGGCCTCATGGGCCCGCGCCGTCAGTGCTCCACCGGCCGCAATAGCTGCTGCGATCGCTACAGCCAATCTTGCTTTCATAACTCACTCCTTGCTTGCGGGACTCGGTGCCACAGGCACCGACGATTTGCCATGCAGCATAGGAAACATGCGAAAAACGGGCATTGACACCGATCAAGCAACGCCCAGCTTTCGCAGTGAGCCGCGAACGCACTACAATGAGGCTCCCGTCCCAGCCCCGGCGTCGAAGTGCCGCCGCAGATGCCATCAGCCCATGGTCTTTCACCGCAAGCCCTTGCTCTTCGCCGAAAACCTGGCCCGCAACGACGGGACCAGGCCGCGCTGAATGCGCCGACGAAGTCCAGCCGCGCTGCTGCTCCTGGCTCTGGCCCTGGCCGGGACCGTCGAAGCCGAACGAAGACTGGCGGTGGACGGCGGGGCGCCCTCCTGGCTTCTTGCCGTAGGCCGCCTGGCCATCCCCACGAGCCACCGGGAAGACGGCCGGCACCGCCACTACAACGAGCGCTGCAGCGGCACGCTCCTCGCCCCCCCGGAAGGTGGCGATGCACGGCTGGTGCTCAGCGCCTGGCATTGCCTGGAGTACTACACAGACCTGTCGAGGGAGATCAGCTTCGAAATCACCGACAGCCGGGGTCACGCCCTGCGCCGCCGCGCACGCGCCGTAGCCAGCGGCGGCGGCATGGCAGCGGACTGGGCCCTGCTGGAGCTTGATACCCCCATTCCGGCCGATCGCAGGGAGGCAGCGGAGCTCTACCCGGGCACCCTGGCACCGGGCGCGCGGCTGGCTATGGCGGGTTTTTCCGGGGACGCCGGCCTCGGTGCCGGCGGCGACCACCTCACCTACGACCCGGCCTGCCGCCTCACGGGCGCCAGCGGCCCGGACCGACTCACGGACTGCCTGGCCTATAAGGGAGCTTCCGGGGGCGGCGCCTTCCACGACGGCAGGCTGGTGGGGGTCCTGTCCCGCGGCGACAGCGGCGGGCTCAGCATCTATGTCCCCGTAAGGCGCTTTTCTGCAGCGGTGGAGCGCCGCTTACGCTGAGCGTCGGCGCGGAGTCGCGCCGATATGACGCTCACCCCGGGCCCGGGCAAGCGCCGCCTGGCGGCGACGTTCGGCGAAGCGCGCCCGGCGCGACGCATCAAGGCTATCGTAACAATGCGGGCAGGAAACGGCAGGCTCATAGGTCGGCGCGGCACGATCCTCGGCAGAGAGGGGACGGCGGCAGGCGAAGCACTGCTCGTAGCTGCCGCGTTCGAGTTCGTGGTTGACCGCAACGCGCTCGTCGAAGACGAAGCACTCCCCTTCCCAGGCACTCTCTTCCGCGGGCACCTCCTCGAGGTAGCGCAGAATGCCTCCGCGCAAGTGAAAGACGGCCTCGAAGCCTTCCTCGAGCAGGTAGCCGGTGGCTTTTTCACAGCGGATGCCGCCGGTGCAGAACATGGCCACTTTGCGATGCTTCGCCGGGTCGAGGTTTTTCTTCACCCAGGCCGGGAATTCGCGGAACGTACGGGTGCCGGGATCCACCGCACCGCGGAAGGTGCCGATGCCGATTTCGTAGTCGTTGCGCGTATCGATCAGCAAAACCTCCGGGTCGTCGACGAGGGCATTCCAGTCGCCCGGCTCAACGTAGGTGCCGACGGTATGTCTCGGGTCAACCCGGGGCACCCCCATGGTGACGATCTCGCGCTTGAGTTTGACTTTCATGCGCAGGAAGGGCGGCGCCTCGTGAAGGCTTTCCTTGTGCTCGAGATCGGCAAGACGCGGGTCCGCTCGCAAGCGCGCCAGCACCGCGTCGACAGCGCTGCGGGAACCGGCAATGGTGCCGTTGATGCCTTCCTCGGCCAGCAGCAGCGTCCCGCGCACACCCTGCTCACAGCAAAAAGCAAGCAGCGGCTCCCGCAGTTCGCGGTAGTCCGGCAGCCCCGCGAACTTGTAGAGCGCGGCCACGACGATACTCATGGCGCGCCACCCTCTGCCTTGCTGCCGCCGAGGCAGGCGGGCGAAGCCGGGCTGTCACCGCCGCGGGCGCGCCACTCCTCGGGGTCATAGGTGTGCAGCGCCAGGGCGTGCACCGGCCCGGCGAGTTCCTCGGCGAGCGCCGCGTAAACCGCCTGATGCCGGGCCACCGCCCGCTTGCCGCTGAAAGCATCGCTCACCAGCACCACCCGGAAGTGGGTTTCCGAATTCGCCGGTACATTGTGGCTGTGGCTTTCGTTGTCTAGCTCAAGGTGCAGCGGCGCAAAGGCCGCGACCAAGCGCTCGTAGATGCGATCCTGGACAGACATATGACGTTCCTCCGGCTCGTCATTATAACGCCGGAGCGACACACTCGCGATGCGCCGCCCCGGCCCTGCGCGCAGAAATCCGCCTTACATGCGCCAGGTCACCTCGACGCCGTAGGTGCGCGGGTCGCCGGGGAAGTTGGCGGAGGTGCCGAGGAAGTCCGAAGGCCAGTCGAAACTGTAGTCCTCGTCCAGCAGATTCCGGCCCCAGAGGTAGACGCTCCAGCTGTCCCCGGACTCGAAGCCCACTCGACCGTTAACCAGCGAGTAGCTGTCGATCTTGCCCCAGGGGATCGAACTGCCGGGGTTGGTAACTGAAACGTTGTCCTCGGTGGTGAAGTACTCGTCCGTGTAGGTCCAGTCGACCCGGGTCACGAGCTCACCACCGGTGCCGGCGAGGGGCAGGTTGTACTGCAGCGCAAGCGCCGAGGACCATTCCGGCGCCTGCGGCAGCTTGTTACCCGCAAGATCAGCGCCGACCCCGGCGGGGTTGCGGACACTGCCGCCGTTGGGGAAGGCATCGAACTCGGCGTTGTTATAGCCCACCGAGCCCTGGACCATGAAAGCGGCCGTCGGGTACCAGGTCAGCTCGGCCTCGAGACCCTCAGACACGACCTTGGCCGCATTCTGGATGGTAATCGCCGAGGTGTTGTTCGAAAGCTGAATGAACTGGTTGAGCTGGTAGTCCTCGAACTCCATATAAAAAGCGCTGACGCTGTAGCGCAGGGACCGGTCCGCGGACTCACCCTTGATGCCCAGCTCCCAGGACTCGACGGTTTCCGGATCGAAATCGATGCCGTCGGCCAGCAGGTCTCCGGAGACGAAGTCGACATTGAAGCCACCGCTCTTGAAGCCTTCCGCGTACTTCAGGTAGACGTTGCTGTTCTCTGTAAGGGCATAGCTCAAGCTGAGCATCGGTGAAAAGTCGTCGAAGTCCTGCTTATCCTGAAAGTTGAGCACAGTGAGACCATCTACCACCGGACCCACGGCCACGCCGAAGACCGCGGCGGTAGGGACCTGCGGTCCACCGAGGTCGATCACGCTACCGACGAGATCGTAATCCACCTCGCGCTGCTCGTCCGTGTAGCGGGCGCCGAAGCCCAGGGTCCAGCGGTCTGTAAGCTCGTAGGTACCGTTCAGGTAGACCGCCCAGCTGTCCGTGTCGACGGCGCCGAAGGTGCCGGCGAAGCTGTTCTCGAACAGCGGCCCCGCGGGCGCCAGCGGCGGCGCCAGCACCTGGAAGACCGTGCCGATGTCGCGGCCGACGATAGCCCGGCGGGTCGAGGTGGCCTCCTCCCGGTAGAAGTAAAGGCCCGCCACATACTTGAGGCGCCCCGTGTCCGGCGAGAACAGCTGGAACTCCTGGGTCAGCTGCTCATAGGCGTCCGGATAGACGACCCGGAGCAGGTCCTGGGAGCTGTGGTCCGTGTCCTGGCCGCGATCGATGCTGTTGTCCCGGTAGGCGGTAATGGACGTGAACGAGTAGTCGCCGAGGGCGACATCGACATTCAGGGAGGTGCCCCAGATCTCCCGTTCCTCGTAGTTATCGACGTTGTTGGCGATCGCGAAGCGCCCCGGGGCCTCCGTCGTCGGCACGCTGCCGGACCAGTCCGTTACCGCCTCGCCGAAGAAAGAGACGCGATCCGACTCGGTGTAGTCAGCGGCCAGAGTCACGTCCACGCGCTCGCCGCGCCAGGCCAGCTGGCCGCGGAGCGTGGTGCCGTCGCGCTCATTGTGGTCTGTGCCCGTGGTGATGTTGTCTACGAGACCATCGCGGGCATGATCGATTACCGACACCCGCGCCGCGAGGCTATCGCTCAGCGGCAGGTTGACGATGGCGCCAACGCGGTAGGAATCGTAATTGCCGACCTCGCCCAGCAGCTCAAGCTCGAACTCGTCCGTGGGCTTGGTAGTGATCATGTTGATCGCGCCGGCAACGGTGTTGCGGCCGAACTGGGTACCCTGGGGACCGCGCACCACCTCGACGCGATCGAGGTCAAGGATATCGAGGTTCTGTGCCAGGGACTGGCCCATGTATACCCCGTCGACGTAAACACCGACGCGCGTATCGAAGCCGATGTTCCGCGTGTTCGTGCCGACGCCGCGGATCCGCACGGCGGTGGAGCTGTCGTTGCCACTGGAGATGGTCAGGTTGGGCACAAACTCGGCGACTTCGCGCAGCTGGCGCACGCCGGTCTTCTGCAGCGCCTCAGCGCTCATGACGCCGATGGAGATCGGCACATCGGTGAGACTTTCGGTACGTTTCTGCGCGGTGACGACGACCTCCTCGAGGAGGCCGGGCTGGGCGGCCGCGTGAGCGGACAGCACAAGGAGAGCAGGAAGAGTCAGGGCCTGGGCTGGCTTGCGGATCATGGTGGTTCCCCCTGGGACTTTCGTTTTGGTTAGTATGGGCCGCGCCCTCGCGCGGTGGCGGGATTCTCGCACCGCAGCCCCTAAAAAGCCATGGTCAGGAGCGACCCCTTGGCCGGCCCGGGCTACCCCCCCTATACTGGGGCCAGCATCAGGCGGGCCCATGGACGACGAGACCTTCAACATCTATTACGCCGGAGAGCTCCTCGAAGGCCACGACGCCGCAAGCGTCCGGCAAGGCCTGGCCGTGCTCTTCAACGCCAGTGACGCCACCCTCGACAAGCTCTTCTCCGGCGCCACGCACCTGATCCGGCGCGACCTCGATCGCGCGCAGGCGCAACGCTATAAAGCCGCCATGGAGCGGGCCGGCGCCCGTCCCCGCCTCAGCCGCAACAGTGCCGGCGGCGAGGTCAGTCTCAGCCTTGCCCCGGCCGGCAGCGAGGTCCTGCGCCCCGAGGAGCGGCGTGCTGCAGCTCCCGTCGATGTCAATACCTCGGACCTGTCCCTGGCGCCGGTGGGCGAACGGCTGGCTCCGGAGGCGACTGCCCCGCCACCGGCACCGGCGACGTCAGCCCTGACAGTCGCGCCGGCCGACGAGAACATCCCCGGCCTGGCCCGGGGCGCATTGCCGCCGCCGCCCGATGTCTCCGCGCTGAGCCTTGCCGGCGTCGAGCAGTCGGCAGCCGACCCGCCCAGAATACCCGAGCCCGTCACGCCGCCGGACCTGCAGCTCGCGGAAACCGGCGCCGATGTGCTTGAAAAGCGCTACCGACGCACCGCCGAGCCGCCGCCGCCGGCCACGGATCACCTGGAGCTCGAGCCCTGAACGAGCAGACCCACACTCCGGATAACGAAGGCACGCCGCGCCCCGCCCTGCCGCGGCGCCTCATGGCGCTCGTCTACGACACGTTTCTTGTGCTGCCGGTCATCATGCTCGCTTTCGTTATTGCTATGGCCCTTGCGGCACTCGCGGACGGCGAGGCGGCGGTGCAGCCCCTGAATCCCTGGCTCGCCCAGGGGCTCATTCTGCTATGCCTCATCGGCTTTTTTTCCGCCTTCTGGATCAAGAGCGGGCAGACCCTCGGCATGCAGGCCTGGCGCGTGAAGCTCGTCGCGCTACCGGGGAAGCGTCTCACGGTGGCGCGCTGCGCCCTCCGCTGCCTGGGCGCCGTGCTCTCCGCCGCCTGCCTCGGCCTCGGCTACCTCTGGTGCCTGATCGACCGTCGCGGCCGCTACTGGCACGACTACCTCTCCGGCACGGCGCTCGTGCTGGTACCCAAGCGCGGGAAGTAGCTTCATCAAGCGGCTTCATCGCAGCTTTCTGAACGGCTCCACGGAGCGGCCCTCAGTCCTTTTCTGGTAATTACTCATCGCAGTTTTCCGGGGCGAGGGCGGGAGTCTTCTCTCAGTCGCTCCCCGATACACGCTTTGTGAGAGAAGACTCCCGCCCTCGCCCCTGGCGCCTCACGGACTTGTGCCGCCGTCGGACTTCCAGGGCGGTAGGGGCGGCTGCCGGGGGGTGCCCTCACAAAGCGTGAAATGGGGAGCGACTGGGGGTAGCCCCCGGCAGCCGCCCCGGGACAATGCGATACGTTCATTCCCTATCCGGTCAGTCGCAGTGGCAACTCAACCCCCGGGGCCGAATTTTTCCAGTAATAATAGGCACTTGCATCGATGGAGGGCGGGCGGCACAATGGCGGCGAACCGGCTGGTGCGAGCGTGGGGCCCCATGACCAAGAGTGAATTGATCGAGGCGATTTCCGCCCGGCAGAGCCAACTGTCCACCAAGGACGTGGAGCTGGCGGTCAAGACGATCCTCGAGCATATGTCCGAGTCCCTCGCCTGCGGCGGCCGGATCGAGATCCGCGGCTTTGGCAGCTTCTCCCTCCACTACCGGGAGCCCCGGCGTGGGCGCAACCCCAAGACCGGCGATACCGTCCAGCTCGCTGGCAAGCACGTACCGCACTTCAAGCCGGGCAAGGAACTCCGGGAGCGGGTCAACCTCGGTCTGCAGGGCGGCCTGTGAGCATCCTGCGCAGCCTTCTCATGCTCATGGTGGTAGTGGCCATGGCCGGTGTCGGCGCGCTCTTCGCCCTGCAGAACGAGGCCGCCGTTCCCCTGGACATGCTCGTTTATACCTTCGCCCCGCGGAGCATTGCCCTGTGGGTGCTGGCCGCTTTTGCCCTCGGTGGCGGCGCCGGGCTGCTGATGGCAAGCTTCCTCGTGCTGCGGCTGCGGACACGACTGCGGCTGCTGCGGCGGCAGCTGCACAAGGCCCAGGGCGAGGCCGAGCGCCTGCGCAGCAAGGACATCGTCGTCGGTGACTGAGCGCGTCCGCGGGCCGGCCTCGCCGGTGATCGTCGCCCTCGACTATGCCGACGGCGACGCAGCGCTGGCTCTGGCGGACCGCCTCGATCCTGCGCTCTGCCGGGTGAAGGTGGGCAAGGAGCTGTTCACCGCCGCCGGGCCTGCGCTCGTCGAGGCCCTGCAGGCCCGGGGCTTCCAGATCTTCCTTGACCTCAAGTTTCACGATATCCCCAATACCGTCGCCGGCGCTGTGCGCGCGGCAGCGGAGCTCGGGGTCTGGATGGTCAACGTCCATGCCGGCGGTGGTCGCCGCATGCTTGAGGCGGCGGTGGCCGCGCTGGCGGACCGCCGGGACAAACCGTTGCTCATCGCGGTGACCGTGCTCACCAGCCTCGCCGATGCGGACCTTGCCGAGCTCGGCTATGCCGAGAGCGCGCGAGAGCGGGTTCAGCGCCTGGCCCGGCTTACGGCGGAGGCCGGCCTCGACGGTGTGGTCTGCTCAGCGCAGGAAGCGCCGCAGCTGCGCGCCGCCCACGGTCCCGGCTTCCAGCTGGTGACCCCGGGGATTCGCGCCGCCGGCGATGCCGTCGGCGATCAGCGCCGGGTGGTGACGCCGGCGGAGGGGCTTGCCCTGGGTGCGGACTATCTCGTCATCGGCCGTTCCATTACCGGCAGCGCCGACCCGGCGGGTGCGCTCAGCGCCATCATCGACGGACTGCACGAGGCCCGGTAGCCCTACCGGCGCGCGACCGGGCGTCTCTCTTTTTCACCATCTTTGTGCGTTATCTCCCCGCTGCGGCGTGCGACTGCTAGGCTGCCCTTGATGCGGATGCCAGCACGGACGCTGATCACCCCTGTCATGGATAGACGGAGAGACCACACTATGAAAAAACCGACCACGCAACTGTATCCCTTTCGCGCCCTGGCGGGCGCTGCTTTCCTCGCCGCGGCTATCGGCGCGGCCCTGTTACCGGCACCGGCCGGTGCCCAGGAGGTGGAGCCGGCGTCCGCGCCGGCCACTGTCAACATCAACAGCGCGGACCCGGCGACCCTCGCCGAAGCCCTCAGCGGTGTCGGCAGCAGCCGCGCCGAGGCCATCGTCCGCTACCGGGAAATGTACGGCCCCTTCGAGAGCGTCGAGGAGCTGGCCGAAGTCTCGGGGGTAGGCAGTACGACCCTCGAGCGCAATCGCGAACGCATCACGCTGGAATAAGCGCCGGGCATCCGTATCATGGGGGCTACGGCCCCTTTTTTGTTGGCTTACCGGGGCTTTCCCGGGCGGATCTTCCAACCGCTGCCCCCAACTTAGTGGAGACAAAGTCCGGGTGGAATGTCTGGTCACGGGTGGTACCGGCTTCGTTGGCAGCGCGCTTTGCGAGGCCCTCCTGGCGCAGGGTGATTCGGTGCAGCAGGCAGGTCGTGACCCGGCGCTGGCGCTGCCGCTGGACCTTGCCGCAGGGGCCGTTCCGGCGCTGCCCGGCGGCATCGACGTGGCTTTTCACCTGGCAGGGCTTGCCCATCGGTCGGCGCCGGCTGCGCTCCATGAACAGGTCAATCACCGCGGCACCGTTGCCCTGGCGCGCGCGGCCGCGGCGGCCGGGGTGCCTCACTTTATTTACCTTTCCAGCGTGAAGGCTCTGGGCCCCGCGCCGGGGCCGGCGCCGCGGGCTGAAGACAGCGGCCTCCCTCCGCGCGATGCCTACGGACGTGCCAAGGCTGCCGCCGAACAGGACCTGGCGGTGATCGCCGCCGACAGCGGCATGGCGGTAACGGTACTGCGCCCGGCCCTCGTTTACGGACCGGGAGCAGGCGGCAATCTCGAAGCACTCCGGCGTTGGGTCGCCGCGGGCCGCCCCGCGCCGCCGGCCGCCGGGGCACGTTCCCTGGTGGGCCGCGGCGATCTCGTGGGCCTGCTCCTGATGGTGGCCGGGCAGCCCGCGGCGGGCTTCCGCTGCTTCAATGTCACCGATGGCGAGAGTTATACG
>NZ_KN234777.1 GCF_000764025.1 Pseudohaliea rubra DSM 19751 | reverse complement strand
CCGGGGCGTGGAGCGCAGGCCCCGGGTCTGGTGGCGTGAGGCGGACGGCTGGCGCGCCGGCGATGGCGGCGGTCCGCCGCCGGGGGCGGTGGCTTCGCTCCCTGGCTGGGTGCTGGCTTTGAGCATCGACGAGGCCGGTTGCGGGGTCTACTGGCAGGAGGCCGCCGGGCCCGAAGCAGTGGCGGCGATCGCCGATGCACTCAGGGCCTGGCGGGACGCCGAGGATGGAACGCCACGGGGGGATGTCCCTTGACCCTCGAAGCAGTGGCCTTTATATATGCCCCCCTTTGCGGCGACCCAACCGGTCGGCCGCCCACGTTGAGGTAACAGCGGACTACCATGGGAAAGTCTCTCGTCATTGTCGAGTCGCCTGCCAAGGCCAAGACCATCAACAAGTACCTCGGGCCGGATTTTGTCGTCAAATCCAGCGTGGGCCATATCCGTGATCTACCGACCTCCGGTGGCGGCAAGCAGTCTTCCGTTGACCCTAAGGAGCGGGCGGCGCAGGCGGCGCGAACCCGCAAAATGTCGCCGGAAGACAAGGAACTCCATAAAAAGAAGAAGAATCGGGAGCAGCTCGTACGGCGCATGGGCATCGACCCGGAGCACGGCTGGAAGGCTCGCTATGAGATCCTCCCGGGGAAAGAAAAGGTGGTCAGCGAGCTGAAGAAGCTGGCGGAAAAGTCCGATGCCATTTATCTCGCCACTGACCTTGACCGCGAGGGGGAGGCCATCGCCTGGCACCTGCGCGAAGCGATCGGTGGTGATGACAGCCGCTACCAGCGTGTGGTGTTCAACGAGATCACGAAGAACGCTATCCGCGAGGCCTTTGAGCGTCCTTCACAGCTCGATACCAACCGGGTGAATGCACAGCAGGCCCGACGTTTTCTCGACCGTGTTGTGGGCTATATGGTGTCACCGCTGCTCTGGTCGAAGGTGGCCCGGGGCCTCTCCGCTGGCCGCGTGCAGTCGGTAGCGGTGCGCCTGATTGTCGAACGGGAGCGGGAGATCCGGGCTTTCGTGCCGGAGGAGTTCTGGGAGATCCACGCCGACCTCGGGGCGAAGAATGCGGAGCCGGCGCGCTTCGAGGTGCGCCGGTACCGGGGCGAGAAGTTCCGACCGACCAACGAGGCGGATGCCATGGCAGCCCGCGATGTTCTCCTCGGGGCGGGCTATCAGGTCAAGACCCGGGAGGACAAGCCGACGCGGTCGAACCCGCCGGCGCCGTTCATCACCTCGACGCTGCAGCAGTCTGCGAGCACGCGGCTTGGCTTCAGCGTGAAGAAGACCATGACCCTGGCCCAGCGCCTCTATGAGGCGGGCTACATCACTTACATGCGGACGGATTCCACGAACCTCAGCAAGGATGCTGTGGCGAGCTGCCGGGATTATCTGAGCGCGAATTTTGCCGCCGGCTATCTGCCCGAGAAGCCCCGGGAATACGCCTCTAAGGAGGGGGCTCAGGAGGCCCACGAAGCGATCCGACCGTCGGACGTGAACGTGACCCAGGCGATGCTCTCGGGCATGGAGCGTGACGCCGAGCGGCTCTACGAACTCATCTGGCGCCAGTTCGTGGCGAGTCAGATGACGCCGGCAGAGTACATCTCGACAACAATCACTGTCGCTGCGGCCGACTACGAACTTGCCGCCCGCGGTCGCATCATCCGCTTTGACGGCTATACCCGTGTGCTTCCGCCTGGCGGGCGCAAGGGCGAAGATACGGTACTGCCTGACGTTGCCGAGGGCGATATCCTAGATCTTCTGAAGCTGGAGCCGTCCCAGCACTTCACCACCCCGCCGCCGCGCTACGGTGAGGCGAGCCTGGTGCGCGAGCTGGAAAAGCGCGGTATCGGCCGGCCCTCGACCTATGCTTCGATCATCTCGACGATCCAGGACCGCGGCTACGTGCGCCTGGAGAATAAGCGCTTCTACGCCGAGAAAATGGGCGACATCGTCACACACCGGCTGCAGGAGAGCTTCGCCGATCTGCTTGATTACAACTTCACGGCGACGATGGAGGAACAACTCGACGAGATCGCCGAGGGCGCCATGGACTGGCGCGAGCTCCTGGACCGGTTCTACGCTGATTTCCGCGCGCGCCTCGAGCGGGCGGAACAGCCCCGGCCCGAGGGTATGCAGCCCAACGAACCGACGATGACCGACATTCCCTGCGACAAATGCGGGCGGCCCATGCAGATCCGCACGGCGAGCACCGGCGTTTTCCTGGGCTGCTCCGGTTATGCGCTGCCGCCGAAGGAGCGCTGCAAGAACACCATCAACCTCATCCCGGGCGATGAGGCCATTCGTGAAGATGCGGATGAAGAGGCCGAGTCCCGGCTCCTGCGCAGCAAGCACCGCTGCAAGCTATGCAATACGGCCATGGACAGCTATCTCATCGACGAGAAGCGTAAGCTGCACGTCTGCGGCAACAACCCGGACTGCCCGGGTTTCGAGGTGGAGGAGGGGCGCTTCAAGATCAAGGGCTATGACGGTCCGGTGATCGAATGCGACAAGTGCGGGGCCGAGATGCAGCTCAAGACCGGCCGCTTCGGCAAGTACTTCGGCTGCACTGCGGAAGGCTGCAAGAATACCCGGAAACTGCTCCGCAGCGGTGAGGCGGCACCGCCAAAGATGGACCCGGTGCCCATGCCGGAGCTGGCCTGCGAGAAGGTCGAGGACCACTATGTATTGCGCGACGGCGCCGCCGGGCTGTTTCTGGCTGCCAGCCAGTTTCCGCGCAACCGGGAGACCCGGGCCCCATTCGTCGACGAATTGCTCCCGCATCGGAACGAGATCGACCCCAAGTATGGCTACATCCTAGAGGCGCCTGCGGAGGATGATGCCGGCAACCGAAGCCAGGTCCGCTATAGCCGCAAGAGCCGCGAGCAGTATGTGATGACTGAGAACGACGGCAAGGCCACCGGCTGGAAGGCCCTTTACCGCGATGGCCGTTGGCAGATCGAGGCGGCCAGCGCCGGCGGTGCGCGAAAGGCGGCGCCGAAGCGCAAGGCCAAGGCAAAAAGCAGCGCCCGGGCGGAGAGCCGCTGAGCCCATGTCCCGGGGCCGAGCCAACCACCACCTGTACCTGGCACGACTGCTCATCGATGGCTGGGAGTCTCAGCGCGCGGCCGGTGCCGCGCCGGCAGCAGTCCTCGATGCGGCCCATGCCCCAGGGGTACGCGAGCAGCTCATTGCTGCCTATGGCTGGTACCTGCTGGCCGTTCTCGATCCTACCGGTGATCCCGCCGGACCGCCCCCACGGCGTTGCGGCGAGCTGCCGGAGCCGCCGGCCGGCAAGGCGATGCCTTCGGAGGTGCGCGAGTTTGCCCAGCTTGAGGCGGAGGGGTGGCTTGCCGAGCTGCTGGCGCCGCTGCCTGCCTCGCTGCCGACCCGGTCGCGGATGCCGGGGAATTTGATCACGGCGGAGCGGGCAATGCCTGACTCTGCAGATGCCCGGCGCTGGTACCGGGAGCTGCTGGCGACGCTCTCGCGCATGAACGATTCCCTGGAGGAAAGCTGAGGCGTGTTGGCCCGCCTCCGGGACGCTGTTACCATCCTCTGACATACTGCGGAAACGAGGTCAGCCGAGTGTCCACATCCCTGCTGGAGATCGTCGATCTGGGGAACGGAGAAGTCGTGCTGCAACGCGCCGGGGAAGATGCCCCGCCGCTCCTGCGCATCCAGTTTTCCGATGAGTCGCGCATGTACGTGATGGAGCACTGCCTGGAAGTGGCTAAAGCCATGATCCAGGCGGGGATCCAGGCCACGGCCCAATTGACGGACCAGGCCGAGGTGGAGATCGAGGAAGAAGTCGGTCATGAAACGCCGCGGGTTCTGCACTGACCCGCCGGCGCGACCCCCCGCGGCGGCCTGTCCGCTGAGGTGGGGTGGGGCTAGGTGCCGCGTCGAACCACCCCCACGCTCAACCCCTCAATAATGCAGGCCTGCTCCCGCAGATCGACTTCGATGGGCGCGTAGGCGGGGTTCTCCGGCAGCAGCTGCAGCTGGTGACGTTCCCGTCCGCGACGGAGGCGCTTCACAGTAACCTCATCGTCAAGGCGCGCCACGACTACATCGCCATCGTTAGCTACCGGCGTGCTGTGCACGGCGAGCAGGTCGCCATCGCAGATACCGATGCCCACCATGCTGTCCCCGGTGACCCGGAGGAAATAGTCGGCTGCCGGGCGGAAAAAGGCCGCAGGCAGTTCGCAGTAGTCCTCAATGTGCGCCTCGGCCAGCACCGGGCTGCCCGCGGCCACGCGGCCGACGATGGGTATCCCCCGTTCCTCGGGCAACCGGATCCCGCGGGAGGCGCCCGGGATGATCTCGATGGCGCCCTTGCGGGCGAGGGCTTTGAGGTGCTCTTCCGCAGCGTTGGCGGAGCGGAAGCCAAGCTCCCGGGCGATGTCGGCGCGGGTTGGGGGATAACCCGTTTCATCGATGTGACGCCGGATCAGGTCCAGGACCTGTTGCTGGCGAGCGGTAAGTTTGGCCATGGGGCGATCCTGTGCATGCGTACACCACTGGAATTATATACAGTGCTGCGCGTCCTGCAAGCCGCCCGCTGCGGTCAGTAGTCTTCCCGCTCCCAGAGGCTATCGGGCTCGATGTTGTTGACCGGGTTCCCCCAGTCGGGGTGCAGCGGCTGGTCCGGGTCGATGCCGTCCTCGTCACTGAGCTCATAGGGCGAGCGCCAGTCTTCCGGCTCCGCCGCGGGGAACAGTATCAGCTCGCCCCAGCTCTCTGTATCGAATTCGGCGATTTCGCCATCGAGGTACTGGACCTCGATGGCGCTGCTGTGCGCGTCGATGGCTACCACCTCAAAGAGGGCAGCGCTCTCCGCTTCCTTGTACCACTGGCCGATGGCCGGTCTTTCCAGAGTCATGCTATGGTCCCTCCTGCCAGAAAGTTAGCAGCTGCGGCGCGGCTGTCCATGACCTGCGCCGGTGGCCTGGCGCGGTCCGCGCCATCGGTAGTGTGAACCCCGACGACCAATTTCCTGTTTAAAATCAACAGGCTGTCGTTCATCCGGGGCGGGCAGGCGGGTCTTCTTATAGGAGAAGCGCCGTGGTTTGTCCCAGCGTCATGCTAAAAATGTCTAATTCCGTGGAGGGCGTTCAATGAGTGTTGCGGTTATCGGGGGCACAGGGATCGACCAGCTGGCGGGGCTGTCGGCGACCCGAGAGCAGCAGCTGGAGACTCCCTTCGGCGCACCGTCGGGAGCGATCGAGGTTGGCGCTATCGACGGTGTTCCCGTGCTATTCCTTCAGCGCCACGGCAAGCCGCGGTCGCTCCCACCCCACCGCATCAACTACCGCGCGAACCTCTGGGCGCTGCGCGAACTCGGTGCTGCGGCGGTAGTGGCGATCAATGCGGTGGGCGGTATCCACGAGGCCTGCGAACCGGGCACGCTGGTGGTGCCGGACCAACTCATCGACTACACCTGGGGACGGGAGCACACGGTGGATGAGGGCGGTGCGGTCCCGATCCGGCATGTCGATTTCACCGAACCCTATGATCCCGCGCTGCGGCGGGCATTGCTTATGGCCGCGCAGGAGTCCGCCATTGCGTGTCGCGACGGGGGGGTTCTCGGCGTCACCCAGGGCCCGCGGCTGGAGACGGCCGCGGAGATACAGCGGCTTCGGCGCGACGGCTGCGACCTTGTCGGCATGACCGGCATGCCGGAGGCCGCCCTGGCCCGAGAGCTCGGGCTGCCCTATGCCTCCCTGTGTATGGTGGTCAATGCAGCGCCGGGGCTGGACAACGAGCCTCTGACGCTCGAGGCCATGGGCGATGTCCTTGCCCGCGAAGCGGGTTCTGCCGCCGCGTTGCTACGCGCCTTCCTTACGGCTCGTCGGCGAGTGTAGCGGGCGGCGCTGCTGCGCGCCCGTGCCGCGTATCCCAGTCCGGCCGGGCAAGGGCCTCGCCGAGGCTGTCTTTTTCCTGTGGCGCCAGCGGTTCGATACGGACCACCACTCCGAAGACCGGGTGGTCGATGTAATGCGTTTCGTTGCTGCGCATGCGCCGCTGCGCCTCAAGGACGATGCTGTGGCGCCAGGGCCATCCCGGATCTGCTTCGTTCGGGTCCTGCGGCAACGATGCGTCCACTGTATCGTCGCTGCCACTGATGCTGGCAGCCGGCCCGGACGTCGAGGACTCATCCGAGGCGAGGGCGCCATCGGCAAGGCGGGCATCGGGCCGCCATGGCTCTCCGGCGAGGAGTGCCCGGGCCGGGTCGCGCTGGGGCAGTAGTGCCGCTTCGAGAACAAGGGAAGCGGGCGCCAGTGGGGGCGGCTCTGCCCGCCAGCCCTCGGGAAGATAGCTGCCTTTTGTGTTCAACCAGAGGGCTGTCTCCAGGTGCAGGTACCGTGACAGATAGAGACGCACGCTGCCCTGCAGCCTCGGCCAGGGCACCTGGTCCGGATCCCCGGAGCGGTCGAGGAGCAGCGGCACTGCCTCGCTTTTGTCGGCTAGCGGCTGCAGCCAGGCTTCATGCCAGAGTACCTCGTAGGCGCCGTCGCGGGTCAGGCGGCCCGCGGGCAGCGCGCGCCTGTCGAGGGTGGTGAAGGCCGGCGGTAGTGGCGGCGGGGCGTTCGGGTCCGGGGGCGCGTTCAGAGCCGTGGGCTCCAGGGGCAGTACTGCGCCCACATGGCCATCGGGCCGCGCGGGCTCAAGGGGCAGGAGCGCGACGAAGTCGGGCACGACCGGTGGCGGTTCATTCGGGTCCGGCGCCAACTGCGGTGGCGCCAGGCGCAGCTGCTGCCGGCCGCGCTCATCGATCCGGCTGTCGGCACCGGGGTGTGCGGCCAGGCGACGGTCTGCGAGCGCGCGGTCGACCAGGAAGCGATAGCGCTCCGGATAGGCGACAGCGGGGTAGACAGGCCAGGCCTCGGTGCTCAGCGCGCCCGGGTCGGTATGGCGGAAGACAAGCAGCTCCACGCGGTACCAGGGGGGGGCTTCCTCTTCTTCCTCCAGGGCGAGGACAGGCAGCGCGAAGAGGGCGGCCAGCACGCAGGCTATAAAGCCTTCAGGCTGCGGGCGCATTGACGCCGGCGGCAAAACGATCGAAGAGCTGCTCCGCCAGGGTGACGCGTTGCGTGGGCTCTGGCAGCGCGGCGCGGATGCGAAGGCGTGTGGCGCCGGCCAGCTGGTAGCCCGCGGGATCGCCCTGTACCAGGGTAACAAGACTCATGGGATCGATGGTGGTGGACTCCCGGAACTCGATGGTACCACCCTCGGGGCCGAGCTCAAGGCTGCTGATCCCCAACGGCTCGGCTGCGATCCGCAGCCGGGCGATGATAAAGAGTTGCTTCACCGGCGCCGGCAGCAAGCCGAAACGGTCGATCATTTCGACCTGGAGGTCGCGCAGGGCGGCCTCGGCCCCCGCGGCGGCGATGCGCTTGTAGAGAACGAGCCGCGTGTTGGTGTCCGGCAGGTAATCTTCGGGGATGAGGGCCGGCACATGCAGATTGATCTCCGTGCCCGCCGACAGCGGGGCGTCCAGATCCGGAATCTCGCCCCGGCGCAGCGCAGCCACGGCGCGCTGCAGCATCTCCAGGTACATGCCGAAACCCACGCTCTGGATCTGGCCACTCTGCTCGTCGCCGAGCAGTTCACCGGCGCCGCGGATCTCCAGATCGTGGGTGGCGAGCTGGTAGCCGGCGCCGAGATCACCGGCAGCCTCAATGGCGTCGAGTCGCTTGGCGGCGTCGGCGGTCATCGCCGAGCGCGGGGGACAGAGCAGGTAGGCGTAGGCCTGATGGTGTGAACGGCCCACGCGACCACGGAGCTGGTGCAGTTGGGCGAGGCCGAAGCGGTCCGCGCGCTCCAGAATAATGGTGTTGGCGTTGGGAATGTCGATCCCTGTCTCGATGATCGTGGTGCAGACGAGCACATGGGCGCGCTTGTGATAGAAATCCGCCATCACCCGCTCCAGTTCCGTTTCCCGCAGCTGACCATGGGCGACGGCGATGGACAGATCGGGCAGCAGTTCCCGTAGCTTGCGCGCGGTCTCTTCGATGGTCCGCACCTCGTTGTGCAGGTAGAACACCTGACCCCCGCGCAGCGTCTCCCGGAGCACCGCCTCCTTGACGAGGGCGGCGCTCTGCTCGCGCACGAAGGTCTTGATGGACAGGCGGCGGGCCGGCGGCGTGGCAATGATCGACAGGTCCCGCATGCCGCCGAGGGCCATGTTGAGGGTGCGCGGAATCGGTGTTGCGGTGAGCGTGAGGATGTCCACCTGCGCCCGCAGCGCCTTGATGGCCTCCTTCTGTTTCACGCCGAAGCGGTGTTCCTCATCGATAATGAGCAGGCCCAGATCCTTGAAACGGAAGTCGCTCTGCAGCAGCTTGTGGGTGCCGACAAGAATATCGATCTCGCCGGCGGCCATACGTTCGCCGATCTGGCGCACCTCGGTGGCGGTGCGGAAGCGCGACAGCACTTCTACCCGGTGAGGCCAGTCGGCGAAGCGATCGGCGAGGGAGCTGTGGTGCTGCTGGGCGAGGAGGGTGGTGGGTACCAGCATGGCCACCTGCTTGCCAGCGGCTACGGCGACAAAGGCCGCGCGCATGGCGACTTCGGTCTTGCCGAACCCGACGTCGCCGCAGACCAGCCGGTCCATGACGCGTTCGCTTTCCATGTCCGACAGTACGGCGGCGATAGCGGCCTCCTGGTCCGGCGTTTCCTCGAAAGGGAAGGCCGCGGCGAAGCGCTCGTAGTCCTCCCGCGGGCAGCCAAAGGCAAAGCCCGCCCGGGCCTCACGGCGGGCGTAAACCTCAAGCAGCTGCGCCGCCACATCTGAGGCCTTCTCGCTGGCTTTGCGTCGGGCTCGCTCCCACTGGCCGGAGCCCAGCCGGTGAAGCGGCGCGAGCTCCGGTTCGCTGCCGGAGTACCGGCTGATCAGGTGCAGGGCCGCTACCGGCACGTAAAGGCGTGCTCCGTCGGCGTACTCCAGGGTCAGGAACTCGGCGTCGGCGCCGTCCACGGCGAGATTGCTGAGGCCAACGTAGCGGCCTACGCCGTGCTCCAGATGCACGACCGGCGCGCCCGGGCGCAGCTCGTTGAGGTCCCGGAAGACCGCATCGGGATCGACGGCTGCCTCCCGCTTGCGCCGCCGGCGCTGAGCGACGCGGGTACCGTAAAGTTGCGCCTCGCAGAGCAGCATCGGAGCCCCGGGGCCGAGGTAAAGGCCACGATCGATGGGGGCGACGGCGATGGCCAGCGGGACGGGGTCAGCGAGGAAGGCCGGCCAGCTATCGACGGCAACCGGGGCCAGGCCATTGGCGGCGAGGGCCTCGAGCAGCACTTCCCGTCGTCCGGCCGATTCGGCGCAGAGGAGCACGGGGCCGCTGTGGCCCTCGGTCAGGGCGGTCAGCCGCGACGGGAGCTCCGTGCGGCTGTCGTCTTCGCTGCGCGGCGGTTCGAGGACGGCGCTGTCGACATGAACCGGCGCGTCGCTGTCGAGGCGCAGCTCGAGCACCGCGTGGCCCTTGAGCTGTCCGTAGAGCTCCTCGACCGGCAGAAAACCCGCCGGGGGTGGCAGCAGCGGCCGTCTCAGGTCGATGCCGTACTCGCTGTGGCGCTCGGTGATTTCGCCCCAGAAGCGCTGCGCTGCCTCGTAGTGGCGGCCGACGGTTATTACGGCTGTATCGTCCGGCAGGTACTCGAAAAGCGTCTCGCAGTGCTCGAAGAACAGCGGCAGATAATATTCGCAGCCCCCGGGGACCCGGCCTGCACTGACTTCTGTGAATACCGTGCTCTGATCCGGGTCGCCCTCGAACTGCTCATACCACTGCTGCTGGAAGCAGCTGATCGCTTCCCGCGTCAGGGGAAACTCGCGGGCGGGCAGCAGACGTACGGCGTCCATGCGGTCGACGGTGCGCTGCGTCTCGGGGTCAAAGGTGCGCAGGGTGTCCACTTCCTCGTCGAGGAGGTCGATGCGGTAGGGCAGCGGCGAGCCCATGGGAAAGATGTCTACCAGGGCGCCCCGGAGGGCGAATTCCCCATGTTCGTATACCGTCTCTACGTGCCGGTAGCCGCTGCGCTCCAGGCGGCGGCGAAAGCGGTCTACGTCGAGGGCGCTCCCCAACTCCAGCAGAAGGCTGGCGCCGAGCACATAGTCACGCGGTGGCAACCGGTGCATGAGCGTGGCGATGGGCACGATAAGGATGCCGGTCGCGAGGGACGGCAGTCGATAGAGTGTCTCCAGGCGCTCCGACACGATGTCCTGGTGCGGCGAAAAATGATCGTAGGGCAGCGTTTCCCAGTCGGGGAGCGCGAGCACTTCTGTGCCCGGTGTCACGAAAAAGGGCAGCTCCCGTTCCAGCGCCAGAGCGGCCTGCGTGTCCTCGGCTACGACCAGCAGCAGCCGGCTGTCGTCGGCGAGCTCGGCGATACAGGCGCTGGCGGCGCTGCCCGGGAAGGGGCCGATAGCGGTGCGGGTGCCGGCCCTGGCGGGCCAGGGCGTTGCCAGGAGTTTATCTCTGAACATGAGAAGAGCATGCTGCGCCGAAAAGGCGCCGTATTGTAAGGGCTTCTCCGCGGCCGCTCCAGTGAAGCGCGCTTCTGCAGCTTTTCTTGCGGCCCCGGTGCCGGAAATAGATAATGCGCGCTTCGCGCCGAGATCCCCCGGAGACCCAAGCCGTGAACGACCGCAAAAGACCCCGCCCGGACGATTACTTCCGCGACTGGAAAGAGCGCGAGGCCCTCGCCGAAGCGATGATTCCCGTCGTCGGCCGGCTCGCGCGGCAGAACAGTGTCAAGTGCTACATCTACGGCCGGGCCATGGTCAACCGCTCCGTGCTGGAGATCATGAAGGCACACCGTTATGTGCGCCAGGTCGAGGGCAATGAACTGTCCGAGTTCGAAACGTCCCGGGTACTGGCGATCCTGGACAAGCTCGACCTCGGGCCAGCGCATATCGATGTGGGCCGGCTCAGTGTCGACTACTTCGACAAGGGCCTCGGCGAGGGCAGGAGCCTGGAAGACTACGTCCGCAACGAGGTCGCCGATCTCATCGGCAGCACTGCGAGGCCCGTGGACGAGCCCGTCGATGTGGTTCTCTACGGTTTCGGCCGCATCGGCCGGCTCATGGCGCGTATCCTTATCGACAAGACCGACGGCGGTGACGGGTTGCGTCTGCGGGCCGTGGTCGTGCGCAAAGGCAAGGCAGATCATGATCTGGTCAAGCGGGCCAGCCTGCTGCGCAGGGACTCGGTCCATGGTGCCTTCGACGGCACCATCCGTGTCGATGAAGAGCGCCAGTCTTTCGTTGCCAACGGCAACGAGGTCAAAGTGATCTATGCCGACTCCCCGGACAGCATCGATTACACCGCCTATGGTATTGATAACGCGATCGTCGTGGACAACACGGGCGTATGGCGCGACGAGGCTGGCCTCAGCCAGCACCTGAAGTCCAAAGGCGTGGCCAGGGTGATCCTCACGGCCCCGGGGAAGGGCGGCCTCAAGAATATAGTCGCCGGCATAAACAGCGATGCCATCGAGCCGACAGACCAGATTATCTCTGCCGCTTCCTGCACCACTAATGCCATCGTGCCGCCGCTGAAGGCCATCGACGACGAATACGGCATTGTGACTGGCCATGTTGAGACGGTGCATGCCTATACCAACGATCAGAACCTGATCGACAACTACCACAAGGCCGACCGTCGTGGCCGCAGTGCGCCCCTGAACATGGTGCTGACGGAGACCGGTGCGGCCAAGGCCGTGGCCAAGGTGCTGCCTCAGCTGCAGGGAAGGCTCACTGGCAACGCGATCCGCGTGCCCACGCCCAATGTCTCCATGGCGATCCTGAATCTGACGCTGGGCCGGGAGACGACCGTCGAGGAGCTTAATGAATACATGCGCCACATCGCACTGCACTCACAGATGCGCAAGCAGATCGACTACTCCAACTCGCCGGAGGTTGTGTCATCGGATTTTGTCGGGTCGCGCACAGCTTGTGTCTATGATGCCCAGGCGACGATTGTGAACGGCAGCCACGTGGTCATTTATCTCTGGTACGACAACGAGTTCGGTTACAGCTGCCAGGTACACCGCATCCTCGAGCAGATGGCAGGTATTCACTACCGGGTGTATCCCCGGGAGCACGCCTGAGGCCCCGGGCGGCCCGGCTGCTGGGGCGGTCTGTGCCTGTGATAGTGGCACATGCTGCGTACCTTTCGTTATAATGCGCGCGCCCGAACCGGCGGGGTTGCCGTCTCCCGGCCAATCGCGGGATGAACTCCCGCGATTGGGGTACGCCCGGCGCGCCCTTTCAGATTTTTTTGCGTCCCACGTCACTGGTTTTATGCACCACAGGCTGTTTGCATGATCAAAATCAAGAGGGGTCTGGATATTCCTATCCAGGGCGCACCCCAGCAGGCCATCCACGACGCACCATCGGCCCGCGCGGTCGCGGTGGTCGGTCCCGATTATCCCGGCATGAAGCCGACCATGGAGGTGAGCGAAGGGGATCGGGTCAAGCTCGGCGATCTTCTTTTCAGCGATAAGAAGACGCCTGGCGTTCTTTACACAGCTCCCGCTGCCGGTACGGTCAGCGCCATCAACCGAGGCGCGAAGCGGGTGCTGCAGTCGGTGGTCATTGAGGTGGATGGCGATGACGCCGTCGACTTCGGTGCCCACAACGCCGATGCGGCCCGGTCTCTGGACGCCGCGACGGTGCGCGACACGCTCGTCCGGTCCGGCCTGTGGACGGCCCTGCGCACGCGGCCCTTCAGCAAGGTGCCGGCGCCGGATAGCAACCCCGCTGCGATCTTTGTTACGGCCATGGATACGCATCCGCTCGCCCCGGATCCCGTTGTCATTATTGCCGAGCAATCGGAGGCCTTTGCCCTTGGCCTCGACCTCCTGGCCGGCTTGACGAGCGGCACGACATACCTGTGCACAGCGCCCGGTGCGGCGCTGCCTACTGGCAGCGCTACGTCGATCGAGCGCGCCGAGTTCGACGGGCCGCACCCCGCGGGGCTTCCCGGCACCCACATTCATTTCCTCCTCGGCGCCACTGCCGAGCGCACGGCCTGGTACATCGGGTACCAGGATGTGATTGCCCTGGGTCGCCTTTTCCTGGACGGTCGGCTCTATTCCGACCGCGTCATCGCCCTTTGCGGACCGCAGGTAGAGAACCCGCGCCTTCTGCGTACGCGGGCCGGGGCGGATCTTGAGGCCTTGACCGCCGGCGAGCTGAAAGGCGGCGACAACCGCATCATCTCCGGGTCTGTGCTGGGTGGTCGCCGGGTTCGAAGCACTACCAGCTATCTCGGCCGTTACCACAACCAGGTCTCGGTGCTCGCTGAGGGCCGCGAGCGGGAACTGCTGGGCTGGCTCAGTCCGGGCAAGGAGCGCCATTCGAATCTGCGTATTTACCTGAGCAGCCTGCTCGGCACGCGCCCACTGCCCATGACGACCACCACCAATGGCAGCGAGCGGGCCATGGTGCCCGTAGGTACCTACGAGACGGTGGTGCCCATGGACATGCTGCCGACGCAGCTGTTGCGCTCGCTGATCGTCGGGGACACGGAAACCGCCCAGCGTCTCGGGGCGCTGGAGCTGGACGAGGAAGACGTGGCGCTGTGCACCTATGTATGCCCCGGTAAGTACGAATACGGGCCTATTCTCAGGGATAACCTGACCCGCATTGAGAAGGAGGGCTGACGTGAGCCTGCGCAAGATCCTCGACAACTACGAGCATCACTTTCAGGACGGCGGACGTTTCCAGAAGTTCTATCCCTTGTATGAGGCGGTAGACACCTTTTTATATTCACCCGGTTCCGTCACCCGGACCAATGCTCATGTCCGGGACGGCATCGACCTCAAGCGCATCATGATCACTGTCTGGATGGCGGTGTTCCCGGCCATGCTTTGGGGGATGTACAACCTCGGCTACCAGGCCAACGATATCCTTGCCCAGACCGGTGGGGCCGTGGACGGCTGGCGCGGCGCGATTATCGGCGCCGTTGGCGGCTATGACCCCGCCAGTGTCTGGGATTGCTTTGTTTTCGGTGCGCTTTATTTCCTGCCGATCTACCTGGTCTCTTTTCTGGTTGGCGGCTTCTGGGAAGTGCTTTTCGCGATCAAGCGCGGCCACGAGGTCAACGAGGGTTTCTTTGTCACCTCTATTCTGTTTGCCTTGATCTGCCCGCCGGACCTGCCCCTGTGGCAGGCGGCCATGGGCATCAGCTTCGGCGTGGTGATCGGCAAGGAGGTCTTCGGCGGCACCGGCAAGAACTTCCTTAACCCCGCGCTTACGGGGCGTGCATTCCTCTACTTCGCCTACCCGGCGCAGCTCTCCGGCGACGCTGTTTGGACCGCCGTGGACGGTTACACCGGCGCGACGCCGCTCAGCGTAGTGGCTTCCCAGGGCATGACGGGATTGCAGGATAGTTACAGCTGGATGCAGGCCTTCGTTGGCGCAATTCCGGGCTCCATCGGCGAGACCTCCACGCTGGCCATTCTCCTGGGCGGCGCCTGGCTGCTGGCGACCCGGATCGCCTCCTGGCGTATCGTCGCCGGCGTGTTTCTCGGCATGTTCCTGTTCTCGAGCTTTCTGAACCTTGTCGGTTCCGATAGCAACCCGGCCTTCTCCATGCCCTGGTACTGGCATCTGGTGGTCGGTGGCTTCGCCTTCGGCATGTTCTTTATGGCCACAGACCCGGTCTCCGCAGCCATGACCAACACCGGCCGCTGGTGCTTCGGCCTGCTTATCGGCTTCATGACGGTGCTGATCCGCGTGATCAACCCGGCCTTCCCGGAGGGCATCATGCTGGCGATCCTGTTCGCCAACCTGTTTGCGCCGATCATGGATCACTTCGTTATAGAAGCCAACATCAAGCGGAGGCTTGCCCGTGTCTAGCAACGACTCCATCAAAAAAATCGTCACGGTCGCCTTTGCGCTCTGCATCGTCTGCTCCATCGTCGTCTCCACTGCAGCGGTGATCCTGAAGCCGGCGCAGGAGGCGAACAAGGACCTCGACCGCAAGCGCAACATCCTGGCGGCCGCGGGCATGCTCGAGGAAGGCAGGACCGTTGAGGAGATGTTCGAGCGCATCGATACGCGCTACGTCGACCTGCGCACCGGCGAATTCGCCGAGGACGTACCCGCTGGCTACAATCAGCGTGCCGCGAGCAAGATGCCGAAGCTCTCGACGGACCTCCAGGAGGATCCGGCCAAGATCGGCCGTCGCGCGGACTATGCGGAGGTCTACCTGGTGCAGGCAACGGGCGGCGGACTGGACAAGGTTATCCTGCCTGTCCATGGTTATGGCCTGTGGTCTACGCTTTACGGTTTCATCGCCCTCGAGTCCGACGTCAACACCGTCGCCGGACTGGGTTTCTACGAGCACGGGGAGACTCCCGGGCTCGGCGGTGAAGTGGATAACCCGCGCTGGAAGTCCCAGTGGCCGGGCAAGCAGGTCTACCGCGACGGCGAAGCCGCCATAGCGCTAGCCAAAGGGGCCGTTGATCGGGAGAGCCCCAGTGCGCCCTGGCGCGTCGACGGACTCTCCGGCGCCACGCTTACGGCCCGCGGCGTGACCAACCTCGTCCAGTTCTGGCTGGGCGAACAGGGCTTCAAGCCTTTCCTCGACAACCTGAAGACGGGAGACGCCTGACATGCAGAACGTCAAGGAAGCACTGACCACACCGATTTTCCGGAACAACCCGATCGCACTGCAGATCCTCGGCATCTGCAGTGCGCTCGCTGTCACCTCATCGCTGAAGGTGACCGTGGTCATGTGCATCGCTCTGACCGCCGTGACCGCGTTCTCCAACCTGTTCATCTCGGCAATCCGCCACCATATCCCGGGCAGCATCCGCATTATTGTGCAGATGACAATCATTGCCTCGCTGGTGATTCTTGTAGACGAGATTCTCAAGGCCGTGGCCTATGACATCAGTAAGCAGCTGTCGGTCTTTGTCGGTCTTATCATCACCAACTGTATTGTGATGGGCCGGGCCGAGGCCTTCGCTATGAAGAACCCGCCGCTGCCGAGCTTCTTTGACGGTGTGGGCAACGGGCTGGGTTACTCGGTAGTCCTGCTGGCGGTCGCCGTGGTGCGCGAGCTGTTCGGCTCCGGAAAGCTCTATGGCATCGAGATTCTGCCGCTGGCCACGGAGGGTGGCTGGTATGTGCCAAACGGCCTGCTCCTGCTGCCGCCCAGTGCCTTCTTCCTGATCGGCCTGTTTATCTGGGCCCTGCGCAGCTGGGACGCGAAGCAGGTGGAGGAGCCCGATTTCCGCCTGGCGCCGCACACGCCCGCCGAGGAGACCGCGTGATGGAGTACTATCTGAGCCTGTTCGTTCGAGCGATCTTCATTGAAAACATGGCCCTGGCTTTTTTCCTGGGCATGTGCACCTTCCTGGCCGTTTCCAAGAAAGTGCAGGCGGCTCTTGGCCTCGGCATTGCGGTCATCGTGGTGCTCACCATCACCGTTCCGGTGAACAACCTCATCTACAACTACCTGCTTGCCGATGGCGCGCTGGCCTGGGCCGGCCTTCCGGCGATGGATCTGTCCTTCCTCGGGCTGCTGTCCTATATCGGCGTCATTGCCGCTATCGTGCAGATTCTCGAAATGTTCCTCGACCGCTATGTGCCTGCGCTCTACAACGCCCTGGGCGTGTTCCTGCCACTGATTACGGTGAACTGCGCCATCCTCGGTGCGTCCCTGTTCATGGTCGAAAGGGACTACAATTTCGGTGAGAGCGTGGTCTTCGGCGCCGGTGCCGGCGTTGGCTGGGCCCTGGCCATTGTGGCCCTCGCAGGCATTCGCGAGAAGCTCAAGTACAGCGATGTTCCGGATGGCCTCCAGGGCCTTGGCATCACTTTTATTACCGTCGGACTCATGTCCCTCGGCTTCATGTCCTTTGGCGGTATCGACATCTAGGGATCTGACAGCATGGATTTGACTATCGTTTACGGCGTCGGGATGTTCACGGCCATCGTGCTGGCGCTGGTCATGGTGATTCTTTTCGCTCGTTCGCGGCTGGTGGCCTCGGGCACCGTGAATATCGAGATCAACGGCGAGAAAACCATCACCGTCCCCGCCGGCGGCAAGCTCTTGCAGACCCTGGCCGACGAGGATGTCTTTCTCGCCTCAGCCTGCGGCGGTGGCGGCACCTGCGCCCAGTGCAAGTGCATCATCAATGAAGGGGGCGGCGCCATGCTGCCGACGGAGGAGTCGCACTTCACTCGCCGGGAGGCCAACGAGGGCTGGCGCCTGTCCTGCCAGACCGCGGTCAAGCAGGATATGAAGATCCAGGTGCCCGAAGAGGTCTTCGGCGTCAAGCAATGGGAGTGCACTGTCGAGAGCAACCCCAACGTTGCCACCTTTATCAAGGAGCTGACGCTGAAGCTGCCAGAGGGCGAGAGCGTGGACTTCCGCGCCGGCGGTTATGTGCAGCTCGAGTGCCCGCCGCACCATGTCAAGTTCAGCGACTTCGATATCGATCAGGAATACCGGGGTGACTGGGAGCGCTTTGGGTTCTTCAACCTCGAGTCGAAGTGCAGCGACACAACGATCCGCGCCTACTCCATGGCCAATTATCCGGAAGAGAAGGGTGTGGTGAAGTTCAATATTCGCATCGCCACGCCTCCCCCCGGCAGTGAGGGTATTCCGCCGGGCATCATGTCTTCCTGGGTCTTCAATCTGAAGGAGGGCGACAAGGTGAAGGTGTACGGTCCCTTTGGCGAGTTTTTTGCCAAGGACACCGAAGCTGAAATGATCTTCATCGGCGGCGGTGCCGGTATGGCGCCAATGCGATCCCATCTCTTTGATCAGCTCAAGCGCCTCAACAGCAAGCGCAAGATTACTTTCTGGTACGGCGCCCGCTCCCTCCGCGAGATGTTTTACGTCGAGGACTTTGACGGCCTTGCGGCCGAGAACGAGAACTTCGACTGGCATGTGGCCCTCTCGGACCCGCAACCGGAAGACAACTGGGAAGGCCTCACGGGGTTCATCCACAACGTTCTCTTCGAGGAGTACCTCAAGAACCATCCGGCACCGGAGGACTGCGAGTACTACATGTGCGGTCCGCCGATGATGAATGCAGCCTGTATCCAGATGCTTACGGACCTCGGTGTTGAGCCCGAGAATATTCTGCTCGACGACTTCGGCGGCTGATGCTGGCCCGGTTCATGGAAAGCCACCGCGTTCTGCGGTGGCTTTTTTTTGGCTCACCGTGGATGTCCGGGCCAGTGGCGTTCCGCCGCGCTCAACCAGCCCGCAGGCGTGCAAATGCGGTCTATCTTGCGGCGCTGCTGACGCTTCTCGCTGCCTGCAGCAGCGAGCCGCGGGATCTGCGCCTGGAAGGCCGGACCATGGGTACCAGCTGGCATGTCACTGTGCCCGGCGGCGCCGCGGCCGAAAGCGCGCTAACGGCAGGCATCGAGTCCGAGCTGGAGGCAATCAACGACAGCATGTCCACCTGGCGGGAAGACTCGGAGATCAGCCGTTTCAACCGGCTGCCGCCCGGTGAGGCGATGACCATCTCGCCGCGTTTCGCCGCAGTGCTCGCGGGGGCCCTTGCCATCGGCGACGCCAGCGCCGGCGCCTACGATGTCACCGTCGGACCGCTGGTGGACCTCTGGGGCTTCGGGCCTGACGGCCCTGGCAAGGGCATACCGGCGGCCGCTTCGCTTGCGGAAACTCGGGCCCGCGTCGGCCAGAAGAAGCTGGACTGGGATCCGGAAGCTCGCCGCCTCGCCAAGCGCGGGCCCGTCGCCCTGGATTTTTCCTCCATCGCCAAGGGCTATGCGGTCGACCGCGTCGCGGAACTTCTTGCCGGGCGAGGTTTTGCTGATTACCTCGTCGAGATCGGTGGCGAGATGCGGGTGGCTGGCCGCAGCCCTCGCGGTGATGCCTGGCGCGTTGCCGTGGAGCGACCAGAAGCCGGTGGCCGGAGCATAGCGCGGGGTCTTGCTCTGTTCGACGCCGGTATTGCGACCTCCGGTGACTACCGCAACTTCTTCACCGTCAATGGCGTGCGCTACTCGCACATGATCGATCCCCGCACGGGGACGCCCGTGACCCATGACGTTGTGTCTGTTACGGTGATTCATGAGTCGTGTATGCTCGCCGACGGCTGGGCTACGGCGCTTGCGGTGCTCGGCCGGGAAGCGGCGCTGCGAGTGGCTACCGAGGCGGGCCTTGCAGTATATTTACTCGCGCGCCAGGGCGAGGGGTTCAGAGAATACAACACGCCCGCTTTTGCACCGTACCTGGCCGATGAAACCGGCCAAGGATAGGAGAGACCAATGCTCGTTTTCGTGCTGACGGTAGTCATCATGGGCTCGGTGATCACCGCCATGGCCGTCGGAGTGCTCGCCGGCCGGGAACCCATCAAAGGCTCCTGCGGCGGTCTTGGCGCCGTAGGTATCAATCAGTCCTGCGAGATCTGCGGCGGCGATCCGGCGCGCTGCGACGAGGACAAGGACGACAGCGGAGAGGGCGTCAGGACGTCTTTCTACGACGCCGCGGAGCGTTGATCGCCGGTGGGCTACCCAGCCTTAATCGGGCTCCGCTACAGTTTCAGCCGCCAGCGTAATCGCTTTACCGCCCTCGTCAGTCTCGTATCCATGCTCGGCATGGTCATCGGTGTTGCAAGTCTTATCGTGGTTCTCTCTGTCATGAACGGCTTCTCCGGTGAACTCCGGGGCCGGATCCTCGCCCTGGTACCGCACGGCTATCTGGTCTTTGATGGCGCCGAGGCGGCCGCGGATTGGGAGGCCCTGGCCAGCAGCGTGCGCCGGGACCCGGACGTCCTCGGGGTCGCCCCGTACCTGCGTGAGAAGGCCCTGCTGGGCGCTGGCCGCGGCCAGCGCGGGGTGCAGCTGACCGGTATCGATACGGCCCTTGAGGGGACGGTGTCCCGCATGCCGTCGACCCTGGTCGCGGGGCGCCTGGACGCCCTCGAGGAAGCGCCTTTTCGCGTTGTGCTGGGCGCTACCCTCGCCCGCATGCTGGGCGTTGGGCTGGGCGATAAGGTCCGCGTGACCCTGCCGCGCTTCACCGCCACCCCCCTGGGTCTGTTTCCCCGCAGCCGGCAGCTGGAAGTGGTTGGCCTCTTTCGGGTCGGTGCCGAACAGGATGCGGAGCTGGCCTACGTATCCCTGGCGACGGCGCGTCGCCTCCTCGGTGGCAGCGATGCTCCGAACGGCCTTATGCTTCGCACGACAGACCTCTTCGAGGCGCCGGCAGTGCTCGATCGACTGGTCACGTCGCTGCCGGCGGGCGTCCGGGCCGTGGCCTGGAGTGAGAGCCAGGGGTCTCTGTTTCGCGCCGTACGTATGGAAAAGTTCACCGTGAGTCTGCTGTTGCTGAGCGTGGTCGCCGTTGCCGCTTTCAACATTGTTGCAACGCTCGTCATGTCCGTGGCGGAGAAACGGCAGGATATCGCCGTGCTGCGATCCCTGGGCGCTGATCCGGCCGCCATCCTGCGGCTCTTCGTCATTCATGGCGTTGTTCTGGCCTGCCTCGGCGTCGCCGCCGGGGCGGTGCTCGGGGTGACGCTGGCGCTGTCGGTCGACCGTCTTGCCGCTGCCTTGGAGGGCCTGCTGCAGGCGAGGCTCTTTGATCCGGCGGTCTATTTCATCACCGGGCTGCCGGCGGAACTGCGCTGGTCCGACGTGGGGGCGGTTGTTGGGGCCTCCCTCGGCCTCGGCCTCGTGGCGACCCTCTATCCGGCCTGGCGTGCCTCACGGGTGGCTCCGGCGGAGGCGCTTCGCTATGGCTGAGCCGGTACTGCGCTGTCGCGGCCTGGGCAAGGTCTACCGGGATGGCAGCCGCGAAGTGGAAGTACTGCGCAACGTCGAACTTACGCTCGACGCGGGGGAGCGTCTGGCTATCGTTGGCGCCAGCGGTAGCGGCAAATCCACGCTCCTCAATCTCCTTGGTGGCCTCGATCCGCCGAGCAGCGGCAGCGTCGAAGTCGCCGGGCAGTCCGTCGACGGGATGTCGGAAAAGGCACGCTGCCGCTGGCGTAACAGGCACCTGGGCTTCGTCTATCAGTTCCATCACCTGCTGGCAGAGTTTGATGCCGCGGAGAATGTTGCCATGCCCCTGCTTATCGGGGGGGT
The DNA here is from genome assembly GCF_000764025.1 of Pseudohaliea rubra DSM 19751. Taxonomy (GTDB): domain Bacteria; phylum Pseudomonadota; class Gammaproteobacteria; order Pseudomonadales; family Halieaceae; genus Pseudohaliea; species Pseudohaliea rubra. The sequence continues at coordinate 12,513 of NZ_KN234777.1, read as the reverse complement.
TGCGCGCTCCGAGGCGCTGAAGCGTGCCGGGGAAATGCTCGAGCGCGTCGGTCTGGGCGCCCGCCTTGATCACCGCCCCGCGGCGCTGTCGGGGGGAGAGCGCCAGCGCGTGGCCATTGCCCGGGCGCTGGTGGCTTCCCCGGGCTGCGTACTCATGGACGAGCCAACGGGGAATCTCGACCCGGCGTCCGCGGAACGTGTGCTCGCACTGATCGACGACCTCGGCCGCGAGCAGGCGGCCTTTATTATCGTTACCCATGATCCGGCGATCGCAGCACGCATGCACCGCACGCTGGTGCTTGAAGAGGGCCACCTGGTGGAAATGCATGGGTAGCGTGGAGCTGGCGCGCATCGCCGTGCGTCACACCTTCGCCGCACGCCGGGGCCAGCTTTCCGTATTTATGTCGACGCTGGCGATTATCGGCCTTGTGCTCGCGATCGCACTGCTGCTCACAGTGCTTTCCGTAATGAATGGCTTTGACCGGGAGATGCGCGAGCGGATTCTGTCCCTGGTGCCCCATATTATCGTGCATGCGGCGCTCGGAGATCGCGATCCCGCCACCCTTGCAGCGACGCTGCGGGAGCACCCGGCGGTGCTCGCCGCCACCCCTTTTGTGGCCTTTGAGGGGCTCGCCCTGGCTGAGGGTTCTGTCGAGGCTGTCGCCGGGCTTGGTCTGGAGCCCGCGGCGCTGGCGGAGTTCGCTGCACTTGGCCTCGACGGCAGCGCCGTCGGTGGTGAGGGCCTCTACCTCGGCGCGGCCGTGGCACGGCGCCTGGGTGCCGTACCGGGCACATCAATCACGCTGCTCGTCCCGGCCCGGGACGGCGAGGGGCCCCCGGAGACAGCTGCCTACCCGCTGGTGGGTATTATCGCCACGGGTACGGAGCTGGACGAGGGCCTCGCTGCGCTGCCTCTGCCGGCGGCCTCGGACCTCGCTGGTCTGCATGGCAGCGCCAGTGGCCTGCGTCTGCATACGATCGACCTCTTCGACGTCGCGCGGGTCCGCCAGGAACTGCTACCGCTGCTGCCTCCCGGTTACTATCTGACGGACTGGACCCTGACTCACGGCAACCTTTACGAGGCCATCCAGCTGTCGCGGCGGCTGATCACCGTGCTGCTTCTGTCGATCATCGCGGTGGCGGCCTTCAACGTGGTGTCGTCGCTGGTGCTGGTGGTCATGGACAAGCGCGGCAGCATTGCCATTCTGCGTACTCTGGGCGCGACGCCGACCCAGGTCGGCGTGCTGTTCCTGATGCAGGGGGGCATGATCGGGGTGACCGGGGTTGTTCTCGGCGGTGCCCTCGGGCTCCTCGCCAGCCTCGCCGTGCCCTGGCTCGTAGCTGCCCTTGAGGGGGCTTTGGGCGTCAGTTTGCTGGCTACCGACGTCTATCCGGTGTCCTTCATTCCCTCCGATGTGCGTGTCTCGGACTTTGCGGTGGTAGCGGCCACAGCGCTCTTCATGTGCTTGTGCGCTGCCTGCTATCCTGCGCTTCGCGCTGCCCGACTTGCCCCTGCCGCCGTGCTCCAGGCCGACCATTAGCCAGGGCACGCGCCAGCTTGCGGCGCCGCCACTGCAGACCGACGCGCCAACGCCAGAGGGTGTTGATGACGAAATAGCCAAGGCTCCCTGCGAATAGCCCGAGCAGCAGACAGCCGAGGAGGAGCGGCTGCCATAGCGCACTGAACTCGCTGCTCAGCCAGCTCCAGCTGAAGCTGAACGCCGGCATCCCCGGCGGCACGCCGAGGGCGAGGGCGCCCAGCCGATAGGCAAGGTAGACGATTGCCGGCGCCGTCAGCGGGTTGGTGATCCACACCAGGCCGACGCTGAGCGGCAGGTTGCAGCGCAGACGGATGGCGGCCAGGGCCGCGATGAGCATCTGGCCGGGCACCGGCAGGAAGGCCACAAAAGGGCCCACAAAAAAGGCCATGGAGGCCGAGTAGCGGTTGATGTGCCAGAGGTTGCCGTTGTAAACGCTCTCGCCGAAGCGGTCCAGGGCCCCCCAGCGTCGAAGCCGGGCCGGGGAGGGGGTGAGCTGTTTAAGCGTTTTCTTGGGCATATCCGGCCTGGCTGCTGCAGACGTGGCATCGGGCCTGGCAGCTGTGATTCAGTGGTCATTTTAACGCTTACTGCCTGCGACCGCTGTGCCTTTTCTCCTTGCGCTGCACCGTTCTGCAGCGGCAGTCACGCCTGCCGACCGCCGGCTTATCGCTTTCGCGGTTGGTGTACTGCTCCTCTCGCTGGCGCCGGCCCTCCCGACGAGCCCGCTGTGGCCGCTGCTCCTGCCGGTGATCCTGCTGTTGTGGCGCCAAGGTCCCCCGGTGCTGCTTGCGGCCGTCCTCGGCCTGGCCCTTGCCTGCCTCCATGGGCAGGCAGTGCTAGCCCAGCGTCTGCCGACTGCCTGCGATGGACAGCATGCCGCGCTGACCGGGTTGATCGACGATCTGCCGCAGCGCCGTCTGTTACCCGACGGCAGCTGGCAGCAGCGAGTACGCCTGCGCGTCGAGGCCATCGGCAACGAGGTCTGCCGTGGTCCGCGGCGGGTATCTTTGGCCTACTACGGCGATGAACTCCTGGCCCCCGGAGAGCGCTGGCGCTTTCTGGCCCGGCTGCGGCTGCCCTGGGGCGAGGCCAACCCGGGCAGCGGCATCCGGCAGGACTACTTTGCCCGCGCTGGTCTGCACGCAAGCGCCAGCGCGGGTCGCGGGGACGGCGAGCGTCTCGCTGCTGCGGGGCGACGGGCGCCATTTCACCAGGCCCGGGCGGCGCTGCTGCGGGGGCTGGACGAGGCCGTAGGCGATTCCCGGGCCGCAGGCATCCTGGCGGCGCTGCTGGTGGGCGATCGGAGTGGCCTCGATGATGCAGCCTGGCGGCTCCTGCGCGCCTTCGGCGTGGTGCACCTGGTCGTTATTTCCGGTCTGCACGTCTCTTTGGTTGCCGGTTTCGGTTTTGTCCTCGGTGGTCTGCTGGCCCGCTGTGCCGCGGTGGCCGGCTGGGGCGGGGCCTGGTCCTCGCTGCGCCCCTGCAGTGCGCTTCTGGCCGCTTCGGCCTATGCAGGGCTTGCGGGCTTCAGTCTGCCGACGCAACGCGCCCTTATCATGCTGCTCTGCGTTTGCCTGGCACTCAGCCTCGGTCGCCCGGCGCGCAGCGGCCGCAATCTTCTGCTGGCCGCGGTACTGGTGCTTGCCGCCAATCCCCTGGCCGCCGTGGGCAGCAGCTTCTGGCTCAGCTTCCTGGCCGTTGCGTGGCTACTCTGGTTCGCTCGCCGATATCGGGGGCTGTCGCGGTGGCGCATGGCTCTCCTCGTGCACGGCTTTATGGCGCTGGCCATGGCGCCGCTCACGGCCTGGTGGTTCGGCGGCACGTCCCTTGCGTCGGCGCCCGCGAACTTTCTGCTTGTGCCGCTGGTCGGAGCGGTGCTGGTACCGCTGTCGCTCTTCGCCGCGCTCTGCTGGCCCTTGCTGCCCGGCGTCGCCGAGGGTTGCTGGCAACTCGCCGCAGCACTGATCGTGCCGCTGCTCGCCAGCGGGGAGGCCCTCAGGGCGCACTGGGGTGAGTTACTCTACCTGCAGACCACCAGCGGCGCCGTCGAGAGCCTCCTCGCCGTGGCCGGCACGCTGCTTCTCTTTGGCGCACGCCGCCGTTCGCTGCGCCTCGCCGGCATCGTCGGTGTACTACCCTTGTTGCTTCCGGATAGCGCCGTTCCTGCGTCAACACCGGAACTGACCGTGCTCGACGTGGGGCAGGGGACGGCGGTGGTCTACCGCAGTGGCGAGCGCACGCTCGTTTATGACACCGGCGGCGGTGATCCAGCGGGCGCCAATGCGGCTCGCCGCGTGCTGTTGCCTTTCCTGCGCAAGACGGGGGTACGGCGTATCGACACGCTCGTGGTCAGCCACCCGGATCGCGACCACAGTGCCGGTACCGCGGCTGTCCTGGAGGCGCTGCCGGTGGGGGAGCTGCTTCTGGGCCAGCCCCTGCCCGGTATATCCCGCGGCCGCCGCTGCCGCGCCGGCGCGAGCTGGCAGTGGCCTGACGGCACCGTGTTCCGCATGCTAAGCGCCGCGCCTGGCGAGCGTTTGGGGCGCAATGATGCCTCCTGCGTCCTGCGCATCGATGTGCGCGGTCGTCGCTTCCTGCTCACCGGCGATATCAGCCGCCGGCGCGAGCGTCATCTGGTGCGCTACTGGCGGGAGGCCCTGCGCGCCGACTGGTTGCTGGTCGCCCATCACGGCTCTGCGACCTCGAGCGGGGCGCCCTTTCTGCGCGCCGTTAAGCCCCGCTGGGCGGCGCTGACCTTCGGTCGTGCCAACGCCTTCGGCCATCCCGCAGCGGGTGTGCTTGCCCGGTTCTGCCGGCGCGATACGCGCCTGCACGGTACAGCGGCAGGTGGCGCGCTGCGCTACCGTGTCGCGGATGACGGCACTCTCTCAATCGCCCGCTACCGGGACCGGCATCGCCGTTACTGGCGTCAGGCGCCATCGCTGACGCCGCTCGGCTGCCATGCGTATAATCCATCGAAGTCCGGGCCTGAGGAGTAGCGTGTGCTGGAACTGGTCGTAGCCGGCGGTTGGTTGATGATCGTCATTCTGCTCTGTTCGGTAGCCGCGCTGGCGATCTGCATCGAGCGCCTCTATGCCCTTAACCCGCGGCGAGTCTCGCCACCGGAGCTGTCGGCCTCTGTGTGGGAAAAGCTGCGCCACGGTCAGCTGGGCAGCGAGCAACTTCGCAGCCTTCGCCAATCCTCACCCCTGGGGCGCATCCTCGCCGCCGGCCTCGCCAACGCCCATCACGGACGCGAGGTAATGAAGGACAGCATCGAGGAAGCCGCCGGGCACGTGGTGCATGAACTTGAGCGCTATCTGAATACCCTGGGCACTATCGCTGCCATCGCGCCGCTCCTGGGCCTGCTCGGTACGGTGGTCGGCATGATCAAGGTGTTTTCGGAAATCATGGTGCAGGGTACGGGCAACGCCAGCGCCCTCGCCGGTGGCATCTCCGAGGCGCTGGTGACCACGGCGGCGGGGCTCAGCATCGCTATTCCTGCGCTGGCGATGCATCGCTTTTTCACAGGGCGGGTAGACGAGATCGTGCTCGGCCTCGAGCAGGAATCCATCCGCTTTGTCGATGCCCTGCACGCGCGCGAGGGTACGGAGACCGGGCCGTGAAATTCCGCCGCCGGCAGCGGGAGGAGCCGGGGGTCAACCTGACACCGCTTATCGACGTGGTGTTCCTGCTCCTGATCTTCTTTATGGTCTCGACGACTTTTACCCGGGAGACCCGCCTGCTTGTGGATCTGCCCGAGGCCAATGCCGCACCGGCAACGCAGGCGCCGCGACAAATCGAGCTGCTTGTGGACGAGGCGGGTGCCTACCGGGTCAACGGCGAAGCGCTGGTGGACCGTCGCGTTCGCACTATCCAGGCTGCGCTCTATGAATACTCCCGGGGTGATACGACGATGCCGCTGCTTATCTCCGCAGATGCCGACAGCAGCCACGCGGCCGTGGTGCGGGCCATGGATGCCGCGGGGCAGATGGGCTTTTCCCGCCTGAGTATTGCCACCCTTCGGCCTCCGCCCGGCGCCGGCTAGCGTTATCAAGCCCTCCGCGGAAGCGGTAGAATGCGCGGCGGCGATCTACCGCAGCACCAATCCGGGGTCGCCCGCGCGTCCTCGCCGAGCAGGAGTCTGAACCATGGCCTTTATTGTTGTTATCCCGGCGCGCTATGCCTCTACACGCCTTCCCGGCAAGCCCCTGGCCATGATCGGTGACCGACCCATGCTTCAGCACGTATGGGACCAGGCCGCCGCCAGCGGTGCCGACCGGGTGGTGATTGCCACCGATGATGAGCGAGTCCGCGATGCAGCGGCGCTCTGGGGGGCAGAGGCGCTGCTCACCCGGGATGACCATCCTTCCGGGACCGATCGGCTGGCGGAGGTCGCTGCGGCTCTGGAGCTCGACGACGATGCGATCGTTGTCAACGTGCAGGGCGACGAACCGCTACTTCCCCCGGCCGTGATCGATCAGGTGGCAGAAAACCTGCGCCAGCGTCTCTGGGCCTCCGTGGCCACGCTCTGTGAGCCTCTCGCTGCCGGGGAGCAGCTGGACAACCCGAACGTCGTAAAGGTGGTGGCCGACGGCGCCGGCCGCGCGCTCTATTTCAGCCGTGCACCGATTCCCTATCCCCGTGAAGCTGCTGCGGTTGCAGGCAGCCCCTGGCGCCGACATATCGGTTTGTATGCTTATCGAGTGGGTTTCCTCGATCGTTTTGTCACCTGGGCGGTGGCCCCTGCTGAGGCACTGGAGCAGCTCGAGCAGCTACGCGCCCTGCACCACGGTGAGGCCATCCACGTTGCCGAGGCCTGCCTGTCTGTGCCTGGTGGCGTCGATACGCCCGAGGATCTGGATCGTCTGCGGCGCCACTGGGAGACACAGATCGGTGTCCGGCGCGGCTGAGGATCTCACAGCGCTGACCACCCTGCGCCTGCCGGCGCGGGCCACGGCCCGGCGCGACGCCGCCGACCTGCCGGCGCTGCGCGAGGCGCTTCTCTTTGCCCGGGAAAGCGGGCTGCCTGTGATCGTGCTCGGCGCCGGCAGCAACGTGGTCTTCGCCGGTGACGTGGAGGCGCTGGTGCTGCGCTACACCGCAACCGGCCGGGAAGTGCTCGCCGAGGACGCGGAGAGCGTGACCCTGCGCGTTGCGGCGGGCGAGGGCTGGCACGCGCTGGTGCGCTGGTGCCTCGCACAGGGCTACTACGGACTTGAGAATCTCGCACTCATTCCCGGTACTGTCGGCGCGGCACCGATCCAGAACATCGGCGCCTATGGCGTGGAACTCGCGCCTTTTGTGGAGACGGTGCACGCTGTGTGTATTGAGGACGGCCGGGAGCTGGCCCTGCACCGGGCGGCTTGCGACTTCGGTTATCGCGACAGCGTCTTCAAGGGCAGGCTTCGCGATGCCGTGATCATCACCGCGGTCGACATCCGCCTGCGGCGGACGGCCGCACCCGTTATCACTTATCCCGCGCTGCGGGAGGCGCTTGCTGCCTCCACCGCGCCGCCGGACCCACGGGCCGTGTTCGACGCGGTGGTGGCGCTACGCCAGGCGCGCCTGCCGGACCCTGCCATAACCCCGAATGCCGGCAGCTTTTTCAAGAACCCCGTGGTGGACACGGCAACCGCGGAAGCGCTCGCTCGTCGCTACCCGTCGATGCCTCAATTCGTGACGGACGGGGGCCGCAAGCTTGCCGCGGGCTGGCTCATAGAGCACTGTGGCTGGCGTGGTGTCGCCGGCGACGGTGTGGCCGTGCATCCCGGCCATGCGCTGGTGCTCGTCAACCGCGACGGTGACGGCCTTGCGCTCCTGGCGCTTGCCGAGCGTATCCGTACCTCGGTCGCAGAGACCTTCGGCTGTCAGCTCGAGATCGAACCGCGGGTGTACGGAGCGGCGCCATGAGTCACTTCGACGCCGACGCCTTTCTCAAGAGTCTGACCACCCGCTGTGGCGTGTACCAGATGTACGGTGTCGATGGCGGGCTGCTTTACGTGGGCAAGGCGCGCAACCTGAAGAACCGGGTGGCGTCCTACTTCCGCAACCGCGGGCTCAACGCCAAGACCGTGGCCCTGGTGTCGCGTATCGCCGACATCCAGGTGACCGTTACCGCCACCGAGGTGGACGCATTGCTCCTCGAGCACAACCTGATCAAGAGCCACCGGCCCCCGTTCAATATCCTGCTCAAGGACGACAAATCCTACCCTTACATCTTCCTGTCGAGCGAGGATCGCTTTCCGCGTCTGACACTGCATCGGGGGGCCAAGCGGCGCAAGGGGCGCTATTTCGGGCCCTACCCGAGTGCGGGTGCGGTCCGGCGGTCGCTGCATTTTCTGCAGAAGGTCTTCAAGGTACGCCAGTGTGAGGACAGCTATTTCAGTAATCGGTCGCGACCCTGCCTGCAGTACCAGATCGACCGCTGCACCGCGCCCTGCGTCGATCTGGTCTCCGAGGCCGCTTACGCAGCACAGGTAGAGAACACCGCGCTGTTTCTCGAGGGCAAGAATCAGGAGCTTATGGTGCGTCTGGCTGACGACATGGAGCAGGCCGCCGCGGCCCTCGCCTACGAGAAGGCGGCGGTGCTGCGGGACCAGCTCCGCCAGCTGCAGCACGTGCAGGCCACCCAGGGTGTAGAGGGGGGTAGCGGCGATCTCGATCTGCTGGCGGCGGTCACCGAGGGTGGGCTCGGCTGCGTGCACGTGCTCTTCGTCCGCGGCGCGCGGGTGCTCGGCAGCCGAACTTTCTACCCGTCGACCAAGCTCGCTGAAACGCGGGAAGGACTGCTCAGCGCTTTTCTGCCGCAATTCTATCTGAGCGAGGGTCGCGCCCTGCCGCCGGAGATCGTGCTCAATGCAGAGCCCGAGGACAGCGACACGCTGGAGACGGCCCTTACCCTGCAAGCGGGGCGGCGCGTGCGCCTGCGCCACCGGGTCCGCGAGGCTCGCGCGCGCTGGCTGCAGATGGCCGAGCAGACAGCGGCGACGAACCTCGCGGCCCACCTCGCCGGGCGCAAGAGTACCCAGGAGCGCCTCCAGGCCCTGCAGGAAGTACTGGAACTCGAGGCCTACCCGCAGCGCATGGAATGTTTCGATATCAGTCACTCCAGTGGTGAGGCCACCGTGGCTTCCTGCGTGGTCTTCGATGAAAACGGTCCGCGCAAGGCCGACTACCGGCGCTTCAACATCGACGGCATCACCCCCGGGGACGACTACGCCGCCATGGAGCAGGCGCTGCGCCGACGTTTCAAGCGCCTGAAAGCAGGGGAGGGGAACGTACCCGATGTCTTGTTCATTGACGGCGGCAAGGGACAGGTGCAGCAGGCACTCGATGTGCTCGCCGAGCTGGAGCTGCAGGGCATTCTGGTCGTCGGCGTCGCGAAGGGCGTGACCCGCAAGGCGGGCTTCGAGACGCTGGTGCTCGGGGCTTCGGGCATCGAACAGAACCTGCCGGCAAACAGCCCGGCGCTGCACCTTATTCAACAGGTGCGCGACGAGGCCCATCGCTTTGCGATCAGTGGTCACCGGGCCCGGCGAGACAAGGCACGGCGCAGCTCGCGCCTTGAGGACATCCCCGGAGTAGGCGCCAAGCGACGGCGTGAATTGCTGCGCCATTTCGGCAGTGCCCGGGGGGTTGCCAACGCCAGCGTCGATGAGTTGAAAAAAACCCAGGGTATCAGTGCTACCATGGCACAGCAGATCTACGACCACCTGCACAGCATGGCGGACTAGAGCGGCCGCTCCACGAATGACGAGATAGCGCTTTGCCGATCAATATTCCCAACGCTCTTACCCTCCTGCGTATCCTCCTGATCCCTGTGCTGGCCGTGGTGTTCTATCTCCCGTTTCAAGGCCATCTGCTGGTCGCGGCTGGCATCTTTACGCTCGCTGCGGTGACCGACTGGTTCGATGGCTACCTGGCGCGGCGTCTCGGGCAGATGACCGCCTTCGGCGCGTTCCTCGACCCTGTGGCAGACAAACTCATGGTCGCTGTGGCCCTGGTGCTGCTGGTGGAGCGTCACGACACACCGCTATTCACCCTGGCGGCCAGCGTTATCATCGGCCGCGAGATCGTGATCTCGGCGTTGCGCGAATGGATGGCTGAGCTCGGCGAGCGAACCTCTGTGGCGGTGTCCTACATCGGCAAGGTGAAGACGGCCTTCCAGATGGTCGCGGTTATCGGTCTGCTTGCTATCGACCCGGCCCGGGACGGCACCTGGCTCCTCGGCCTCTGCTACGTCCTTCTCTATACGGCGGCGGTATTTACGCTCTGGTCCATGGTCGCCTACCTTCGCGCCGCGGCCCATGTGATACGTGCCCGCGAAGGCATCTCTTGACTGGCGGGCGTCAGGGCATACAATTGGCCCCCTCGTCACAGCGGCGAGCACAGTGGCGGCCTTTGCGTCGCTCCAGGTGCGGGAATAGCTCAGTTGGTAGAGCGCAACCTTGTTAAGGTTGCAGGGGGGGCGCCCAGCCTCGCCGGTACCGGCGACCAGCCTACGGTCGGTACGAAGACAGACAGTGCGGGAATAGCTCAGTTGGTAGAGCGCAACCTTGCCAAGGTTGAGGTCGCCGGTTCGAACCCGGTTTCCCGCTCCAACATCCCCAGGCTCGGTGGCAGAGTGGTTATGCAGCGGATTGCAAATCCGTCAACGCCGGTTCGATTCCGACCCGAGCCTCCATACTTCCGGTAGCATGCCGCCGGACCCGCCTCGGGCGGGTTTGTGCACCTTCGCCGATTGCGGAGTTGGCTCTGGGCGCGCAGCCCTTGCAAGCCCTGGCTTTTCATCGAATCATGCCGGGCAAAGCAATAACGACGAGGCTGCGCGCCATGCATAAGAACCCGCCCCCGAAGATTGATCTTTCCGATGAAGCGGTTGTCCAGTGCCCCTATGCGACTTATCAGATCCTGCACCGGCAGGGCGGTACCGGCGTCGATCCTGCCATCGGCACGGCGGTCGGGGGCTATCAGGACCTGATGGCGCTGGCGCGGGATACGGCGACTTTCTCCTCGAGTATTACCCAGGACGGGCAGGGGCCGCGGCACATGGGCGTGGGCAGCGAGCCGGTGCAGCCCGATGTGGAGGCGATCTTCGAGAACGCCCATCCGATGGTCAATGCCCTGTTCACCGCCGATCCACCGGTACACACCCGACACCGAAAGCTCCTCAGCAAGGCGCTGAGTCCCGGGCGGGTGCGGGCCCTCGAGCCGCACATCCGGACCGTGGCCAGGGAGCTTGCCGAAGGCTTCCGGGCGCAGGGCAGGCTGGACCTTTTTCGCGATTTTGCCGTGCCGCTGCCGGTGACGGTGATCGCCGATGTGCTGGGAGTTGACCGCGCCGATCTGTGGACCTTCAAGGAATGGGGCGACTTGATGATCTCCGGCAACATCGATGTTCTCGATCACGCGCAGCGTCGGCGTGTCGCCGAGGCGGTAGTGGCCTTCCATCGCTACTTTATTCCGCGTATCGAAGCGCGCCGCGCCCGGCCTACGGATGACCTGCTCAGTGAAATGGTGAATGCGCGCGAAGCCGATGAACCGCCGCTGAGCACGGAAGAGCTGCTGCCTATTATCGACCAGGTGCTGCTTGCCGGGCATGAGACCACGACCAACCTCATCGGTAATGGCGTGCTTGTGCTCCTCGAACGGCCGGAGCTACTGGCACGCCTTCGCGAGAACGCTGACCTGATCGAGCCCTTCGTCGAAGAAGTGCTGCGCTGGGATCCCCCGATCCAATGCACCTATCGCCGGGCCACCCGGGAAGCGGAACTCGGGGGTGCCCCAATTACCCCTGGCGCCATGGTCGTCCCCCTGTGGGCGGCCGCGGGCTACGACCCGTCGGTCTTCCCTGAGCCCGAACGCTTCGATCCTGAACGCCCCAACGTGCGCAAGCACATGGGTTTCGGCTACGGGCCACACTTCTGCGCCGGCGCGGAGCTCGCCCGGCTGGAGGCCCGCATAGCCTTCGATACCCTGCTCGCGAACTGTGACGTCCTGGCGCTGGATGAGGCGGAGAGTGACCTGCGCCGGCTGCCGAGTTTCGCCTCGCAGGGTTACCGGCGCATCGTGCTGCGCTTCAGCGCAGGCGGCGCTACGGGCGGCGGGTAAGCCGACGGCGATAGGACCTACACCGTGGCGAAGGGCAGCGTTACGTCGATACCCAGCAGGGCCAGGGCAATCCCCAGCAGGAACCCGGCGGGAAAGCTGAGGACTCGGGTCAGGGGCTTCCTTTCCTTCGTCCCGGGCTTGTTCGCCGGGCGGATACCGATCGTGAACAACCGGTCCAGCAGCTTGTCGGAGGCCAGCACGATCAGGATCATCGCAACCGCGAACACCGTCATGATTATGGCCATGACCCAGGCCCCGGATAGCAGCAGCTGCGCCAGTCCTGTCGCGGCCGAACCCAACAGGGTGCCGATGAAAAGGTTGATCATCGAGTGAAACCAGTCATCGGCCCGCATGGCGCGACGCGGTGCCAGGGTGCTTGTCTGTTCCATCGGTGATCGACTCCCGGTGCAGTTGAGCCCCGGTTCCGTGACGGTCCTTGGCGGGGGACAGCTTAGCGCTCTGCGGCGGCGTGTACACCCCCGGTGTCCCGCCCTACCATGTTGAGCCCGCCCAAGGAGAGAGCCCAATGACCACCGCAACGCCCCCTTCTGATAGCGCTCCCTGCGGCAGGCTTGCCGAGCCGCTGACTCTGCCCTGCGGCGCCACGCTCCCCAACCGCCTCGCCAAGGCGGCCATGACCGAGGGTCTGGCAACGGCCGACGGCATCGCCACGGACGCGCTCTGCCGGCTCTACCGGACCTGGGCCGAGGGCGGGGCGGGGCTGTTGATCACCGGCAACGTGATTGTTGACCGGGACCACCTCGAGCGCCCCGGAAACGTGGTGCTCCACGGCGCCCCCGGCGACGCCCAGCAGGCGGCCCTGGCGCGCTGGGCCGAGGCGGCGACTGGCGCGGGCAAC
>NZ_KN234776.1 GCF_000764025.1 Pseudohaliea rubra DSM 19751 | reverse complement strand
GCCACGCTAGCGACGGCAGCGTCGCCGGTGCTGCCGGCAGGGACAGCCCCGGCCCCTCGCTCATGCCCCGGGCGGCCTCCACGGCGGCGACGGCGGCCACGAGGGCTTCGCGACCCGGGCCGAAAGTCATGTCGGCGCTCTCGATGCGGCTGTTCGGGTAGTGGCGCACCCTGCGGGTGATGTACTGCCCGTCCCAGCGGGGCTGGAGCCGGCGGATCCGCGCGCTCAGGGGCGGGTGGGTGGCAAAGCCCTGCCAGAGGCGGTGGGTGACCGCGCCGAAGAACAGGTGCGACAGCTCCGCGGCCCGGGCCCGGTGCACGAAGGTGCCCGGCACATAGCCCCCGATGACCTTCAGGGCATCGGCAATGCCATCCGCGTCGCGGGTGAACTGCACCGCGCCGGCGTCAGCGAGGAATTCTTTCTGCCGGCTGATGGCCGCCTTGATGAAGCCGGCGCAGGTGCCGCCGAGCCAGCCGATCACCAGCAGCCCCAGGCCGAGCACGGGCAGCGCGGCGCCGCTGTTGTTATTACTGCCGCGGCCGCCGCTGCGTGCCCGGCGCTGGTTAGTGCCCGCGCGCAGCAGCAGGTAGCCCACGTCGCCGAGGAACGTAATGCCTTTGAGCAGGGCGGCGAGGCGCACGTTCAGGCGCATGTCGCCGTTCATGATGTGCGAGAACTCGTGGCCGATAACGCCCTGCAGCTCGTTGCGCTTCAGGTGGTGCAGGGCACCGGTGGTCACGGCGATCACCGCGTCGGCCTGGGTGACGCCCGCCGCGAAGGCGTTGATGCCGCGCTCGTCCTTAAGCAGGTACAGGTCGGGCACCGGCATGCTTGCAGCCAGGGCGATTTCCTGCACGATGTTGAGGGCCCGGCGCTCATCGGCATCGCGGGTCTGGGGCAGCACCTTCTCGGCGCCGAGGGTCTCGGCGATGGCCTTGCCGCCGGCAGCCAGCTGCATCCACTTGACGAAGGACACCAGAAGTATGCTGGCGACCACCAGCAGGCCGATGGCCCCGAAACGGTCCCAGGCAAGCTGCTCCAGAAAACCGCTCCAGCCGCCGCGGCTGCCGGCGTAGACGTTGTAGTCCCGGGAAAAGAACAGGAAGGCCGCCACCAGCCCATTGGTCAGCAGCACCAGGCCGATGACGGCCAGGGTGAACAGGATCACCAGCAGGCGCGTGTTGCGCCGGGCCAGGTCCTGCTGGGCAAAAAAGTCCACCGGCGTCGGCGCCCCGTCCGCTAGCTGCGCGCCGGGAACACTAGAACGAGACGCGCGGCGCCGCCCGGAGCTGCGGGCTGTCGTCGAACTCCAGCAGCTCCGCGTCCGCGGGGTGGCCGAAGGTGGCCGCCAGCAGCACCGGCGGGAAGCTCTGCCGGTAGGTGTTGTAGGCCATCACCGAGTCGTTGTAGCCCTGGCGCGCGAAGGCGACGCGGTTCTCCGTGCTGGTGAGCTCCTCGGAAAGCTGCTGCATATTGTCGCTGGCCTTGAGGTCCGGATAGGCTTCCATGGTGACGCTGAGTTTGCCCAGGGCGCCCTGCAGGGCGTTCTCTGCGCCCGCCAGGTCGGCAAGCGCGGGCGCGTTGCCGCCGCCCTCGCCGAGGGCCTTGAGCAGGGCCGCGGCCTCGTTGCGTGCCGTGGTGACTGCATCCAGGGTCTCGCGCTCGTGGGCCATGTAACCCCTGGCGGTCTCGACCAGGTTGGGAATCAGGTCGTAGCGCCGCTTGAGCTGCACCTCGATCTGCGCAAAGGCGTTCTGGTAGCGGTTCTTCAGCTTGACCAGAGTGTTGTAGATGCTGATGACGTAGATCACCAGGGCCAGGAGCACCAGCCAGAACACGATACTCGTCACTTCCATGGCAATTCCCTCGGGACGCTTGCGGGGCGGCGACCGGCGCTCAGGGTAAAGGCGCCGCGGCGAGCGTCACCGGTACCCCGTTCACGGCGGCGTTGCCCGAGAGGGCATCCAGCCAGCGATCATCGGTAATATCATTGCACGATACACCGGCCTTGGCACGGGCTGTGCCCAGGCGCACACCGTCGCGATTGTGGCCGTAGCCGTGGGGCAGACTCACCACCCCGGGCATGACGCTGTCCGAGGCCTCCACGGTCACCGTGAGCTCGCCGGTGCGCGAGGCGAGCCGGGCGCGATCGCCGTCGCGGATGCCGTGGCGGGCGAGGTCCGCCGGGTGCACGAGGAGCGTGCAGCGGTCCCGGCCTTTCACCAGCCGGTGGTAGTTGTGCATCCAGCTGTTGTTGTCGCGCACATGGCGCCGGCCGATGAGGCGCAGGCCGCCGTTGTCGCCGTCGAGGGCCCCGCGCAGTCGCGCGAGATCTGCAAGGAGCAGGGGCACGGCGCAGTCGATGCGCTTGCCCGCCGTGAACAGGCGCCCCGGCAGCTGTGGCTGCAGGGGTCCCAGATCCACCCCGGAGGGGTTCGCCTTCAGCGTTGCCAGATCCAGCCTGTGCTCGCTGTCCTTGCCGTAGGGGCCGAATTGAAGGCCGAGATCGACCATCTCGTGCGGCGCCATGGGCTTTCGCGGCTCCTCGCCGAGGGCGGCGGCCACGCGCTCGCCCAGGGCCGCGAAGACCTCCCAGTCGTGCAGGCTCCCCTCGGGTTTGTCGAACACCGCTTCGCTGTAGCGCGCCGTGTTGCGGATGGCGTTGATGTGGAAGCCGATGTCGTAGTGATCGTGTTCGAGCGGGGAGGTCGGCGGCAGGATGATATCCGCGTGCCGGGTGGTCTCGTTGAGGTACGGGTCCAGGCTGACCATGAACTCGAGCTGCCCCAGGGCTTCGTCCAGCGCCCGGCCATTTGGCGTCGACAGCACCGGGTTGCCGGCGCCGGTGAACAGCGCGCGCAGCCGGCCCTCGCCGGGGGTGGTGATCTCCTCGGCCATCACCGCCGCCGGCAGCTCCCGGTCGAACTCCGGCAGACCGCGCACCCGGCTCTGGTGGCGATTGAAACCGCCCGGACCGATGTTGCTGATCTGGTCCATGGCCGGCAGGGTGAACAGGGAGCCGCCGGGCCGGTCGAGGTTGCCCGTGGCGATATTCATCACCTGGATGAGCCACTGGCACAGGGCGCCGAAGGCCTGGGTGGACACGCCCATGCGCCCGTAGCAGATCGCCGCCTCCGCCGCGGCAAAGTCCCGCGCGATGGCGCGGATCGTCCCGGCGTCGATGCCCGTGCTGTCGGCGACCGCCTCCGCGGTAAAGGGCGCCAGGGCCGCCGCCACGGTGTCCAGACCGTCGACGAAGGGCGCGAGCTGCCGCGGGTCGGCCAGTGCCTCGTCGAACAACGTATTGAGGAGCGCGGCGAGGAAGAGGGCGTCGCTGCCGGGCCGGATGAAGTGGTGCTCACTGGCAAGCGCTGCGGTCTCCGTGCGCCGGGGGTCGATGACCACCAGGCGGCCACCCCGGGCGGTGAGGTCCTTGATGCGCCTGCGCACGTCCGGCACCGTCCAGATACTGCCGTTGGAGGCCACCGGGTTGGCGCCGAGCATAAGAAAGTAGTCCGTGCGGTCGATGTCCGGGATCGGGAACAGCGACTTGTGCCCGAACAGCCACAGGGAGGCCAGGTGGTGCGGCAGCTGGTCCACGGAGGTGGCGGAGAAGCGGTTCTTTGTGCGGAAAAAGCGGAACAGGTTGTTCTGGTGGGTCATCATCCCGTAGTTGTGGACCGTAGGGTTGCCCATGTAGATGCCGATGGCGTCGACGCCGTGCTCCCGGTAGATGGCGAGCAGGCGCGCGGCGGTGCTGTCGAGCGCCTCCTCCCAGCTGATCTCCTCCCAGCGCACCGCGTCGCCGTCGCGCACCTTCTTCACCGGCCGGCGCAGCCGGTCCGGGTCCTCGTGGATATCGCGCAGGGCGATGGCCTTGGGGCAGATGTGCCCGCGGCTCAGGGGGTCGTCGGGGTCGCCCTTGATGGAGGCGACGCGCTCGTCCTCGGTCTCGATGAGCAGGCCGCAAATGGCCTCGCAGAGGTGGCAGGCACGGTGATGGGTCTGGCGCATGGTGTGGTCGCTCCCCGGCGTTCGTTTTTATTGAGGTCTGCAGTGTAGCGCGCCCGACGGTTATTTTCGTTATATTGGGCTGAGGCCGGCCCGGCCGGGTCGCGCCCTGCATGCCATTGTGCGCCAGGGAGAGGCCATGGATGAAAGCTGGAAAGGGTATCGCTCGGCGCCCTACTACGATGAGCTGATCACGGCCAAGGGCCACCCGCGCACGGCGGCCCGCGGGGCCGTGAAGCTGCTGCAGCGCCTCCCCGCAGGGGACCTCGCCGCCCGGCGCGCAGCCGCGGCCGCAGCGATCCGCGAGATGGGCGTCTCCTTCACGGTGTACACCGAGGGCGGCAATATCGATCGCGCCTGGCCCTTCGACATCATTCCCCGGATCATCCCGGCCCGGGAATGGGCCGGTGTGCGCGCGGGGCTGGTGCAGCGCAGCCGGGCCCTCAACTGCTTCATCGACGACATCTACAACCGGCAGCGCATTCTTGCCGATGGCATCGTCCCCGCGGAGATTGTCCTCCAGTCCAGCAACTACAAGCCCCAGTGCGCCGGTGTCTCGCCGCGCTTCGGGGTCTGGGCCCATGTCTGCGGCTCGGACCTGGTCCGCGACGCCGACGGCCACCTGTACGTTCTCGAGGACAACCTGCGGGTCCCTTCCGGGGTCTCTTACATGGTGGAGAACCGCGAGATCACCAAGCGCGTGCTGCCGGAGCTCTTTGAGAACTACAGCATTCTGCCGGTGGACGACTACCCGTCGCAGCTCTACCAGATGCTCGCATCCCTCTCGCCCCGGGAGCGCAAGCGTCCCTGCGTAGTGGTGCTGACCCCGGGCATCTACAATGCGGCCTACTTCGAGCACGCCTTCCTGGCGCAGGGCATGGGCGCGGAGCTGGTGGAGGGAGCGGACCTCTTTGTCGGTGACGACGACTGTGTATATATGCGCACCGTTGACGGACCGGTCCGCGTCGACGTGATCTACCGGCGCATCGATGAAGACTTCATGGATCCGGAGGCCTTCCGCGAGGACTCGGTGCTCGGTGTGCCCGGCCTTATGCGCGCCTGGCGCGGTGGCAAGGTGGCGATCGCCAACGCGCCGGGCGCCGGCGTTGCCGACGACAAGGTCGTCTACGCCTACGTGCCCGAGATGATTCGCTACTACCTGGGCGAAAAGTCGCTGCTTCGTTCCGTGCCCACCTACCTCTGCAGCCGCAGGGAGGACCGCGACTACGTGCTTGGCAATCTCGACAAGCTGGTGGTGAAGCCCGCCAACGAATCCGGCGGCTACGGCATCATGGTTGGCCCTCATGTCGATGCCGCCACGCGCAGGAAGTTCGCCAGGCTGATCGAGAAAAACCCCCGCAATTACATCGCCCAGCCGACGCTTCAGCTGTCTACGGCGCCCACCTGTGTCGACGGCGGCATCGAGCCCCGGCACCTCGATCTGCGTCCTTTTATCCTGCAGGGGCGGGAGGCCTGGGTCACCCCCGGCGGGCTCACGCGCGTGGCTATGGTCAAGGGCTCTCTGGTGGTGAACTCCTCCCAGGGCGGTGGCAGCAAGGACACCTGGATCGTGGAGGGACGCGCATGACCATGCTGTCGCGGGTGGCCGAGCGGGTCTACTGGCTGGGACGCTACCTGGAGCGGGCCGAGAGCACCGCCCGCCTGGTGGATGCCTACCACCACATGGTCATGGATATTCCCCGCGGCTCGCAGCCGGGCTGGGACATCCTCGTGCGCATCCTCGATGCCCAACCCATTGCCGATGAGCGCTTCCGGGTGGCCAACGAGGCCAACGTGGTCCGCCTGCTGGTGAGCGAGGCCGAGGCCTCCTGCAGCCTCCCCTACGCCATCCAGGCCGCCCGGGAGAACGTGCGCACCACCCGGGATGTGCTGCCGGAGGAAGTCTGGGAGCTGGTCAACGAACTCTATCTTTTCGCCCGGGAGCAGGCCGACAAGTCCGTCGGCCGGCGCCACCGCCAGGCGTTCCTGCAGGAAGTCGTCAGCCGCGCCCAGGTGATCAACGGGGTCTGGCGCAATACGCTCTGCCGGGACCACGCCTACCGCTTCATCAAGATCGGCCAGCTCCTGGAGCGCGCCGACATGGCCACGCGGATCATTGACGTGGGCGCGGCCGATATCCTCGGCCGCGAGGGCACGCAGCAGGCCATCGACCACCTGCTCTGGGGCACGCTCCTCAAGTCCCAGTCGGCCCTCGGTGCCTACCTGCGCCAGGTCGGGCCGGTGGTGGAGCCGGACTGTGTGGTCCGCTTCGTGTTCATGGAGCCGAGTTTCCCCCGCTCTGTTCACTTCTGTCTGCGCGGGATCCGCCAGGAGCTGCCCCCCCTGAAGCACAATGAGGAGGCGCTGCGGGTCATCGAGCGCGCCCGGCGCAAGCTGCGCCGCTTCGACCGCCAGGACTGGGAGCGCGATGAGCTGCACGCCTTCATCGACGACCTGCAGGGGGTGCTCAGCAGCCTGCACGGGGCTATCTGCGACACCTGGTTCCGGGTCGACGGGGCGTGAAGCGTTTCCGCTGTGACTGTGGCAGTGCGGTCTTCTTCGACAACGGCTACTGTCTCTCCTGCGGTGCCCGCCTCGGTTTTGACCCGGCGGTGCGCGAGCTGCGGCCCCTGGCGCCGGCCGGCGACGGCGTCTACACGGACCGCAACGGCCGCGCCTATCGCTTCTGCGCCAACGGCGAGGACTACGGCGTCTGCAACTGGCTGCGCCCGGCGGAGCAGGCGCATCCGCTGTGTTTTGCCTGCCAGTTCAACCGCGTTGTGCCGAACCAGTCCCTGCCCGGCAATGACCGGCGCTGGCGCGTGCTGGAGGAGGGCAAGAAACGGCTGTTCTTCACGCTCATGCAGCTGGGGTTGCCACTGGTCAGCGGCTGGGAGGATGAGCGCCTGGGGCTGCTCTTCGACTTCCTCGAAGACGGCCGGTCCCGGGAGCTCTTCGCCGAGACCTTTGCCAGCACCGGCTACCTGGGCGGCGTAATCACCATCAACACACTCGAGGCGGACGATGTCGCGCGGGCCGTGGTGCGCAGCCAGATGAACGAGAGCTACCGTACGGTGCTCGGCCACCTGCGCCACGAAAGCGGCCACTACTACTGGAACCTTCTCGACCCGGGAGCGGAGCTCCGTGCCGAGTTCGCGGCGCTCTTCGGCGATGAGCAGGCGGATTACGCGGCAGCCCTCGCCAGCCATTATGAGAACGGTCCGGCCGCCGGCTGGCGTCAGCACTACATCAGCGCCTACGCCAGCGTGCACCCGGCCGAGGACTGGGCCGAGTGCTGGGGGCACTACCTGCATATCTACGATGCGCTGGAGACCGCCGCGGCGCAGGGGCTCCTCGGGCGCTCCCCGGACGCCATGACCATGGCCCAGCGCATTCACGCCTGGCGCGGGCTGTCCACCGCGCTGAATGAGCTGAACCGCAGCGTCGGCCTCGGCGACGCCTATCCCTTCGTGATCAACAACGTGGTGGCCGGCAAGCTGGCCTTCGTGGACAGCGTTATTCGTCGCCTTCGAGCATAGCCGACAGCGACGGTAGCTCCTCGAAGGCGCTGCGGATGTTGTCGTCCCAGCTCTGGCGCAGTTCCGCCAGGTAGGGATGATTCTCCTCGAGCTTGAAGTAGCGCTCCTGCGGCTCGAGGCTGCCCCGGCGGTAGAACAGGCACTCGAGCGGCGGGCCCACGGTGGCGTTGGAGCGCATGGTGGAGTCGATGGACACCAGGGCGCAGCGCATGGCCGTTTCCACCGGTGTGTCCGGACGGATGATGCGGTCCAGGATAGGCTTGCCGTACTTGGTCTCGCCGATCTGCAGGTAGGGGTAAAGGTCTGAGGCGGTAATGTGGTTGCCCTCGGGGTAGACCATGTACAGCTCCTGATCCTGCCCTTTGATCTGTCCGCCGATGATAAAGCTTGCGGAGGCGTTGAAACCGGCGTTGGGACCGCCCTTCTTGGCGTACTTGTCCTGCTCGGCGAGGCTCAGCGTGCCGAGGTAGTCGGCGATGTCGCTGACATAGCGGGCGTTGAAGATATTGAAGTCGGTGTTTTCCTCAAGGTCGCGCTGGAGCTGCGCGATGACGGCCTGGCTGGTGGCCAGATTGCCGGCGGTGAGGATGACCAGGGAGCGATCGCCGGGGACGGAGAAGCGGTGCATCTTGCTGTAGGTGCTGACGCGGTCCGGGCCGGCATTGGTGCGCGAGTCAGAGCAGAACACCAGGCCCTGGTCCAGGGCCATCGCGAGGCAATAGGTCATGGGTGAAGTGATTTCCTCGGCGGCTCCAGCGTGACTGGCGGACTATAAAGCCACGGCAAGACCGGGGGCAACGCCCATAGGCGCTTGACATTCCCCGCCGCAACGCCCCGGTGCCGGTGTGAGGCGTGTGCCGCCTCCGGAGGGGCAATCCCGCAGCGCACAGTTGCCTCCCCGGCAATCCTGGTCCAGCATGGCGCCACAGTAATAACAAGGAGAGCACCATGAGCCGCCTCAGCAAGCTACCCCCCGAGCAGTGGGATCCCGAACTGCGCACCATGACCCAGGCCGATAGCGCCTCCCCCATCGAGCAGGGCATCACCCGCATGCTGGCCCAGGCGCCGGCTATGGCCAAGGCGGCCGTCGGCTTCGGCGCCGGCGTGACCCTGAACCGCACGCTGCCCGAGCGCCTTATCGAGCTGTTGCGTCTGCGCGTCGCCTTTCATAATCAGTGCCGGAGCTGCATGGCGATCCGCTACAACCGCGCAGCGGATGCCGTCGATGAAGGGCTGGTCTGCTCCCTGGAGACGCCGGAGGAAGCGCCGGACCTCTCCCCGGCCGAGAAAGTGGCGCTTGCCTTCGCCGACCGCTTCGCCACGGACCATCTGTCGATCACCGACGAGCGCTTCGATGCCCTCCGCGAGCACTTCAGCGAGGCAGAGATCGTCGAGCTGATGGTCCACTGCGCCCTCTACGTCGGCATGGGCCGGCTGGCAGCGGTGCTCGATATGACGGAAGAGCTGCCCGAAGGCTACCGCAAGCCCTTCGGCGAAACAGTTACGCCCTGGGCTGATGCCCCTATCGCCGTGCGCTGACCCGGCGGCGCTGGTGACCGGCAAGCGGGCACCAAAGTGAGAGCTGCGTCACATTCTTGTGCCGGCAGAGCCCTTTATCCGGCTGTTTGCGGGTGCAACTGCGCTACAGTCAGGGTCGCTGTAAACCTCCGGGGTGGAGGCGGGGGTCCGATACAAGCGGCCGTTACGGGCGGGCATGGTTGAAAAAGCACGCCTTGCCCGCGCCGGAAAGCCGCGAAGAACCCGAACGAAAGCATACGCAAAGGTGGTGAGCAGGACGTGGGTCGTATTGCCAGACAGATGGGCTTGGGGGAGCGTTTGCGCGCCGTTTCCTGGTCCTGTGTCATCCTGGCGCTGATCTGCGCGATCCCCGGGCGTGCCCCCGCGTTTGCTGAGTCGCGCTACGAAGAAGCCTCGGTTCGTGCGGCGATGCTGCTCAATCTACCCAAGTTCATTGCCTGGCCTGAAGCCGCCGGCACGCCTGCACGGCTCTGCGTGGTGGGCTCGCCGGCGGTGCTCGAGGCGCTGACGGCTCTGCATACCAGTGCCCGGGCCGCGGGCAGGCGGACTCCGCTCGATGCCAGCGAGGGACTGGGCCGCGATTGCCGCTATGTCTACCTTGGCGACAGCGACAGCGGCCGCGTATCGCTGGAAGCGCTGCCGTCCGACTGCCTGGTGATCGGGCAGGGCGAGGGAGCACGGGGTGTTGCCGTGGAACTCGTCCGTCGCGGTGAGCGCGTGGTGATCCGGCTGAATCACCAGCGTCTCCTTACCAGTGGCTTCAATGTGGATGCGCGCCTGCTTCAGCTCGCTGAAGTCTTCGGCGAATCGTGACGGCAACCGGCGGCAGGCGCTCGGCAACCACCTCCCTTTGGGCGCGCCTCTTTTTCGCCATCGGCCTCAGTACCCTCCTTGGCCTGGGGGTGTTTTTCGGCGGTGCGGGGTGGGCCCTGCAAGGCTTTCAGGAGCGCCTCCTGGCGGGCATCGGTGCGAACATCGCCAGCCTTGGCGCCGCGAGCGTCAGCGCCGCGGCGGTGTTTGAGGACCGCGCAACGGCGGAGGAGATTCTCGCCAACTTTGCTTCCCTGCCGGCGGCTGTCGCCGCGGAGGTGACGCTGCGTGACGGCCGTACGCTGGCGCGCTGGCAGCGGCCTTCCTGGTCCGAGCGCCTGGCGGAAGGCACCGTTACCCTGCCCCGGCTCCCGGCGGCGGAGGCTGTGCCGGTCACGGTAGCCAACAAGGTGGCTATCGTTGCCAGGGCACCGATCATGGTTGGTGGTGAGTACCAGGGGGCGCTGATCGGTATCATCGATCGGCAGGTGGTCGAAAGCTACCAGGGGGGGCTGCCGCTGTTGCTTGCGGCGGCGGCGGTCACAGCGCTGCTCCTGGCACTGGTGGCCGCCCGGCTCCTGCAGCGCTTTGTCGCCGCGCCCATCCTCGGTATTTCCCGCGCCATGCGGCGCATCGCCGACGAGGGCGACTATTCAGCGCACATTGCCTACCTCGGGCGCGACCCCCTGGGAACGGTGGCCGACTCCTTCAACGCCATGGTGCGGCGTATCTCGCAGCGGGAGCAGTCCTTGCGCGCGGCGCGGTTGAAGGCGGAGGACGCGGCCCGCGCGAAGCAGGTATTCCTGGCGAACATGAGCCATGAAATGCGCACGCCCATGAACGTTGTCATCGGTGGCCTGCATCTGGCGGGACAGAAGGAAGCTGACCCGGAAGTGCACGAGCTGTTGACTACCACGCGGCAGGCGGCTGAAACGCTCCTCGGGCTGATCAATGATGTTCTGGACCTGTCCAAGATCGAGGCCGGTCACGCCGAGGTGACAGAGGCCCCGGTCGCTCTGCCGGAGCAGCTGGAGCGGCTCCGAGACCTCCTTGCCATGCGCGCGCGGCAGAAGAAGCTGTCCTTTCATGTGTCCCTGGCGCCGGAGGCGCAGTGCACCGTCCTGACGGACGGGCAGAAGCTGATGCAGATTCTTACCAATCTCACGGCGAATGCCATCAAGTACACGGAGGTCGGTGAGGTCAGCGTGGAAGTCAGCTGCCTTGCCCGGGAAGGAGACCGCGGCCGCTTCCGCTTCCTGGTGCGCGACACAGGCATTGGTATTGACGAGACGACGCAAAAGCACCTTTTTGACCCTTTCTACCAGGCGGAAACCGCGCGCGACAAGCGCTTTCAGGGCACGGGGCTGGGGCTGTCGATATCCCAGCGCCTGGCGGGGCTTCTCGCCAGCACCGTCTGTGTCGAGAGCGAGCCGGGGTTCGGCTCCTCGTTCTGGGTGGATCTTGAGCTGCCGGTGCTCGAGGTGGTTGACGGGAGCGAGGGGGCGGCGAGTAACGCCGTTGCCGCTCAGGCGCCGGCAGCGGCACCGGACGTTGCGGGCGCGCGCGTGCTGCTGGTTGAGGACACCAAAACCAGTCGCCTGATCATGCGTGGCCTGCTCGAGGGGGCCGGCGTAAAGGTGCTGGAAGCCTGTGACGGCTATGAGGCAATCGAACGCGCCCGCGACGGTGCGCCGCTGGACGTCATCCTTATGGATATACAGATGCCGGGGATGGATGGCGTCGAGGCCACGCGGCGGATCCGTGCCGATTATCAGGCCGCGGGGCTGGATCGCGTTCCCCCGATCATTGCACTGACGGCCTATGCCTACGAGGAGGATCGTCGAGGCTTTCTGGACGCCGGGATGGATGGCTATCTCTCCAAGCCGGTGGGGCCCGATGCGCTCCTGCAGGAGCTGGCGCGGCACCTTTCCTGAGTGGTGAGACCATGCCAGTCCTCGGGGCGTCTTGCGGATTGCGGCGGGATAAAGTATCAACGGTTTGGCTGGCGTGTGATTCTTCCGCAGACTCCGTGCGTAACCTGTACACTCACGGGTCCGGCTTTGAACAGCCAGAAGCTTCGATAGGCCCCGGCGTCAGGCTGTGTAGGGGATCCACGAGCAGGCCGATAGGCGGTCGTCACCGGAGGGGATGTCTTGGCGAAGTCGAAGGGCGGGCGTTCTGCGCTCATCGCAGTAGGATTGCGCCGTGCCGGTCTTGCCGTCGCGGCGTATCTCCCTGTTTTGTCTCACGCGGCGCCAGCGGCCGATAGCGTTGCCTGGTCTGCGACCGGTGGGCTGTTTATCGGCGCTGTGCTCGGATTCCTGCTGGCCGCGCGGTGGCGCAGGCGCCAGTCATCGCCGGCGTCGCAGGCGATGGACTTCCCCGGTATTGCGTTCCGCTGCATTCTCAGCCCCGTGCCGCGTATCCTGGAAATCAATCGCGGGGTGAGTAGCGTACTCGGCATCAGCCCGGAAGCGCTTCGGACTTATGAAGCCGCTGACTTGATCGCCCTGGTCCACCCCGACGATCGCGACGCACTGGAAACGCTGCGGGAGCGACTTGTTTCCGGGCAGGTCGACGGTGGTTCGTTGCAATACCGCTTCAACAGCCCTGACGGACAGCAGCGTGTGCTTCTTAACCAGTTCCGCCGCGAGCCCGGGCCGGGGGTGGACGGCGTGCCCGCTTTTCTCGGCACCCTGAACGATGTCACGGCCAGCAAGGCGGAGGCCGATGCGCGGGAGTTGAGTGAGGCAACGTTGAAGGCTACCAGCGAGCTTCTCGATGTCGAGTTTTTCGAGCTCGATCCCCGCAGCGGCCGCTGGCGCCTGCAGGGATCGCTGTTCAAGCGTCTGGGCTATATGGTAGCCGATACGCCTGATTATGAGCACTTTCTCGCCGCGGTGTACCGCGACGACCGGCCGCTTCTGCCGGCAAGCGCGGAGGACTTCCTTGCCCTGCGCGAGCAAACGGAAGTGCTTTTCCGTTTTCTCGATCGCCAGCGCCGGTGGCGCTGGCTGCGCGCGCGCTATGTGCTCCTGGCCGGCGACCGGGGCCCGGAGGGGCAGCGGGTCTTCGGGCTGATCGTTGACGCCAACGATGAGCAGGAGGGCCTGGAGGCGCAGCGCCTTAATGAGGCACGCCTGCGCCAGGCCCTCGATACCGCGCGGCTGGGTCTCGCTGAATACGTTGTCGAAGAGGACCAGCTCCTGGCCAACGAGCGGGCGCAGCAGCTTCTCGCCGTGGCGCCGGATGTGGCGCTGCAGGAGGGAGACCTGCTCGCCCCCGTCTCCGGGGTCACCGAGCGCTGGCGACCGGAGATGGACCCCGGGGAGCTGGCACTGATTCAGCGCGAGCTCAGAGAAGTGATCGGCGGTCGCAGGGACCGCGTCCGCGTCGAATATGCGGCCGGGCGGGAGGACGATGACTCTCGGGTGCTGCGCATCAGCGCCGCTCTGGCGCCCCGGGGGCGCGGTGAGGTACGGCGGCTCATCACTGTGCTGGAGGACGTCACCCGGGAGCGGCGGGCGGCGGAGGCCCTCGCCGGCGCGCTGGAGCGCGCCGAGTCGGCGACGGCGGCGAAGTCAGAGTTCCTCGCCAATATGTCCCATGAAATACGCACGCCGATGAATGCGATCGTGGGTATGAGCCAGCTGGCGTTGAAGCTGGCCGCCGACGACCGGCTGCGTCATTATCTCGGTCGCATCAACAGCGCCGCGGATTCCCTGCTCGGTATCGTCAATGACATTCTTGATCTGTCTAAAATCGAGGCAGGCAAGTTCGAACTCGACAGCGTGCCGTTCAGGCTGTCGGAGGTGCTCGGCAAGGTGTCGGCGCTGATCGGCCCCCGGGCCGAGGAAAAAAACATCGAATTCATCATCGATGTGGAGACTCCCGGCCTCGAGTCGGCCGCGTTTGTCGGTGATCCTGTTCGCCTGGGCCAGGTGATCGTCAACCTCGCTTCCAATGGCGTCAAGTTCACCGAAGAGGGACAGGTGCTGGTGCGGGTCTGTGAGCTGGAGGCTCTGGAGGGCGCCAGGCGCGTCCAGTTTGAGGTATCCGATACGGGTATCGGTATCTCCGAAGCCCAGCAGGCGCGGATGTTCCAACCGTTCTCCCAGGCCGACACCTCGATTACCCGGCGCTATGGCGGCACGGGGCTGGGGCTGGTGATTTCGAGGGATATTGTGTGCATGCTCGACGGCGAGATCTGGCTCGAGAGTACGGCCGGCCGCGGCAGCACCTTCTATTTTACGGCGACGCTGCCGGTGCAGTCCGCCGCCGAGGAGCTGGCGGAGCGCGCGCCGTTTTCCCAGCGGCTGATGATCGTTGACGACAACAACACCTCGCGTCTGGTGCTCGGTCGGCTCCTGCGCCGTCTCGGCTGCGAAGTGGATGAGTTCATCACGGCAGAGGATGCACTCGGTGCGCTGGTCGGCGGAGATAAGCCGGCCTATGACGCGATCCTTACCGACTGGCGGATGCCCGGCATGGACGGCGCGGCCTTTGCCGAAGCGGTGCGCGCCGGCTACCCCGCGGGCGATGGTCCGAAGCTGGCGATCATCAGCGCCTTCAACGGTTCGGCACAGCTCGAGGGTGGTGTTGGCAAATTCTGTGATGCGGTGCTTGCCAAGCCCGTTGACGAGGCCGAGCTGGTGCGGTTCCTGGAATTTATCGAGCGTGGTGGCGATGAAGCGGGGATGTCGGTGGTGGCCGAGGCGCGGCCGCTCCTGGGGCTCCGGTTGCTTCTCGTCGAGGACAACGTGGTGAATCAGGAAGTGGCCACCGATATGCTCAACGCGGCGGGTGCGGCCGTGGTGGTGGCCGACCATGGCCGGGATGCGCTGGAGCGCCTGCGCGAGCAGCGCTTCGATGCTGTGCTCATGGATTGCCAGATGCCGGTCATGGACGGCTTTGAGGCGACGCGGCAGCTGCGGACCATGCCGGGCCTGGAAGCGCTGCCGGTGCTCGCGGTGTCGGCGAGTGTCCTGCAGGAAGACCGGCGTCAGGCAACTGATGCGGGCATGGACGGTTTCCTTAGCAAGCCCTACACCGGGGCGGCGCTCTGCGAGGCGATTCTGGCGCTGGTGCCACGGCCAGTTCGCCCGTCTGATGTAGACGCGCCGCAGGAAGTCGCGGCGGAGCCGTCGGCCCCGGAGCAGGCCACGCGAGAACAGGCCGCGCCAGAACAGGCCGCGCCAGAACAGGCCGCGCCAGAGCAGACTACGCCAGAGCAGACTACGCCAGAGCAGGCCGCGCCAGCGCAGGCCGCGCAAGAAGTCGTCCCGGGCCGTGCTGCGGTGCCCGAAGCGCCGCGGCTGGAGGGCATTGACTACGCAGTCGCTGTCCGGCGCCTCGGTGGGGACCCGGCGCGATACTGGCGGATCAGTGAGCGCTTCCGGGACACCACCGGCGATTTCGCCGAGCGGGTGCTGGCTGCCCTCGACGAAGACGATACGGCCACCGCGCAGCGGGAAGCCCACACGCTCAAGGGACTTGCAGGCATGCTCGGGGCGAACAGGTTGCAGAGCCGCGCCGGGGCGCTAGAGCATGCGCTGCGCGATGGACTCACCCCCTATGACCCGCTGCGTCGCTGCAGCGAGGAGCTGGAGCGACTGCATGTGCTCCTTGGTCGGGCGCTTGCGCATCAGCGCGGCGAGGCGCCTGAGTAGTTCAGCAAGCCTTGTCGGTTCAGTATTGGTCCAGGTAGTGCAGCAAGGCTTGATGCGCGGCCTCGAGCTGCCGGGTCGTGGCGGCGATGGCGCTTTGCGGGGCGCTGTCGGCCCCGGCCTCCAGCCACTGCGCCAGCTCCTCGAGTTTACCGGCGCGCAGGTAAGCTGCCATGCCCTTCAGGCTGTGGGCATGCAGGGAGAGGGCGTCGCGATCGTCTGCCGCCAAGGCCTCGTTGATGGCGCGCAAGAGTGCTTCACTGTCGGCCCGGTAGCTCTCCAGCACTGCGGTCACCAGCCCGGCATCGCCTGCGCACTGATGCAGCAGCTGGGCGTAGTCCAGCGGGGGCCGGCCGGGCTCAGAGGTCATACTGCAACCCGATGCGGTAGCTGTAGTTCAGACCGCTCTGCGGCCCGTTGAGATCGCGCCAGAGCGGGATGCGGTACTCGGCCTCGAGGGCGACGCCACTAGCACCGAGCGGCAGTTCAAGGCGGGCGGCCAGCTCCACCTGCTCACCGCCGAAGCGCTGTGGGTCTACCACCGGGGCCGGATAGGGGAAAGGCGCGCCGGGGAAGCTCAACTCCTCATCCTCGCCGTTGACCCTGCCGCGCCACCAGTAGGTCACGCCCAGCGACGGTCGGGCATGTTGCCAGCCTTCGTAACCGGTCCAGGCCGTGGCGCTGTAGCTGTTGCCGAGCGTGTAGTTGCGATCATTCTCGCCGAGGCGCACCTTTGCACTCACGCGACCTCCGAAAGACAGTGAGTTTCGCCTCGCCTCCGCGGACAGCGCCGCAACCACATCGTAGGTGCCCGAGCCGATCTGCATGGTATACGGCAGCTGCTGCTCGCCCGGTCCCCGGGGGGTGTCCCCTTCCTTGTCGATCGAGCCGGTGGGCAGCGTCATGCCCAGGGAGGCCTGCCAGCGGCTGCCGGCGCCACTTGTCCAGCTGTAGGCGGGCAGAATGCCGATATCGCCGAGACCGTCGGAGTCTATGGTGAAGTCGTCGTAACCCGGAACGATACTGATGTGATCCGAGCTCTGCTCGATATAGGGCAGCAGGAACGTCGCGCTCCAGTGTTCATCGTGACGGTAGGTCAGGCTGAGGGCGTGAACGAGCTGGATGATCTCCGTGGGCATCACAGGATAGTTGGCCGACGTCCTCGCTTCCTGGCCGGGCGACCACAGCACGGCATCGTAGCTGGTCTTGTCATTGCCGACGAAGTAATCCTTGTAATCGGAGACCGTCGTCGAGTAGCGGAAGCTCCAGCGCGAGACAGCCTCAGAGCCGCTGCCGGAGGTGACCGTCGTCTGCACCAGCTGCTCCAGGGACATATCAAGCAGGTCCGCCGGTACCGTCTGTGCGGAGGCCGTGGCTGCGAGCTGGCAGGAAGCGATCAGTGGGAACAGGTAGCGCATAGGGAGCTTACTCTGGTTGCAGCATGCAACACTAACTTGTCGCCCCGCCTGCGGCAAGTTGTCGCAGGTCGTGTAGAGCCAGGTAGAGCAAGGTAGAGCCGAGTAGAGCCGGGAAATGGTGCCCAGGAGAGGACTTGAACTATTAGGCGGTCTAGATAAAGCCCTTTAATATCAGATCGATACATCTGTTTTTCGGATTCGCATTCCACGTTCGTTCCACGGTGCAAAATCACCCAAAATCAAGCTCCAAGATTGAAGGCCGGTTCCATCAAATTTTGCTCGCTCCTGCCCAGTCCAACGGCGCTTGCTTGAACCCTCCATTTGCCAACACTGGCGAGCACTTCATCTTTGATTTTCAGAGCCTGCACGCGGTCAAGCTGAAAGAATTCGATGACATCCATGGCCAGCTCGTAGTCCAGACGATTATCGCTGTCGGTGATATTGAGATGCAATCCATGGGCAGGTGTCACCGGATTGATGTCGTAGGCCGGCGATAACAGCCAGCCTCCCCGATGGTAGATAAAGCCGTGGTTGCGGAGGTGGTCATCGGTGTTGGAAATGGCGATGTAGAACACGATGCGGCGCCACAACTGCGCGAGATCTTCTTTGGTGTTGGCGCCGTGCTCGGTCAGGAACTGGGCGAGTTCCAGATAACTGGCTTCATAGTCACCGTCGTAGTAGCCGAGTTGCGTCATCGCCGAAGTGAAGTGAAGACGACTCGCTGCGGTGCGATCAAACCGTTTGGTCAGGAAGGTGTGGTGGTGACTGCCGAACTTTTCGATCCGGCTCTCCGGCATGACGACCCCTGCATCCAGCGCCAGCTGGTATGCGACGTATTCCCAGGCGGCCATATCGTAATCATCCTGCCGGCTCGGAAACTTGGCGATCCACAGGTGACCCTCCTCGTCGGTCACACTGGCCTTCGGTCTGGCGCCACCGAGAGAAGAACCCGGGGACATCAGCATGGCCAACCACTTCACATAGTCGAGATCATCGCCATCGGCATTGTCTTCTACTTGCCCGGCGGCGTACTCAAGCTCCCGTAATGACGAGAGCGGCGGGGCCGCGAGGCGCTCATCGTTGTCGAGAAAAGGGCCATCCATTTCGCGTTTGAAGCGCAAGGCGCCTGCACGGTGCAGGTCGTGCACGCCCAGCAGGTAATCGATTTCGGACAGTACGCGTGGGCGACGTTGTTCCTGGCGGGCATGGATGGCCTCACGCCGCTTCATCAGCAGGCGACCCCAGCGGTCGGGACAGGAATCCAGAAACACGCGGAAATTCTTATCGTCTTCACCGTGCTGTTCACCGGAATAGAGGTTGAGCTCAGGATCGATTTGCTGCGCATAAAAAGACTGCAGCCAGTCAGTGTTATAACTGAAGCTGAAATGCTCTTTTTGACGTGCGGGAGAGGAGCGAAGCGTGCCTACCAAGGTCGGCTCCTGGAACTCCTCCCAGTCTGCAAAGACGAAGACTTCGGTGCTCATGGCTATTTGTCTCTGCTCAAGGCTTCTTATGGCGGCTTAAGGCTGCGTTCCGGATTTCTTGCTCATCAGCTTGATGTCCTGGAGCTTGCGACCCAGCTCATCGTCTGCAGCGACTCTGGCGAAATCTTCCGCCAACCCAAGCACGCTTAGCACGGCCAGGTAATGGCCGATGGACACACTGGGGTCCCCCTTTTCTATCTTGCGAATGGTGAGGCGGCTGAGCCCCGTTCGCTCGGAAATCAACACCTGGGTGTAACCCCTGCGTTTGCACGCCAGTTTGATGTTCTCGCCAAGCTGTTCCAAAAGGCGTCGATTCTTGGGAAAGACGACCGCGGATCGACCTTTCGCTGATTTATCGCTGGTCACAGTGGATACCATAATCTATAAAAGTGGTAATTATAGTGTCCATTTCAGGTATTTCAAGTGGGTTGGGCACAATGCTTACCATAGAGCAGGATAATGGTAACTATAGGTGTCAAAAGAGTAGATCCATTGGTGGGTCGACGCTGCGTGGGTAAATCAGCCAGAGGGGCTGATCTTAAGACGGCTCATGCTGCAGAGGCGCAGCTAGGATTGTCGCCACCCGAAAGTAACTGGCTCGCATAGGTGCGAGCCGAAAACGCTGATCCGGGCAGCGAGAGATTTTCTTGAGACGGAACCTGGGTTTGCTTTCGGTTCGGCAATGGCGGCGCTTCGTTGGCTGTACGAAGGGTGGGGCTATGAGGTGACGGGCATCGATGTGATCGATGCCTATGAACTCGCTCTGGCTGCCGCTGAGAGAGCCCACATAGATGATGTGTTAGATCAGATTCGAACGCTGCTCGACCAGACGAAGGGTGCCGGGAACGCGTTCATCAGGCAGTCCCTGGCGCGCAGGTTGTAATGGAGCAGAGAGAGGTAGAAAGGCCAACAGAACGACGGTGTGAGACTCCGAACACGGCCGCTGACTTTCCGATTCTGCGTTCCACTCACGTTCCGCTGGCGTTCCACAGAAGGGACAATTTGAGACGATGAGAGACAAGCGGTCGAGATGCCATAAATAAAAAAAGCCATTTAAGAATCAGTATCTTAAATGGTCTCTCGTGGTCTTTCGACGGTTTTCAAAATGGTGCCCAGGAGAGGACTTGAACCTCCACGGCCTTGCGGCCACTAGCACCTGAAGCTAGCGTGTCTACCAATTTCACCACCTGGGCATGGGGTGAGGGAGCGCACTTTAGTTTCCGTCCCGGTGTTTGTCAACGATCACGTATAATGCAGGAACGCGTGGGCCCGAGGGCCCGCAAACGCACTGGACAAAAGGCCACTTCATGGCACGAAAAGGTAAGAAAGCGGATCCGCACGCCGCCCGCGAGGCCGCGAATTACGACAACCCGATCCCCTCCCGGGAGTTCATCCTCGAGCAGCTGCGCGCCGCCGACCGGCCCCTGGACCATGGGCAGGTGGCCGAGCTGCTGGCGCTGAGTGAGGAGCAGGAGCTCGACGCCCTGCGCAATCGGCTCCGGGCCATGCAGCGCGACGGTCAGCTTCTTGTCGACCGGCGCGGCGCCTACGGCGTGGTCGACGCCATGAACCTGCTGCGCTGCCGGGTGCAGGGACACCGGGACGGCTACGGCTTTGCCATGCCGGTCAGCGGCGGCGAGGACGTCTACCTGAGCGCCCGGCAGATGCGCGTGCTCTTCGACGGCGACACCGTGCTGGTCGCCGTCACGGGCATCGACCGCCGGGGCCGCGCCGAGGGCAAGGTGGTGGAGGTGCTCGAGCGCGGGGTCGACCGCGTTGTCGGTCGCTACCAGGAAGAGAGCGGCATTGGTGTGGTCATTCCGGACAACGCCCGCCTCACCCACGATGTGCTCATCCCCCCGAAAGCCCGCGGCGGCGCGAAGCACGGGCAGATTGTTACCGCCGAGATCACCGATTACCCCACGGGCCGGCTGGGCGCCAAGGGCCGGGTGGTCGAGGTGCTCGGTGACCACCTCGACCCGGGGCTGGAGATCGACGTCGCCATCCGCGCCCACGGCATCCCTTTCGAGTGGCCCGACGCCGTTGTGGACGAGGCCGGGCACCTGCACGAAACCGTCGCCGAGGAGGACAAGCGCGCCCGCATCGACCTGCGCGACCTGCCTTTCGTCACCATCGACGGCGAGGATGCAAAGGACTTCGATGACGCCGTCTACTGCCGCAAGAAGCGCCTCGGCGGCTGGAAGCTCTGGGTTGCCATCGCCGATGTGTCGCACTACGTGCACCCGGGCTCGGCGCTGGATTCGGAGGCGGCCCGCCGCGGCAACTCGGTCTACTTCCCGGAGCGGGTGGTGCCCATGCTGCCGGAGGTGCTCTCCAACGGCTTGTGCTCCCTGAAGCCGGAGGTAGACCGGCTGGCCATGGTGGTGGAGATGGACCTCGGCAGGAACGGCGAGCTGGGTAAATTTCAGTTTTACGAGGCGGTCATCCACAGCCATGCGCGGCTGACCTACACGCAGGTGGGCCAGGTGCTTGCCGGCGAGCAGGAGCCCGCCGTGCCGGCGGCGCGCATTCCGGATCTCAAGCGTCTGCATGACCTTTACAAGGTGCTGCGCCGGGCCCGGGAGGAGCGTGGCGCCATCGACTTCGAGACCGTCGAGACGCGGATTATCTTCGACGAGCAGCGCAAGATTTCTCAGATCGTGCCGGTGGTGCGCAACGACGCCCACAAGCTTATCGAGGAATGCATGCTCGCGGCCAACGTGGCCACGGCACGCTTCTTTGAAAAGCACCCGCTGCCGACCCTGTTCCGGGTACACGAAGGCCCGGGGGAAGAGAAGCTCGAGAACCTGCGGGCCTTCCTCGGTGAACTCGGCCTCGGCCTGCGCGGCGGCACGGATCCGAGCCCCCGGGACTATCAGGCCCTTATGGAGGAGATCCAGGACCGGCCCGATGCCCACGTGATCCAGACCATGCTGCTGCGCTCCCTGCGCCAGGCGGTCTACCAGCCTGAGAACAAGGGCCACTTCGGCCTCAACTACGAGGGCTATGCCCACTTCACCTCGCCGATCCGCCGCTACCCGGACCTCATTATCCACCGCGGCATCCGCGCCATGATCCGCTCAAAGCAGCGCAGCCGCCTCCTGCGCCGCGCCGACGGCGCCACGCCGTTGCTCCGGGAGGAGAGCTATCCCTACGACGAGCGCACCATGGTGGTCCTCGGTGAGCAGTGTTCCATGACCGAGCGTCGCGCCGACGACGCCACCCGCGACGTCAATGCCTGGCTGAAGTGCGAGTACCTCCAGGACCGCGTCGGCGATGAATTCGCCGGCGTGGTCGCGGCGGTCACCAGCTTCGGTCTCTTTGTCGAGCTGTCAGACCTGTATATAGAAGGGCTGGTGCACGTTACCGCTCTGCCCGGGGATTACTACCGCTTCGATCCGGCCCATCAGCGCCTCGTGGGCGAGCGCAGCGGTCGCAGCTTCCAGCTCGGCGACAAGCTCACGGTGCAGGTCGCCCGCGTGGACCTGGACGACAAGAAGATCGACCTCGAGCCCGTTGAGCTGCCGACCACCGGCAAGGCCGCCCGCAGCCGGCGCGGTGGCCCGAGTGCCGGCAGGGACAGCACAAAAGCCGGTAGCAAAAGCAGCGGCAGGGCCGGTGCCAAAGGCGGCGACAAGGCCGATGACAAGGCCGGTGGCAGCGGCAGCCGCCGGGGCAGCGGCAAGGATGCCGGCCAGGGTCGAACCCGGGGCAAGGGTAGCCGCGGTGAGGGCGCTGCCCCCGCAGCTGCCAAGCCCGCGCAAAAAACGAAGGACTCCGCCGCCGCGGGAGGCGCGCCCTCGCCCCGCAAGAAGGGTGATGAAAGCACTGGCGGCAGGCCCGGGGATAACGCCGGCCAGAAGTCCGATCAGAAAAGCGCGGACAACAAGCCCGCCGGTAAGAAGAGCACCGGCCAGCGCCGCAGGCGCCGCCGCTAGGGCCGGGGCAGGCGCATGGGCGAAGCCGTCTACGGCATCCACGCCGTCGAGGCGCTGCTGGCCCGGGATCCCGCCAGCATTGTCCGTCTGCAGGTACAGCGCGGCCGCGAGGACCGACGGGTTGCGGCGCTGCTGGCGGCGGCGGAGACGGCGGGCGTCGCCATCCACCGCGTACCCCGGGCGGCCCTCGATCGGCTCGTGCAGGGCCGCCACCAGGGCGTGGTGGCCGAGCTCGCCGGCGACCCGGCCGCGGGCGACAACAGTCTCGCTCGCGAGGTCGACCTCTGGGCGCACCTCGAGGGGCTGGACCATCCGCCGCTGCTGCTGGTGCTCGACGGCGTAACTGACCCGCACAACCTCGGTGCCTGTCTGCGCAGCGCCGATGCTGCCGGCGTGGATGCGGTGATCCTGCCGAAGGATAAATCCGCTTCCGTGACCCCGGTGGTGCGCAAGGTGGCCTGCGGCGCGGCGGAGACAGTCCCCCTGCACGCGGCCACCAACCTCGCCCGGGTGCTGAAAGGCCTGAAGGAACGCGGCATCTGGCTTTACGGCGCTGCCGGGGAGGCCGAGCACAGCCTCTACACCCAGGACCTCACCGGCCCCGCCGCCCTGGTGCTCGGCAGTGAGGGCGCCGGCCTGCGCCGGCTCACCCGGGAGCACTGCGACGTGCTTGTCCATCTGCCCATGGCCGGGGCCGTCTCCAGCCTCAATGTCTCCGTGGCCACGGGCGTCTGCCTGTTCGAGGCGGTGCGCCAGCGTCCGAGAGCTCAGCGGTAGAAGCGCACCGCTAGAGGCGGCGCGCTGCCGCGAACCCGCGCGCTGGCCGGTACGGGGCATGCTTTCCGCGGCCCTTGTGGTTGACAGCGCTTGCAAGGTCCCCCCCGGCACAGCTAAACTCCGCGCTCCAAAATTTGCGGGCCGCTTTCGGGCGCCCTTCTCCTTGCCACACCGCGCTGACGGGTGGCATCAACCCGTAAGGAGCCTTCGATGCGTCATTACGAAATCGTATTCCTGGTCCACCCCGACCAGTCCGAGCAAGTGCCGGCCATGGTCGAGCGCTACACCGCCATGGTCACCAAGGACGGGGGCCAGGTGCACCGCCTCGAGGACTGGGGCCGCCGGCAGCTGTCCTTCCCGATCAACAAGGTGCACAAGGCGCACTACGTGCTCATGAACGTCGAGGCCAGCAACGAGGCCATGGAAGAGCTCACCACGACCTTCCGTTTTAACGACGCGGTGATCCGCAACCTGGTCATCCGCCGCGACGAGGCGGACACCGGCGAGTCGCCGATCATGAAGGCCGAGAAGGAAAGCCGCGAGCGCAAGAGCCGCTTCGACGACCGCAAGGGCGACGACCGGGGCCCGCGCGGGGACCGGGGCGAGCGCTCCGACAAGCCCGAGTCGGAAGCTACCGAGCAAGCCGAGGCCTGAGGCCGTCGTCCACCGAATCCAGGAGTAAATAGCCATGGCACGTTTTTTCCGTCGCCGTAAGTTCTGCCGCTTCACCGCCGAGGGCGTGAAGGAAATCGATTACAAGGACCTCGACACGCTCAAAGCCTACGTCTCCGAGACGGGCAAGATCGTGCCGAGCCGGATTACCGGCACCAAGGCCAGGTACCAGCGACAGCTGGCCACTGCCGTCAAGCGCGCCCGTTTCCTGGCCCTGCTGCCCTATTCGGACGCCCACCGCTAGGGCCTCCCCCGCCCTGCGGGAGAGGCACTGGCAGCCCGCTGCTGTGCGGGTGACGGTATGAAAGCGCTAGCGAACTTCGCCATGCGCGGCCCTTACCGGGCCCTGCTGCTGGCTGTGGCCAGCTCCGGCAGCGTTTTGTTCTGCTGGATCGGTGCCGCGATCGCCGCGCTGGTCACCCTGCGCCGCGGCGCGGGTCCCGGTGCCTGGATTGTGCTCTGGGCATCGCTGCCGGCGTTGCTGCTGATGCAGATGGCCGGCGACAGCACGCCGCTGGCGCTGCTCCTGGGCACCTTTGTGCTTGCCCTTGTGCTGCGCCTCTCGGTGAGTCTGGCCCTGGCGGTGCTGGCGAGTGCCGCCGTCGGTGTGGTCACGGGGTTGCTCACGCTGGTGCTGGCCCGGCGCCTGCTGGAACAGCTGGCCACGGTCTTCGGACAGCTGCTGGAACAGGTGCAGCAGTCCGCGGGGCAGGGTGCCGAGGTGGTCATGCAGGTGCCGACACAGCTGCAGCTGGCCGGCATGATGGGCGCCGCCAATGCGATCCTGGCCGTACTCTGTCTGGCGCTGGCGCGCCACTGGCAGGCGGCCCTGTACAACCCCGGGGGCTTCGGCAGCGAGTTTCGTGCCCTGCGTCTTCCGGTGGGCGTTACCGCCGCCCTGGCGCTGGGCGCTGCGGGCCTTACGGCCCTGGGTCTGGAGTACCGCAGCTGGGCCGCGAGCCTGCTGGTGCCGGTGACCGTGGTGGGTTTTGCCCTGGTCCATGCCCGCGCGAAGCTACGCGGCGCCGGGCGCGGGTGGCTGACGGCGTTTTATGCGCTCTGGCTGCTCTTTGATGCAGCCAAGCTGCTGCTCGTGGGCTTTGCGGTGCTGGATGCCTGGGTGGATTTCCGGGCGCGCTGGCAGGGCGCGAACAAAGACGACAAACCGTGAAACGGTTGACCGAATATTCGACACAGGGCGCCCCGGGCGCCGGAAGGGAGCCTGCTCCCGAAGCGAGAGGATAGGAACCATGCAAGTCATTCTGCTGGAGAACATTGGCAACCTGGGCGGCCTTGGCGACACGGTCGAGGTAAAGGCCGGCTATGGCCGCAACTTCCTGATTCCAAAGGGCAAGGCCGTGCCCGCCACGAAGGCGAACGTCGCTGAGTTCGAGGCGCGCCGCGCCGAGCTCGAGAAGGCCGCCGCGGAGGCTCTGGCCGCCGCCCAGGCTCGCGGTGAGAAGCTGGCCGAGGTCGGCCTGGTCACCATCGCCGCCAACGCCGGTGACGAAGGCAAGCTCTTCGGCTCCATCGGTACCCGGGACATCGCCGACGCGGTCACCGCCGCCGGCTGCGAGATCGACAAGGCGGAGGTCCGCCTCCCGGAAGGCGCCCTGCGCGAGACCGGCGAGCACGTTGTGGCCGTGCAGGTTCACCCCGAGGTGATGATCGACGTCACCGTTGCGGTCGTTCCCGAGTAAGGCCCCCATCCTGTGGGGGCGCATCGCCGCGCCGATACCGGCCGGCGAACCCTGCCCCCCTGCCTGCGGCGAGGGCGCCGCTCCTGCCGGGTAGTGCTGCGCCGTTCGCCCGGAGGAGACGGCTGCCCGGCGCCCGCAGGGGGTGCTGTCCTGTGCCGGTCGGCGGTGCGTCCCGGCGCCGACAGCGGCGGCGCTTTCCTCCCGCAGGCTTCCCGCAGGCGGCCAGCCCCTTCAGTGAAGCTCCCGAATCCGCTACTCTGAGCGGCCGTGCTGAGCCCTGAACCTACCATGGCTGACCCCGACATCGCCGACTTTTCCCTCGCGCCGCCCCCCGACTACGACAGCGACGTCGCCCGGATCAAGATGCAGCCCCATTCCATTGAGGCGGAGCAGTCCGTGCTCGGCGGTCTGCTGCTGTCTGCGGACGGCTGGGACGGCGTGGCCGAGGTGGTGGCCGCCGAGGACTTCTATCGGCCGGATCACCGGCTGATCTTCCGGCACGTGGCCCGCCTGGCCGAAGCCAGCGACCCCGTCGACGTGATTACCGTCGCCGACAAGCTCCAGGCCAGCGGCGAGCTCGAGGCCGCCGGCGGTCTCGCCTACCTCACGGAGCTCGCCGAGGGCACCCCCAGCGCCTCTAATATCCGCGCCTATGCCCAGGTGGTGAGCGAGCGGGCGAATGTGCGTCGGCTTATCCAGGCGGCCCAGGAAATCGCCGACAGCGGCTTCAACCCGGAAGGGCGCAGCGCCGGGGAGCTCATCGATGCCGCCGAGCGGCGCATCATGCAGATCGCCGAGCAGGGCCCCAAGGCCGGCGGTCCGCAGACCGTGAACCCGCTGCTCCAGGGCGCGCTGGCGCGCATTGAGGAACTGTTCCAGAGCGGCGGCGACATCACCGGCCTGTCCACCGGTTACCTGGACCTGGATCGCTTCACCTCCGGCCTGCAGCGCTCGGACCTGGTGATCGTCGCCGGCCGCCCCTCCATGGGCAAGACCAGCTTCGCCATGAACCTCGTGGAGCATGCGGTGCTGGCCCAGGAGCGGCCCGTGCTGGTGTTCAGCATGGAGATGCCGGCCGAGCAGCTGATCATGCGCATGCTGTCCTCCATCGGCCGCATCAACCAGACCAAGGTGCGCAACGGCAAGCTGGACCAGGAAGACTGGCCCAAGCTCTCGGGGGCCGTTGGCAAGCTCAAGGATGTGCCCCTGTACATCGACGACACGCCGGCGCTCACGCCCACGGAGGTGCGCAGCCGGGCGCGCCGGGTGGTCCGCGAGCACGGCGACCTCGCCATGATCATGCTCGATTACCTGCAGCTCATGCAGGTGGCTGGCAGCGGTGAGGGACGCACCGCGGAGATCTCGGAAATCTCCCGCAACCTGAAGGCCATTGCCAAGGAGTTCGGCTGCCCGGTGGTGGCCCTGTCCCAGCTCAACCGCTCCCTGGAGCAGCGGCCGAACAAGCGCCCGGTAAACTCGGATCTCAGGGAATCGGGCGCGATAGAACAGGACGCAGACGTGATCCTGTTCATCTACCGGGACGAGGTCTACAACGAGGACTCCCCGGACAAGGGCGTGGCCGAGATTATTATCGGCAAGCAGCGGAACGGCCCCATCGGCACCGTACGCCTGGCCTTCGTCGGTGAATTCACCCGCTTCGAGAACCTCGCCCGACAGCAGGGTTGAGCCGCGGCGCTGCTGCCGGGGCGCCTACAGTGCCAGGTCGCGTCGCAGCTGCCGCAGCTGCTCCAGCTGTTCCTCGTCAGACAGCGGCTTGCCGCGATCCTGCGCCTGCGCCAGCGCCGGGGCCGGCGGCAGCGTCAGCTCTTCCCCGGCCAGCACCCGCGCACAGTAGCGCTCGTAGTGGTCCCGGAACACGGGCCAGCTGGTCGCCTCCGGCTTGTTGGCGAGGGTGAACCAGCCGCTGTCGCGGCCGGCGAGGTAGACGGCGGCGTGAGACCAGGGCTGGGCGGCTTTGGGGGAGGGCGCCGTGCAGGCTTCCTCGTAGGCGTCCCGCGCCGGCGGCAGGCCGTGGTCTGCCGCCGCCTCCCGGCAGCAGCGGTGCATGCGGTTCAGCGTGGGCAGGTACTCGCTGCCCTCGATCGCGCGCTTCGCGCCGGCCAGCAGCTGGCTCACGCCGTAATCGGCGAGTGATTCCAGCCACAGCTTCTTGATCTGCCGCAGCTGCTCAGCATCCGGGAAGGCGGCGTAGTACTGGTTGTGGTAGTTGAGGCGGTACAGGGCGAACACCTGATTGATGGCCTCGATGCGCTCCGGGGCGGCGCGCCCCGGGCGTTCTCCCCCGGTGTCAGTCTGCCCAGGAGGTGTCGTGGAGGTCCTGCTCGAGGCTGCGATCGCGCGTTCGGCCCGCTCTACCAGTTCCCTGCTGCCCGTCATGGCTTCGATCCCGTGCCGTGAATTGGTTGTGCCGCGCCCAATGGTATTTTACATGCTGCAGGAACTTCGAGTTCCAGGAGCTGTGCAGCTGGTTGCTGTCGCGCCAGTAGAGCACAAACTCCGGCACGAGGGCCTTCGCGAAGCCGGCGTCGATGTGCGACAGCTCCAGAATATCGAACACGTCGGCGCTCGGCTGCCAGTCCGGCGGGATGCGCGCCGGCTCCGTGCTGTGCTCCCGGCTCGACCGGTAGCGTGCCCACTGGCGCCGGATGTGCTGCACAAAGCGCGTATTCAAGGCCTCCGGGG
This sequence comes from Pseudohaliea rubra DSM 19751, assembly GCF_000764025.1. Classification (GTDB taxonomy): domain Bacteria; phylum Pseudomonadota; class Gammaproteobacteria; order Pseudomonadales; family Halieaceae; genus Pseudohaliea; species Pseudohaliea rubra. The sequence goes on along the minus strand of NZ_KN234776.1, from coordinate 6,065 downwards.
CGCTGCCGCGCTCGCGCCAGTAGAGCACGAACTCGGGGATCGAGTCGGCGATGAAGTCCCGGGCCACGCCGGCGCGCAGGAGAATCTCCAGGGCGTCGGCGCTGGGCTTCCAGTGCCCGTCGAGGGGCACCGGGGTGGTGCGGAAGGCCTCGGCGGCATCCTGCTGCTGCCGCCGCCAGCAGGACAGCACGTGCTGACGGAACTTGTTCTCCCAGGCGTGGCTGGTCTCGCCGCGCTCGCGCCAGTAAAAGACGAAATCCTCGAGTTGTTCCAGCGCGAAGGCGCGCGGTATGTTGTGGTTCAGCGCCAGCAGCTGCAGCAGGTCTTCGCCGGGTTGCCAGCCCGCCGGCAGCAGGCCGGCCCGTGGCCGGGTCGCCGGGATGGGGGCCCCCGGCGGAAAGCGCGGCCCCGGGCCAGCGTCGGTACGTTCGGGCTGTGGTCCGCGCATCCCCGCGTCACTGTGCGCTGACGGGGCCTGCGGTCCCGTCCCGGCGGGGGCGCTGCTCCCCCGGGCACTGTCTGCCGGGGGAGGCGCGTCCTCGCGCTGTCGGCCCGCGGCAGCGGGCCCATGGTCCAGAGCAAAGGACAGCGCCTCGCTGCCCGCGGCCTGGCGCACCTGCAGCACCCCCAGGTCCACCAGGTGCTGACAGACCCGGGTGAGGTCCGCGTCGTTCCAGAAGGGAAGGGCGGCAAGAAGCCGGCCGCGAGAGACGCTCACCCAGCCCGCCGGCCCGTGGTGGTCCGCCGGCAGGTGCCGCAGCAGGCCGTGGAGGTACTGCAGCAGGATCGCCTCCTCCAGGCCGATGGTCGCCGCCAGGCCGGGGGAGAACAGGAGCTGCTGTTCGGGGATGAGGGACGATTCCGTCATCAACGCTTCCGGGTCGTGGGTGCGGCCGGCTAGGATAGCCGCCTGGCAGGAGACGATACAGCTCCCGGCGGCGTTTTTCACGGGAGGCCCGTTTCACAGGAGGCTCATGGCGAAGCAGAAAACCGCGTTTGTGTGCACCGAGTGCGGCTCGGACTACAGCAAGTGGCAGGGCCAGTGCAGTGACTGCGGCGCCTGGAACACCGTCTCGGAGCTGCGCCTCGGTCCCGCCGGCGGCCGGCGCGGCACGGCAGCGGGCGCAGGCAACCGGGCAGGCTTCGCCGGCGCCCGGCCGGAGGCGAAGCTGCTGGCGGAGATCGCCACCGAGGCCGTGGCGCGCATCGGCTCCGGCGCCGGCGAGTTCGACCGGGTCCTCGGCGGTGGTCTTGTGCCGGGCTCGGCAATTCTCGTCGGCGGCAGCCCCGGGGCCGGCAAGAGCACGCTGCTGCTGCAGACCCTCTGCCACCTCGCCCGCGGCCGCCCCTGCCTGTACATCACCGGCGAGGAGAGCCTGCAGCAGGTGGCCCTGCGCGCCCGGCGCCTCGGCCTGCCCATGGACCAGCTCCGACTGATGGCCGAGACCAACGTCGAGAGCATCCTCGCCGCCCTCGGGAGCGACCGGCCCGACGTGGTGGTGGTCGACTCGATCCAGGTGGTGCACTCCGACGACATCGCTTCGGCCCCCGGGAGCGTCTCGCAGGTGCGCGAATGCGCCGCGGCGCTCACCCGCTACGCCAAGCAGTCGGGTACCGTGCTGCTCCTCGTCGGCCACGTCACCAAAGACGGCAGCCTCGCCGGTCCCAAGGTCCTCGAGCACATGATCGACTGCTCGATCCTCCTCGAGGGCTCCGACGATTCGCGCTTCCGCACCCTGCGCGGGCAGAAGAACCGCTTCGGCGCCGTCAACGAACTCGGCATCTTCGCCATGACCGACGGCGGCCTGCGGGAAGTGAAAAACCCCTCCGCGATCTTTCTCGACCGCAGCGAGGAGGCGTCCTCAGGCAGTGCCGTGATGGTGGTCTGGGAGGGCACCCGGCCGCTGCTGGTGGAGATCCAGGCGCTGGTGGACGACAGCGCCCTGGGCAACCCGCGGCGGGTGGCCGTGGGCCTGGAGCAGAACCGCCTGGCCATGCTGCTGGCGGTGCTCCATCGCCACGGCGGCCTGCACGTAGGTGACCAGGATGTCTTCGCCAACGTGGTCGGCGGGGTCAAGGTGCTGGAGACCAGCGCCGACCTCGCGCTGCTGCTGGCCATCGTCTCCAGCTTCCGCGACCACCCGCTGCCGCGGGACCTGGTGATCTTCGGCGAAGTGGGCCTCTCCGGCGAGATCCGCCCGGTGCCCAGCGGCCAGGAACGCCTCGCCGAGGCCGCCAAGCACGGTTTCCGCCGCGCCATCGTGCCGAAGGCCAACGCCCCCAAGTCCGCCATCCCCGGCATGGAGGTCGTGCCCGTGCGCAAGCTGCAGGAAGCGCTGGCGGCGTTCAGCTAGGGCCGATGCCGGGCGGACGTGACAGGGCTTACATCCGGCCGTACCCGCCGCTGCTGCCGTGGACTTACGCAGGGCGGTAGGGGCGAGCGCGGGATGCTTCTTTCACCAAGCGAATATCGTGGAGCGACCCGGCCGGGCAAGGCTGAGAGAGGCATCTCGCACTCGCTCCGGAACATTACGACCATCCAAAGCCGGCACGGCATAGCAACCCCTGCGCGGCGTGATCGCAACAGGCCATCCACGCTGCCATAATCGCCGTTTACCCGAAGGAGCCCGTGCATGTACCAGGACCTCTCCCTCGATCGCTTCATGCAGGGCCTGATCAAGCGTAACCCCGGCGAGCCGGAGTTCCACCAGGCCGTGCACGAGGTAGCCGAGTCGGTGATCCCCTTCATCCTCGACAACGTCCGCTACCGCGAGGCGGGCATCCTCGAGCGCATGACAGAGCCCGACCGCTCCGTGATCTTCCGGGTCGTGTGGGAAGACGACGAGGGCAACATCCGGGTCAACCGGGGGTTCCGGGTGCAGTTCAACAACGCCATCGGCCCCTACAAGGGCGGCCTGCGCTTCCACCCCACGGTGAACTTGTCGATCCTCAAGTTCCTTGGCTTTGAGCAGACCTTCAAAAACAGCCTGACGACCCTGCCCATCGGCTCGGGCAAGGGCGGCTCTGACTTCAATCCCAAGGGCAAGTCGGACCGGGAGATCATGCGCTTCTGCCAGTCCTTCATGACCGAGCTGTACCACCATATCGGCCCGAATACCGACGTGCCCGCCGGCGATATCGGCGTCGGCGCGCGGGAGATCAGCTACCTCTTCGGGCAGTACAAGCGCCTCACCGGCGAGTTCACCGGGGCGCTCACGGGCAAAGGCATCGAGTTCGGCGGCAGCCTTATCCGCACCGAGGCCACGGGCTGGGGCGCGGCTTTTTTCATGCAGGCCATGCTCGCGCACCGCGGTGACAGCGTGGAGGGCAAGACCTGCGTGCTCTCCGGTTCCGGCAACGTCGCGCTCTACTGCGCGCAGAAGCTCATGCAGCTCGGGGCGAAGGTGGTCACGCTCTCAGACTCCTCGGGCTTCATCCATGATGCCAACGGCCTCGACGAGGACAAGCTGCACTGGCTCATTGATTTGAAGACCCGGCGCCGTGGGCGCATCCGTGAGTACGCGGAGCACGTCGGCTGTCAGTACCACGAGGGCACCCGCCCCTGGGGTGTGCCCTGTGATCTCGCCTTCCCCTGCGCGGTGCAGAACGAGCTCGACCAGCAGGACGCGCGCACCCTCGCGGTGAACGGCTGCCAGGCCGTCGCCGAGGGCGCGAACATGCCGACCACGGTGGAGGCCATCAAGGTCCTGCATGACGCCGGCGTCCTCTTTGGCCCCGGCAAGGCCGCGAATGCCGGCGGCGTGGCAGTGTCCGGGATGGAAATGAGCCAGAACAGCATCCGCATGGCCTGGGGTGCCGAAGAACTGGAGCACCGCCTGCGCGACATCATGAACGGTATCCATGACCAGTGCGTGCACTATGGGGAGAACGGAGAGCTGGTGAATTACGTACGCGGCGCCAATGTCGCCGGCTTCCGCAAGGTGGCGGACGCCATGCTGGCCTACGGTGCGATCTAGGTCCGTATCCTGCTGTGGCAGGCGCGTTCCTGCGCTGCCAGGGCGGGGGCTGCCCCGCCTAGCCTTCTTCCTGCCGCAACCGCTCGATCTCCGCGTCCAGCGCTGCCTCATCGTCTACCCGGGTCGCGAGGAGCGCCCGCAGGGGCTCGATGTTGGCCTGGTCCACGTGCTGCACCGAGAAGCCGAGACGGTTGTTCTCCACGTGCTGGAGGTAGGCATGGAGCTCAAGCGCCGCGCCATCGTCCAGGTGGATGATCAGCGTGAACGGCTCGTTGTACTGGGCATCCCAGACCTCGGGCTGGTCCGTGGCGATGCCGGCAAGGGAAAGGTCCACGAGGCGCTGCTTCCAGACACTGCCGCCCTGGTGCACCTCCACCGGCAGGTCCAGCTGCGCGCGGACGTTCCGGCGCCGATCGTTCGGGTAATCGCTCATGGCGGATTCGTTCCTGCCTCTATTTCCGGGCAATATAACGTCTCCCCTGCCGCAATGCGATATCGTCCGTGAGCCAGCATCCCCCGCCCCACCGGGCGAGCGTCACCCTCGCCTGCTTCCTCGCCTATTGCGTGATGTCGGGCATGCTCGCGCCCATCGGCGTGGTGCTACCGCCGCTGGCGGAACAGCTCGGCCTGTCGGTGCCGGCTGCCGGTGCGCTATTCAGTTGGCTCACCGTGGGCATCCTCGTCGGCTCCGGCCTCGCCCTGGTGATCTTCGATCTCCTCACCCTGCGCGCGGCCATGCTGCTGGTCTACCTCGCCCTGGCCGGGGCGCTCCTGCTGCTGCGCTTCACCGAGAGCCTCTGGGTCCTGCGCCTGGCCCTCGGGGTGGTGGGCACCGGCTGCGGCATCGGTCTCGCCGGTGCGGCCAGCGGCATCGCGCTGCTCTTTGCCGGCAAGCGCCGGGCCTCGATGCTGGTGGTGACGGACGGCTTCTTCAGCGGCGCCGGGGCGGCGACCTCCGCAGTGGCCGTGCTCTTTGTGGCCGCGGGGCTGCACTGGGCGAGCACCTACCTGCTGGTCGGCGCCCTGGCGGCACTGATCGTGGTGCTCGCGGCGCTGTCGCGCTTTCCGCAGAGCGAGGCCACCCGGGTGGCGACCGTGAGCGGGGAGGGGGGTGCGCCGCCGGCGGCCCCGCGCTGGCCGGCGACCGTGTGGCTCTGCATCGCGGCGCTCTTTCTCTATACGTTGGGCCAGAACAGCATGCTCTGGTGGCTGCCGAGCCATCTCGAGGCAACGCTGCCCATGAGCCGGGAGGCCGCCGGATCAGTGGTTTCCCGCTACTGGACGGGCATGTTCTGCGGCCAGCTGCTGGTGGCCTGGTGGGTGCTGCGCCTCGGCGCCCGGCGCATGGTGCTGGCGAGCATCTTCGGCACCTTTTTCGGCTCCATACCCCTTTGGACCGTGACCGCGCCGTCCTGGCTGCCCTGGCTGGCCTTTGCCTGGGGCCTCTTGAACCTCGGCCTGCTCAAGGTGACCATCGCCTTTGCCAGCGACGCGGTCACGGTGCCGTCGCCGCGGCTCATCGCCGCGCTGCTCTTCGGCGCGACCCTGGGCACGGCGGTGAGCCCGGCGGTTACCAGCGCCGTGGTTGCCGGCGGGGAGGCGCTGACGGTGCTTCGCTTCAGCTCTTTCTGCTATGTGTTTCTGGCCCTGTTGATACTGCTTGCCCGGCGCCTGGCGCCGCCGCTGGAGGAGCACCCGTGAGCGTTGCCATCGTCGATTGCCAGGCGCCCGGCGCAGACCGCGCCTTCGTCCAGGCCCTGCGGGACAGCGGCTTTGCGGTGCTGCGCAACCCGCCGCTGACGCCGGCGCGGCTGGCGCGCATGGATGCCGGCTGGCGGGCGTTTTTCCTCGGCGAAGGCAAGGAAGCCTGGCTGGCGGAGGAGAACCCCGTGTCCGGCAACACCACAGGCTGGATTCCCCCGGACGTATCGGAGACGGCGGTGGGTCACGGGGTGAAGGACCTGAAAGAGTTCTACCACATCGCCCCCGGGGCGAAACTGCCGCCGGCACTCGCCGCGGACGCCCTGGCCCACCTCGACGAGGCGCTGGCGCTGGGCGCGCGGCTGCTGGGCTGGGTCGATGCGCGCT
>NZ_KN234775.1 GCF_000764025.1 Pseudohaliea rubra DSM 19751 | reverse complement strand
GTCGACGGGTACGCCGGCCAGGCGCGGGTCGCTGCGGGCCAGTGTGGTGGCCAGCCGCTCGCTCTGGTTGAACCCCCGCCACCACAGGCGGCGCCAATGCAGGGGAACCGGCAGCACCCGGTCCGGGCGGTCCGGCGCCGGGGCGTGGCGGCGCCAGAGGTCGGCAAAGACGGCGGTCAGGGCAAGTTCGCGGCGGTATTTCCAGCGCGCCACCAGGTCGGCGAGCGTGGCGTCGTAGCTGAGCGGGGCGATCACCCGGTCTAGGGCCAGGCCGTTTCGACAGGCCGGGCAGGGGGCCGCGCCCACTGGGGTGTCCGGCAGTGCGCAGCGGGGGCACGGCCGTCGATTGAAAGTAAGGGAGTCTTCACAGTCCTCGCAGAGGGCGAGGGAGCGGTGGCTCAGTCGGTCGCAGAGGGCGCAGTGGTGGGGGAACAGGCCGTCGACCAGTGTGCCGGCGGCCCGCCGCGTCCCATGCCACACTGTTGCCGCCGCCGTTTTTGCCATGGGATGAGTGTGGCCGCCCTTCGGTGGCCCTGCTCGCCTTGCGTTGCATCACTTGCGAGCGACTGAGAGAAGTATCCCGCGCTCGCCCCGGGAGTAGCAGATTGCCCCGAAACCCTGCGAAGACCAAAAAAGCCCCGCCGGGACCTTTCGCTCCGCGGCAGATCGACTATAATCTCAGCCCATGTAAACGGTGAACACATGTATCGCTGAAACCCGGCCGGTGGCAAGCCGCCGCCCCGGTCCGCTATCGCCGCGGCCTCGTCGCGGTCCTGTTGGAGGAAAGACACCATGCTCGAGTACAAGGCTCCCCTGCGCGACATCCGCTTCATCATCGATGAGGTGCTGGATTCCGGGGCGGTCTACGAGACCCTGCCCGGCTACGAGGAAGCGACCCCGGACCTCATGGCAGCGATCATTGAAGAAGGCGCCAAGTTTGCCGAGGGCGTGCTCTCGCCCCTGAACCAGAGCGGCGACGAAGAAGGCTGCAGCTGGTCCGAAGACGGCGTGAAGACCCCCGCGGGCTTCGCCGACGCCTACCGGCAGTTCGTGGAAAACGGCTGGCCCTCCCTGTCGGCGGACCCCGAGTTCGGCGGCCAGGGTATGCCGAACATGCTCGGCATCGTGATAAACGAGATGGTCGGCACCGCCAACTGGTCCTGGCTCATGTACCCGGGCCTGTCCCACGGCTGCATCAAAACTCTCGAGGCCCACGGCAGCGACGAGCAGAAGGCGCGCTACCTGCCGAAGCTTGTCGCCGGCGAGTGGACCGGCACCATGTGCCTGACGGAAGCCCAGTGCGGCTCGGATCTCGGCCTCCTGCGCACCAGGGCCGAACCGCAGGCCGATGGCAGCTACGCGATCACCGGCACCAAGATCTTCATCTCCGCCGGTGAGCACGATATGGCCGGGAACATCGTCCATATCGTGCTGGCGCGCCTTCCCGATGCCCCGGAAGGCACCAAGGGCATTTCCCTGTTCGTGGTGCCGAAGTTCACGGTGAACGAAGACAGCAGCCTCAGCGAGCGCAATGCCGTGCACTGCGCTTCCATCGAGAAGAAAATGGGTATCAAGGCCTCGGCCACCTGCGTCATGAACTTCGACGGTGCCACCGGCTATCTCATCGGCGAGCCGAACCGTGGCCTCAACCTGATGTTCACCTTTATGAACACCGCGCGCATTGGCACGGCGATCCAGGGCCTGGCCCACGCAGAGCTCTCCTACCAGGGTGCCCTGCGCTATGCCCGCGAGCGCCTGGCCATGCGCAGCCTCACGGGCCCCAAGAACCCCGAGGGGGCGGCAGACCCGATCATTGTGCACCCGGACGTGCGTCGCATGCTGCTCACGCAGAAGGCCATCGCCGAGGGCAGTCGCGCCATGTTGTACTACCTCGCCCAGCTCGGCGACGTGGTCGATCGGGGCGACGAGACGCGGGCGAAGCAGGCTGATGACCTCATGGCTCTGCTTACTCCCATCGCCAAAGCCTTTGTCACCGAAGCGGGTTTCGAGGCGGCGAACCACGGGGTGCAGATCTACGGCGGCCACGGCTTTATCCGTGAGTGGGGCATGGAGCAGATCGTCCGCGATGCCCGCATCGCCATGCTTTACGAGGGCACCACGGGCATCCAGGCCCTGGATCTCCTCGGCCGCAAGGTGCTGGGCTCCGGTGGCAAGCTGCTCACGGCCTTCACGGATCACGTGGGTGAGTTCATCGCCGCCCATGATGATGAGGCCGTGGTGGAGTTCCTGGAGCCCCTCGGACGCTACAAGGACGAGTGGCTGAGGCTGTCACTGGCGGTGGGCGAGAAAGCCATGAGCAACGCCGACGAGGCGGGCGCCGCCGCTGTTGATTACCTTATGTACGCCGGCTACGTGACCCTTGGTTATTTCTGGGCGCGTATGGCTGTGGTGGCGCAGGCGAAGCTGGCCGCGGGTGAGGACGACAAGGATTTCTACGAGGCCAAGCTGCATACGGCGCGTTTTTACTTCCAGCGTCTGCTGCCCCGCGCTGATGCGCACCGGGCGGCACTGGAGTCCGGCGCGGATAACCTCATGGCGATGCCCGAGGCCCTGTTCGCATTGTGACCGGTTAGGCCGTCTTTCGGGGCGACTTCTCCGGGTCATGGCGGGTAGAATACCGCTATGGAAGAAGACCAGCAGCGCGATGATGACGGGCACGGGGCCGGCGTCGATGCCGGCCCGCAGCTCTCCGCCGAGGACCAGGCCAGAGTTGACGCGTTCCTCAGTAAAGGGGTTAACGCCGTCGAGCGCAAGCCGTTCAAGCCCCTTCGCCTGCTCATTCTGCTCGTTGTGGTGGTGACCACCTTCAGTGTGCTCAGCCAGCTCCTGGCCCGTTGGGCCGGTGTTTATTAGCCGGGGACAAGGGCCTTGAAACCGCAGCGTCTCCGGGGATGGTTTACCCGCTGCGGCCTCGCCATGGTCCGCCTGATCGGGCTGTTGCTTCTGTTCTGTGTCGCGCTCGCGACAGCCGCGACGCCAGTCGCCGCCGGGGAAAACACCGAGGTGCTGCTTGAGGATCTGTCCCGCCGCCTTGCGGCGCCGGGGGTGGACGCCCGGGAGCGCTTTGAACTCCTTTTCGAGCGTGGCACGGTCCGCCGGCGCCTGGGCCGCTACGAGCTTGCCACCGAAGATGCCCGGGCCCTTGAAGCCGTGGCGACCTCCCTTGATGAGCCCGGCTTTCTGGCCCGGCAACGCTTTCTAGCCGGCTCTATTGATGCGGAGCAGGGGCGCATGGCGGCGGCCATCGGCCACTTTCTGCAGGGGAACGACGCCCTCGATGGCCATGACAACATCGAAGTGCGCGCTCTGCTGGTCAGCGCCCTGGGAGTGGCTTACCAGTGGACCGGCGACCCGCTCAAGGCTCGGCGCTACTACGAGGAAACCCTTGCGCTGGCCCGGCAGTTCGGTGATCACAGCCTGGAGGTGACCGCCCTTGGTAACCTCGGCAGCGCGGTCGGGGACCTCGGCAACCTGTCCCGGGCCGTCGATTTCCACCGTCAGGGGCTCGCGATTGCCGAGCTTCAGGGCCTTGAACAAGAAGCCACCGAGCGGATCGCGAACCTCTGCGATCTCCAGGTAAAGCTCGATAACCGTCGCGCTGCCGAGGAGAGCTGCCAGCGTGCCCTCGAAGCGCTGGATGACAGCTTCCCGATGCGCATGCGCGCCGGCGTACACATGGCCTACGGGGATTTGAAGCGGGAGCTTGAGGAACCCGCCGCAGCCCTCGCGCAGTATGAGCTGGCACTGGCCCTCGCGCGGGGCCGGGCGCCCCTTGTCATGAGCGAGCTCCTGCAGCGCCTCGGCGACCTGGCCTTCGCCCAGGGCCGGCCGGAAGCGGCCGCGACCTATTACCGCGAGCAGCTTGATGAGTGGCGCAAGGGCCTCGACCGGCGCCGGGAAGCGGTTGCGGCAGAGCTCAAGGCGCGTCACGACGTGGAGCGGGCCGAAAAGGAAATCGAGCTTCTCCAGCTGAACAACCGTCTGCAGCAGTCTGGGCTGACGGCGCGCAACCGCCTGCTGCTGGCCCTTGCTGCCGGGCTGCTGCTGGCGGTCCTCCTGGTTGCGCTCGCCTTTTACAGCTACCGCAGGCAGCTTCGCTTGAAGGGGATCCTGCGCGAGCAGAATGATGAGCTGGAGCGCGCGCTGGTGCGCATCCGCGAGCTCGCCAGCCGCGATGCCCTCACCGGACTGCTCAACCGGCGGGGTTTCGAGGATGTGGCGGGCGCGGCGCATGCGCGCTGTCGGCGGGAAAAGACGTCCTGTGGCGTCCTGGTCGCCGATATTGACCGCTTCAAAGCCACTAACGACCGCCTCGGCCACGCGGTGGGCGACGAGGTACTGCGCGCCGTGGCCGATCGGATTGCGGGTGTCGTGCGCAACATGGACGTCGCCTGTCGCTGGGGGGGCGAAGAGTTTGTGATCGTCTACCCGGGCCTGTCCTACGCTGAGCTTGAGCGGGCCGCTGCGCGCGTCCGCGAGGCGATTGTCGCGGCCCCGGTGGACACCAGCGTCGGTCCGCTGCCGGTGACGCTTACCATTGGCCTTGCGTCCGTTGGTGAGGATCTGGACCGGGCGATCCGTCAGGCGGATGAGGCGATGTATCGGGGCAAGCGGGCGGGGAGAGATCGAATCATGGCCGCGACAGCGCCTGCCTAGGCGCTGTCGCGGCCCGGTCAGTTCAACCGCACTTCGAATCCGCGCAGTTGAGGCAGGTCATACAGCCGTCCATGAGGACAACGGCCTTGGTGTGGCACTTCATGCACAGGCTGGCGCTGGGCGGGAACGGATTGTCCTGTGCCTCAGCGCCTTCAGTCTTTTTTGCGTCGTTGGCCCCGTCAGCCAGCTCCTGCCGTTTCTTCTCCAGGTACTGCTGCTGGTGCTGATCCAGGTCCGAGTTGATGAGACCGATATGCTTCATGTGGTCCTCGATGGCATAGCCGATCTCGGCGACGATCGAGGGCATGAACACGCCACCTTTCTTGAAGTAGCCGCCCCGCGGGTCGAAGACGGCCTTCAGCTCCTCCACCAGGAAGGTGGCATCACCGCCCTTGCGGAAGATGGCAGAGATGAGGCGGGTCAGCGCCACCACCCATTGGAAATGCTCCATGTTCTTGGAGTTGATGAACACCTCGAAGGGTCGGCGGCTCTCGTGCTCCGTGCCCTCGTTGAGGATCACATCATTGACGGTGATGTACATGGCGTGCTCGGAGAGCGGCGTCTTGATTTTGTAGGTCGACCCTACCAGTCGTTCCGGTCGCACGAAGGCTTCGTGCATCTGTACCACGTTGCTCTCGGGTTGGGCGGCTTCGGCGGTGGCCTCTGCCGGCTGCTGCTCGTCCTGCGTCTCTCGGACCTTATAGCTGACGATTTTCTTGTCGATGCGGGTAGTCATTGTCTGGTCGCCCTCCCGGCGCTTAAAACTTGCCGTAGTAGCCTTCTTTCAAGGCGTCGAACAGGTTGGCGGCGGTATGCATCTCGCCGTCGTATTCCACCTCCTCATTACCCCTGAGCTCCACGGTCGTGCCGTCCTCGAGCTTGAACTCATAGGTGGTATTTTCGAGGTCCTTGTCCTTGACCAGTACGCCCTGGAAGGCCTCCGGGTTGAAGCGGAAGGTAGTGCAGCCTTTCAGTCCCTTTTCGTAGGCGTACAGGTAGATGTCCTTGAAGTCCTCGAAGGGGTAGTCCGTGGGTACGTTGGCTGTCTTGGAGATGGAAGAGTCCACCCACTTCTGCGCCGCCGCCTGGATGTCCACGTGCTGCTTTGGCGTCACATCGTCGGCAACGGTGAAGTAGCCCGGCAGCTGCTCGTCCTCGTTTTCCGTGTAGGGCATGGCTCTGGTGTTGATAAGTTGTCGGTACGCGAGCAACTCAAAGGAGAAGACGTCCACTTTCTCCTTCGTCTTGCGGCCTTCGCGGATCACGTTGCGCGCGTAATGGTGGGCGAAGCTGGGCTCGATACCGTTACTGGCGTTATTGGCCAGCGACAGGGAAATCGTCCCCGTCGGCGCGATGGAACTGTGGTGCGTGAAGCGTGCGCCCTGTTCAGCGAGCCGGTCCACGAGCTGCGGCGCAACCTCTGCCATACGCTGCATGTAGCGGCTGTAGCGAGCGTGCAGGACCCGACCGGGCACCTTGTCGCCCACTTTGATGCCGTCCCGCGCCATCTCCGGGCGGGCGTCCAGCATGGCCGTGGTGACTACGAACTCGTCGTCCATGATCGGCGCCGGGCCCTTCTCGTCGGCGAGTTCGGCTGCCTGCTCCCAGCCCGAGATGGCCATTTCCCTGGCGACCCGCTCCGTGAAAGCCACGGATTCATCGTCGCCGTAGCGCATGCCGAGCATGGTCAGCGTGGAGCCCAGGCCGAGGAAACCCATGCCGTGGCGGCGCTTGTAGGTGATTTCGTGGCGCTGCTCCTCGAGGGGCAGGCCGTTGATCTCGACGACGTTGTCGAGCATGCGGGTGAAGACGGCAACCACCTCGCGGTAGCGCTCCCAGTCGAAGCGTGCCTTCTCTGTGAACGGATCGAGTACCAGCCGGGTCAGGTTCACGGACCCGAGCAGGCAGGAACCGTAGGGTGGCAGCGGCTGCTCACCACAGGGATTGGTGGCGCGGATGCTCTCCGTCCACCAGTTGTTGTTCATCTCGTTGACCTTGTCAATGAGGATGAAGCCCGGCTCGGCAAAGTCGTAGGTGGATGACATGATGAGGTCCCAGAGCCGGCGGGCCGGGAGCGTCTTGTAGACACGGCAGGCCACCTCGCCGTGCTCGTTGCAGAGGTAATCTTTCATCACCGGGAACGGGCGCCAGACCACCTGTTCCGGGTCCTTGAGGTCGAGGCCGGAATCCGTTGCTTCTTTCTCCGTCATGGGGAACGAGAGGTGCCACTGCTCGTCGGCCTTCACTGCATGAATGAATTCGCTGGTGATCAGCAGGCTCAAGTTGAACTGGCGCAGGCGGCCGTCCTCGCGCTTGGCGCGAATGAAGTCGAGTACGTCCGGGTGGTTGATGTCGAAGGTCGCCATCTGCGCCCCCCGGCGGCCGCCGGCGGAGGAGACCGTGAAGCACATTTTGTCGTAGATATCCATGAAGGACAGGGGCCCGGAGGTATAGGCGCCGGCGCCGCTCACGTAAGCACCCTTCGGACGCAGCGTTGAGAACTCGTAGCCGATGCCGCAGCCGGCTTTCAGGGTCATGCCGGCTTCGTGGTTCTTGTTCAGGATGTCGTCCATGGAATCGACGATGGATCCGGACACCGTGCAGTTGATGGTCGAGGTGGCGGGCTTGTAGGCCTGGGCACCGGCGTTGGAGATGATCCGGCCGGCCGGCAGGGCGCCGTTCTGCAGGGCCCAGACGAAGCGCTGGAACCACTGCTTCTGCTTTTCTTCCGTGGGCTCAGCGTCGGCCAGGGCCCGGGCAACCCGCTTGTAGGTGTCGAGAATATCCGCATCGACGGGGTTGCCGGCGCGGTCCTTGAGGCGGTACTTCTTGTCCCAGATGTCCTCCGAGGCCGGTTGGACATCGATGTCGGGGCCTGCCGTAAAAGCCTGGACTGCTTCTCCCATGGTTGTTATCTCCGCTGCGCTCGGTGTGACGTAACAAGCGGACAGTCTGCGCGACACGGCGGACCCTGACAAGCCCCACGGCCCCTTATTTAGATTTTTTCTAATGAGCGCATACCATATGTAGTGTTTTTTCCTGTGGCCAAGCTGTGGACAGCTGCTGGCACTTCCCTCGCGGCGGCAAGGCCACTTTGCCGTTGGCGATGCCGTCCCGGTCTGCTATTATCGCGCTCCCGCGAACATCGGTGTGTAGCGCAGCCTGGTAGCGCACTTCCTTCGGGAGGAAGGGGTCGCAGGTTCAAATCCTGCCACACCGACCATTTTCATCCGGTCCTTTCCGGCCTCATCGCAAGCCGCGACATTCAATCGGCCGCGAAGCAGTAAGCGCCCCCTTCAAGCCATGCTCCGCGCTCCCGGCGCAGGGGCACCGTCTCCCTGCCCCGCAAGGTCAGCCCGGCCGCAGCTGCGGTCGCCAGTAGGTAATCCTCGCCGTGGGCAAAACGCCCGCTGCTCAGGAGCGCGTAGTCGCCCGTCGGCGCCTTCTCTGTTGTGCACAGAAACACTCCGCCGGGGCCGAGGCGGTCGGCGATGGCGCCGAACAGGGGCGCGAGATCGCCGCAGTAGGGCAGCACGTCGGCGGCAAGGACGAGGTCGAAGCTCTCTTCGGCCCGGGTAAGAAAAGCGACCGCGTCGCCCTGGCGAAGGTTGTCGTAAAGGCCCTTTTCCGAGGCTTTGCGCAACATCCCGGCAGCGAGATCCAGCCCCGTGCGGTTCGCCGTGAGATCGGCAAAGGTCTCGGCCCCGAGGCCCGTGCCGCAGCCGATATCGAGAAAGCGCGCAAAACGCTCGTGTCCGCCGCTCTTTTCCAGCAGCTCGCGCAACTGCCGGGGCCCGCTGTAGCCCAGCTCTTCCGTAAGGTGCTGCTCGAAGTGGTCGGCATAGCTGTCGAAGATGGCCCGGGTGTAGTCCGCCGGCGCGCTGCGCCGGCGCTCACCGCGCAGTGCTGCGAGCAGGTGGCTGGCGGTGGCATGGCCGGGGTTGTCGGGAGTAACGGCCTCCAGGGCCGCCCGGGCCGCGGGCGTGTCCCCCCGGTTGGCGAGCGCCAGGGCGAGGCCAAGCTGCGCGCTGGCGTCACCCGGGTGCCGTTCGAGCACAGCGCGGTATTCCGCCTCCGCGCTCGCGTAGCGCTCGGCGCGGTAGAGGGCGCTGGCGAGGTTGCGCCGGGCGTCCAGCGCGTCCGGATCCAGCGCCACCGCATTTTCATAGCTGGCGATGGCCTGGTCCCGCTCGCCGAGCGCCTGCAGCGCATTGCCTAGATTGTTATGCGCCTGTGGGTAGAAGGGACGGAGCTGCAGCGCCTCGGCAAAGGCGCTGCAGGCTTTGTGCAGCTGCCCCGCGTGCAGCAGCGTATTGCCGTAGTTGAAGTGCAGCTCCGGGTCGTCCTTGATGCGCTCGAGCAGCGCCTCGAAGCAGGCGAGGGCCTCGTCGTTGCGGCGCAGCCTGCCGAGCACCGAGGCGAGGTTGTTCAAGGCTTCGGTGAAGCCCGGCTCCAGCGTGAGCGCTCGCTGGAAGGCCTCCGCGGCCGCCGCAGCTTCACCGGCCTCACTCAGCAGCACGCCCAGAAAGTTGTGCAGCGCCGGCTGCTGCGGGTGCAGGCGACAGAGCCGGGTAACTTCGCTGCGGGCGGCGGACGGGTTGCTCCGGCGCAGGGCCTCCACGCGCTGAAAGTCCGCAGCACTGAGCGGTGCCCGCGCGCTACCGACCCCTCCCTGGAGGGCCTTCAGGGCCTTTTTGGCCTTCTTGTGCTGCGGCGCGCCGGCAAGGATCTGGTGGTAGAGACGCTTGGCCTGTTCCGCGTCGCCTCGCCGGGCGGCTTTTTCAGCGGCTTTCAGGGCCTCGTCGATGCTCAGGGGTCGCGTTGCCATGGGGTGCTCCGGGCCTGCTTGCTGCGGACGTTCAAGCGGCGGAGTATACGCGAAGGCGCCCCGTGCCCGCAGGGCCTTGCCGGCGCCGGACGCGGCGCTGATACTGACAGCAGAGCAGCCCGGAGCCAGCAGTTTGAAGGAAGTTCACAGCGTCAGTCTTGTACTGGGCAGCGGCGGCGCCCGCGGCCATGCGCACATCGGCGTCGTGCGCGCCGTGCTGGATCGCGGCTATGCGATACGCAATATCGCCGGTACCTCCATGGGGGCGCTCATCGGCGGCGTCTATGCCGCGGGCGCCCTCGACACCTACAGCGACTGGGCTTTCCACCTGGAGCGCCGCGATGTGGTTCGCCTCCTCGACGTCTCCTTTACACGCCATTCCCTGTTCAAGGGTGAGCGGGTCTTCGATGTGCTGCGGGAACTGCTCGGCGAGCGCCAGATTGAAGATCTTGACCGGGGCTTCGTCGCGGTTGCGACGGACATCAACGCCCAGCGTGAGGTCTGGCTGAACCGCGGTGAGCTGTTTCGCGCGATCCGCGCCTCCAGCGCCGTGCCGGGGGTGTTCACGCCCGTCATGCAGGAGGGCCGGGTGCTGGTGGACGGCGGACTGGTCAATCCCATCCCCATCGCGCCGACGCTCACAGACACCACCGACGCCACCATTGCCGTCAACCTGAACGCCCTGGGCAGCCGGCGCGGGGCGACGGCGCGGCAGCAGCACCGGGCTGAGAAGGCGGAGAAAGTTGAAAAAAGCGCCGATGCCGACGCCGAAAGCTACCGTGAGCGCATCGCCCAGTTCTTCCGTGACCAGCTGGGCGACAGCGAGCCCACGGAGCCACAGCCCTCCGCCATGGAACTGCTCTCGAAGTCCTTCGATACCATGCAGGGGCAGATTGCACGCATGAAGCTTGCGACTTACGCGCCCACGGTAACCGTGGATATTCCACGCAGCGCCTGTGGCTTCTTCGAGTTTGATCGCGGCGAAGAGCTTGCGGAGATCGGCTACGAGGCAGCTACCCGGGCCCTCGCCGGGCTGGGTCCGCCGGCGACACCGTCGCCGGTGGCCTGATTCAGGCGGGGTAGGCGGGCGCCAGTTCTCGCTTGCTAGCGGCGCCCGGCACCTCGCGCACCAGCCGCGGCACCAGGTAGCCCGGCTTGCGCGTGGCCAGCTCGCCCACCAGCCGTTGTGCTCTGTCGTCCGGCACGGCGAAGTGCGCCGCACCGCGCACCGGGTCGAGCAGGTGCAGGTAGTAGGGCAGGACGCCGGCGTCCCACAGCGCATCTGACAGGCCGGCCAGGGCATCCGCGCTGTCGTTGACCCCGGCGAGGAGCACTGCCTGGTTAAGGAGCGTGATGCCGCGGCCCCGCAGGCGCTCGCAGGCCCCTTGCACGGCCCTGTCGATCTCGTTGCCGTGATTGGCATGCAGCACCAGCACCGTTCGCAGACCATCCCGGTCCAGGGCATCGAGAAGACCGGCGGTGACCCGGTCCGGGATCACCACCGGCAGCCGCGTGTGCACCCGCAGGGTCTTCAGCCGCGGCAGCCGGTGCAGGGCGTCAACCAGTTCGGCGAGGTAGCGGTCGCCGGCGAGGAGGGGATCGCCGCCGGAGAGAATCAGTTCTTCAATATCGTCTTCGTCGGCAAGCCAGGTAAGGGCTGCGTCGCACTCGGCGCGACTGAGAGCGTTTTCGCCGTAGGGGAAGTGGCGACGGAAGCAGTAACGGCAGTTCACGGCACAGCCGCCGGCGACCAGCAGCAGCGCGCGTCCGGCGTATTTGCGCACAATACCGGGCCGCGGGTTGGCCTCGGCTACCTCGCCGACCGGGTCATCATTAAAGCCGGGCGCCGCCTGCAGCTCGACGCCGGCGGCCATCACCTGGCGCAGCAGTGGATCGTCGGGATCGCCGCGGCGCATGCGGGCGAGGAAGGGTTGCGGCACCCGCAGGGCAAAATCTGCAGCCGCGCCAGCGCTGTCGCCAAAGTGGGCCGGGTCCAGGGCCAGGGCCGCTGCGAGCTGCGCCGGGCTTGTGATTGCCGCGCGCAGCTGTGCCTGCCAGTCTCCGACGGCGGCGGCCGCGATGACATCCACGGTCATCAGCAGCGCTCAGCGACTGAGACGGTCGCGCAGGCTGTAGAACAGCATGCCGGCGACGAGGCCCGGGAAGCGCAGGACCGTACCCCCGGGGAAGCGCCGGGTGGGCATGCCGGCCATGATATCGAAGCGCTCGGCGCTGCCGCTGATCACTTCCGCCAGGACCTTACCGGCGAGGCTGGCGATGGGCACGCCGTGTCCCGAGTAGCCGTGCGCATAAAAAATGCGTCCGGAGAGGCGACCGAGATCCGGCAGGCGGCTCATGGTAATGGCGAGGGTCCCCCCCCAGCCGTACTCGACGGCGACGTTCGCAAGCTCCGGGTAGATTTTCAGCAGGTAGGGTCTGACAAAGGCTTTGATGTCACTCGGGAAGCTGCTTGAGTAGGTCTCGCCGCCGCCGAACAGCAGCCGGTTGTCCGCCGACAGTTTCCAGTAGTTGATCACGAAGCGTGTATCGGCCATGGAGGCATCGTCACGGATCAGGCGGCGGGCAGTCTCTTCCGGCAGGGGTTCTGTGGCCAGCATATAGTTGTTGATCGGCATGATGCGTCCGGCGCAGCGCTTCTCGAGCTTGTCGAGGTAGCCGTTGCAGCCGAGCACCAGGTAGCGCGCGGTCACCGTGCCCCGGGCAGTGCGCACCCGCACGGCGGTGTCCTCCCGGTAGTCGAGGACGCGGCTGTCCTCGAACAGCTCCGCGCCCAGACTCTGTGCGGCGGCGGCCAGGCCCAGCGCGTAGTTGAGCGGGTGCAGGTGCCGGGCGCCGTAGTCCATGAGGCCGCCGTGCATGCCCCGGGCGGAGGTCCACTCGGGCAGTTCCGCCGGCGGCACGTAACGCAGCTGGTCGTAGCCGTACTTCTGCGCCAGAAGCTCCGCTTCGCCCTCAAGATCCTTTGCGGCCTGGGCGCTGGAGGCGACCTGCAGATTGCCGGTCTTGAGTTCACAGTCGATAGCGAACTCGTCGATGAGACCGCAGACGGTGTCCACGGCCTCGAGACCAAGGTCCCAGAGGGCCCGGGCGTGCTCGTCGCCCACCAGCTTCTCGAGCTCGGGCTGGTCCACCCGCTGCCCCGTGCCGACGTGGCCGCCGTTGCGCCCGGAGGCACCCCAGCCGACCTTGTGGGCCTCCAGAAGGATGACGCTGTAGCCCAGGCGGCGCAGGTGTATGGCGCTCGACAGGCCCGTATAGCCGCCGCCGACGATGCACACGTCCGCCTCCCGATCTCCCTCCAGGGGAGGGAAGACGAGCTTGCGGTTCGCGCTGGCGGCGTACCAGGAATTGGTGTGGGGTTGGCCTTCTTGCATGGGGAAACTCTAGCAGCTGACAAGGCGCCTAAAGCATACCACCCCGGGGTTAGCTGCACTTGCCGGCTCGTGAAGGGTGCTGCGATACTGCCGCCGACTCCCCCTGTGGACGCGCGTATGAACGATGACAAGCAGATCATCCGGGACTGGCTGAAACAGCACCAGATCTCGGAGGTCGAGGTGTTGGTCCCGGATCTTACCGGAAATGCCCGCGGCAAGTTCATCCCCGCCCACCAGTTTCTGAACGACAGCCTGCCCAAGCTCCCCGAGAGCATTCTCGTGCAGACCGTGACCGGCGAGTACTCCGACGAGCACTGGGAGTTCGTCGAGCCCACGGATACGGACATGCTCCTGAAGCCTGACGTCAGCACCCTGCGCGTGGTGCCCTGGGCCCGGGAGCCAACGGCGCAGATCGTCCACGATTGCTACAACCTCAAGGGCCAGCTGCATCCGCTGGCCTCGCGAACGATCCTGCGCAAGGTGCTTGCGGCCTACCAGGAGGCGGGCCTCAAGCCGGTAGTGGCGCCGGAGGTGGAGTTCTACCTGGTCGCCCGCAACCTCGATTCGGACTACGAGCTCGAGCCCCCGGCGGGTCGCTCCGGTCGCAAGGAGACCGCCCGGCTGTCCTATGGCATCGACGCGGTGGCCGAGTTCGAGGACTTCGTGGAGGACATGTACGAGTTCGCCGACGCACAGCAGCTCGACGTGGACACGCTGATCCACGAGAACGGCGCTGCGCAGCTGGAGATCAACTTCCGTCACGGCGACCCGCTCAGCCTCGCTGATCAGGTTTTTGTGTTCAAGCGTACGGTGCGCGAGACGGCGCACAAGCACAACATGTACGCCACCTTCATGGCCAAGCCCATGCGCATCGAGCCGGGCAGCGCCCTGCACATCCACCAGAGCGTCCTCGACGCCGAGACCGGCCGCAACATTTTTGCCGAGGACGATGGCGCTTTCACGCCGGCCATTCTCAGCTATGTCGCAGGCCTGCAGCGCTACACGCCGGAGCTGATCAGCCTCTACGCGCCGAACGTGAACTCCTACCGGCGCCTGGCGCCGGACATCTCCGCGCCCATCAACCTGAACTGGGGCTTTGACAACCGCACCACGGCTTTTCGCGTCCCGCACAGCGAGCCTGACCACACCCGGGTGGAGAATCGCTTCCCGGGCGCCGATGCCAACCCCTATCTCGCCATCGCCGCGAGCCTGGCCAGCGGGCTCATCGGCATGCGCGAGGGGCTGACGCCGACGGAGCCGCATGCGGGTACGGCCAACGAAGATGACGTGGAGGTGGCGCGAACCCTGGAAGAGGGCCTGCGCAATCTCCGCGCCACCCCGGCCCTCTGTGACCTTTTCGGCGATTTGTTCCTGCGCGCCTACACGGCGGTGAAGCTGGACGAGTTTGAGGAGTTCAACCGTGTCATCAGCTCCTGGGAGCGCGAGCATCTTCTGCTGCAGGTGTAGCAGGGCCTGGTCCGGGCACTAGCGTGAGCCTCACCGGTCGCCTTTTCGACAGCCGCCGTGGCTATCGCCTTTTTCAGGCGGTGAAGTACGTCACTTACCTGGCCTTATGCGGCAACGTCTATCTGTTCCTCCGCGAGGAGCTTCTGTCCCTCGAGCATACCTTTACCGGTGGCCTTGCCCTCGGGGAGGTGATCCAGGTCTTCGCCGCCACCATCGACACGGCGGCCTGGGTGATTCTGCTGCTGCTGTTCGAGCTCGAGACCTGGGTGCTGGACGATGAGCAGATCCGCGGGTGGACGCGCCGGGCGCTGCACTGGACGCGGCTGCTCTGCGGGGCGGCAATCGTCTACGCTTTCACCGGCTACCTGGCCGAGCTCGCCACCTTGCAGGACGCCCGCGTGCTCGCGGGCTTCGACGCCTGTGCCCGGGCCGCGGAGGGCTGGTCTGTGCTCGTTGACCTCGATGAATACCTGCCGCTTGCCGCCGACAACTGCGCGGCCCTCGGGGCGGACCCGCTGCGCATCGGGGACTTCCGCATTGTCGCCGCGCCCCAGGTGCTCGACGCTGCGCGCTGGCTGGCCTGGACCGACGTGATCAACGCCGGCGCCTGGATTCTCGTGGTGATCCTGCTCGAGGTGGAGGTGCGGCTGCAGCTGCGCGGCAACCTGTCGGATCACATCATGCGGATCAACAAGTTTCTGAAAGCCGCCGTCTACGGGGTGCTGTTCCTGGCGGCCGCCTACTGGGGCTGTGCGGGGGATTTCCTGGATTTCTGGGACGCCTTCCTGTGGCTCTTCGCGTTTATCTTTATCGAGCTGAACGTCTTCGACTGGCAGCACGAGACCACTCACGGGGGCTGAGGTGAGGCGTGCCCGGCCAGTGGCGGTCGGCGAGGGACGCGCCTTAAGTGGGCGCTAATCGTCGTCCAGTTCCAGGTCGTAGTCGCCCAGCTCCTCGCGCAGGCGCTTCTCCTCCAGGCGACGCTCCGCCCGCCGCCGCATGGCGGCGAGGCGCTGCTTCTGGGAGCTGAACGCTTCCAACGGCGCGAAGTCATCATCGCCGTAATCGGCAATGTTGGGGTCGAAGCCGTCGTCGTTGCCGTCCAGGTCCGTTGCCTGTTCGCGCCCAGCCATCAGAGACCTCCCCGGTACACCGGTCAGCATGTGATTTCCGCGGAATATCGGACACCGTGGCCGCCGAGTAAAGTGAATTTTTCTGCCCTTTGTGCGCCAGGACCTGTCGCTTTTCACGACTTGTCTCTGTGCGCTGGTCGCAGTCCAGCCGCGGCTTAAAAGCCGGGCGGCCCGGCCCCATCCCTGGCGCGTGCCGTGCAACCTCCCTGTCGCCGCTCTTCCCTGAGCGCATGGCAGACCGGGCCGCCCGACCATAGCTCAGCAAGCCCCGTGCCAGCCCCGCCCGGGCCGCGTCATGCACGGCGGGCGCGGGGATGCCGGTGCGCAAGCCGGTGCAGCGGGTGTCGCGGACGCGTCCGCGGACACGGCTGGTCACGGCAGGGCGCGGAAGATCGCATCCGCCACGGCGTCGGCACTGCCGGCGGTGGCGTCAACGGTGATGTCGGCGTAGCGCTGGTAGAGGGGGCAGCGCTCGGCGTACACGTCGGCGTAGCTCTGACCCTCGCCGCGGGCGATGCCGCGCAGAGGGTTTGCGGCGACCCGTTCCTCCAGGGTGGCGAGGTCCGCCTCGAGGAAGACCACGGGGCCGGCGGTGCGGAGCCGCTGCATGACTGCATCGGAGTAGATGACGCTGCCACCGGTCGACACCACGGCATCATCCAGGGGCACCTCGAGCAGCACGGTCTCCTCGATTTCCCGGAAGCGCGGGTTGCCTACACGGTCGACGATGTCCTGGAGGATTTCTCCTTCCCGCACCTGGATGGCAAGATCCGTGTCCGTGAAGGCAAGCCCCGTGCGTTTGGCGAGAATGACGCCGACAGTGCTTTTGCCGGCGCCGGGCATGCCGATGAGGCTGATGGTACGGTGGCTGCGGTCAATGGGGGGCATGACGGGTCTCGGCGTGGTTGGCTCGAGGCATTATCCGTGTCCGCGCGGCCACGGCAAGAGAGGATGCAAGGCGGTTCTCTTGTAGGGGCCGCGTGCCGCTTGCACGGTACGCGGCGGGCTGGGTAGAGTGTCGCGCCTGCCTGCCCGGAGAACGCCCATGAGCCTCTTGACCACCCCCCTCGACGCCCTGCACCGGGAGCTTGGCGCCCGCATGGTGCCTTTTGCCGGCTATGAGATGCCCGTGCAGTACCCCGCCGGCATCATCCGCGAGCACGAGCACACGCGGGAACAGGCCGGGCTCTTTGACGTCTCGCATATGGGGCAGGTGGTGATCGAAGGGCCCGGGACCGCGGCGCTCCTCGAACGCCTGGTGCCGGCGGATGTGCAGGGTCTCGCCGCGAACGGCCAGACCTATGCGCTGCTCACGAATGAGGAGGGGGGTGTGCGCGACGACCTCATTATCACCCGCTGGAGTGAAGAGCGTTTCTTCCTGGTGGTCAACGCGGCCTGCAAGGCCGAAGACCTCGCCTACCTTGAGGCCAGCCTGGCCGGCCAGAAACTGACGGTGCTCGACGATCGGGCCCTGCTGGCGCTGCAGGGGCCGGCCGCGCGGGCGGTGCTTTCGGCGCTGGCGCCGGACCTGGCCCGGATGCCTTTCCTGCGCGGCAGGGAGACCGAGATCGAGGGTGCGACCTGCTACGTTACCTGCTCCGGCTATACCGGCGAGGACGGTTTCGAGCTGTCCGTGCCTGCTGCCAGTGCGGAGGCGGTTGCGCGCCGCCTGCTCGCGGCGCCGAGCGTGGCGCCGGCCGGCCTGGGCGCGCGCGACTCGCTGCGTCTGGAGGCGGGGCTCTGTCTCTATGGCCATGAGCTCGACGCCGAAACCAACGTCGTCGATGCCGGCCTGTACTGGTCCGTGGGCAAGGCGCGACGTCCTGGTGGTGAGCGCGAGGGCGGTTTTCCCGGCGCCAACGCCGTGTTCCATCGCAAGGCAGAGGGGCCGGCGCAGCGGCGGGTCGGTCTTCGGGTGGAGGGCAGGCGCCCGGTGCGCGACGGGCAGCCGCTGTTCGCGAACTCCGGGGAGGAGGTAGGCGTCATCACGTCGGCCTGCTACGGGCCGAGCGCCGGCGGACCCATTGCGATGGGCTACGTGGCCGCCGCGTACAGCGATAATGCCACGCCGCTGGAAGCCGAGGCCCGCGGCAAGCGCCTGCCGGTGACGGTGGCGCCGATGCCTTTTATACCGCAGCGGTATTACCGCGGCTGAACCCGAGAGAGGTGATTTCGCGCCCGTGGCAAGCGGGCGCTGGTTCCCGGTCTTTCGCCGCGAGCGTGCCGCTCCTGCAGGGCAGGGCTCCCGGCAGGGGCGATGCCTAGTTCGCCCAGTCGCGCTCGGCGCGAAACTGCCGGGACAGGTACTCCATCTGATCGGCCAGGATGCGTTCCTTCGCAAGAAAGTGCCACTCGTAGGAGTTCGGCCGGAAGGGGATCGCCAGTAGCGGCATGTGAGCTTCTTCCGGTGTCTGGTTGTCCTTCTGCCAGTTACAGCGCCGGCACGCGGCGACGACGTTCTCCCAGCGGTCCGAGCCACCCCGGGAGACCGGCAGTACATGGTCGCGGGTCAGTTCGCCGCGGGAAAAGCGGTTGCCGCAGTAGAGGCAGCGGTGATCGTCCCGGCGAAACAGGGTGCGGTTGCAGAGCGGAGGTGTGAAGCCCTGGGTTACGCGCCCGTCCAGGGCAACAATCGGCTGCAGTTCGATGAAGGACCGCTCACCGCTCAGGCGCTGGATGCCGCCGAAAACCGGGGGCAGCAGGTCACCGATGCCATAGACAACAGCGCCCCGGGCGTAGGCGGTAATGGCCTCATGGAGGGTCATCCACCCACGGGGCTGGCCGGCGAGGTCGAGCTTCAGTATCGCTTGCATAGGCCGCGATCCAGAGACGTTCGATTAACGCTACTGCAATTGCCGCAGGGAGACAATCCCCGGCGCCCGGCCGGCGGTGGCCCTAGGGGTCCGCGGTCCAGCGAGCGCTGGTCAGGGGGCGGTCGCCCGCGAACACCGTGCCCGTGAAGATCGCCCCCGGCTCGACGGGGCCGACCCCCGCCGGAGTGCCGGTTATCACGATGTCTCCGTCCTCGAGGGTGAACACCCGGGAGAGCTCTTCAAGGATGAACGCCGGTTTGTACATCATGAGCCCGACGCTACCGGCCTGGCGCTCCTCGCTGTCGACCGTGAGGGTCAGAGAAAGGGCCGTGACCGGCCCCGCGAGCGGTGCAAAGGGGCTGAACAGCGCGGCGCCGTCGAAGGCCTTGGCCCGCTCCCAGGGCAGGCCCTTGCCCTTGAGCTCACCCTGTAGGTCGCGGCGGGTGAGATCAAGGCCGAAGGCCGCCGCCGTATAGCGACCGCCCTCCACGAGCAGGGCGAGCTCGCCCTCGTAGTGGAGCGTTTCCCCCTCCCGGGTCGCCTGGAGCCGGTCACCGATCGCCGAGTTGGGCTTGGCAAAAACCACCATCTGGTCCGGGATCTCGTTGCCCAGCTCCTCGATATGACGAACATAGTTGCGCCCGACACAGAGAATCTTGGACGGGATGACGGCACGGCCGTCGACGTCGATGCTTTTCATGACTCTCTCCTGTTCATCCCGGCCCGGGTCGCTCTCCGCCGCCCCAGACCAGGGCGATCAGCCTGCTGCCCGGATCCAGGGGCGGCGCCTCGTCCTGGGTGAACACGCGGAGCTTCTTCTCCTCGCCAAGGGAGAAGAGCGGGATCAGCCGGTTGCCGGTGGTCTGTTTCCAGTTGTCCAGGTCGAAGGACTCGGTCAGGTTGACGACCTTCAGCTCCGCGCCCTGGGCAAGCAGGCTGGCGAACTTTTCGTAGGAGAGGTCCTCGTTGAACATGCGCGGCACCTGGTAGTCCTCTGGGAGCCGCTCGCGATCGCTGGCATCCCGATCCTCGGCGGTGCGCAGGCTGAACACCCGGTTCGGCCCGAACTCGCCGCGGTACTTCATGCAGGCCAGCGTGTTCCAGCGCGAGCGGCGCGACATGGCGAACAGCCGGCCGATACCGACCAGCTCCAGATACTGGTCTGCGTGCGAGGAGATCGGGTCGCCAAGGTAGGTTTCGAGGCCGGCCATGCGCGCGGCCCGCACCTCCTCGTAGGAGGTGTCAGCCAGCTTGACCCGGAAGCCCTGGCGCCGCAACACGTCGCCCACGGCCCGGGCTACGGGGTTGGCGCCGACAATGAGCATGCCATTCGGCTCGGCCTCGGCCAGGCCCAGGGCCCGGGTGACGGGCCGGGCGGTGACGCTCTGCAGGACCACCGTGGCGATGATCACCAGGAAGGTGTAGGGGACGAGCTGCACTGCATCCGGGTAGCCGACCTCCGCCAGGCGCAGCGCGAACAGGCTCGAGACTGCCGCCGCGACGATGCCCCGGGGCGCCACCCAGGCCAGGAGCGCGCGCTGCTGCCAGCTGTAGCCGGCGCCCAGGGTGCAGGCCCAGACCACCACCGGTCGGGTCAGCAGTACCACGAGCAGCACGGCGACCCCGCTCCAGCCGGTGGCGAGAATGTCCATGGGGTCCACCCGGGCGCCAAGAACGATGAACAGCACCGAGATGATCAGGATCGACAGGCTCTCCTTGAAGCTCAAAATCTCGCCCACGGCCACTTCTTTCATGTTGCCCAGGAGCACCCCCATGACCGTCACCGCGAGCAGGCCGGACTCGTGGGCGGCAAAGTCGCTGACGGCGAAGACCAGCACCACCCAGGCCAGGGTGACCACGTTGGCGAGGTACTCGGGGACCCAGTGCCGGCGCAGCACGAAGCCAAGGCTGAAAGCCCCGGCGAGGCCTACCGCGAGCCCCACGGCGATGCTTTTGACGAAGATCACCCAGGATTCGCTGCCGGCTACGAGGTACTGGAATACCAGCACCGCGAGCAGGGCGCCGACCGGGTCGATAAGGATGCCCTCCCAGCGCAGCACCTGGCTCACATCGGCCCGGGCGCGCATGGTCCGCAGGAGCGGGTTGATCACCGTCGGCCCGGTCACCACCATCAGTGCGGCAAAAAGCAGAGCCAGGTGCGGCGCAAAACCGGCAAAGAGCAGGCAGCCGCCTGCGATGAGCAGCCAGTTCAGCAGCGCGCCCCAGCTCACCAGATGGGTCACCGTGCGGCCATGGCCCCGGAGGTCGCGGAAGCGCAGGGTCAGACCGCCCTCGAAGAGCACGAGGGCGACGCCCAGGGAGACGAAGGGAAAGAGCAGGTCGCCGAACTGCTCGTCCGGCCGCAGCAGCCCGGTCACCGGGCCGGCAACGATACCCAGTATGAGCAGGGCCAGGATCGACGGCTGCTTCAGGCGCCAGGACAGCCACTGCGCGCCGACGCCGAGGACGAGTACGGCGGCGAGGATGTACAGCAGGTGGTTGTCCATAGGCGTCCCCCGGGCAGTAGACCGCCCGTGGGGCGGCGTCAGTCGTCGTCGCTACAGTACAGCTTGTAGAGGAGGCTGACGACCTCGGCCACCTTGCCGTCGCTGATCCGGTAGTACACGGATTGCGCCTCCCGGCGCGCCGTGACGATGCCGTAGTGGCGCATGCGGGCCAGGTGCTGCGACAGGGGCGATTGCTTGATGCCGAGACGTTGGGCGAGATCGCCGACGGATGCCTCGCCGGTCTTCAGCTCGCAGAGCACCAGGAGCCTGTCCCGGTGCCCGAGCAGCTTCAGCAATTCCGTGACCTCCAGGGCGGAGGCGCGCATCTTATCCAGGTCCATCAATTTGTCTCACGCGGCGCTCGCGGGCACGTTAGCCTCGCCGGCGGCAGTTCGCAAGGGCTCGCTTACTCCCGGGGCAGCAGCGGCTCGTGCACAAGGATGGCCTCGCGCAGCGCTTTCGGGATGGGCGTGGAGCGCCGCGTCTCCCGGTCCACGAAGACCTGGCGCAGCTGACCGCGGGCAAGGGCGGTACCGCAGGCGTCGTTGAACAGCGTGAAGTCCAGCCGGGCACTGGCGTTGCCGAGCTCGCCGTAGCCGACCTCCACGCGCACCCGGTCCTCGATCCTGCACTCGTTGAGGTAGTCGATGTTGATGTTTACTGTGAACACCATGCAGGGCGTCGCCGCCGGGTCGCTCCAGTCGAAGCCCAGGGACGACATATAAGCCCCCGCCGCCTCGTCGGCATAAACCAGGTAGTTGGCGAAGTAAAGGTGCCCCTGAGCGTCCGTGTCGCGGTAGCGGACCTTGAAGAATTCCCGGTGTGCCGGCGCCCTGTCGCCCATGGTGTCCTCCGTTTGCTGAGGCTGGCAGTCTTTCCTGTCGCCGGGCGGCTGTCCAGCCCCATCGCGGCGAGACACTGCCCCCAGGGGGCGGACGGCGCTGCCCCGCGGCAGGCGCGTCCCGCGCCGACGGGCCCGTCAAGGTCCTCAGCGGGCCGGCGCTGCATCCCCGGCGGACTCCCCGGCGCGGCGCGCCTCGAGGCGCCGGCGCAGGTCGCTGTGGACCGCCTCATTGATGGGGAAGCGCGCCATCATGGCGACAGCTACCAGCTTGAGCGCGATGCTCGGCCCGGCGTAGAGTACGGCGAGGAGGCGCACGGCCTGATCCGTGTTTCCGCCCTGGGCCGAGAAGCCGACCAGATCCAGAAGCGGGAAGATCGTGCCTACGGCCAGGGCGAAGGCGAGCTTCGAGGCGGTGCCCCAGAGGGCGAAGAACAGCCCCGGGCGCCGCTGACCGTTTTCCCATTCATCCCACTCGATGAGATCACCGTTGATGGCGCTGGGCAGAGACAGGTCGGCGCCGACCATGAGTCCCGTGCCCGCCACGATGGCCACGTACCAGGCCGTGTCCCCGGGGCCGAGGAAGGGTGCGCCTGCAAAAAACAGACAGGACCCGACAACCGCCACGCACCAGGCCTGGTGCTTGCCGATGCGCCGGGCAAGGGCGACCCAGGCCGGGATGGACAGCGCACTGGCCGCGAAGTACAGGAACAGCACCGGACCGGCGAGCCCCGGCCGCTCGAGGACCTGGGTAACGTAGAGCAGGAACAGCGTCGCCGGGATAGCGTTGGCCGTACCGTTAACCAGGAAGGCCAGCAGCAGACGCCGGAAGGGCGAACGCTGCCGCAGCAGTGCCCAGGCGCCGCGCAGATTGTTGCCGCCGCCGGTCACCACCGCCCGATCCGGCACCCG
The DNA here is from genome assembly GCF_000764025.1 of Pseudohaliea rubra DSM 19751. GTDB lineage: Bacteria > Pseudomonadota > Gammaproteobacteria > Pseudomonadales > Halieaceae > Pseudohaliea > Pseudohaliea rubra. The sequence goes on along the minus strand of NZ_KN234775.1, from coordinate 12,180 downwards.
CCAGAGGGCCCAGGGCACGGCGAGGGCGAGGCCGATGATGAGCAGCAGGGCGATGGCTCGCAGCGAGGCACCCAGCGTATCGTTATCCGTGTTGTCGATGAGCAGCAGGCCGGCGAGGGTGCCGAGGAGGCCGAAGAGTGTGCGGGCCCCGGTGATGCGGGCCCGCTGATGGTAGTCGGCGCTGAGTTCGGCGCCCCAGGCGTTCATGGGGACCACGGCGAAGGTGCCGGCAATGTAGATGGCGATGGCGCCCCAGAACAGGTAGCCGTTGCCGACCCCCGGGGCCGGGTTGAACAGATACCAGGCGGCGATGGCCAACAGCGGCGCGCTCGCGCCGATCCATAGCCGGCGCCGGCCGAAGCGGGCCGGGGTGCGGTCTGAGAGGAAGCCGACAAGCGGGTCCGTGACCAGGTCCCAGAGCCGGGCGACCAGCAGGATGCCGCCGACGGCGCTGAGGCTGAGGCCCAGTACCTGGGCATAGTAGGTCGGTACGATCACCTGCAGGGCGATAAAGCCCGCCGCAAGGGGAAAGGCCAGGGAACCGTAGGCCGCTAGGAGCCCGAGGCGAGGCGGGCTGGCAGGGTCTTGTGCAGTCATGGCTCTCTTTACGCACGCGAGGTCAAAAAGGACGTTCAGCTTGTCGCTCGCGCAGGCAGTGGCCGCGGCGCGAGGGTAAACTGGGCGAGGGCGACAGAGGGACGATAACCGTGACCGACAGCAGGGTACAGCCAGTAGCGAAGGCCTCCGGCCTCACGGACGCTTTCGTGGCGGAAACTTTCCCGGTGCCGGAAAGCCTCGAGGGGCCGGGCTGGCGCCTGCGCAGGCTTACCGTCGAAGATGTGGACCTCGACTATGAGGCGGTCAGCAGCAGCGAGGCGCACCTCCTTGCGCGTTTCGGCCCGGGCTGGCCCACGGGTTTGACCCGGCGCCAGAACCTGGTCGATCTGGGCTGGCACGAGAAGGAGTTCCAGCGCCGCGGCTCCTTCGCCTACACGCTGGTGGCGCCGAACGAGAGCCGCGTGCTGGGCTGCGTCTACCTGGAACCGACCGCACTCCCCGGCCACGACGCGGTGGTGCGCTACTGGGTGCGCACGAGTGAACTCGACACGGGCCTCGAGGACGAGCTCGGCCGCGCTCTGCGTGATTGGCTCGCGAGCCAATGGCCCTTCCGCAACCCCTGTTTCCAGCATTGAGGTCCTGCCATGGCATGCAGCCCTCGCCTCCTGCTCACCGTCGGCGCGCCCGGTCGCTGGTCGCCGTCTGCGGGGTCATGCCCTTGCTATGAGCCGCCCCTCAGGGGGCTCGGTAGACCACCTGGCCGTCGACGAGGGTCATCACCACCTCTGCCTTGTGAAGGGCGTAGGGGTCGAGGTCGAAGAGGTTCCTGTCCAGCACCACCAGGTCCGCCTGCTTGCCGGGCTCAATGGAGCCGATCTCGTCCTCCAGCCGCAGTTGCCAGGCTGCATCGAGGGTGTAAGCGCGAATGGCCTGTGCCAGGGTGATGCGTTCGTCTTCCGGGGGCTGCACCGGGTAGTCCGCGTCGCCGGCGGGCTGGCGGGTGATGGCCATCTCGATGTTGTAGAGCGGGTCGAGGCCGTTCAGGCCGATCCAGCTCGCCGGGTAATCGCTGCCCAGGGTCACCTTTGCGCCGCCGGCGGCAATGGAGCGCAGCGGGTAGAGATGGTTGAGCCGCTCCTCGCCGAGATAGGCCAGGGCAATATCGTCATAGGCGTACCAGGTCGGGGTGGACTGCACGATGACCCCGAGCTCGCCGAAGCGGGGCACATCGGCCGGGTTCACCACCTGCGCGTGACAAATGGTGAAGCGGCTGGTTGTCTGCGGGTGCGCTTTCCGGGCCATGGCCACCATGTCCAGGGCCATGCGCACGGCGCCATCACCGATGGCGTGCATGTGCAGGTCGATGCCGCGCCCGGCCGCCTCTGTGGCCACGGTGCTGGTTGCCCCGAGAGGAATGAGTGGTTCGGCGCGGTGTCCCGGCGGCTCCCGGTAGGGCTCCAGCGTATAGGCCGTCTGGGCCTCCACGGTGCCGTCCAGGGACAGCTTGAGCACGCGGACGTCGAAGAACTCACCGTGGAAGCGCGCCTGCAGCGCCGCCAGATCCGCCAGGGCCGTGGGTAGCTGTCGCGGGCTGTTGACGTAGTGGGAGCCAACGATGCGCAGGGGTATGCGGTCGTCGGCGGCGAGGCTGCCGACGAAGTCGAAGAGGCGGCCGTCGCCCTCGATCATGCCCGCGTCGAAGGCGGCGGTGATGCCCATGGCCGACAGCGTCGGCAGGAACTGCTCCGCCGCCCGGGCCAGGGCCTCGTCGGACGCGACCCCCAGGGCGTCGCTGACCCAGCCGAAGGCCTCGCCCTCAATGAGCCAGCCGGTCGGGCGCCCGTCCGGGTGGCGCTTGTAGTAGTGCGCGCCGGGGATCGGGTCCTTGCTGTCGGCATTGAGCCCTACTTTCTCCATGGCGGCCGTGTTGACCCAGGCCGAGTGGCCGCCCTCGTCGATGATGATGGCGGGCCGATCTGCGACCGCGCGGTCCAGATCCTCGGCGGTGGGTCCCCGCGGGCCGAAGGCGGCACCCAGGAAACCGAAGCCCAGTACCGGGTCGAGGTCCGGATTGGCTTCGGCGTAGCCGCGGATGGCGCTGATCAGCTCCGCCGGCGCCATGTCCGGTGACAGGCTGACGGCTTCCAGGTAGGGCAGGGTGCTGCCGATGTGGCTATGGCTGTCGATGAAACCGGGAAGCACCAGCCGGCCGTCGAGGTCCACGGTCCGCGTTGCCGGGCCTGTGAACGCGACGACGCCGCTATCGTCCCCCACATAAAGAATGCGGTCGCCGCGGATAGCAACGGCCTCGGCCCAGGGGGCCTCGGCATTGAGCGTATAGACCTTGCCGCCGCGGAGCACACGATCGGCGATCTCGAGGGCGGCGGCCTGACCGCTGGCCAGGATGAGGGCCAGGGTGACGGTAAAGCTGCCGGGAATGCTGCGCATGCTGTGGCTCTCCTGTCTCGTGGTTCCTGCCGGGCAATCCTGAAGTATAGCGTCCGCCTGCCTCGGGGCCGATGGCGCCTGCCTTCCCGGGGGTGGCTGCGAGGCGGCGCTGCGGCTTGCCGGCTCCGCGGGTTTTGCGTAGCCTCAGAAAAAATACCGACGGTCGTTCGCTCGCAGCATGTAGCCACGGGTCAGGACGAGGGCCGGAGCGTCGCAGGGCGCGGCGAACAGGCCCGGGAAAGATCGGTAACAAAGCACCCGCAAGATAACGCAGAGTTCATCGCGACAGGTAACGGTTCCCGCCGTTATGCTACGCACAGGGCTTACACACAAGAGAGGGTAGCCATGAGCAAGGGTCACCGTTTTGTTCCGTTCAGCGCGCGCCGGGGCCTCAGCCTGGCTGTCTCCGCAGCACTGTTCTCCGGCGCCAGCAGCGCTCAGCAGCTGGAAGAAGTGATCGTTACCGCGACCAAGCGGGCCGAGTCCGTCATGGATGTGCCGCTCGCGGTGCAGGCCCTTTCCGGCGATTTCCTGCGCACCGTGAATACGGACGACATCAAGGATCTCGTCGCCTTCACGCCTGGCGTCACCGGCAACTCCAAGGACAGCTTCCTGGATACAATTGCCGTCCGCGGCATCTCCACCAACGACTTCGGTAACGGCGGCGATCCGTCCCTGGGGGTTTACAAGAACGGCTTCTATCAGGGCCGCAACGGCGCCGCGGTTACCAGTGTCTTCGACCTCGAGCGCTCCGAGATCCTTCGCGGGCCCCAGGGTTTTCTCTTCGGCCGCAACTCCATTGCCGGCGCCCTCAACATCCTTACGCGCAAGCCTGTGCGCGGCGACAGCGACAGCTACGTGGATCTGCGCGCCGGTGAGCGGGGTATCTTCCGGGCCGAGGGTGGCACCAACTTCGACCTCGGCGACGCCGTTACCGTGCGTGTTGCGGGCCTGCACTCGCGCGAAGACGGTTACGTGGACAACGTGGTCACCGGCAACGAGCATATCGAGCACGAGAAGACAGCTTTCCGGCTGACCGGCGTCTACGATGCCGGCGGCGCGCTGAATGCGACGATGTACCTTGAGTACGAGGACCGGGAGCAGTCCGGCACGATCTACCGGGCCACGGGCAACGGCCCGGCCTATGCTTTCCTCGAGAGCATCTACGGTGAGATCCCGGTCCCGGGTGATTCCCGGGATGTGCGCATCGACGAGCCCCGGAACGGGCTCATCGACAACGGCGAAATCTTCCAGGTCGGCTTCGAGGTGAACTATGACCTCGGCTGGGCGACGCTCACCTCGCTCACCGGCTACAAGGAGCACGACTACCACTACACCGAGGATTTCGACGCCACGGCGCTTACCATTTTCAACTACGAACAGATCCAGGACGGTGAATACTTCGAGCAGGAATTGCGCCTGACCTCCGACACCGACGGGCCTCTCAGCTGGTATGCGGGTGCGTCCTACTACCGGGAGGAGATTGACACGGAGTTCCTCGGCCAGCAGGACGAGGATGTCTACTGCAACGTCTACTGGGGCCAGGCCTGCGCAGATCTCTTCGAGTTCTACAACACGTACTACGGCGGCGCCTATGCCTACATCCTCAATGACTACTGGGGCACCTACAACTGGAGCCCGAGTGGTAACAACGGTCTGATCGACGACTGGAACCGCACCCGCGGCAAGTACCAGGGCTGGGCCGCCTACGTCGATCTCCAGTACCGCTTCAGTGAGCAGTTCGATGCCAGCATCGGCGTGCGCTACAACGACGACGAGAAGGAAATGTCCCAGGAAGTTCTCACGGACCGCAACCAGAGTATTCTCGGCCAGGTGGTGCAGACCGGCTTTACCACCCCCGAGGGGCCCGTGTCGGATACGCAGAGCTGGAGTGAGGCCACCTGGCGCGCCGTGCTCAACTGGCGTCCCACGGACGGACAGCTGCTCTACGCGAGCGTGACCACGGGCTACAAACAGGGCGGCTTCAACAGCTTTTCGGTCACCCCCGGCGGGCCCTTCAGCGGCGTCGAGGCGGTGCCCGGGCAATTCCGGCCTTCATCCTTCGATTCCGAGACCGTGATTTCCTACGAGGTGGGCTACAAGGGTACACACCTTGACGGCGCCAGCCAGCTTCAGCTCAACGCCTTTGTCTATGAGTATGAGGACCTGCAGGCGACCTGCAGCGATCCGGGGTCGCCGGTTGTTATCGTCTGCAACACCGGGACCGTGGACGGTCAGGGCGTGGAAGGCGTGTGGAACTATGCCTTTACTGATAACTGGAGCTTCGGCGTCGGTTTCTCCTGGTTCGACAGCGAGGGCAAGGGCGTGCAGGACTTCTGCGCAGACGGCGAGGAATTCCTCGGCGATCGCAGCGCCTGCGAGGGCTCGCCGCTGCCGGGGATTCCCGAGTGGACGGCCTACGCGACACTCGATGGCACCATTCCTCTTGCCACCGGCGAGCTCTTCGGCAACCTGACGGGCTTCTGGGAAGACGATGCTCCGGCGGACTGGGTCCCCTTCACGCCGGAAACCATCGCCGCCGGCGCCCGGGAGGGCGGCGGCTACACGGAGGTACAGGCCCTGGCCGGTTACCGCTCGCCCGTGGGCTGGTCTCTGGCGCTCTACGTCGAGAACCTCTTCGACGACGAGTACTTCGATTCCGAGGGCGGTGTGTCGTCTGCGAGTTCGCCCTACGTGCAGTCGGACATCAGTCCCAGTCGTCCGCGTACCGCCGGAGTGCGTTTCAGCTGGAACCTGTAGCGTGCCGCGCCGCCTGACCATCAGCCGCCGGGATTTTCTCGGCGGCGTGGCCCTCGGTACGGCCGCTGGGGCCCTGGCGCCGGCGGAACTCCTTGCCAGCACCGCCGCCCGGGCCTACCCCCCGGCGCTCACCGGCCTGCGGGGGAGTCACCCCGGCGCCTTTGACGTCGCCCATGCGCTGGCCTGGCAGGGGAAGTCCTTTCCCCGACCGGCCACGCCGGATGAGGCGCCCTATGACCTGGTGGTGGTCGGCGGCGGCATTTCCGGCCTCGCCGCCGCCTTTTACTGGCGCCAGGCGAAGGGTCCGGACGCGCGCATTCTCATCCTCGACAACCACGACGACTTCGGCGGCCACGCCCGGCGCAACGAGTTCACCGTCGACGGACAGCTCCTCGTCGGCTACGGTGGCAGCCAGTCCATCGATACGCCGGGGAAATACTCGCCCCAGGCGGCGCAGCTGCTGCGCGATGTGGGCATTGTCACGGATCGCTTCTACGACTATTTCGACCAGACCTTCAGCGAACGCAGGGGACTGGAGTCGGGTATCTGGTTCAGCCGCGAGGCCTATGGCCGCGATGTGACGGCACCGGGGCTGGATCTCTGGCGTTCGCCCGAGAAGGGCCTCGACCGTGCGCAAGTGGATGACTACCCCCTCGGCGACGAGGCGCGCGCGGCGCTGCTCGAGCTCCTCGGGAGCAAGCGCAATTACCTGGACCACCTGCCCGCCGCGGAGCGGGTGCCCTGGCTCAAGCGGAACAGCTACCGGGATTTTCTCCTCGGGACCGCGGGCGTGCCCGAGGCTGTCTACCTGCTGTTCCGGGATCAGATGCGTGGCTGGTGGGGTGTGGGCTGGGACGCCGTGTCCGCGGCCCAGGCGGCGGATCTCGGCATGCCCGGGACGCGACACCTGGCGCTGCCGGAGCGCCCCTCGGACGCGCCCGAGCGCGACGAGCCCTACATCTTTCACTTTCCCGACGGTAACGCCGGCGTGGCTCGCTCCCTCGTGCGGGCGCTGATCCCCGGCGCGATCCCCGGCACCACCATGGAAGACCTGGTACTGGCCCGCGCCGACTATGGTGCCCTGGACCGCGCCGGACAGGCGTGCCGCCTGCGCCTCTCCAGCACGGCAGTGGATGTGCGCCATCGGCCTGATGAAGCCGCGGTGGATGTCTCTTACATGCACAACGGTCAGGTGCGCAAGGCCCGGGGCAGCCACGTGGTGCTCGCCTGTTACAACGCGATGGTGCCCTATCTCTGCCCCGAACTGCCCCCGGCCCAGCGGGAGGCGATCGCGTATGCCGAGAAGGTGCCGCTGGTCTATCTGAGCATGGCCGTGCGCAACTGGCAGCCCTTCGCCGAGCTCGGCATGCGCAGCATCAGCGTGCCGCAGCCGGACCTCATGCACGCCTTCGGTCTCGATTTTCCCGTGAGCATGGGTGGCGTGGAGTTCGCCCATGATCCGGGGCAGCCCACGGTGCTTCACGGCAGCTACATCCCCGCCGCCCCGGACCAGGGCTTCAGCGCCGTTGAGCAGCACCGGATCGGCCGGCGGGCGATTTACGAGTTGTCCTTCGACGCTTTCGAGCAGCGCATTATCCGCCAGCTCGATGGCGCCCTGGGGCGCGCCGGCTTCGACGCAGAGCGCGACCTCGCCGGGCTCACGGTGAACCGCTGGCCGCACGGCTACGCCTACGAGTACAACGAGCTCTTTGATCCACCGGAATACGGTCGCGACCAGGGCCCGCACCGGCTGGGCGCGCGGCAGCTGGGGCGGATCTCCATTGCCAACTCCGACGCGTCGGCCTGGGCTTTTGTGGATGGCGCCATCGATGCCGCCTGGCGCGCCACTCGCGAGCAGCTGGGCTAGGCGGTGGAGGTCACCGCCTGGGGGGCACTCTGCCTGCTGCCCACGGGCCTGGTCTTCGGTCTCGCGCTTTGGACGCATCGGCCCATCGAGTCCCTGCTCTCCGGCTCGCTTCTCGGCCTGATGATGCTCCATGGCCCGGGTTTCGTGACGGCCATGGCCGAGACCTCCATAACGGTGCTGACTGATCCCGATGTCGCCTGGGTTATCCTGGTCTGCGGCCTCATGGGCGGGCTCATTGGCCTGCTTCTGCGCACCGGCTCCACGGCGGCCTTCACCACCTACCTCGCGCGGCGGGCGGGCACGCAGCGCCGGGCGCTGTTCATCACCTGGCTCCTCGGTATCGCCATGTTCGTGGACGATTACCTGAACTCCCTCGCTGTGGGCGCCGCCATGCGCGACATCACGGACCGCTTCCGGGTCTCGCGGGAGAAGCTGGCCTACGTCGTCGATTCCACCGCGGCGCCGATCAGCGTGATTATTCCCTATTCCACCTGGGGGGCGTTTTTCGCCGGGCTGATCGTCGCCAATGACCTGGCCGCGGATGGCCAGGGCCTTGCCACCTATAGCGCCGCCATTCCCTACATGTTCTACGCCTGGGCTGCCGTGCTCGTCGTGCCTCTGGTGATCATGGGCTGGCTGCCGGCCCTGGGGCCCATGCACGAAGCCGAACGCCGGGCCGTCGACGAGGGACAGATGGTTCCCCCGGAGGCAGCACACATCGAGGCGGCAAACCGCTCCATTCAGCCCAAGGCCGGCCTGCGGCCCCGGGTCTGGCTCTTTGTGGCGCCGATGGTGGGCCTGGTTGCCGCGACCATGCTGGCGGGTAATGACTTCCTCGTGGGTATCTATGTCGCCCTCGGCGCTACCGTGCTGACGGTGCTTGTCCTGCGCCTGCTGGACCTTGATGAGACCTTCGACACGGTCATCGACGGCTTCAAAATCATGATTGAGCCCCTGGCTGTGCTGGTGGCGGCTTTTATCCTCAAGGAGGTAAATGACGATCTGGGCTTGCCCGCCTACGTGGTCGCCAGCCTTGAGCCGCTGCTGTCCGCGGAGTCACTGCCGGTATTGATCTTCCTCGGCATGGGTCTGGTGTCTTTCATGACCGGTTCGAACTGGGGCGTGTTCGTCATCGTCCTGCCGATCGTGGCGAGCCTGGGCCGCAGCCTCGGTGCCGATATGACGTTGCTGATTGGCGCCACGCTCTCCGCCAGCACCTTCGGCAGCCACGCGTGCTTCTACTCGGACGCCACGGTGCTGACGGCCCAGGCGACGGGCTGCACGCCGCTCCAGCATGCGCTGACTCAATTGCCCTATGCGCTGGTAGCAGCCGCGATAGCTGCCGCGGGTTACCTGGCGATCGGCTATCTCTGACCCACCGTCACTGACCCTCATCTGGAGGTAAACATGATCAACGCAAGAACGCTTTTAGCCGCCGCCCTCGCGGCCGCCCTGCCCCTCGCTGCGGAGGAGGCCGTACACCCGGTGGAAATGAGCCGGGATGGCCTGGCCGGTGCGCTGTTCGACAGCCCGGATACGCTGGTGAAGGAGAACGGGACGGTGCTCGATGTTACCTCCCTCCAGTCCAGCGATGGCCGGTTTGCTTCCGGTATGTACCGGGCGGGACCCTCGCGCTGGGAAATCGACGAGCCCTACGGCGTCGACGAGTTCATGTATTTCCTCGAGGGCGGCGTGACGCTGACCTCCAGCGACGGCACGGTGACAGAGATCGAGGCCGGCGAGGCCGTGACCATCCCGAAGGAGTGGACGGGCATCTGGGAGACCGACGGTTATCGCAAAATCTGGGTGATCTACTCCGCCGACGGCTCCGGACTTTGAGCTCTGCGCCTCTGCGCGCGCCCTTCCGGGAGCGGCGTCCCCGCTTTAACAGGTCGCAACGCGGCCGGTGGCGCGCTAAGGTGTGCCTCTGGATAACGCAAGAACACCCCGGGAGAGGTTGATGATCAAGTTTACCGTCAACGGCGAGGCGCACAGCGTCGAGGGCGACGGAACCCTGCCGCTGCTCTGGTACCTGCGCGACATCGCCGGCATGACCGGCACCAAATACGGCTGCGGCGCCGGTCTCTGCGGCGCCTGCACGGTGCATCTCGACGGCGAGGCTGTGCGCAGCTGTGTGACCTCTGTCGCCGCCGCCGAAGGCAAGGCCGTGACCACCATCGAGGGCCTTGCCGAGAACGCCGACCACCCGGTGCAGCAGGCCTGGGCGAAGCACCAGGTGCCGCAGTGCGGCTACTGCCAGCCCGGGCAGATCATGCAGGCGGCGGCGCTGCTGGCGAAGACCCCCTCCCCGGATACGGACGCCATTGACGGAGCCATGGCCGGCAATCTCTGCCGCTGCGGCACCTACCCGCGCATCAAGGCCGCCATCCTCGACCTGGCGGAGCCTGCGTCATGACCGATTACTTTGATCTCTCCCGCCGGCGCTTCCTGCGCACGACCGCCGTGGCCGGCGCGGCTGTCTTCGCGGTGCCGCTCCTCGGCCGCCGGTCCGTACCGGGGGCCATCGCTTCCGAGGCGCCTGTCGCCGATAGCGAGGCGCGTCTCTTCGTCGCCCTTCAGCCGGGCGGCACCGTGGAAATCACCTGCCATCGTTCGGAGATGGGCCAGCACGCGCGCACGGCAGTGGCACAGATCGTGGCCGACGAGCTCGAGGCCGACTGGGACCGCATCACCGTGGCCCAGGCCCTCGGTGACAAGCGCTATGGCGACCAGAACACGGACGGCTCCCGGAGCATCCGCTTCAATCTCGAGCGGCTGCGCCTCGTGGGCGCTACCGTGCGCCGCATGCTCCGGGATGCTGCCGCCGAGCGCTGGGATGTCGATCCGGCGACCTGCCGCGCGGAGCTGCACCGCGTCTACCACGACACCAGCGGCCGCTCCCTTGATTATGGTGAACTGGTTGACGCCGTGGCCGGCCGCGAGCCGCCGGCGGAGGTCCCTCTCAAGGACCGCAGCGACTGGCGCTATATCGGCAAGGGCAAGGCCATCGTCGACATGCAGGATATCCTCAGCGGCCGTGCGACCTTCGCCGCTGATGTGCGACTGCCAGGCACCGTGGTGGCGATGATCGCCCGGCCGCCGGTGGTCCTCGCTGACGTCGCCTCCCTTGATGACAGCGCTGCCCGGGCGGTGCCCGGTGTGGTGGACGTGATCCGCATGCCATCGCTCACCGCCAACCCGGTGATGTTCAAGCCCCTGGGCGGGGTAGCTGTACTCGCAGAGCATACCTGGGCGGCGCAGCTGGGCCGCGAGAAGCTGAAGATTGCCTGGTCGGACTCGCCGAACGTCGGCTACGACTCGGCCAGCTTCCGCGGTCGCCTCGAGGCGGCCTGCCGGGAGCCCGGAGATGTGCATCGCTCCAAGGGCGATGTCGAGGCGGCGCTGGCCGAAGCCGGGGACGGGCGGCGCCATGCCGCCGAGTATTATGTGCCGCACCTCGCGCAGGCGCCCATGGAGCCGCCGGCGGCGACGGCCCGCTTCCAGGACGGGATTATGGAAGTCTGGGCCGCGACCCAGAATCCGCAGGCCGACCAGACCCTCATCGCCGGGCTCCTCGACCTGCCGCCGGAGAAGGTGAAAGTTCACGTGACGCTTCTCGGCGGTGCCTTCGGGCGCAAGTCCAAGCCGGACTTTTCTGCCGAGGCGGCCTGGCTGGCCTTCAAGAGCGGCCGCCCGGTGCGGGTGCAGTGGCAGCGGGAAGACGACATCCGCCACGGCTTCTTCCACACCGTCAGCGCGCAGCGCCTGGAAGCGGCCCTCGACGACGGAGGCCGGCTTACGGCCCTCAGACATCGCTCCACCTTCCCGACGATCAACGCAACCTTCGAGGCGGGGGCCGAGGTGCCGGGCTTCGAGACCGATCTCGGGCTGTCCGACGCGCCGCTCGCCATCCCCCACATCCAGGCCGAGACCGGCCGCGCGCCGGCGCAGCTGCGCACGGGCTGGATGCGCTCGGTGGCCAATATCTATCACGTGTTCGCGCTGCAATCTTTCCTGGCGGAGATGGCTCACAAGGCCGGGCGCGACCACCGGGACTTTCTCCTCGAGGCGATCGGGCCCGACCGCATCATCGATTTTGAGGCCGAGGGGTCGAAGTTCAACAATTACGGCGCCGCTTTTGCCGAGTACCCCTTCGACACCGCACGCCTCAAGCATGTGCTCCGGCGAGCCACGGCCATGGCGGGCTGGGGCCGGGAGCTCCCCGCCGGATCCGGCCTCGGCCTCGCGGTGCACCGCAGTTTCCTCACCTATGTGGCCAAGGTGGTGGAGGTCTCCGTCGCCGACGACGGCAGCCTGCGTATTCCCGGCACCTGGGTCGCCGTGGATGCCGGCACGGTGGTCAACCGGGACTCGGTGCGCAACCAGATGGAGGGAGCGTCGGTGTTCAGCCTGAGCTACGCGCTGCACTCCGCTATCACCGTGAAGGACGGTGCGGTGGAGCAGGGCAACTTCGACGACTACCCGGTGGCGCGCATGCCGGAGGCACCGGCGGCCATCAGCGTGGAGATCGTCGACTCCGACGCGCC
>NZ_KN234774.1 GCF_000764025.1 Pseudohaliea rubra DSM 19751 | reverse complement strand
GGCTGCCGGGGAATGCCCCCACAAAGCGTGTATCGGGGAGCGACTGGGGGCATTCCCCGGCAGCCGGACCGGGAAACGTTTAGGCGTGTGTCTCCGAGAGCGACCGGGTGCATTCCCCGGCAGCCGGACCGGCAAGCTATGACAACCGTGTATCAGTGGGCGACTGGCGACATGCGCCAGCGTTCGTCCGGGGGGCTGTGGCGAGCTGCGGGCGCCCCGGAAAGCGGCGCCGAGCTTAGCTGCCTGATACCTTTGCCCACGGCCGGGCGAGGTCGCGCTGCAGGGCGAACTCAAGGCGCAGGACGACGCCCAGCACGCCCTTGCGGCGCTCATCGTCCGGATGCAGACGCCAGTTGTAGCTGGGCTCCAGTTCCACAAACAGGTAGGGCCGCCAGAGCTGGCGGCGGAGCACAAAGCCGAGGCGGTAGTTGCGCAGCTCATTCTCCGGGTCCGTCACCCCGTCCACAGAGCCGAAATACTCAAGCGCCACGGGTCGGGGCGAGCCGGCATGGAGGCGCCGGCGCATGGCCAGGCGGGAGCGCCACTCCGCGCCCTCCGTCTCCTCGCCGTAAACCACGCGCTGAGTCCAGCGCCAGATCGCGTTGTCGCTCTGCCGGTAGTTGATATCGAACTGGGAAGTCGCATAGACGCCCTCGTTGCTCTCGTGCTGCAGGCGCTGAATGAAGCGGTAGCCCAGATCCTCCGCCCAGGGAGCCTGGTTGCGGAACTTGACGCCGGGCTTGAGGCCGCCGGTGTTGGCGCTCAGAGTGAAATCGAAGCGATTGCGCCCCCGGTCGCCCACCCGGTACTGCAGGCCCACCTCCTCCCTGAACTCATCGTCGCCGGGGATGGCGGCATCCTCGTCTTCATCCGAGAACACGAGGTCCAGGCGCCGGGAAATACGCGGCAGCTGCAACTTGCCGCGGATCCGCGGCTTGGGATCATGCCCGTCGGCGCTGTTCCAGTCATCAACCAGCTGCAGGCGCAGGAGCGACTCCGCCTGCTCCAGGTTGTAGTCGGGGTCACCGAAGAACTGATCCATCCACTGGGTCAGCGCCTCAGCCTGGTGCGTAACGTAGGCATGGCTGCTGTCGACTCAGTTGCTGCCCGCCGTGTTCGGGTCCTGCGGCACGGGCGCCGTCCAGCCCACGAGGGACTCATTATTGTCCGCAGACACCGCCCCGGCCAGAAGAGCAGAAAGCGCAAGCACAGCGGCTGCGCTGACCGCGCCGGGCTTTGCCAGTACACTAGGCCCCATGAACGCACCCTTTCTCTGGCTACAGCATAGTGTACCGCAGCACGCACTGTCCCGGCTCACCGGTTGGCTCGCCGAGCTCGAGCGCCCGCGCTGGCTGAAGCATGCGGTCATCCGTGCCTTTGTGCGCCACTACGGGGTAGACCTGGACGAGGCCGCGCGCCCGTTCCCGGAGGCCTACGCCAGCTTCAACGACTTCTTCACCCGCGCCCTGGCGCCGGGCGTGCGTCCCCTCGCCGATGCGGCGCTGGTCAGCCCGGTGGACGGTGCGGTCAGCCAGAGCGGGGCGATCGACGGTGATCACATCTTCCAGGCCAAGGGCCGCGGTTTTTCCCTTCCGGCGCTGCTGGGCGGGGACCAAGAGCGCGCGGCGCGCTACCGGGGCGGTTCCTTCGCCACGCTCTACCTGTCCCCCCGGGACTACCACCGGGTGCACATGCCCTGCGATGGCCGACTGCAGGCCATGCGCTATGTGCCCGGCCGTCTGTTCTCGGTGAACGCGGCGACCGCTGCCGGGGTCGATGGGCTCTTTGCCCGCAACGAGCGCCTGGTCTGCCACTTCGAGGGGCCCATCGGGCCCTTTGCGCTGGTCCTGGTCGGCGCCATGATCGTCGCCGGTATCGAGACCCCCTGGGCGGGCCGCGTGGCACCCGCGCCGCGGCGTAATACGCTCACGGATTACACCGCACCGCCGGCGCCCGTAAACCTCGCCCGGGGCGAGGAAATGGGCCGCTTCTACCTCGGGTCCACGGTGATCCTCCTGTTCCCGCCGGAGACGATCGGCTGGGACAGCGCCTGCGCTCCCGGGGCGCGCGTCCGCCTTGGCATGGCCCTGGGCCATCGCCCCTGACGGGCGCAAAGCCGGCGCAAAGCTACTCAGCCCTCGTCGACAATGTGCCGGTAGCTCGCCAGGCGCTCGCGGCTGATGGCGCCGGCTTCCACCGCGCTCAGGAGCGCGCAGCCCGGTTCATCCCGGTGCCGGCAGTCGCGGAAGCGGCAGTGCCCGAGGAAGGGGCGGAACTCCCGGAAGCCCTCGGCCACCTGCTCCCGGGGCAGATGGTCGAGGCCGAACTCGCGGATTCCCGGTGAATCGATGAGGTCCCCGCCGCCGGGAAGGTGGTGCAGTTCTGCCGTCGTGGTGGTGTGGCGACCCTTGCGCCCGGGTCCCGACAGCTCCCCGGTGCGCCGGTCCAGCCCCGGCAGCAGCGCGTTCACGAGCGATGTCTTGCCCACGCCCGACTGGCCGACGAGCACGCTGGTATGGCCTGCGAGCGCCGCCCCCAGGGTCTTCAGCGCTGTTTCCCGGCTGGTCTTGATGACCCGGTAGCCCAGGCCTTGATAAGGGGCGAGAAGCGCCGCCATGGCCGCCGCAGGGGCGGGTTCGTCGAGAAGGTCCACCTTGTTGACCACCAGCAGCGCGTCGGCGCCCATGGCCTCGGTGGCCACGAGGTAGCGGTCGATGAGGTTCCGGTGCGGCGCCGGCTGCGCGGCGATGACAATGGCGACCTGGTCGATATTGGCGGCCACCGGCCGCGGCTCGCCGCGGGCATCGGGACGCGACAGCAGGGAGCGCCGCGGCAGCCGGGCGACCACGACGCCGATGGGCTCGCCGGCGCGGAAGACGACCCGGTCGCCGGTGACGAGCCCGTCGAGGTTGGCGCGCAGATGGCAGCGCTGTGGCGCGCCGGCCTCGCCGTCGCCTTCGACGTCGAGCTGGCTGCCGTAGTGGGCGATGACCACCCCCCCGGTCTCCGGCCCCAGGCGTTCGTCGCCGCCGGCGACGGCTTCCCGCCGCTCTGCCCGCCGGGCTCGCTCGGCCTGGATCTTCTCGATGCGCCAGGCCTGCTGGCGGGTGAGTCTGCGCTTGGTCATCGCCGGGATTATCCGGTGGCCACCGGAAGCTGTCGAGCGCGGTCTTGGCTTTGAAAGCCACACTGCCCGGGAATTACGCGATGCGGCAGAGGTGAGTGCGGGAGCGTTCTCTTTGCTACTGCTCTGGAATTACGCGATGCGGCAGGGGTAAGCATGGGATATTGCTCTCACAAAGCGTGAAACGGGGAGCGACTGAGAGCAATATCCCATGCTTACCCCGGGACTGTGCAGACACGCGCGAGAAGATAGTTCACCCTGGCTTTCCGGGCCGGCTGCGGGCGGGTGCCCCCAGTCGCTCCACGATATTCGCTTGGTGGGGGCACCCGCCCGCAGCCGTCCCTACCGTGTATGCGTTCGGCCGGGCGCTTGGCCTTGAATCTCGCGAACACCCTTTTTTCTTTCCCGCGGGCAACTAAACTCAACGAATGACAACGGGAGATAGCGCCATGCGCGATGCGAGCCACCTTGTGTGGGTGGATATGGAAATGACCGGGCTCGATCCGGAGCGGGACCGGGTGATCGAGATCGCCACGATCATTACCGACACCGACCTCAACACCCTGGCCGAAGGACCGGTACTCGCCATCCACCAGGACGAGGCCGTGCTCGCCGCCATGGACGAGTGGAACACCACCCATCACACGCGCTCCGGGCTGGTAGAGCGCGTGCGCAGCAGCGTCATGGACGAGAGCGCGGCGGTGGAGCAGACCATCGACTTCCTGAGCGCCTGGGTGCCCGAGGGGGCGTCCCCCATGTGTGGCAATTCGATCTGCCAGGATCGGCGCTTCATGGCCCGGCATATGCCGGCACTGGAAGCCTTCTTTCATTACCGCAACCTGGACGTCTCGTCGCTGAAGATTCTCGTTCAGCGCTGGCGTCCGGACATCGCCGCCGGTGTCACCAAGCGAGGGGCTCACCTCGCCCTCGACGATATTCGCGATTCCATTGCAGAGCTCCGCTACTATCGCGACAACTTCCTGCTCATTGACGACGCCTGAGGGCAGGGCGTGGTCCTGTCGCGAAGCCCTTCGGCCCTAGCGGGCGCCGTGCTGCCTGAGAGCCCAGGCGACGTGCTCGCGCACCAGCGCTGACGGGTGTTCCCGCCGGGCTTCCAGCGCGGCGAGTACCGCTGCCGTGCCGGGGGCGTTGCCGAGGCCCACAGCGAGATTGCGCAGCCAGCGCTCATAGCCGATCCGGCGGATCGGCGAGCCGGCGGTACGCTCGAGGAAGGTGGCCTCGTCCCAGGCAAAGAGCTCGGCCAGGGCCGGCGCATCGAGGCCGTGCCGGGGGCGGAAGTCGTCCTCGGCCGTGGCCTCGGCAAACTTGTTCCAGGGGCACACCAGCTGGCAGTCGTCGCAGCCGAAGACCCGGTTGCCCATGAGCGGGCGCAGAGCCTCATCGATGGACCCTTTGTGCTCGATGGTGAGGTAGGAAATGCAGCGCCGGGCATCGAGTTCGAAGGGGCCCGGGAAGGCGTCCGTCGGGCAGATGTCCAGGCAGGCGCGGCAGCTGCCGCAGTGCTTCTGCGTGCGCGGCGGGTCTGCGGGCAGGGGCAGGTCCGTGTAGATCTCGCCGAGGAAAAACCAGGACCCCGCCTGCTCATTGATGAGCATGGTGTTCTTGGCGATCCAGCCGAGGCCCGCGCGCTCGGCGATGGCCCGCTCCAGCACGGGCGCCGAGTCGACGAAGGCGCGGTAGCGACCGCCGCCGGTCTCAGCCTCAATGCGCCGGGCCAGCCTGGCGAGGCGCCGCCGGAGCACCTTGTGGTAATCGCGGCCGAGGGCGTAACGGGCAATGTAGGCGCGCTCGCCATCGTCCAGGGTGGCTGCGGGGTCGTCCCCGGGCGGCAGATAGTCCATGCGCACCGAGAGCACACGGCAGGTACCCGGGACCAGTTCTTCGGGCCGGCTGCGGCGGGTGCCGTGGGCGGCCATGAAGTCCATGCTCCCGTGGTAGCCCGCGTCCAGCCACTTCTGCAGGTAGCCCTCGTGCTCGGCGAGGTCCACGTCGCTGATGCCGAGCTGCTGGAAACCGAGTTCCCGGGCCCAGCCGCGGATGCGCTTGGCCAGCGCTGCCGGATTGTCGCTGGCGATGGTGGTAGTCACGGGTGCGCCTGCTGCGTCAGGATAGGAGCTTCGGGTACGGTATCATTCTGCCAGAAAGCGCCGCCCGCCGGGGGCGGCCTGCGCCACCGGGGGATTTATGCCGGATACGGCACCGTTACTTTACAGCGCGGACCAGACCCGCGCCCTCGACGCGGCCGCCATCGACCAGGGTGGCCTGCGCGGTCTCACGCTCATGGTCCGCGCCGCCGAAGCGGCCTTTGCGCGGCTGGCGCGACGCTGGCCGGCGCCGGCCGGGGGCAGCCTGTTTCTGCGCCTCGTCGCCACCGTCTCGCTGGTGGTGGCCGCCGTGGCCTGTGCCTGGGCCTGGCAGCTCGAGGAGCGCCTCACGCAGACAGGCTTCCAGCTGGAGCGTTACGAGCAGCGCATCGGCGAGCTCGAGGCGCGGCTGTCGGACACGGGGGAGGGGCTGTCCCAGGACACGGCGGCCATGGCCGTGAGAATCAAGGAGCTCTATTCAGAGGTCGACAAGCTCTGGGCCTCCGCCTGGCGCCGGAACAAGGCCCGCCTCGACGAGCTCGAGGGCACGAACACGAATCAGGGTGAGGCCATCGCGGCGCTGAAGAAGGACGTCGCTGCCGCCGGCAGCCAGCTGAAGACCGCGAGCAGCGACATTGCTCGCCTCAAGGGCGTAGCCGGAGACCTCGAGCGTCTCATGGGCAGCGCCAAAGCCAACCAGGCCCAGGTGGAACGCGTCGCCGACACGCTCAATCGCCTCGACCTGGAGATAAACCGCCTCGGCAAGCGTGTGGAGGCCAACGAGGGCTGGGTTGAGTCCATCAATGCTTTCCGCCGCCAGATCAACACCAGCATCAGTCAGCTCGAGGGCACTGTGCGCACCCTGCAGCAGGGCCCGGGCGCCGGCGGCGCCTGACGTCACTTTTTCCAAGGAGCAACCATGACCACCATCCGCCAGGACGATTTCATCGACAGCGTCGCCGACGCCCTGCAGTTCATCTCCTACTACCATCCCCTGGACTTCGTGCAGGCCGTGCACAAGGCCTGGGCCCTGGAGCAGAACCCGGCGGCGAAGGACGCCATGGCGCAGATTCTTATCAACTCGCGGATGTGCGCCGAGGGGCATCGCCCCATCTGTCAGGACACGGGCATCGTGACGGTGTTCCTGAAAATCGGCATGGACGTGCGCTGGGACGCAACGCTGTCTGTGAGCGAGATGGTCAACGAGGGCGTGCGCCGGGCCTACACGCACCCGGACAACGTGCTGCGCGCCTCGATCCTCGCCGACCCCGCGGGGGCGCGGAAGAACACCGGCGACAACACGCCGGCGGTCATTCACATGGAGGTGGTGCCCGGTGACACGGTCGACGTGCAGGTCGCGGCCAAGGGCGGCGGCTCGGAAAACAAGTCCAAGCTCGCCATGCTCAACCCTTCGGACTCCATTGTCGACTGGGTGGTCAAGACCGTACCCACCATGGGCGCCGGCTGGTGTCCGCCGGGTATGCTCGGCATCGGTATCGGCGGCACGGCGGAAAAGGCCGCGGTGCTCGCCAAGGAATCGCTCATGGACCCCATCGACATCCACGAGCTGCGCGAGCGCGGGCCCGCCAGTCGCGTCGAGGAGCTGCGCCTTGAGATCATGGATGCGGTGAACCGTTTAGGCATCGGCGCCCAGGGCCTCGGTGGCCTGACCACGGTGCTCGATGTGAAGATCAAGGACTACCCCACCCACGCAGCCTCCCTGCCGGTGGCCATGATCCCGAACTGCGCTGCCACCCGGCACGCGCACTTTGTGCTCGATGGCTCCGGGCCGGCGCTGCAGACGCCGCCGTCCCTGGACGACTGGCCCGAGATCACCTGGGAGGTGGGTGAGGGCGTGCGCCGCGTCAACCTCGATACGGTGACCCGGGAGGAGGCCGCGAGCTGGCAGCCGGGCGATACGCTGCTCCTGTCCGGCAAGATGCTCACAGGCCGCGATGCGGCGCACAAGAAGATGCAGGAGCTGATCCAGTCCGGCGAGGGTCTGCCTGAAGGCGTGAACCTGCGCGATCGCTTCATTTACTACGTGGGTCCGGTGGACCCGGTGCGCGGCGAGGTGGTCGGCCCGGCGGGACCGACCACCTCCACGCGCATGGACAAGTTCACGGATTTCATCCTCGAGCACACGGGGCTCCTGGGGATGATCGGCAAGGCCGAGCGCGGCCCCACGGGGATCGAGGCCATCAAAAAGCACGGTGCGGTTTATCTCATGGCCGTGGGCGGTGCCGCTTATCTCGTCTCCAAGGCTATCACCAGCTCCCGGGTCGTCGCCTTCCCGGAGCTGGGTATGGAGGCCATCTACGAGTTCGAGGTGAAAGACATGCCTGTGAGCGTGGCCGTGGACGCCCGGGGGACCTCGGTGCACCAGACGGGCCCCGCGGCCTGGCGCGCGAAGATCGAAGAACAGGCCCTCGAGCTCATCTGAGTGGCCGCGCCAACCTTTTACTGGCACGACTACGAGACCTTCGGGGCCGACCCGGCGCGGGACCGCCCGGTGCAGTTCGCCGGCCTGCGCACGGACGCGGACCTGAACCCGATCGGCGAGCCGCTGACGCTGTTCGCCCGCCCCGCCGACGATTACCTGCCGCACCCCCGGGCCTGCCTGGTCACCGGGATCACGCCGCAGCGCGCCCGCGCCGAGGGCGTGCCGGAGGCGGCGTTCATCGCCCGCATCCACGAAGAGCTGGCGCAGCCGGGGACCTGCGGCGTCGGCTACAACTCCCTGCGCTTCGATGACGAAGTCACGCGCTACACGCTGTACCGCAATTTCTTCGACCCCTACGCCCGGGAGTGGCAGAACAGTAACTCCCGCTGGGACCTCATTGACGTGGTGCGTACCGCCGAGGCCCTGCGCCCCGAGGGGATCGAATGGCCGCAGCGCGAGGACGGCCTGCCAAGCTTCCGTCTCGAAGACCTCACCGCCGCCAATGGCATTGCCCACGAGGGCGCCCATGACGCCCTCAGCGACGTGCGGGCGACGCTGGCCCTCGCCCGCCTCGTGCGCGAGCGCCAGCCGAAGCTCTTTGCTTACCTGCAGGGTCACCGCGACAAGAACGCGGCCCGGGAGGCGCTTGAGCTCAGCGCGTTGAAACCCGTGCTGCACATTTCCGGCATGTTCGGCGCAGCGCGGCACAACTGCTCCCTCATCGTGCCCCTGGCGATGCACCCGGGGAACCGCAACGAGGTGATCTGCTACGACCTCGCCGAGGACCCGCAGCCGCTGGTCGACGGCGATGCCGAAGCGCTCCGCGACCTGCTTTACACGCGCGCCGATGAGCTGCCGGAAGGCGTGCGCCGCCCGGGCCTGAAGAGCGTGCACCTGAACCGCTGCCCGGTGCTGCTGCCGCCGAAGATGCTCGACGGGCGCCTCGCCGAGCGCGCCGGCCTCGACGGCGACCGCTGCCGCCGGCACCTGGCGACGCTCCGGGCCTGGCGGGAGCGCGACGGCAAGGGCGTCGCTGAAAAGCTGGCGGCGATGCATACGCGGCCGGCGGACAGCGGCCGCCGCGATCCGGACCTCGCGCTCTACGGCGGTTTCCTTTCCGATGCCGACCGCCGCGCCTGTGATGCGGTGCGCGCAACGCCGCCGGAGGCGCTCGCCGAGGCGGTCTTCGCCTTTGAGGACGCCCGGCTGCCGGAGCTGCTCTTTCGCTACCGGGCGCGCAACTATCCTGAAACACTGGCGGAGGAGGAGCGGGAAGCCTGGGAGGCGTTTCGCTACCAGCGCCTGTCCGGCGAGGATGGGTTTGGCGGCGTGCATGTGGAGAGCTTCAACGAGCTTGTCGAGGCGCTGTCTGCCGGCGCCGATGCCCGTGCCGCGGCACTCCTGGGCGAGCTGCAGGCCTGGGGCGACTCGCTGCTCGCCTGACGGCGCGTCGCGCCCGTATAATGGGTGGCCGCCCCGGCTGCGGGACGGTACAGCAACAGGCGCGATCGGGGAGGAGCCATGGAGTTTGCCGGCAGCCACATGCTTTCCGTCGACCAGTTGGAACGCGGCGACGTTGAGCGGATCTTCGCTGTCGCGGACCGGCTCGAACCCTACGCCCGTCGTCGCCGGCGTACCCGCGTCCTCGAGGGTGCCATCCTTGGCGCTATGTTCTTCGAGCCAAGCACCCGCACGCGGGTCAGCTTCGGCAGCGCCTTCAACCTGCTCGGTGGCGAGGTGCGCGAGACCACAGGCTTCGAGCAGTCGGCCATCGCCAAGGGCGAATCCCTTTACGACACGGCGCGGGTGCTCTCCGGCTACTCTGATGTGATCGCCATGCGCCACCCTACCGCCGGTGCCGTGGCCGAGTTCGCTGCGGCGAGCCGGGTGCCGGTGATCAACGGCGGTGACGGCAGCAACGAGCATCCGAGCCAGGCGCTCCTGGACCTCTACACGATCGGCCGCGAGCTGGCCGGGCGCGGTCGCAGCATCGACCGGCTGCGCATCGCCATGGTCGGCGACCTGCGCTACGGGCGCACCGTGCACTCCCTCTGCAAGCTGCTCTGCCTCTTTGACCGCGTCCAGGTCGTGCTCGTGTCCCCGAGCGAGCTTCGCATGCCCGAGGCCATCGTCGAGGACCTGCGCGCCGCCGGCCACGAGGTGGTGGAATCCGATGCGCTGGAGGCGAGCATTGCCCACGTGGATATCGTCTACAGCACCCGCATTCAGGAAGAGCGCTTCCAGTCCCAGGCCGAGGCGGACCTCTACCGGGGCCGCTTCCGCCTCAACCAGTCCATCTATACCCGGCACTGCGAGCCGAACACGGTGATCATGCACCCGCTGCCGCGGGATTCCCGCGACAACGCCCGGGAGCTGGACGATGACCTCAACGACAACCCCAACCTCGCCATCTTCCGCCAGACCGACAATGGCCTCACGGTGCGCATGGCACTCTTTGCCCTCATCCTCGACGTGGTGGATCAGGTGGAGGAGCACGCCACGACCGTGAACTGGTACGTCGGGGGACGTACGTCGTGAGCTTTGCGCTGCGCTTCGGCGCCCGGGACGTGCGCATCCTCGACGAGAAGGACGCCTTTCGCGGTCACTTCCGGGTGGCGCGCCTGACCCTCTCGCACCGCTGCTTCGACGGTGGCTGGAGCGAGCCGCTGACCCGGGAAGTCTTCCATCGCGGCGACGCCGTGGGCGTCCTGCCCTATGAGCCGGAGAGCGATTCCCTGGTACTGGTGGAGCAGTTCCGGCCCGGTGCGCTGCGCGGGGACGACAGCCCCTGGATGCTCGAGCTCGTGGCGGGCATCGTCGAGGCCGGCGAAGATGATGCGGCTGTGGTGCACCGCGAAGCCGGCGAAGAGGCCGGCTGCCGGCTCGCGGAGCTGGTTCCCATCGCGAGCTACTTTCCCAGCGCGGGCGCCTGCTCAGAGCATGTGCGCCTGTACTGCGGCCGGGTGCTCGAGGCCGGTGTCGGTGAAGTGCACGGCGTGGACGGGGAGGGCGAGGACATCCTCGTGCACCGCCTGCCCCGCACTGAAGCCCTCGCACTGCTTGCCGCCGACCGCGTGCCCAACGGCCACACGCTGGTTGCCCTGCAGTGGCTGGCCCTCCACGGCGAGCGGCTCCGCCGGGACTGGCTGGGCGCCTGAGATGAGCGGGGCGGAGGGCGCGCCGGCGGCGCCGGGACTCCTGCGCTCCAGCGCCGTAGTCGGCGTCATGACCATGCTGTCGCGGGTGCTGGGCCTGGTCCGGGACATTGTGCTCGCTGCCTTCATCGGCGCCAACGCCAACGCCGACGCTTTCTTTGTCGCCTTCAAGATTCCCAATTTCCTGCGCCGGCTCTTTGCCGAGGGCGCCTTCTCCCAGGCCTTTGTGCCGGTGCTCAGCGAGTACCGGGAACGGGGCGGCGAGGCGGCGGTGCGCGAGCTGCTCGACCGGGTGGCCGGCGTGCTCGGCGGCACGCTGCTGCTGCTCACCAGTCTGACCGTGCTGGCCGCGCCGCTTGTGGCCGGCCTGTTTGCGCCGGGCTTCCTCGACCAGCCGGCCAAGTTCGCCCTGACCGCGGACCTCATCCGCGTCACCTTTCCCTACCTGCTGCTGATCTCCCTCACGGGGCTCTGCGGCGCCGTACTCAACAGCTATGGCCGCTTCGCCGTGCCGGCGGTGACGCCGGTGTTCCTCAACCTGTCGCTGATCGGCGCTGCCACCGTTGCCGCGCCCGGCTTCGCCGAACCGGCCTTTGCGCTCGCCTGGGGCGTGTTTACCGCGGGCGTTGTGCAGCTTCTCTTTCAGCTGCCGTTCCTGAAGCGCCTCGAGCTCCTGCCCCGGCCGCGCTGGGACACGACCCACCCGGGGGTGCGGCAGATCCTCAGGCTCATGGTGCCGGCGCTCTTCGGCGTTTCCGTGAGCCAGGTGAACCTCCTGCTGGACACGGTGCTGGCGTCTTTCCTGCCCACGGGCAGCGTGTCCTGGCTCTACTACTCCGACCGGCTGGCGGAGCTGCCCCTGGGGGTCTTCGGTATTGCCATCGCCACGGTGATCCTGCCCAGCCTCTCCGCGGATCGCGCCGCGGACCGGGCCGAGCGCTTTACACATACGCTGGACTGGGCGGTGCGCACGGTGCTGCTGGTGGCTGTGCCGGCGACGGTGGCGCTGCTGGTCCTGGCCGAGCCCATCCTCGTCACCCTGTTCCAGTACGGCGAGCTCGGGCCCCGGGATGTGGCCATGGCCAGCTACAGCCTGCGTGCCTATGCCCTTGGCATCTGCGCCTTCATGCTTATCAAGGTGCTCGCGCCCGGTTTCTATGCGCGCCAGGACATGGTGACGCCGGTGCGCATCGGGATCCGCGCCATGGTGGCGAATATGGTGCTGAATGTCCTCTTCGTCGTGCCGCTCATGGTCTATCTGGACCTCGGCCACGTGGGCCTGGCGCTGGCGACCAGTGTGGCCGCCTACCTGAATGCGGTGCTGCTCTGGCGGGGCCTGCGCCGGGAGAACGTCTACCGCTTCGACCCCGCCTGGCGGGTGTTTCTGCCGCGGCTGCTCGGGGCGACGGCCGCCATGCTGCTGCTGGTGCTCTGGCTGAGCCCCCCGGTGGACGCCTGGGCCGGCTGGGGCTGGCAGCGGCGGGCACTGGAGCTGGCGCAGCTCGTTGTCGCCGGTGGTGGCGCCTACCTCGCGGTGCTCCGCCTGGCCGGCGTCCGCCTCCGCGACCTGCGCAGCCCGCCCTAGCGTGCCTTTGCAGGGCTGTGCTGGCGGAAGGTCGCGGGCGCCGTGACCCGCCGGGGCCCATTCGCTATACTGCAGGGCTTGTTTCAGGACGGTCCCCGGCTACCCCATGGAGCTCATCCGAGGCCTGCATAACCTGCAGCCCCGCCACCGCGGCTGCGTCGCGACCATCGGCGCCTTCGACGGTGTACACCGGGGTCACCAGGCTGTGCTGGGCCGGGTGCTCCGCGAGGCCCGGGCCCTCGGGCTGCCGGCGGTGGTCATCGTCTTCGAGCCGCTGCCGCGGGAGTACCTGCACCCGGAGGAAGCGCCAGCCCGGCTCATGGATTTCCGCGAGAAGTTCCGGGCGCTGGCTGCCCTTGGTATCGACCGGCTGCTGCGCATCAGCTTCGATGAGAGCGTGCGCAGCATGACTGCCGCGGCCTTCGTGGAGCGGATCTTTGTTGACGGTCTCGGCGTCCGTCGCCTGGTGCTCGGCGACGACTTCCGCTTCGGCCGCTCCCGCGAGGGGGATTACGACTTCCTCAAGGCCGAGGGCGAGCGCTTCGGCTTCGATACGCTGTCCACCGCGACGCTCGCTCTGGATGGCGGCCGGGTCAGTTCCACCCGGGTCCGCGAAGCGCTGGCGGAGGGCGACCTGGAGCTGGCGGCCGAGCTTCTCGACCGGCCCTATGCGATCACCGGCCGGGTGGTGCAGGGGCGGCAGCTTGGCCGTACGCTGGGCGCGCCCACGGCGAACGTCGCCCTCAACCGGCTGAAGGCGCCGCTGTCGGGGGTGTTCGCGGTGCGGGTGAATGGCGGCGGCCTGTTCGAGGCTGCGGGCGTGGCCAATATCGGTACCCGGCCCACCGTGAACGACGGCAGCCGGGCCAACCTGGAGGTGCACCTCCTCGAGGGCGAGCCACAGCTTTACGGCGAGCGCATCGATGTGCAGTTCCTGCACCGGCTGCGGCCGGAACAGAAATTCGACTCCCTGGATGCGCTTCGCGAAGCCATTCACGGGGATTTTGCGGCAGCCAGGGCCTGGTTTGCCGCCCGGACCATGGATCGCTACGACGCATGACTGACTACAAGGCCACCCTCAACCTGCCACAGACAGCCTTCCCCATGAAGGCGAGCCTGGCCCAGCGTGAGCCCGAACGGCTGAAGCAATGGCAGGCGATGGATCTTTACGGCCGCATTCGCGCCGCCGCTGCCGGCAAGCCTAAATTCATCCTCCACGACGGCCCGCCCTACGCCAACGGCGAGCTGCACGTGGGCCACGCGGTGAACAAGATCCTCAAGGACATGATTGTGAAGTCCCGCAGCCTGGCGGGCTTCGACGCGCCCTATGTGCCCGGCTGGGATTGCCATGGCCTGCCCATCGAGCTCAACGTCGAGAAAAAGGTCGGCAAGCCCGGGCACAAGGTGAGCGCCGCGGAGTTCCGCGAGCGCTGCCGGGCCTATGCCCGCCAGCAGATCGACGGTCAGCGCGCCGACTTTGTACGTATGGGCGTCATCGGCGACTGGGACAATCCCTACCTGACCATGGACTTCGCCTTCGAGGCGGACATCATCCGCACCCTGGGCCTGCTGATCGACAACGGCCACCTGCACAAGGGCTTCAAGCCCGTCCACTGGTGCCTCGATTGCGGCTCCGCGCTCGCCGAGGCGGAGGTGGAGTACGAGGACAAGACCTCGCCGGCGATCGACGTGGCCTACGCGGCCGTCGACAGCGCGGCCCTTGCCGCCGCTTGCGGCGCGGAGGGGGCAGGCAACATCGCCGTGGCTATCTGGACGACCACGCCCTGGACGCTCCCGGCGAGCATGGCCGTGAGCCTGCACCCGGAGCTTGACTACGTGCTGCTGGACGCCGGCGATCGGCAGCTGCTGGTCGCGGCGGAGCTGGCCGAGGCCTGTGCCGCGCGCTTCGGACTCGATGAGGTGCGCCAGCTCGGCCGCTGCAAAGGTGCGGCGCTCGATCGGCAGCGTCTGCACCACCCCTTCCTCGAGCGTGAGGTGCTGGTGGTGCTCGGTGACCACGTGACCACAGACGCCGGCACCGGCGCTGTGCACACGGCGCCCGCCCATGGCGCAGACGACTTCACCGTGGGTCAGCGTTATGGCATTGAGGTCTCTAACCCCGTGGGCAGCAACGGTGTCTATCTCGAGGGCACACCGCACTTTGCCGGCCAGCATGTGTTCAAGGCCAACAGTGCTATTGTCGAGCTGCTCGCCGAGCGCGGTGCGCTGCTCCACCACGAAGCCTACCGGCACAGTTACCCGCACTGCTGGCGGCACAAGACGCCCATTATCTTCCGGGCCACGCCGCAGTGGTTTATCGGCATGCGCCAGCATGGTCTTCTCGCCGCTGCAAAAGAGGCCGTGGCCGGCGTGCAGTGGGTGCCCGAGTGGGGCCGGGCCCGCATCGACGGCATGCTCGAGGACCGGCCGGACTGGTGTATCTCCCGCCAGCGCACCTGGGGCGTGCCCATCGCGTTGTTCGTGCACCGGGACAGCGGCGAGCTCCACCCGGAGACGCCCCGGCTCATCGAGGCAGTGGCCGCCCGGGTGGCCGAGCGCGGTATCGAGGCCTGGTTCGAGCTCGAACCCGCCGATCTCCTCGGCGATGAGGCCGACACCTATGAGAAAGTGACCGACACCCTCGATGTCTGGTTTGACTCCGGCGTGACCCACGCCTGCGTGCTCCGCCGCCGTGAGGCCCTGGCCTGGCCGGCGGACATCTACCTCGAAGGCTCGGACCAGCACCGCGGCTGGTTCCAGTCGTCGCTGCTCACCGCCGTGGGGGCCTACGGTGCCGCACCCTACCGCACCGTGCTCACGCATGGCTTCACCGTCGACGGTGACGGCCACAAGATGTCCAAGTCCCGGGGCAACATCCTGCCGGCGAAAAAGGCCATGAACGATCTCGGCGCTGATGTGCTGCGGCTGTGGGTTGCAGCGGCCGACTATCGCGGCGAGCTCACCGTGAGCGACGAGGTCTTCAAGCGCACTGCCGATGCCTATCGGCGCATCCGCAATACCGCGCGCTTCCTTCTCGGCAACCTGGCCGGCTTCGACCCGGCGACCCACGCGCTCCCGGCCGAACAGCTGCTGCCTCTGGACCGCTGGGCCCTCGACCGCGCGGCCCGGCTGCAGGCGGAGATCATCGAGGCCTATGACGGCTACCAGTTCCACACGATCTACCACAAGCTGCACAACTTCTGCGCCGTGGATATGGGCGGCTTCTACCTCGATATCATCAAGGACCGGCAGTACACGACCCGGGCGGATTCCGCCGCCCGCCGCTCCGCACAGACGGCCATGTATCACCTTGTCGATGCCCTGGCGCGCTGGATCGCGCCGATCACCAGCTTCACCGCCGAGGAAATCTGGGAGAACCTCCCGGGCGATCGGGCCGAGTCGGTTTTCCTCGTAGAGTGGGCCCATGCGCTGCCGACCCTCGCGGAGGACACTCCCATGGGCCGGGACTACTGGGACCGGGTGCAGACCGTGCGTGATGCGGTAAACCGCGAGATGGAAGCGCGCCGCACCGCCGGCGACCTCCGCGGCTCCCTTGATGCGGCGGTCACCCTCTACTGCGACGGTACCGTGGCGGCAGACCTCTCGGCCCTGGGCGATGAACTGCGCTTCGTGCTGATTACCTCCAGCGCTGCCGTCGCACCGCTGGCTGACGCACCGGCGGAGGCCGCCCAGACGGAGCTGGCCGGGCTCCGGGTGCGGGTGGTGCCCTCGCCGGACGAGAAGTGCGAGCGCTGCTGGCACCGGCGGCCGGACGTGGGCACGGTGGCGGCGCACCCGACCCTCTGCGGCCGCTGCGTGGAGAATGTCGACGGTGCCGGGGAGCGGCGTCACTTTGCCTGAGCGTCGCCTGGCGCTGGCGGGTTATGCCCTTGCGCTACTGGTGCTGCTCCTGGACCAGGGCAGCAAGGCCTGGGCCTCGTCCGTTCTTGACTATGCGCGGCCGGTGCCGGTGCTGCCGTTCTTCAATTTGACGCTGCACCACAACCCCGGCGCGGCCTTCAGCTTCTTGTCGGATGCCGGGGGCTGGCAGCGCTGGTTTTTCACCGGGCTCGCGCTGGTGGTCAGTGCGGCACTCGCCGTCTGGCTCCGGAGCCTGTCGCGGACCGAGCGGGTGCTGGCCCTGGGCCTGTCGCTGGTCCTCGGCGGCGCCCTCGGCAATCTGGTGGACCGCTTGCAGCACGGCTACGTAGTGGACTTTATATCCCTGCACTATGCCGGGCACTATTTTCCGACGTTCAATATCGCCGACTCGGCGATCACCGTCGGCGCCGCGCTGCTCGTCCTCGACAGCCTGCGCGGCAGCCGTGGCGATGGAGCACAAGCATGATGAATGACGATCCTCTGGCGGTGGGCGAGGGCACCTGTGTCCACCTGAATTTCGCCCTGCGCCTCGACGATGGCGAGGAGGTCGACTCCAACTTCGACCGCGACCCGGTGAGCTTCACCGTGGGTGACGGCAGTCTTCTGCCGGGCTTCGAGCGGCGCCTTTTCGGCCTCAGCCCCGGCGAGCGCCGTGAGTTCACGGTGCCCCCGGAGGATGCCTTCGGCCAGCACAACCCGCAGAACGTGCAGCGCGTCGATCGGGACCAGTTCGAAGAGGGCATGGAGCTGGAGAAGGGCCTGGTCTGCTCCTTTGCCGACGCCGCCGGGGGCGAGCTGCCGGGGGTGATCGTTGCCTTCGACGATGCCGAGGTGACCGTGGACTTCAATCACCCGCTGGCGGGGCGTACACTCGTGTTTGACGTGCAGATACACCGGGTAGAACCGGCGGAGTTGCATTGATGGATATCCAGCTCGCCAACCCGCGCGGCTTCTGTGCCGGCGTGGATCGGGCCATCGACATCGTCGAGCGCGCCCTCGAGGTCTTCGGGGCACCGATCTACGTGCGCCACGAGGTTGTGCACAACAAGTTCGTGGTTGATGACCTGCGCGACCGCGGTGCCGTTTTTGTGGAAGAACTCACGGAGGTGCCGGATGACGCCATCGTGATCTTCAGTGCCCACGGCGTCTCCCAGGCCGTGCGCAAGGAGGCGGACGGGCGCGGCCTCAAGGTGTTTGATGCCACCTGCCCGCTGGTGACCAAGGTCCACCTGGAGGTGTCGCGCTACAGCGCCGAGGGCCGCGAATGCGTGCTCATCGGCCATGCCGGCCACCCGGAGGTCGAGGGCACCATGGGCCAGTACGACCGCAGCCAGGGCGGCGACATCTACCTGGTGGAAGACGAGGCCCAGGTCGCCCGCCTTGCGGTGCGCAACCCGGAGCACCTGGCCTTTGTCACCCAGACCACGCTGTCCATGGACGATACGGCGAGGGTCATCGACGCCCTGCGCGAACGCTTCCCGGCGATCCAGGGGCCGCGCAAGGACGACATTTGCTACGCCACCCAGAATCGCCAGGATGCGGTCAAGCAGCTCGCCGCGGGCTGCGACCTGCTGCTGGTAGTCGGCTCCCCGAACAGCTCCAACTCCAACCGCCTGCGGGAGCTCGGCGAGCGCATGGGCGCCAGCGCCTACCTCGTCGACGGCGCCGATGATATCGATCCGGCCTGGCTGGCCGGCAAGGCGCACATCGGCGTCACCGCCGGCGCCTCGGCGCCGGAGGTGCTTGTGCAGGCGGTTATTGACCGCCTGCGCGAACTCGGCGCGGGCAGCGTCCGTGAGGTTGATGGCCGGCCTGAGAATGTGACCTTCAGTATGCCGAAGGAGCTGCGGTTGGCGGAGGTCGAGTAGACGCCAGCTTTTGGGTGGATTGGCCCAAAATGACCGTTCGTCATGATAATAGACCGCTTGTCGGTACTTTGAAGCGCTGGATGGTTCCCTGCCCCTAGCCTAGGGGCATGGACAAGTCTCCAGCGCACTGCTGCCCGCCCGCCTGCCGCAAACCCCGGGGTTTCACCCTTATCGAGGTGATGGTGGTCCTGGTGGTGCTTGCGGTGCTTCTTGCCGTCGGAGCGCCTTCCTTCACGACCCTTATCCGCGACAACCGACTGGTGTCGTCGGTCTACGATCTTCGTGGCGCACTGGGCACGGCACGCTCCGAAGCGCTCGCCCAGCGCGCCTTTGTTACCGTCTGCCCGAGCAACGATGGCGCCAGCTGCAGCGGGAGCTGGACCGATGGCTACATTGCCTTTGTCGACTTCGATGGCGACGGCACGATCGATACCGGCGGCACAGGCCCTGACGACAACCTGGTGCTCGCTAACGTCAGCGGCTTCGACGCTATCGCCATCACCCTGGCTGCCACCGACGCCTCGGGTCGGCTGCGTTTCGATCCGCAGGGCACCGCCCTCAACAACAATGGCACCTTCACCTTTTGTGACGAACGTGGTGTCAGCGAGGCTCGCGCGCTTTTCCTCAGCAACGCCGGCTCGGCGCGCAGCCTGGAGGACAGCAATGACGACGGCATTGTGAACCTGCCGGCGGCAGAGGGGGGCGGGAATGTCAGCTGTCCCTGACAGCCGCCGTTCTGCCGGTGGCTTTACGCTCTTTGAGGTGTTGATCGCTTTTTTTGTGATCAGCATCGGCCTCGTCGGGGTGGTCAGTCTCCAGGCCATGTCCAAGGCGTCGCAGCATCAGGCCGTGCAGCGCAGTCGTGCGGTGATGCTGGCAGACCAGATGCTCGAGATGATCCGCGGTAACCCCCGGGGGGTCGCGCGCTATAACATCGGCGCCAATGCGGTGGGTGGCGGCAGTATCGCGGATGAGCCGTCTCCCGACTGTTTTACCACAGCCTGTGACCCGAACGAGATGGCAGCCCATGACCTCTGGTCCTGGGAGCGGACCCTGGACGGCGCCGGCGTGATCGCAGCCGACGGCGGTGCCACCGGTGCGGGGCTTATTCAGCCGAGGGGTTGCATTGTTTTTACGCCGGATGCGGCAAACGGCAAGGCCCGCACCGGTACCGTCGACGTGTTGATCCAGTGGCGCGGGCTGCAGGAGACCACCGATGCAATCAGCGGCGGCTTTGTCTGCGGTAGTGACTTTGCCAATGCCGCTACGGGGTTCCGCAGGCAGGTGGTCCTCAGCACCTATGTAGTGGACGAGCGGGAATTATGAAGAGGCTAGCCGCCAGTCGTAGTGCAGCGGGCTTTTCGCTCATTGAGTTCATGGTGGCTATTCTCCTTGGCTCGATCCTCATTACCGGCGCCGTCGGTGTGTATCTCGGCTCCAAGCGCTCTTACACGGAAGTGGAGCAGGTGGCCGCGCTCGCCGAGAACGCCCGCTTCAGTCTGTCTGTTCTGGAGGAGTCGCTGCGGCACGTCGGTTTCTTCGGTTCCGCTGGCCCCGGCAACATGCTGCCTGACGGAGATCTCGGCGCGGTAACGGGAGACTGTAGCGGCGGTGCGGAGGCTTACGATGTCGCCAACTTCTTTTTCGGTGTGCAGGCAACCGGCGCGGCGCTGCTCGGATGCATCGATGATGCGGTGCCGGACACCGATGTGCTTGTTATCAAGCACCTGGCGCCATCCCCCGTCTATGATGCGGATCCGGCTGACCCGACGGCAGCCCGCGATGGTGTGATGAGTTTCCCGGGCGGTCTTTCGGCGACGGAGACCTACGCTATCGTCAATGCAGAGACCGGGCTTATCTTTGATGGTGCGGACACCGCGCCATCGGTGAGCGAGGGCGAGGTCTATGCCAACGGCATTGCCTACCCCTATCGCCTGAACATCTATTACGTTCGCGCCAGTGGCAGCGTGCCGACGCTCGCGCGCAAGGTGCTGCAATGGGATGGCACCGCCGGCGCCATGACCATCGCCACCCAGGACCTTGTCGAGGGTGTTGAAAACCTGCAGTTCCTCTTCGGTCAGGATAACGACCTCGACGGTGAGCCCGATGTTTTTGTGAACGACGCTGCCGTCACCGACTGGGGTCGCGTGCTCGCCGTGCGCGCATTCCTGCTGGTTCAGAGCGCGACCGAGGACGCAAATTATACGGACGACCGCACCTACCAGGTCGGAGACCAGAGCATCACCCCCGGCGGCAACCGGCGCCGCCTGATGACCAGTACAGAAATCACCTTGAGGAATCCACGACTGATGTTGCGAGGCAGCGCATGAGAACCATGGCCACCGTCAACGAACAGCGCGGCGTCGCGCTGGTGGTATCGCTACTGTTTCTGCTGGTGGTCACGCTCATCAGTGTAGTGGCGGCCACCAACAGCTCCCGCTCCTTCAAGATGGCCGCGAATATGCAGGATAGGGCGACTTCCTTTCAGGCCGCAGAGGCTGGTGCCTATGCAGCGCTTGGGCTGGTGGACACGGCCCATGACCCCTACCGGCGTGTGAATGAACTGGATCCTTTCGTCGGCATTGCCACGAACGTACATCCACTGCGGAACCTGCCCGACCCCAACGCGGTGAATGTCGACGTCTTCGTGGTTGCCCTGGACCGGCCCTGCCCGCGCTCGGTGGCTATGCAGGGCGGGAGCAGTTTCGGCGTCTATGACTGTGAATATTATCGGGTTGAGTCGGCGCACCGCAGCGAGGGGCGATCCCGGACCCAGGTGCAGCTCGGGGTTGTGAAAACCATCATTGGCAGTGCTGGCGCGTAGCGCCGGTCCATAGCAGAACACGGCGCGTCTACCGGCTGGCGCGCCCGGGGGGAGCAGGCATGAAGGATACCTGGATCAACAGCGTCGCTGTGCTTGTGCTGCTGGCTACGCAGCTGGCCCTGCCAACGGTACGGGCGGATGATACCGAGATCTACCAGGCCGAAGTGGTGTCGTCCGCCTCCGCGCGGCCCAAGGTTCTGATCGTGTTTGATGATTCGGGCAGTATGTCCTTTGAAGTCGATCAGCAGCGGCCACCCTATGACCCGGATGCCAGCTATGAAAATGACGAGTTCGGCGCAGGGCGTATCTATTGGTCCACCAACGGCTCGGTGCCCCGGCCGGGGAGTGACCGATGGTTCTTTGATACCCAGAACCGCTGTGCCTCTTCCTACAGTCCCCTGGCGAGTAACGGTGCCTTTCAGGCCACCGCGGCGCGCCGCTGGATTGACTCGTCTGAGATCGATGGCGACTGTGCCTACGTTTGTCCTGCTAAGCTCCAGCTCCGATCTTCCTGGTTTTTCGGTCCAGCCTGTTACCGGGGCTGGCGGTATGTCCAGGCTGCAGATTACCAGTGCGAAGACAGCACATCAGTCCCTGGAACCTGGCAGGCCCTGGAAGAAGACCTTCACAACCCGCCCCACGTCGATTGCCGTAACGATGTCGACACCGGCACCCCGGGGAATGGCAGCATCGCCAACGGTTATCCACAGAACAATGTCACCACGGGCAGTGAGTACGGGCCGACACCGGATGCCTCCAATTCCCTCTGGGGTAACCAACCCTATGGTTTCTATACCTCGCACTACCTCAACTGGTACTACGACGATGCCCTCGTCGAACCGCGGCCGCGCCTCGCCATCGCCCAGGACGTTGTTTCGCAGTTGATCCGCACCAATCCCGGTATCGACTTCGGACTCATGGAGTTCAACTTTGATGAGGGCGGCCGGGTCGTGCAGCGAATCATCGACAACATGGGCGAGGAGGACCGGGACAACCTGATTGACCTGGTGAACCGGATCGATCATGGCGGAAGCACACCAATGTGTGAGTCGATGTATGAGGCTTTCCGATACATCAACGGCGATGCTGTGCTCTACGGGAACCAAAGGAGAGTGGGCGGAGACTCTATTGGTCGCTGGGATGATTTGCCGAAAGATTCACTGGCAGAGAGTAATGGCGTCTATCGGTCGCCGACAACAGACTGCGCCTACACCTATGTCATCCTTATGACCGATGGGGAGCCGCAGCGTGATACGGGGGCCAACAACCGCATCAAGACCCTGACGGGCAAGTCCTGTGGGCGTTATCTGGACGCGGATGACAACATGACCGAGAACTGTCTGCCGCAGCTTGCGGAGTACATGGCCAACACGGATCTTGATAGCGACAGCAGCAATGGCAACCAGTATGCCATCACCTATACGATCGGCTTCACGACCAATCAGCCGCTGCTGTCCGATGCAGCGGAGCTCGGCAAGGGTGAGTACTACACGGCCAACAGTGCGCAGGAGCTGACCGAGGCTTTTCAGGGCGCGATCTACAGTATCCTGTCTACGGATACTACGTTTACTTCGCCAGCGGTTGCCGTTGATACCTTCACCCGCACGCAAAGTCGGGACGAGGTGTTCTATGCCATGTTCCGGCCAACGGAACGGGTTAACTGGCCCGGCAACATCAAGAAGCTGAAGCTGGTCGAGGATGAGGACGGCGCGGTGCTGGTCGATGCCGGCGGCAACCCGGCGATCGATGCCAGCACGGGTGCGATCAAGGACTCCGCGACCACGTTCTGGAGCAGCGGTCAGGACGGCGGTAACGTGGAAAAGGGGGGAGCCGGCGGCCGCCTGCTGCTGCGCAATCCCGCAAGCCGTACAGTCTACACGGATACGGGTACCAACCGGGCGCTCGAGTCCTTCGACGTGGATAACTTCGAGCCTGCTGACTTCGGTGTTGCCACCGAGGCGGCGCTCTGGGCCCTTTTCGGCTCCAGCACGAGGCAGGGTTATGAACAGCAGGTGGCCTGGGCCCGGGGCTTCGATGCCTATGACGGTGATGGCGACGGCGTGACCTCTGAGCCGCGGGACTGGATTCTCGGCGACATCCTGCACAGCCAGCCGCTGGTGGTGAACTACGGCGGAAACGACAACAACCCGGATCTACGCTTGCTGGTAGGTACCAATGCGGGCTTTGTGCACATGTTCGGTGCCAGTGACGGCGACGAGGACTGGGCCTTTACACCCAGAGCCCTGGTGGACCTTCATCGGCAGCGGCGGCAGAACCGGCTCAACTCGGATAATGGCTACGGTATGGATCTGACGCCCGCTGTTGTCCGCCTCGATGTTGACCAGGACGGTACCATCGAACCGGAGGATGGCGACCGGGTCTACCTCTACCTCGGTATGCGTCGCGGCGGCCGCTCCTTCTATGCGCTGGATATCAGCAACCCTGACAGCCCCGCGTTCCTGTGGTCTATCGACCCCTCACTCAGCGGGTTCGCCGAGCTGGGGCAAAGCTGGTCTGTGCCGGTAGCCGCGCGCGTACCCGGCTACAAGGACAGTAGCGGCAAGCACAAGCCGGTGCTGATCTTTGGCGCGGGCTATGACGACCGCAAGGACGCCGGCGGCGTCGCTACCGGCGACACCATGGGCCGCGGTTTGTTCGTCGTCGATGCGGCCACCGGCGCCCTGGTCTGGAGCGTGACGCCCAATGCCAGCAGCGCTATCAACATGCAGGAAACGGGGCTTCTCCACGCTGTGGCAGCAGAGGTCACGCCAGTGGATGGCAATGGTGACGGTATCACCGATCGCGTCTACTTCGGGGATACGGGCGGCAATGTCTGGCGCGTCGATATGCCCGGAGATAGCCTTCCGGACAGCTCACAGAGTGACTGGTTCATCGTCAAGATGGCAGCGTTGAACGGCCGTGATGTGGCTTCGGATCGGCGTATTCATAACGGCATTGATGTCGTGCGCACCCGGTTCAACGGGGTCGCCGTGGATGCCTTGATCTTTGCAACCGGTGATCGTACCAACCCGAACGCCACGGATGTCCAGAACCGCCTCTACATGCTTCGTGATGAAGCGGTCTCTAGCTACACGGCACCCCGCCCTTCGGCGACCGATTGTGTTGGTGAGGATTTTGAAGGTGATTTTCGCTGTCTGCTGCCGATCAGCGATTCGCAGCTTGTCGATATTACCGACAACGCCCTCGCCGGCGAAGACGACGCGACCGTGGTCACGACCCTGGCCAGCGAGCGTGGCTGGCGTCTCGACTTCCAGGGTAGTGGCGAGAAGGGCCTTGCGAAGACGGTCACCCTCGGTGGAAAGATCTTCGCCACGACGTTTACGCCCAATGATCTGCTTAGCGATATTAATATCTGTGAGCCTTTGTCGGGTTCCGGCAGGCTCTATGTGATCAATCTGTTCGATGGTGATCGCACCCTCCTCAACCTCGCGCCGGTGATTCCGGATACACCCTCGGTGTACTTCGGTTCCGACGGCGGGATACGACTGCTGCTGCCCCCGGGGACGCCCCCGCAGGCCGCGGGCGACGGTATCGATTGCAGCGGCGGGGTGTGCGAAATCGGCCAGCTGTTCCGGCAGCCCTACGGCAACTACTGGATGCAGGAGGCATTCTGATGGCCGCGAGAGTGTCGCTAGGCTTTACGCTTATGGAGGTCATGATCGTCGTCGTGATCGTGGGCATCCTTGCTGCCATCGCGCTGCCGTCCTACCAGGATACGGTGCGCAAAGGGCGCCGCAGTGACGCGATCTCGATTTTGCTCGATGTCGCCAATCGGCAGGAACAGCATATGCTTGACCGGTCCACCTACACCGGGGACATGACGGCTCTCGGCTACGGTGCAGACCCTGCCGTGTCCGAAGAGGGCCACTACACGGTTGATGCGGCCGCCTGTGCTGCGGGCACGATTGCCACGTGCTATCTGCTGACCGCGACGCCGGCCGCCGGTTCGCCGCAGGCAGGCGACGGTGGTTGCACGACTTTCACTCTGGATTCCTTTGGTCGCCGTGCCGCCACCGGCGCGCAGGCCGACCAGTGCTGGTGAGCCTATGGAGCATGCGATGAAAAAGATGCCAGTTGTCCTCGGTGCCTTGCTGATGGCCGTTGCGGTCCAGGCAGGGGCGCAACCCCCGCTGCCACAGGGGCTCTTTGCCTGCCACGTGCTGACGGCCGACGGACGGGATGGCCTGGTGTTTGTACAGGCAGACAGCCTGGAGCGGGCGGCGGTGGTGGCCGTCGGGAGTGCTGCGTTTTCTACAGGCTCTCAGCGTGCGGCGACTGCCACTGTGATCGAATGTGTTCCACGCCGGGAGGCGACATTCGAGAGCGATGCCGCGAACGCCATGCTTGAGGGCCTCGTTCTCTAGTCTCGGCCGGCCGCTCTTCTGCCAAAGCCGATCAGCCGCTCGGCGCAGCTGCCATGCTGAGCTAGCCTTGTCTCCGTCACGGATGACGGAGGGCTCTCATGCGCGGCTTCACGCTTCTCGACCTGCTGCTGGTGACGGGCCTCCTGGCCACATTTCTTGCCGTCGGCCTGCCGGGCCTGCACAGCCTTCAGGGCAAGGTCGTCGCGACCGTTGAACAGCAGCGCCTTCTGTCCCTGCTGCGTCTGGCGCGGGCGTCGGCCAGTGCCGGGCAGCGGCAGACGGTGCTCTGTCCCCTGGCGGGCGGGCGGTCGCAGCCCGCCTGTGGCGACGACGCGGCTGACGGCTGGCTATTGTTTGCCGACAGCAACGGCGACCGGCGCTACCTCCCCGGCGACGACGAACTGCTGCGGGTGGAGCGCCTCCCGGGCGGGCCTGGGCTCCGGGTGCTGAATCGCCGCGGCGACGCCTTTGCCTCGGTGCTCGCTTTCCGGCCCGACGGCTCGGTGCTAACGCCGGCCACGGCGCGCTTCTGCGCCGAGGCGTCGCCGCACACGCTCCGGGTCGTCATCAGTATGACTGGCCGCATTCGCACGGCGCGGGAGGCGGGGGCATGCGCAGCGTGAGCCGGCGCTGGTCACGACCTTCCGGCTTTGCGCTGGCGGAGGTCCTCGTGGCCCTGCTCGTGTTCTCCATCGCCATTGCCGGCGGTCTGCGGGCACAGCTCGGGGCACTGTCCGGCACACGCGATACGCTGCTGCACTTGCGGGCGTCCCGGTTGCTGCAGGATCTGGTGCAGCGCGAGGGTGTCGCGGCTCTGGCTACCCTGGCGCCCGGGTCCCTGGCCCTTGCCGATGCGGCCCGCGCGGCGGGTGCGCTGCAGCCGCCGGGGACCTGGGCGTCGCAGCTCGAGGGCACCCTGGCAGGGGCGGCGCTCTGCGTTGATCGCGAGGACGGGCTCCTCGAGGTCACCATCGCCTGGCCTTCAGCGCACGCTCCCGGCCCTGTTGCCTGTGGCAAGGACGGGCCGCGAGTGGCGGCGTATGTGGTAGCGCCATGATGCCGCGGCGCAGCACCGGTGGTATGACGCTCATCGCTTTCATGGTGGCCCTCGCTCTCGGCGCGATGCTCCTGTTGCTGGCAGCGGAACTGCTGCTGGCCAGCCGGCGGTCGCTCCTGTGGCAGGCGGCCGTGACGCAGCTCGAGCGAGCGGGCGAGCGCGGGCTGTCGCTCATTGCGGCGGAGCTGCGCATGGCCGGGTTTCGCGGTGGCGTGCGCGATTCCACCCTGCCGCCGGACGCGCCTGGCTGTGGTGCAAACGATGGCTGGGCGCTGGCGCCGGAGCCGGCAATCGCCTTTGCCGATGGTGCTGCCCCGGAGCCCTTCCTGCTCAGCGACGGCTCCGTTCCGGGCTGTCTGCCGCGCCGCTATTTGTACCCCGGGTCAGATCTGCTCGCCCTGAAGCGCGTCGCGACGCTTCCGAGCGGAGCCGGTGGTCGGGCCCTCCGTGCCACGCAGTGGTACCTCCTTGCCGATCCGCTGGGGCGTGGCACCTTCGCCTACCTGGGGGCTGCGGCGGAGCCTGGGCATTTCCCGCCCGGTAGCGGGCAGGCGCGGGAATGGCGTGCGGGGATCTTCTACGTACGCAATTACTCCATCGAGCCCGGCGACGGCGTGCCTACTCTCTGCCTGGAGCGGCTGCAGGGTGCCGCGATGCGCTCCGAGTGCCTGGTCGAGGGTGTGGAGCGCTTTCATGTCGAGTTTCATGGCGACAGTGACGGTGACGGTCGTGCGGACACGGTCCTGACGGCGCCCGCCACCGGGGAGCTGCAGGCCGCCACGGGTGCCACTATCTATCTGCAGCTGCGCACCCTGACGGCGCTGGGGGCCCGGGGGGAGGGCAGGGTCCTTGACCTTGGCCGTGAGCGCGTCGTCGTTCCGCCTGACGACCCGTTTATGCACCGTGTCTTTGTGCGTACGGTACCCCTGAAAAACCTGGCCGGGGGTGGTGCGTGAGGGGGCGCGGGCCAGGCAGGCGCGCCGCCGGGCTGGCCCTGCCGATGGTGCTCATCTTTGCACTGGTCATCGCAATGCTGGTGGGCGCGGCCCTGCAGAGCAGTGCCCTGGAGGCGCGCAGCGCAGCCTGGCGCTGGGAGGCCGTCCGTGCGCGCAATTTTGCGGAGACGGCGCTGGAGCTGCTGCTCCGCCGTACGGCGCAGCGCTGGACGGAAGGCGGTGAGTATTGCCCCCGTGACCAGTACTGTGCGGCGGACTTTCCCGTGCTTGCATCCTTGCTGGAGGAGGTACCGGACCCCTGGCGAGTGTCGGTCTCGCTCACCCCGCCGTCGGTGCTGCCGACCTTGCGCGATCCTGCCCGGGAAGCGTCCAGTGCCCGGGCCTATCGGCGGATACAGCTTGAGGCACGGGTGCGTATCGATGGCCCTGCCCCGGTCTCGCTGGCAGCAGGTCTTGCGCTGTCCTCCCCTGCCGCGGAGCACAGTACGCCATGACAGGGCCGGTGAAGGAGGCGTGCGGAAGGGGAGCGCTGCTGGGCATCCTGCTGTTTTCCCCGTTCGCAGCCTGGGGACAGGAAGGCGGCATGCCCCCATGCGCCGCCGGCGAACTGGTGGCCTCCCTGGCGCCCGGCGGCGTGCCGGACTATCCACCCTTCGAAGTTGTTCCTGCCGGGAGGCCAGTGCGTGCCACCGTGGCGAACGACGGAGGGCGTCTCGACCTGTTTCTGTACCCGGCGGAGCCGACCGCTGATGCCGCCGACCGCGGCCGCCTCATCGCCGCTGATGCCAACTCGGGCGCGGTGCGCTGGGATTCATCCCGCGCTGCGGGCGCGGCACGGCCGGCATCCCTTGAACATGCCCCGGCCCTGCTCGTGAACAACAGGGGGGTGGCCTACCGCGCCTACTTCGGCGATGGCGCCGGGGGCATCTGGCGGCTGGACCTGCCGCCCGGGCCCACGACGGGCTGGAGCCTTGACCGCCTTGCCAGCCTCGAGGGGCTTGCGAGCGGCGTCGGCGCGGTCGCTTTCCCGGTCGCGCCCGATCTGTTCCTTGGCGTCGACGGTACCGGGCGGCCCTTTGATGGACTGGTCCTGTCGGCGCTGATCGACGAGGAGGACGGGCGGCGCATCGACCTCCTGCTGCTGCGGGACTACGCGCTGGACGAGGGCCAGCCCGAAAAAACGCTGGCCGCGGAAGACCTCGTCGCCGTGCGAGCCTGCGATACCGTCACCTGCCCGCCGGCCTCTGGTCCGGGCTGGTACCTTGCCGCCGCTGCGCCGGGCGACGCGCTGGCCGTGGCGCCATTGATCGATGGCGGGCGCATTTTCCTTGCCACCCACACGCGACTCTCCCTGTCTTGCGAGGATGCGACCGCGGAGCGCTTCGTAGTGGTGGTTGACCTGGAGCGCGGAGAGCCTGTGCTTGAGGGCGACCAGGCGGGTGGTTTTGCGCTCGGGCGACAGAGGCTGGAGGGACCGCGCCCGGTGCAGGGTGCGATTCATAGCCCCGGCCTTCGCGAAGCCCTGGAACGTCGGGGTCTGGGAGAGGAACGGCTGGTGGCCGAGGGTTTGATCCTGCGTCGCCGCTACTGGCTCGATCTGCTCCTCGACGCGGACTGAGCTCGGGTGCTACTGCTGGTCCAGCCCCAGTTTCTTCAGGCGATAGCGCAGGCTGCGGAAGGAGATGCCGAGGGCGCCGGCGGCCTCGGTGCGGTTCCAGTGGTGGCGCTCGAGGGCGGCGGCGAGTACCTCGCGTTCGATATCCTCGAGGTAGCCGGTGAGGTCGCCGGCAGCCGCCTCCAGGCGACTGCTGTCCTCCCGGCGCCGGTTGTGCAGCCCGCCGCCGGGGCTTGTCGGCGAGGCCCCGAGACGCAGATCCGTCGCGTGGATGCAGTCGCCTTCGGCAAGGGCCAGGGCTCGCTCGAGGATGTTTTCCAGCTCGCGCACGTTCCCGGGGAAATCGTGCGCGGCCAGGGCGGCGAGGGCGTCATCGGCCAGCGCCGGCGCCACAAGGCCGCTGCTCTCGGCGATACGCGCCAGTAGCGTTCGGGCAAGCAGCGGCAGGTCTGCGCTGCGCTCACGCAGGGCCGGCACGTGGAGGTCGATGACGTTGATACGGAAATAAAGGTCCTCCCGGAAGCGCCCGGCACCAACTTCGGCAGCGAGATGCTTGTGTGTGGCGCTGAGCAGCCGCACGTCCGTGGCTATTTCCTCCCCGGCGCCGACGGGGCGGATAGTCTTCTCCTGGATGGCGCGCAGGAGCTTTACCTGCATGTGCAGCGGCAGGTCAGCCACCTCGTCGAGGAAGAGCGTGCCGCCCCGGGCGAGGCCGAAGAGGCCCTGCTTGTCTCGCGTAGCGCCGGTGAAGGCGCCCTTCACGTGGCCGAAAAATTCGCTTTCCATGAGTTCCGTGGGGATCGCCCCGCAGTTCACGGCAACGAAGGGGCGGCCGGCGCGGGGCCCGCGCCCGTGGATCTGCCGGGCGACGACTTCCTTGCCCGTGCCAGACTCCCCGTGGATATGCACCGGAGCCTGGCTCCTGGCCAGCTTGTCGACCTGCTGCCGCAGGGTGCGGATAGCCGCCGTGTCGCCGATGATGCCGCCGTCGCCACCGGCCTCATCCTCCGGTGGCGCCTGCAGAGCCTGCTCCACCAGGCGGCGGAGCCCTTCGAGGTCCACGGGTTTGCTGATGAAGTCGAAGGCGCCGGCCTTGAGAGCCTCGATGGCTGCGTCGATGCTGCCGTGGGCGGTGATCATGGCGACCGGCAGCCGTGGCTGCGCCTGCTGGATATGGCGGACCAGCTCGATGCCATTGCCGTCCGGGAGGCGCATGTCGGTGAGGCACAGCTGCGGCGGGTCGCCCTCGAGGAGCTGCCGCGCCTCGGTCAGGTTGGCCGCGCTGGTGGTGCGCAGGCCCATGCGCGACAGCGTGATCTCGAGCAACTCGCGGATGTCCGGTTCGTCATCGACGATGAGCACGTTTGGTTCAGTCATTGCCTGTCATGCTTGATCCCTGCGTGATTTATGCATCAACGGCCTGCCGCGCCATGGCAATGCGGAAGCAGGTTTCGCCGGTGTCCATGGGATGATAAACCAGATTGGCGTTGTTCAGCTCGCAGAGCTCCCGGCAGAGGTACAGGCCCATGCCGCTGCCCCCCGCGCTGCGGCTGAAGAAAGGCTCGAAGAGCCGCGCTTCGTCCTCCGGGTCGATGCCGTGGCCGTCATCGAGAACGTCCACGAGCACCTGTGTACCAGTGGCGTCGGCGTGGGCGTGCAGTCGGCACTCGCGGCGGCCTGTTTTCTCCGCCCCGTGACGCAGGGCGTTGTCGATGAGATTATTCAGCACACGGCCGAGGTTTTCCGGGTCGAATTCCACCTGCAGCTCCGGTGCGGCATCCAGGGCGATCCGGCAGGGGGAGTCGCAGGCGGCGCGGTAGCGCTCCAGATACCCGGGGAGCCATTCGGGGAGGTTGAGAAGCTCAGGGCGCGGTGGCTGCCGCCGGGAGATCTGCAGCACGCTCTCGACAATCTCGTTAACGCGCCGGCTGTTGGCGGTGATGATAGCCAGCAGGCGGCGGTCGTCGGCGTCGGCGCGGGGCGATTCATCGAGCAGTTGGGCAGCGTGGCTGATGGCGCCGAGGGGGTTGCGGATCTCGTGAGCGATGGACGCCGTCAGCCGTCCGAGAGAGCCGAGCTTCAGCGACTGGGCGTGCTGAGCCACCGGGCTGTAGTCCTCGAGAAAAATAAGGGTCTGCGGCTCTGCCTCGCCGCCGTCGAGGCGACGGAAGCGCGG
Organism: Pseudohaliea rubra DSM 19751; assembly: GCF_000764025.1. Lineage (GTDB taxonomy): Bacteria > Pseudomonadota > Gammaproteobacteria > Pseudomonadales > Halieaceae > Pseudohaliea > Pseudohaliea rubra. Next base: position 4,841 of record NZ_KN234774.1, on the reverse strand, counting down.
TACCAGCTCGAGGCCTTCCGGGTGGATGCGGAAGGGGCCGTGGGCCTGGGTGCCCGCGCTGCGATAGCCCCGCAGCCGGCGGCACAGTTCCGGGCTGTACTCCTCGAGATCCCGGCCCTGCTCCATGGCCGCGGGTCGGTCCGGCATGAGCATGGCAGAGGCCGCCTGGTTCATGATGCGCACATGCTCTCGAGGGTCCACGAGGAGGATGCCCGCCTGCATGGACTGTACGATCTGCTCATTCAGCCGCTGCAGGGTGTAGAGGTCCGAGGTGCGGGCCTGGGCCAGGGCCTCGGCGCGCCCGAGGCGCGCGGCGATGATCTGTACCAGGGTCGAGACGGCGAACAGCAGGAGACCGAGAAGCCCGGCCGGGAACAGGTCGGCGATACCCAGGTGCTCGAGGGAGATGAGTCGGATCGTGTCCGAAAGCACGCCCAGTACGGCGAGGGCCGCCACCAGCGTCGCCAGCGTGCGATTGCTGATCAGGACGGCGCTCGCCGCCGCGACGATGGCGAGCAGGAGCGGCAGGCCGCTGCCCATACCGCCGCTGGCGTCGGCCAGGATGATGACGATGATGATATCGAAGGTAAAGAGCAGCACCAGAAAGGTATTGCTGCGCTGCCACTGCCGGCGCGCGGAGCCGAGCAGCCCCAGCGATGACAGCAGGAAGAGCAGCGTTGCGCTGAAGTATTGCAGCGGATTCAGCGCGCCCACGAGTTCGCTGGTGGTGGGAATCACCAGCAGGAGCAGGAAGACGACCGCCAGCAGGGCCCGGTAGCCCAGGTAGATGCGGTAGAGCACCCGGTTCTGCGGGGGATTGGTCGGGCTCGGCCGGACGAGGATCGAGGGGCTGCTCACGGTCGCATCCAGGGTTATGGTTGCGCTGCCAGTGTAGCAGCAGCGCAGGCGGTGCCGCGCACTGGCCAGCGGCGGTGCTTTGCCGGAGAATATCCGGCCTTCACCCCCTTGTCTTCGGGAAACGCATGGCAAAGCTTGACATCCTTATGGCCCAGCTCAACACCCGTGTCGGTGATTTTGAGGGCAATGCCGATCGCGTGCTCGCTGTCGCCCGCCGGGCGGTCGGCGAGCGTTCTGCGCCGGTGATCGTATTCCCGGAGTTGACGCTGTCGGGCTACCCGCCGGAGGACCTTCTGCTCCGTCCCAGCCTTGAGGGTCGGGTGCAGCGGACACTTGCGCGGCTCCGCCGGGAGCTGCCTGCCGAGGCTGTGGTGGTGCTCGGCTATCCCCGGCGCCGGGACGGGAACCTCTACAATATGGCGGGGGTGCTCACGGGCGGGGCGCTGGTCGCGGAGTATGCCAAACGGTGCCTGCCGAACTACCAGGTTTTTGACGAAAAGCGCTACTTTTCGGGCGGCGACGCGGCGCAGCTGCTGGAAATCGCCGGGGTCCCCGTTGCCCTCTCGGTCTGCGAGGATATCTGGGACGAGGCGCCGATTCTCGACAGCGCCGCCGCTGGCGCGAAGCTGCTGCTCAATCTGAACGCCTCGCCCTTCCATCGCGGCAAGCAGCGCGAGCGCAGGGAGGTCGTCGGTGCGCGGGCGCGCACGGCGGGGCTGCCGGTGGTCTATGTGAACCAGGTGGGGGGTCAGGACGAACTGGTCTTTGACGGGGGTTCTTTTGCCGTCGACGCCAACGGCGAGGTCATGGCCAGCGCCCCGCACTTCCGCGAGGCCGAATGCTGGGTCAGCGTCGAGGTCGACGACGGCGGCCCGGTGCGCCTCGGCGGCACGCAGGTCGCTCCGCCGGAGGACCTTGCGGCGACCTGGGAGGCACTGGTCCTCGGTGTGCGCGACTACGTCGACAAGAACGGCTTTCCCGGTGTGGTGCTCGGGCTGTCCGGGGGAGTCGATTCGGCGCTGACCCTGGCCGTGGCCGTCGAGGCCCTCGGCGCAGATCGGGTTGAGGCAGTGATGATGCCCTTCCGCTATACCTCGAGCATGAGTGTGGAAGATGCCGCCGAGCAGAGTCGCCTCCTCGGGGTGCGCCACTCGGTCATCTCCATTGAGGGGGCCTACAACGCCTTCATGCAGGCGCTGGCGCCGCACTTCGAGGGGCTCGCGCCGGACACCACCGAGGAAAATCTGCAGGCCCGCTGTCGCGGCGTGCTGCTCATGTCCCTGTCCAACAAAGGCGGGGCCCTGGTGCTCACCACCGGCAACAAGAGCGAGCTCGCCGTGGGCTATTCCACACTCTATGGCGATATGGCCGGTGGCTTCGATGTACTCAAGGATGTGCCGAAGACCCTGGTGTATGCCCTGTGCCGCTACCGCAACAGCCTCGGTCCCTGTATTCCCGAGCGGGTGATCGATCGGCCGCCGTCGGCGGAGCTGGCGCCGGACCAGCGCGACGATGACAGCCTGCCGGCCTACCCGGTACTTGACGACATCCTGGAGCGCTACGTGGAGCAGGACGAGAGCGCCGAGGCGATCATCGCCGCAGGGCTGCCCCGGGAGCAGGTGGAGCGGGTGGTCAGGCTGGTGGACCGCAACGAGTACAAGCGCCGCCAGGCACCCATCGGCGTCCGCATCACGCGGCGGGGTTTCGGCCGCGACCGGCGCTACCCGATTACCTCGGCCTGGCTGCCCGGGGACTGACGCCGAAGCGGTGGGCGGTGGCGGCTAGCCCGCTTGCGGGCGGTAGTTGAACTGCGGCGGCTTGGGCGGATCGAACAGCCCGAAGGACAGCTTGTTGATCCAGGAGCGCTGCTGCCCCTCAAGGGTGAAAGTCGTTCTGAACTCGCCATCCCGGTCGAGGGCCGGGTGTTCCGGGTAGTTGAGGCGCAGCACCTCGATGGTGTCCCGGGCCAGTTCGTCCATGTCCAGGAAGATATAGCCCTGGGCCATCACTGCCAGCCCGTCCGGTACCGCCGGCGTGCGCTGGAAGTTCTCAACCACATAGCGGCCCCGGTTCGCCGCGGCCAGGTAGGCGCCGCGGCGGATGTAGTAGTTGGCGACGTTGATCTCGTGGCGGGCGAGGAGATTGCGCAGATGTACCATGCGCGCCTTGGCATCGGCCGCATAGGGGCTGTCCGGGTAGCGGGACAGGAGCTGGGCGAACTCGGCAAAGGCTTCTTTCGAGCGCGATACGTCGCGCTTGGTCTCGTCCATGGGAATAAAACGCGAGAGGAAGTCCCGCTCCGCGTTGATCGCCGCGAGGCCTTTCAGATAGTAGGCGTAATCGACGCTGGGATGCTGCGGGTGCAGGCGGATGAAGCGATCCGCGGCCTCCACCGCCGCCTCGTACTCGAAGGCGCCGTAGTGGGCGTAGATGATCTCGAGCTGCGCCTGCTCCGCGAACTTGCCGAAGGGGTAGCGGGACTCGAGCGCCTGCAGGCTGCGCACCGCGAGGCTGTAGTTGCGGTTGTTGAGGTAGCGCTGGGCCTGGTCGTAGATCTGCTGCTCGCCGCTGTCGGCGGCGATATCCGGCATGTCGTCGTTGCCGGAGCAGGCAGCGAGCACCGCCGCCAGACACAGGGCCGCGACAGCGCGCAGGACGCGGGCGGGTGCGGAGGTGTGACGGGGAAGGGTCACGGCTGCGTGGTACCATGCTGCATGCGGGCCGCTATTTAAGCATAGTCGCTGCACCGCTTAAACACCGGTCGGTAGCGGAAGGGAATGGCGGAAGGGAATAGCGCAAGGGACATGCCGGAACGCATTGAACTGTCGGCGACGGTGGGGGAGGACGAGGCCGGAGAGCGCCTCGATCAGGCCGCCGCACGCCTTTTTCCGGACTACTCCCGGGCCCGCCTGCAAAGCTGGATCAAGGCCGGTGAGCTCCGGGTGGCCGGCGAGCAGCGCCGCCCCCGGGATCGGGTGACGGCGGGGGACCGGCTTACGGTCTCTGCCGAGCAGCTCGAGGAGGTGACCTGGGCCGCGCAGCCAATCGACCTCACCATCCTCCATGAGGACGAGCACATCATTGTCATCGACAAGCCGGCGGGCCTGGTCGTGCATCCGGCCGCCGGTCACGGCGACGGTACCCTGGTCAATGCGCTCCTGGCTCACGCGCCGGTCATGGCGACGCTGCCCCGCGGTGGCATTGTGCATCGCCTCGACAAGGACACGTCCGGGCTCCTCGTGGCGGCCAAGACCCTGCCTGCGCACCGCTCCCTGGTGGAGCAGCTGCAGGCCCGCACCATGGGCCGGGAGTACCTCGCGCTCTGTCTCGGGGCCCTAACCGGCGGTGGCACCGTGGATGCGCCGATCGGGCGGCACCCCCGGCAGCGCAAGAAGATGGCCGTGGTCCAGCACGGCGGCAAGCCCGCCGTAACCCACTACCGTATTGCCGAGCGCTTCCGCCACTACACGCTGCTGCGGGTGAAGCTGGAAACCGGCCGCACCCACCAGATCCGGGTTCATCTCGCCCACCGGCATAACCCGCTGGTGGGAGATCCGGTCTACGGTGGGCGCTTGCGCCTGCCGGCGGGGGCAAGCGACGAACTTCTCCTTGCCCTGCGCGCGTTCCGTCGCCAGGCCCTGCACGCCCGGGCTCTCGAGCTGCAGCACCCGGCGAGCGGTGAGTCCATGCTCTTTGAATGCCCCCTGGCTGAGGATTTCGCGGCGCTCCTTGAGGTGCTTCAGCGGGAGGATAGAGCCGGTAGCGCGGTGCGAGGCAGCTAGTGGTCCTGGAGAGGCCGGCCTGGCCGCTGCCACCGGGGGTCACTGCCTTTAGCAGTACCCGCGAGGGCGGCGTCAGCGCAGCCCCTTTCAAGAGCTTCAACCTGGCGCTGCATGTCGGCGATGATCCCGCCGCGGTTGCTGCAAACCGTGCGCTGCTGGGCGAGGCGCTGCCCGCCGGTACCGCGGTGCGCTGGTTGCGGC
>NZ_KN234773.1 GCF_000764025.1 Pseudohaliea rubra DSM 19751 | reverse complement strand
CCCTCGCCCACTTCACTGCCGGCCCCGGCGACTGGCTCGGCGATGCCGTGCTGGCAGACATCGCGACGCTCCAGGAGCTCGCCGGTCGGGTTGGCGAGCTCGATCGTATCCAGCTCCGCCTAGAGCCCGGCGACGCCGCCGCCCTGCGGCAGACCCTGCCCGCGGGGGTCGAGCTCGTGCGCTATGCGGACCAGCGCGAGACCTTCGACGCCATGACCGGCGCCTTCCGTACCAACCTGCTGGCCATGAGCGGCCTCGCAATGCTTGTCGGCGCCTTTCTCGTTTACAACACCATGGCCTTCGCCGTGGTGCAGCGGCGGCCGACCTTCGCGGTGCTCCGCATGGTCGGCACAACGCCACGGCAGCTGTTCCGGCGCTTGCTCCTGGAGGCCGGCACCCTCGGCCTGGTTGGGGGGCTCCTCGGCATCGTCCTCGGGCTTGTGCTGGGTCAGGCGCTGCTCACGCTGGTCGCCAGGACCGTCTCCGACCTCTATGTGACCATCGAGCCCGCCCGGCCGGACCTCGCGCCGGGACAGCTGCTCGTCGCCCTCGGGGTGACCCTCGGTGCCGTGCTTGCCGCCACGCTCATACCCGCGCGGGACGCGGCGCGCACGGAACCCGCCAGCCTGGCCCGCGCTGCCGGGACGCCGTCGGCCCGACAGCGTTGGGCCGTGACCTTCGCGGGCCTCGCCCTGCTCGTGGCCTGCCCGTTGCTCCTGGCCGCATCAGGAGCCTCACTGGTGGCCGGCTTTACGGCCCTCTTTCTTCTCATCGCCGGCTATGCCCTCCTCTGCCCTGCGCTCCTGCGCGGGCTCCTCGCCACCGGGCTGAGCTTGCTGCCCCGCGGTGGCCGGGCGGATCGGGCCCTGGCCCTGCGCGGGGTCCAGAGTGCCCTGCCGCGAACGGCACCGGCGATCACCGCGCTGACGGTGGCCGTGGCCGCCACGGTCGGGGTCGCCATCATGATCAGTTCCTTCCGTGGCAGCGTAGCCGACTGGCTGGACACGACGCTGCAGGGCGACCTCTACGTCTACCTGGCGGGTGATGGAGAACAGCTGGCCCCGGCCTGGCGCGACCGGCTCACCGCCCTGCCCGGCGTGGCGGCGGTGTCCGCGGCGCGCCAGCGCACGCTGCGCATCGATGGCGAGCCGATCCGGGTGCTGGTGGTCGGCGCCAATGCCATCACCGCGCGCAGCTTCGAACTCATCGCCGGCCCGGCAACGGTGACGGAGACGCTCGCCACGGGTGACGGCATTCTGGTGTCAGAGCCCCTGGCCCGGCGGCGGGGGCTCACGGTGGGCAGCACCGCGGTCCTGGGTACCCCCGAGGGCGGATTGACGCTGCCCGTACGCGGCATCTATCGGGATTACGCCAGCTCCTACGGCGCCGCGGTCCTGCCCCGGTCACGCTACGAGGCCCACTGGTCCGACCGGACACTGTCCAGCATCGCCCTGACCCTGGCCCCGGAGGCCGACCCGCGCGCGCTGCGCGCGCAAATCCTCGCTCTCGGCGATGGCGAGGGGCTGGACCTCGAGGTCAATGCCAACCACATGATCCGCGATCGCTCCCTGGCGATCTTCGACCGCACCTTTGTCATCACGGAGGTGCTGCGCGCCCTGGTGATCATCGTTGCCTTCGTCGGCATCCTCAGCGCCCTCATGGCCCTGTTCCTCGAGCGCAGCCGCGAGTTCGCCGTGCTCCGGGCCACGGGCATGACGCCCCGGCAGCTCCTGGGCCTGGTGCTGGCCCAGGCCGGCAGCAGCGGGCTGCTCGCCGGCCTGCTGGCCCTGCCGCTGGGCGGTGCGCTGTCGGTGCTCCTTATCGACGTCATCAACCGGCGCTCCTTCGGCTGGACCCTGGCCACGCGCATCGATCCCGCCATCATCCTCCACTCGCTGCTGCTCGCGGTCATCGCCGCCGCCCTCGCCGCCCTGTGGCCGGCACGACACCTTGCCGCCGGCGACCTGCGCGAGGCGCTGTACGCGCCATGAAATGCCCCATGACGTACTCTCCGAGACGCCTCGCCCCGCCGCTCCTGGCCCTGCTCCTGCTTGCCGGCTGCGGCGATCGCGAGACCACAACCGGCCTTGACGTGGCAAGCGCGCTCGGGGGCGACGCCACGGCAGGCTTTGCCCGCGCCAACGCGCCGCGGCAGTTCGACTTCCCGGCGGATCACAACGCGCACCCGGCCTTCCGCAACGAGTGGTGGTATTTCACGGGTCAGCTGACGGCTGCAAACGGCGAGCGTTTCGGCTACCAGGTGACTTTTTTCCGCATCGCCCTGGCACCGCCGGCGCCGCCCCGGGCCTCGGCCTGGGCGACGCAGCAACTGTGGATGGCCCATAGCGCCCTCACCGCTATCGATGCCGGCCGTCACTGGCACCGGGAGCGCTTCGCCCGCGACGCCCTGGGCCTCGCCGGGCAGCAGAGCGAGCCCTTCCGGGTCTGGCTGGAGGACTGGACCCTGGCAGGAGGCGACGGGGGCACCTTCCCCTGGCAGCTGTCCATCGACGCCGGAGACTTCACCCTGGTCTTCACCCTGGAGCCACAGCGGGAACCGGTGCTGCAGGGGGACGGCGGCCTCAGTCAGAAAAGCGCCGAGACCGGCAATGCGTCCTACTATTATTCGATCACGCGGCTGACCACCACCGGGACACTCACCGTAGGCGAAGAGCAGTACGCCGTAACGGGGCTTTCCTGGCTGGACCGGGAGTGGAGCACCAGCGCCCTCGGCGAGGGTCAGGCGGGCTGGGACTGGTTCTCCCTGCAGCTGGCCAGCGGCGACGACCTGATGCTCTACCAGCTGCGGAGAGAAGACGGCAGCCGCGACCGGCACAGCGCCGGCCTGCTCCTTGGCGCCGACGGCCGCCGGCAGCCCCTCTCCGCCGATGCGTTCAGCCTGGAACCGGCGCGCTGGTGGCAGGCCGAGAGCGGCGTGCGCTACCCGGTAGCCTGGCGACTGCAGGTGCCCGGGGCGAGCCTGGACCTCCGCATCGAGGCGGCGGTCGATGACCAGGAAATGGCCACGGCGGTACGCTACTGGGAAGGTGCTGTCGAGGTGCGCGCGGCGGAAAGCGGCGCGGCGGCCGGCCGGGGCTACCTGGAAATGACCGGCTACGACTCCTGAAAACAGCGCCTTTCGGTCATGTCCGCCGAGCGGCGCTGCAGAGGACTGAAGCGGGCCTGCAGCGGGAAGCTGCGGGCGCAGAACACGCGGGCGCTACCGCTTTCCAGCGGCTGCTGTTTCGCTCGGTAGTACGCCGAAGAGCTGACGGTACTCCGCTGCAAACAAACCCGGGTACCAGAAGCCAAGCTCTTCCGCCACAACCCGCACGGGCAGTGCCTCGGGGCTTTGCAGGAAGCGGCGCCTCGCTGTATGCAGGCGCAGGAGCTTGGTGTGCTGCTTCGGAGAGCGGCCGAGCAAGGATGTAAACGCATAGAACAGCGTTCGCCGGGTCGCGTTGGTCGCGACGCAGAGCTCCGTAATGGAAGGCGGGTCATGCAGCCTGCTTCTTATCAGCTCTTCAGCTTGCGACACGATGCGTCGCCGGCGCAGCATCGGCGCTCGCATGGGCTGCGGCGCCCCGCCCGCCAGGACGACAGCGAGGACGTCGCCGGCGAACTCGTCCCTATTGTGATCAACACGAGCAAAAAGGCTTGCGGCGAGCTTTCGGGTCAACTCGTCGACGCGGCTCCCCAGGCGCAGTGCACCCCAAGTGGCGAGGTAATGGTCCGCAGGACGGTGATGCTCATGCTCGATGATGTCCCGGACCGTATCGACGGGCATGGAAATAGCGTACTGCCGATGGTCCGGCGCCAGCTGCTGAAAAGCCTCCCCCCCGGGGTTCAGGAGCAGTAATTCCCCCCGCCGGAGGCTGCGCCCCTGAGCAGAGGCACCATCTCGCGGGTCCGAGACCGGCGCCAGCGTCCACCAGTGCCGGGACCGCTCCCCGCGGAGCAGTAAGCGTTGGCTGGAACAGGTCGAGTAAACCAGGGAACCGCACACCTGTCGCGCACTGAAAGAAATGCTCGCAGGACCTGCAGCCGACTGGGTGCACTCGACGTCGAGGAGCGAAGCAAGCCGCTGCTCGAATTCCTCGACGCTCCCGCTGGTGCTGGTATATGCCTGGTTCAATACGCCCCCCGCTCACCGGTGCCGGGCCGGTGGCCCGCGCTGCCCGGCAGCCTCTGATTTTGCACTTTTCATACTGTGCGGTGCAAAACCGCAAGTCTAGACTCTTTGAGACCGGTAGGCACCGCGGCTCCGGTGCCTTGCGCAGCCCGGTCTTTTCAATGGCCCCCCGCCTAACGGACCCGACGTCATGAGGAAACTGCTGTCGTGAATATGCCCAGAAGCCTGTTCAGCCATGGACTACTGATCACCGCACTGCTGCTACAGCACGGTTGCGGTAGTGAGCAATCAAGCGCAGGTGCAAATGCAGCGGGCAACACAAACGAGCAGGCTTCCTTCGACGTGGTAGAAGCCAGCTTCGAAGACATGCAGGAAGCCATGCGGGACGGCCGCGCAAGCGCACAGTCGCTGGTCAGGGCCTATCTGGCTCGCATCGAGCGTTATGATGCGACGCTCCGTGCGACCCTGGCCATCAACCCCCAGGCCCCAAGGATTGCTGCCAAACTCGATCTGGAGCGGGCCGCAGGGCGGCTTCGGGGCCCGCTCCATGGCATACCGATTGCGCTGAAAGACAACATTCTGACCACAGACATGCCCACGACCGGTGGCGCACTGGCCTTTGCCGACTACACCGCGCCCTATGAGGCGACAATCGTGCGGCGCCTGCGCGAGGCAGGCGCCATCATCATCGCCAAAACCACGCTCACCGAGCTGGCCAACTGGGTCGCCACCGGTATGCCCAACGGCTACAACGCCATTCTCGGGCACAGCCGCAATCCCTACGATCCGCGGCCCGACCCAAGACCCTGCTGCAACGACGGTCGCGGCGTACTGGACAGCGGCGGTTCCAGCTCCGGCACCGGCACCGCCGCCAACTTCTGGGCTGCCAATGTGGGCACGGAGACCTCGGGCTCGCTGCAGATTCCGGCGAACAACACCATGCTGGTCGCCATCAAGCCCACCGTGGGCCGGCTCAGCCGCCATGGCATCATACCGATTACCGCCGAGCAGGATACCGCCGGTCCCATGGCGAAGTACGTGGCCGACGCCACAGCGCTGCTCGCCGCCATGGAAGGCACCGATCCGAAGGACCCGGCCACGGGCGTCTGTCCACCACTCCCGGCATCCGCGGCAGCGACCCTGCTCCGGCGAGATGGGCTCGCCGGCGCGCGAATCGGCATTCCCCGGCCGTTTTTCTACGAGCCGGTCGCCCCCCCCGGTAGCGAGGCGCCGCGAGGCGGTCTGACAGCGGCAGAAGCCGCCACCATGCGGCGGGCAATAGCGGTGCTCGAGCAGGAGGGCGCCGTTATCGTCGATCCGGCACCGATCCCGAGTACCGTCAGCCCGGATCCGGAGGCCAATCAGCTGCTCTTCGGCAACTGCTACGACCTGGGCCAGGGCAAGGGCGGCGACGCGAACTGCTCGACGGTCATGAAGTACGGCATGAAGCGGGACTTCAACCAGTGGCTGAGCAGCCTCGGCACAACAGCACCGGTTGCGTCGCTCACCGGGTTGCGCCGGTTCAATCGCTCCCGGGAAGCGCAGGGCGCCATCCGCTATGGCCAGGCGCAGCTGGACATCTCGGACGAGATGGAGCTCACCGCAGACCGGAGCCGGTGGCGTGCAGACCGCCAGAAAGACCGGCGCCTGTCGCGCGACGAAGGGATCGACGCGGCGCTCGAGCGGCACGACCTCGATGCCCTGCTCATGCCAGCCTGGCGCGGCGAGAATATCATCAACAAGGCCGGCTACCCCGCCGTCAGTGTGCCCTTCGGTGAAGTCCCCAACGTTCTGGACCCGCCGCTCCCGGCGGACTTCGAAGCGAAGCCGATGCCCTTCGGCGTCACCTTCGCCGGTACCGGCTGCAGCGAGCCGCGCCTGCTGACCCTGGCCTATGCCTTTGAGCAGGCGACGCAGACGCGCAGGGCGCCGGCGCTGCCGTGAGGCTGGCGCGAGGGGGCCTGCTGCTCTGCCTGGCGGTGCTGGCGGCCCACGTGGACGAGGTGCTCGCCGTAAAGCAGCAGCGCGCTCCTGGCGCCGCGCTGCCCCTGAGCCAACGCTCCAGCGCGTTTTTTTGCACTTTTGCTGCTTTCGGCCCTTGCGGTCGGTACCTATGCTCCCCGGCGCTTCGGGTGCCTTGAAGCTATCGGCTTTTCACACGCGCCCGGGCACCAGAACCAAAACAGCCAGGGGAAGCCTTGTCGACGGTCCGTGACAGGCTTGCCGGTTCATATTGCGCGGGGAAAACGGCTCAGCAAGAAGCCCGGCCTCGGCCAGCTATCCAGGCAATCAGCGGGCGGGAGCATGCAGCAGACAACCTTCCCCGGGGCGGCAGACTCCCCGGAGCGCCGGCAGTCGCGACGCCCGCCAGGCACCGGGGGGCTTTTGTCGGTACTCGGGCTCCTGCTCCTCGCGGGCTGTGCAGCCGTGCCTCCAGCCGCTGAGAAATCGACCTCCCGGGACAGCACTGCAGCGCGGAGCCTGGCTTCCTTTGCGCGTCCGCCCGCCGAACAGGCCTGCTACGACCGCGGCAGGGAGCCCTACACGCCCGTCGTGGATGCACACTTCCACCCGCGCCCCTTCGGCGGAGCGGCCATCCCGCCGGAAGAACTTTTCAGCTACTTCGACCGGCTGGGGGTGCGCTTTGTCAACTACTTCGGCATCGGCCAGGTGCTGGCGCTCGACGCCGGCTGCAGCTACTACCTCGACTGTGCGGGCGTCCCGGCGAAACCCTCGGTCAAGAACGACTTTGTCAACGGCATGGACGTCGCGGCCTATCCGAACGATGACCTGCATATCACTCTGTCCATGACCTTCATGGATCTTGCGCAGCCGGAGGACCTGCTGTCGCTCGTCGAGCTTTACGACCGCGAATACCCGGGCATGTTCACCTGGGCCGGTGAAGTCAACGTGATCAAGCAGGCCCTCGTGGGCAATGGTCACGAACCGGCAACCCTTGCGGCCATTGACGCCTGGGCGCCGTTCATGGCGCTGCTCCGTGAACGCGGGATTCCCCTGACCCTGCACGCGGACCTCGGCAACGACGACGAGCCGACCGCTTTTCTGTTCCTCATGGACCACATTCTCGCGTCCTATCCGGCTAACGCCATTGTCTGGGCGCACATGGGGTTATCGAAGGAACTGACCACCATGGATCCCGTTGAGCACGTCGCGCTCATGCGGGAACGCCTGGATCGCTACCCGGGGCTCATGCTCGACATCTCCTGGGACGTGCTCTTCAACGCCTACCACCGCTGGGGCGACATCTTCGTCGACTTTTTCAACGACTACTCCGATCGCCTCCTTGCCGGCTCGGACTTCGTCGCCGCCGGCAGCAAGGGCTTCGATGACTATGCGCGCGAACTCGAGGTGACCTCCCGGGTGCTGCGCTTTCTCGACGACCGGGCCTTTCGCAACGTCGCCCTCGGCGAGAACTATTTCCGCCTGATGGATCTTCCTTACCACGCGCCTGCGCTGTGTGACGCAGGCAGGCACGAGGAGAAGCTGAAAGCCACTTCGCATGCTCCGGACAACAGGGGCAGCAACAACGAGGGAAAACCATGAACAACGCAAGCAGAGATCGGGGCAGGCTCAACCGGCTCTACGGCTGTGCCCTGCTGCTGGGAGCGACCCTGCCGGCAGCGGCACAGGAGGTCGAACTGGATTTTTACGGCCACGTCATGCTCGACATGATCTACGACTTCGATCGCCTGGCGCCGGACGGCAACGACACGCTGCGGGTGTCACAGATTCCCGTGAACTGCCCCGGCGACGCCGGCTGCGGCTCCGATGGGGAGCTGATCTTCGGGATCAGGCAGACACGTTATGGCATGGATGCCACGGTCCCTACGGCTATCGGTGACATCAAGACCAAGCTCGAATTCGAGCTGTTCGGCGTCGGTACCGATGCCGGCAAGATCACGCCGCGGCTGCGCCATGCCTGGGCGACCATCAACGAGTTCGGCTTCGGGCAGACCAACTCCGTGTTCATGGACGGGGACGTGTTCCCGAACTCCATCGACTACTGGGGCCCGTCCGGGATGATGTTCTTTCGCAACATCCAGGCGCGCTGGACACCGGTGTCCACGGACACGCAGCGCATCGCCATCGCCCTGGAGTCGCCCTCGGCGGGCATCGATTCCGGCAAGGTACCCGATGTTTCACCGAACCTGAACGTGCGCAGCAAGGAGGAACTGCCCGACCTCACCGCCCACTGGCGTATTCAGCAGCCCTGGGGGCACTTCCAGGCGGCCGTCATTCTCCGGCAGGTCGCTTTCGAGGCCTCGGACGACCTCTCCGGGAATTACTTCTCCGGGGAGGAGGTCGGCTACGGGGTCAACCTTTCCGGCACGCTGAACACCGTCGGTCGGGACCGGGTGCTCTGGCAGCTTGCCGCAGGCGAGGGCATCGGCAACTACCTCAACGACGGCGGTATCGACCTGGCGCCCAAAGAGAGTTTGCGCGCCACCACCGTACCCGTCGTCAGCTGGCTGCTCTTCTACGACCGCTGGTGGAGCGATGCCTGGAGCTCCTCCATCGGCTGGAGCCGCGCAGAGCTGGACAATACCGACGGCCAGCGCGACACAGCTTCCGAGACCCTCGACTACGGCCTCGTCAATCTGCTCCATCACCCGGCAGAGAACATCACCGTCGGTGCCGAGCTGCTGCACGGCGCCCTCGGCCTGAAAGATGGCGCCGAAGGCACCGACACCCGCGTTCAGTTTTCCTTCAAATTCAACTTCTGATTCAGCTTTCCACGGAGAATGCAGATGCTTAGACACACTTTTCCCGCTTCGCTCTGGCGTACAGCCAGTGCGTCCTTGCTGGCCCTGGCCCTGAGCACGCCGCTGCAGGCGGCAGACGTGGCAACGATGGCGGATCGTGAGATCCAGAATGTCCTGGACGAGGCCCTCGATGCCTTTGCGGGCCTTGAGGAAGGCGCCAACGCGGACTACATTCCGGCGCTCGCAGAGGTGGATCCGGACATTTTCGGCATCGCCCTGGTCACGCCGGATGGGCGCGTGTTCACCGCCGGTGACGTCGAAGCCGAAGTGTCCATCCAGTCGATCTCCAAGGTGTTCACCATGGCCCTGGTCATGGAGGAGCAGGGGGTCAGCTTCGCGCCGGAAGGCGTCGGTGTCGATGCCACCGGCCAGGTCTTCAACTCCATCGTCGCCGTGGAACAGCACCGCGGCGCGGAAATGAACCCCATGGTCAACGCCGGGGCCATTGCCACCACGAGCCGGGTTTCCGGGGCTTCCCGCGACGAGATCTGGCGGCGCATCCTCGACTTCCACGCCCGCTTCGCCGGCCGCAAGCTCGCAGTCAATGAGCCTGTCTACGAGTCGGAAGCGGCCACCAACCAGCGCAACCAGGCCATCGGCCGACTCATGTACGCCTACGGCCATATCGAGGTTGACCCGGATCGTGCCACCGACATCTATACGGAACAGTGCTCCATCAACGTCAACGCCCGGGATCTCGCCATCATGGCCGGCACCCTGGCCAACGCCGGGCTGAACCCCGTCACTGGCGAGACGGTCATGACCGCGGAGAACGTCCCGGAAGTGCTCGCCATCATGGCCACCGCCGGGCTCTATGACGACGCCGGCAAGTGGCTGTACCGCACCGGACTGCCGGCCAAGAGTGGCGTTGGTGGCGGCATCGTCGCGGTATCACCGGGCAACTTCGGCCTTGCGGCCATCGCACCGCCCCTGGACCCGGCCGGCAACAGCGTCAAGGCGCAGGCAGCCATCGACTACATCTCGCAGAAGCTGGGCGGCAACCCCTACGAGGTCGAGCCCGTCGGGGCCCGCTGACCATGTTGTTACGGCCACAGCAACAACGCCGGCCCGCGCAGCGCCTGCTTGCGCTGGCTGCCGCACCGCTGCTCGCCTGCAGTGTTTCGGCTGCCGACGAGACGCTGCCCCATGCCCAACGGATCCTCGACCGTCTCGAGGCCCTGGAACGGCGCCAGCAGGTGCTGGAAAGCGAGCTCGCCGAACGCGATGCGCGCATCAGGGAACTGGAGAGCCGGGCCGGCGGGCGTGAAAGGACAGCGGGCCGGCAACTTGAGGAGCTGCCAGTGGCTCCGGGTGCCGTGCCCGGGGACACGGTAGCAACACGCAGCGCCTCTGCGCTGAACGCGGGGCTACGCACGCCGCCAGCCATGGACACAGGCTCCGGAGACAGCGGCTACGGCGTTTTCCAACCCGGCGGCCAGGGCTTCAAGCTCGTGGATACGCCCCAGGGTGACCTGAACTTCAGTGCCTGGGCCTACGTGCGCTATCTGAACCAGCAGGATCTCGACGACAGCTATGTCGATGCCTTCGGGCGCGAACGCACGATTGATCAGCGCAACGACTTTCAGCTCAACAAGATCAACCTGTACTTCAAGGGCTGGCTGTTCGACCCGGCTTTCCGCTACAACTTCTACAGCTGGACCTCGAACGCCAACCAGGGCGATCCGGCCTCGGTAGTTATCGCCGGCAACCTGAGCTACGAGTTCTCCCCGGAACTGGACGTGGGCATGGGGATCGGCGGCCTGCCCGGCACACGCAGCGTGCGCGGGACTTTCCCCTTCTGGAACAAGGTCGACAACCGCACCATTGCCGACGAGTTCTTTCGCCCCAGCTATACCTCGGGCCTGTGGGCGGCCGGCGCCTTCGAGAACAACCTGAACTACCGCGTGATGATCGGCAACAACCTCAGTCAGGTGGGCATCAATGCCGACCAGCTGGACGACGAGCTGAACACAGTCTCCGGGGCGTTGTGGTGGACACCGCAGGGCGAGTACGGCCCCGCCGGCGGCTACGGCGACTTCGAACACCACGAGGAGCCGGTCACGACCTTCGGCGTGCACTTCACCCACTCGCGCGAGGATCGCCAGACCCAGCCGGGTACGGAAGCCATTGAGAACGCCCAGCTGCGGCTCTCCGACGGCACGCTGCTGTTCCAGCCGGGAGCTTTCGCGACCGACGGCCAGGTCAACCGCGCCACCTACCGCATGGCGGCGGTGGATGCCGGCTACAAGTATCGCGGCTGGTCTCTGGAGGGCGAGTACTACTGGCGCGTCATCGACAGCCTGTCGACCGTCGGCGACACTCCCGTCAACGACCTGTTCGATCACGGGTTCCAGCTGCAGCTCGGCAGCATGCTGCTGCCCCGCAAACTCCAGGCCTACGCCGCCGGCTCGAAGGTCTTCGGCGAATACGGCAACCCCTGGGATCTCGCCGTGGGCCTGAACTGGTATCCGAAGGAATGCCGCCTGTTCCGCGTCAATACGGAGCTGCTGTACCTGAATGACTCTCCCGTAGGCTACAGCAGCGTCCCCTTCGCCCTGGGCGGAAACGGCGTGGTGCTGCACACCAACCTGGAGCTGATGTTCTGACACGCCACCTGCGACAATCGCGTTGCTGTGATGGCTCCCGGGCAGGTGGCGATGTGTAGCGCCCGGCGCGTACCGGCCGGCGTAGTCCTGTTGCCGGCTATGGTGTCGTCTGCCTTCGCCGGGCAGCCGGAAAAACAAACCTGAGTGGCTGAGAGGACACCTCACTATGAGAATTCAGGGAATGATTCTTGCCATGCTGGCTCTGGCCGGCTGTGCGTCAGTAGCGCCTGAAGCACAGCGGGCGCAGGTCACGGGAGAGGCGCTCTACCGGGAACGGATCGCGGCGCCGCCCGGTGCTAGGCTCGAGGTCGTGCTGGAGGATATCAGTCGCGCGGACGCGCCGGCCGTGCGTCTCGGCGAGCTGGTGAGGGAGGATGCGGGGCAGCCACCCTATGCCTTCAGCATCGACTACAACCCCGCAGACATTGACCCGAGGCACAGCTATCGTGTGGCCGTGAGGCTCTATGACGGAGAGCGGCTGCTGTTCGTCACGGATCAGGTCTATCCGGTGCTTACCCGCGATGCACCCTCCTCGGTCAGGCTGATGATGAAACGCGCTCGATCGGCGCCGGAGCAACCCTTTGGCGCGCTGCCCGCGACCTACGCGGGGACCTTGCCCTGCGCGGATTGTCCGGGCATCGACATGCAGCTGAACCTCCTGGAAAACGGCGTATTCTTTCTGCGCCAAAGCTACCAGGACCGCGACGGCGGTCCCTTCGATGACCTGGGGCGCTACCTGTTGTCCTCCCACGGCGATCAACTCTCCCTGCATGGCGGGCGCGAAGCGCCGCTGCGCTTCGCGCTGACCGCGCCGGACACGCTGACGCTGCTCGACCGCGACGGTGACGCCATCGACTCCGAGCTGAATTACAGCCTGACGCGACAGCCGACTCCGCAGCCGTTGGAACCCAGCGGTCTGCTGGGGGGCAAGTACCGCTACCTGGCCGATGCCGGCCGTTTCCGCGAGTGTCGCACGGGCCTCGACCTGGCGGTGGCGACGGAAGGCGACAATGCCGCCCTCGAACAGGCCTACCTTGAAACCCGCAAGACACCGGGCGACGCGCTGCGGGTCAGCCTCGAGGGCCGGATCACAAAGCGGATGCCCATGGAGGGCCCCGATCCTGTCTGGACGCTGGTGCCCGAGCGCTTCATCGGCATCTGGCCCGAGCTGGACTGCCCGGAACCGATCCGTCTCGCGGACCTCAGAAACAGCTACTGGCGCCTGACCCTCCTTGAAGACCAGGGGGTCAGCCGGGCGGAAAACCAGCGTGAACCGCACCTGGTGTTTCGCGAGGACGGGCGGCTGACCGGTTCCGACGGCTGCAACCGGCTGAGCGGGCGCTACGACGTGGACGGCAGGCGCATGACCCTCGGTACCATCGCGGCAACGCGGATGGCCTGTCCGACAGGAATGGAACAGGCCGTACGGCTGCATGGCGTGCTGGAGCAGGTGGCGCACTACCGGATCATGGGCAGGCATCTCGAATTACTGGACCAGGACGGCAAGCTGCGCCTTCGCTTCGAAGCGGTTGCGCTCCAGTGAGCAGTGCAGCGCATGAAAAGGCGGGGCAGCTGGCATTAACCACAACGCTGAGCGGGGTTCGGCCATGAAGATCACAACAGGAAATATCACAGGGCTGCTGGCCGGCAACAGCGTCTTTTCCGGGGCGCTGGCTCTGGTTGCAGCCTTTGGTGGCTGGGGCCTCCTTGACCCGGAGGGCATGAGCGAAAGCACCCTGGGCTTCACGCGCTTCATGCTCACGGAGCTGGGCTGGTTCTGGCTTCTTATCAGCACCGGCTTCCTGATCCTCGCCACCTTTCTGGCCCTGGGACCCTACGGCCGGGTCAAGCTCGGGCGCGATGACGAGGAGCCGGAATTCTCCACCGTTTCCTGGATCGCCATGCTCTTTGCCGGCGGCATGGGCGCCGGCCTGATCTTCTGGGGTGTCGCCGAGCCGCTGTACCACTTCCGGGACCCGCCGGGCATCCCCGGGGAGACGGCAGAGGCGGCACGGGCCGCCTTCCTGCTGACCAATCTGCATTGGGGTTTGCATGCCTGGTCGATTTACGGCGTCTGTGCCATGGTCATTGCCTACTTCACTTTCCGCAGAGACAAGAAACCTCTGATCTCGACGCCGATCGAGGCGCTCTTTCCCGGCCGCGGCGGACGCCGCTTCGGGCAGGTAGCGGATGTGCTCGGGGTTTTTGCCGTGGTCTTCGGCCTGGCCGGCTCCCTGACCATGGGCGCACTGCAGATCCGGGCGGGGCTCGGCGAACTGCTCGGCACACCGCTCAGCTTTGGCATGTCGCTCGCTATCGTCGCCGTGATGTACGCGACCTACATGACCTCAACCGCCGTCGGCGTCGACCGGGGTATCAAGCTGCTCTCCAATATCAACATGGTCGTCGCGGTGCTCATGGTCCTGTACATCGCCGCCCTCGGGCCCACGGCCTTTATTTTTGAAACGCTGGTCGACTCCCTCGGCAGCTATCTCACCAACCTGCCCCGTCTCGCCTTCCAGCTGCTGCCTTTTGAGGGGCTGCAGGAATGGACCGCAAGCTGGACGCTCACCTATATGATCTGGTGGCTGGCCTGGGGGCCCTTTGTCGGCATCTTCATCGCACGCATCAGCCGCGGCCGGACCATCCGCGAGTTCTGCGCCGGCGTGATCATCGTGCCCACGCTCTTTTCCCTGTTCTGGTTCGCGGTGCTCGGCGGGGCGGGGGTCTTCATCGAGCTTTTCGGTGGCGGTGGCATCGCCGAGCTGGTGTCTCAGGATGTAAGCCGGGCCTTCTTCGTCTTTCTCGACTTCTTCCCGCTGGGGCAGCTGCTGGGTTTCGTGGCCCTGTTTCTTATCTTTATCTTTCTGGTCACCTCGGCAGACTCGGGCAGTTTTGTGCTGTCGATGATGACCAGCAAGGGCAGCCTGAATCCGCCGCTGGGCTACAAGCTGGTGTGGGGCTCGCTGGTTGCCGTGCTCACCGTGGCGACCCTCTTTAGCGGCTCTGTTGAAGTCGCCAAGGCCATGGCCGTCACCGGTGCAATTCCCTTTTCCGTGGTGCTGCTGGTGCAGGTCGTCGGTTTTCTCCGGGCCATTCGGGCGGAGCAGCGCCCGGGGGACCGGCAGGCACAGCCTTTGTCCCCCGCCCCCGCAACACTGGAGGCTTCTCACCATGGTTAAGCTTCGCATTCTTGGACGGTCCCTCGGCCTCGGTCTCCTGCTTTCCAGCTGCGGTGGTGATCCGCTGCCGCTCAAGGTGGGCGGCAAGCAGTCACCGGAGGAGCAGGTCGTCGCCGAACTCGTCGCTGGACTGGCGGAGGCCAGCGGCATCCCGGTGCAGCGACGCATCGGCCTGGGGGGCAGCCGGCTATCGCTGGAAGCTTTGAAGCGAGGTGAGATCGATATTTATCCCGAACAGACGGGCACGGGCCTTGCCCTGCTCGGGCTGGCGGAGACGTCGAGCACCGACGAGGCGCCGCCCATGGCGCTGCTTCGGGAGCGCTACGCACCACTGGGCCTTGCGTGGAGCGCCCCCCTCGGCTTTGAGAGTCGTCCAGGCCTGGCCATGCTGCACGAACGGGCACGAGCGCTCGCTATAGACACCTACACGGACCTGGCGAACCCTGCGAACCGCGTTGCCATCGCTGTGGACCAGGCGTTCCGCGCACGCCCCGTGGATGGGCTGAACCCCCTCCGGCGACGCTACGGCATGGCCTTCGAGGAGGTTGTGGAAATCCCCACCCGCGACGGCAGCAAAAGCTACGACTACCTGCTCGATGGCAGGGTCGACGTTGCGCTGGTTCACTCAAGCGATGCCCAGGTCGATGTTTTCGATCTCAAGGTGCTTGAGGACGATCTCGGTTTTTTCCCCCGCTATGACGCGGCGCTGCTCTACCGGCAGGCCGCGCTGGAGCGCTTTCCCGCCCTCGGGCCCATGCTCGAGCGCCTCGACGGCGCCATCAGCAATGAAAGCATGCAGGCGCTCAGCCGCCGTGTTTCCGTGCGCGGCGAGGACCCGGGAGCCGTCGCGCGCAGTGAATTGATCCGCCTCGGGCTGATCGAGGGAGAAGACCGGCGCCGGGACCGCCAGGCCCTGAGCCTCGCCGTGTCCCTCTCTGCCAATGCCGACGGCGAAGCGGGCACGGTGCTGCGGCAGCTCCGCCGGTCCTTCCCGGCCAGTAACGTCAACCTGGTGCGCTCCGCCGATCCACTCGGGGCCGTGCTGGAGGGAAACGTGCGCCTTGCCCTGGTCAGCGCTCCGGCCTTTTTTGCGCCCGGCTCCGTCGATCCGGCGACCGGTCTTCCACCGCTGCGCGGCGGTCTCGAGGCCGTTGCGCTGATCGGCACGAGCTTCCTCCATGCCTTCAGCCTCGACGCCTCCATTACGCGTGTCACTGACGCTCGCTCAATCGCCACCGGCTCCGCCGGCTCCAGCGGCTTCCGTGCCGCGCAGACGCTGATCGATGGCCTGCAGCTTGATGCCGAACTCGTACCCGTAGAGGGTGACACGCCGGCCGCGCTGGCCGCTGCGCTCATCCGCAGTGGCGCTGACCTCGCCCTGCTCATGCAGCCCGTGGGGAACTCGACCGCACTCACGCTGCTGCAGCGCGGCCTGCCCCTGCTGCCGGTAGAAAACTGGGGGCAACGGAACAATCGGATTGTGTTTCCTTACCTGCAGCCGGCGCAGCTCTCTGCTGACCATTACGGGCGCTTTGTCGCCCGGGGCAACGGCATAAAGGGAGAGCTGCCCGGCCTGCCGAAGCCCATCAATACGCTTGCTACGCAGCTGGTGCTGGCCGGGCCGGCTACCGTGGGCGAAATGCGTCTGTCGACCCAGGGACCGGGCTCAAGCTTTGTACCCCGCGCGCTGCCGCTGACCGACCAGGCGGTGGAGCGCATCAACGCCGCAACGGGACAGGTAGAGGAAATCTATCCGGTGCTGCCGCAGGCACCGGCGCTGGCACCACGCCTGCCCCAACCGCCCGCGTCCCTCAACGCGTCGCCGGCGGCGTCACTGCTGGCCCTCAGCGCCGTACTGCTTCTCGGCTGGCTCGCCTTCCTGCTCCTGCGACCTTTACGGGAGCCGATGGCCTAGCCGCTCACGGAACCAGAACGCTCCCGCGGCCACCAGAAGAGGCGAGCGGGCTGCCGGCAGCGGGACCGCCAGGCACCGGGCGGCGCCCCTGGCCGGCGATCAGTCCGCATAGCGTTGCGCAATCTCGCGGAATTCCTCATGAATGCCGAGGAAGGTATCCACCAGTGCGGGGTCGAAATGCTGGTCGCGTCCCTCCTCAATGATGGCCAGGGACTCTTCATGCGTGAAGGCGCGCTTGTAGACCCGCTCGGAAATGAGGGCATCATACACATCGGCGAGCGCCATGAGCCGGGCCGAGAGAGGTATTGCTTCGCCCGCAAGTCCCTCGGGGTAGCCCGAGCCGTCCCACTTCTCCTGGTGGTAAAGGGCGATTTCCTTGGCGCAGGCGAGGAAGTCCACCTCCATGCCCAGCGCCTGCTCGGCTTTGCGGATCGCATCGTAGCCCAGGGTGGTGTGCGTTTTCATCACCTCGAACTCTTCCGCCGTCAGCCTGCCCGGTTTGAGCAGGATATGGTCCGGAATACCGACCTTGCCGATGTCATGCAGCGGTGCCGACTTGCACAGGCGGTCAATGTAGGCAGGGCTCAGGAACTCCGGAAAAAGCCCCTGCGCCAGCAGTTCCTCGGCAAGACGGCGGACATAGTTTTTGGTACGCAGAATATGGTTGCCGGTTTCGTTGTCTCGGGCCTCGGCCAGGGAGGCCATGGCGTGGACCACAACATCCTGCAGGGCTACCACCTCCCGGGTACGACGGGAAACTTCCTGTTCGAGGTAGGCGGCCTTGTCACTGAGGAAATCCTTGGAGGCTTTAAGCGCCAGGTGGGCGCTGACCCGGGCACGCAGGATCGGCGCATTAATGGGCTTCGTCACATAATCGACGGCCCCGAGAGCCAGCCCCTTTTCCTCGCGCAGACTGTCGGACAGCGCGGTCACAAAGATAACGGGGATTTCCGCGGTCGCCGGGTCGCGCTGCAGCGCTTCAAGCACACTGTAGCCGTCCATGCCCGGCATCTGGATGTCCAGGAGAATGAGCTGCGGCCTGCGGGGACCCGACGCCAGCGCCAGCGCCCGCTCGCCACTGCGGGCGACCATCAATCGGTATTTATCACGAAGACAGTCCGTCAGCAGTTCCAGGTTGGCAGGAACATCATCCACCAGCAGCAGGAGCGGCGCCTCGGCATGGGGTACAGCAGTCGTCATAGTCAGGCTCCCTCAGGGTTCAGTTCCGGTCATGCTCCGATGCCTCGAGGAATCCCTCGCGCAGGATAGCTGCCGCTTCAAGGTAGTCAAAATCAGCAATAGCCTGGGCGAGGCGATGGTGATCCCGGGGAAGGGCGAGACGAAGCCGGGGCGCGCGCTCCGCAAGCCAGTCCTTGATTGCCGGGTCGCCCTCATCAAGGAGAACAATCCCCTCGCGAACGTCAGCGACGGTCAGTCCGGGCTGTGCGCCGGCGAGCTCGTCGCGGCTGGCAAGCACTTCGCCAAGGGTTTGCAGCAGCACATCCAGATCAACGGGCTTGGTTGCAAACGCCACCATGCCGGCATCCAGCGCCCGGCTGCGCTGCTCCCGCGTGGCACTGGCGGTGAACGCTACGATCGGTGGCGCATCGGCCCCGAGCTTCTCGCGGATGGCCCGACTCGCCCCCAGGCCATCCAGCACCGGCATCTGCAAATCCATGAGCACGAGATCAATCGCCGCACCGCTGCTCAGGATGTCGACGGCCTGTTGGCCGTCTTCGGCCAGGAACACCGACATGCCCCCGGAGACCAGCAGCTCGTCAAGAAGCTCGCGGTTCAGGGGATCGTCGTCAACCACAAGAATACGCGCATCGGCGAGCGCCTCGCGGCGCCGCATCGCGTGGGCCGGATCATCGTCGCTGCCAGTGCTCTCCAGCCCCAGGGCCCGCCACAGGCTGATGCGCTGCACGGGCTTGTGCAGCCCCATGGCACAGCGCTCCGGCGGCAATGCCCGCTTCGGCCCCGATGCCCCGTGCAGGCAGTAAAAGCGGGTATCGGGGAGAGCGGCCTTCAACCGGGGCCCGAGCTCCGGGTCCGCAAGGAACACGTCCTCGTCAAGGAACAGGGCCGTCGGAGTCGCTGCGACAGCGAGTGCCTCCAGCCCTTGCGCCTCCGCGGTGTCATCGACGACGGTAACCACGGAGCCGAGAGCCTCCAGCTGCCCCTGCAACACCTGTCCCGTCAGAGGCTTGAGGCCCAGGAGCAGCACCCGCTGCTCGGACACCGAAGGCGGCGCAGCATCCCCGTCCTGCGTGCACGGGAACGTCACCTCAAACCAGAAACGCGCGCCCTGCCCGGGCTCGCTGTCGACCCCGATACGCCCCCCCATGAGCCGGACGAGCCGGGAGGCGATTGCAAGCCCCAGCCCGGTGCCCCCGTGGCTGCGCGATGTGGAGGCCTCCGCCTGCTGGAACGCCCCGAAAATCAGCTCCCGCTGGGCGGCGTCCAGGCCGATGCCGCTATCGCTGACCGCAAAGCGCAGGCGCACATCACCGGACGCCTGCAGGTCGCCATCAACCCGGAGACACACATGGCCCTCTTCCGTGAACTTCACGGCATTGCTGAGGAGATTGATGATGATCTGGCTCAAGCGGTGTTCATCACCCCGAGGCACCAGGCCCGCGGGCCAGCGCTCGTCCACTACCAGCTCCAGGTCCTTTTCCTCGGCGCGATCAGCAAACAGCAGTGCCGATTGCGCAACAAGGGCATCGAGGTCCAGTGGTCGATCCTCAAGTTCCAGCTTCCCCGCCTCGATCTTGCTGTAGTCGAGCACGTCATTGATGAGTGCCAGAAGGTGATCACCCGCGCGACGGATATTGCCAAGCCAACGCGCCTGCTGTTCATCGAGGTCAGAGTCGCTGAGCAGCTGCGCCGTGCCCAGGATGACATTCATCGGCGTACGGATTTCATGGGAGATATTTGCCAGGAAATCGGACTTGGCAGCATTGGCCTTCTCAGCCTTGTCCCGGGCAATGCCGAGCTCCCGGGTTTTTTCCAGCACGAGCTCGTCGAGGCGGTCCCGGTGCCGGGTCAGCTCTGCCTTCAACTGCTCTTCCCCGGTGATATCCTGGCCGGCGCCGCGATAGCCGGCAAAATTGCCGTACTGATCGAAGTAGGGAATGCCATCCAGCTCGTGCCAGCAGAGCCGGTCCCCGTTCCGGAAGCAGTAGCGGAGGTTGATGTCCTCGCGCCGATTCAGGCTGTCCCGGAAGCGATCCCAGCCACCCACCGGACTGAAGCCCTGCACATCCCACAGGCGCGCGCCAAGAAGCCGGGCGCCGGCAAGCTTTTCCGGGGGAAGGCTGTGCAGGGTGAAACGATAATCCCGGTCGGTCTCCCAGAACCAATCGGAAGAGGCATTTGCGATATCGGCAAGGCGCGCCCCCGCCTCGTAGCGCTCGAAGTCGGCCTCGCGCCAGCGCAGGAACACCAGCCGATGCAGCAGGAAACTGCCGAGAGAGCCGCCGAGCAAACCCGCCGAGACAACCAGCAACATCAACGGCAGCCGTGGCCGCAGCGAGGAAGACAGCGTGAGGCGCAGCGCAGCGCCCGCGATCGTTTCTTCCGAGGTGACATGCACCGACGGTTCGGCGGTCGCCGGCCCGATGCTGAACACCGGAATCCCGCTATCGTCGATCATGGACAGTGCCGTACCGTCATGCAGCAGCGAATCCACGATATCGGCGAGGAAGGGATCAATGGTCCCGCGCTGCGCAACCACCAGCGACGGACGCTTCTGCAGCAGGCGCAGCAGGAATTCCATTTCGTCATCGAGGACGGCCCGGGTCTCGACAAACTGTCGCAGGGAAAACACCGAAGGCGGGACGAGAAATATAAGCAGCAGGAGAGCGGTAAGAAACCACTCCAGACGCCGGCGCGCCACGGCACCTGTGCCCGGGGCGGGAGCGTTACTTGCTGTGTGGCTTGTTTCGATTACACTGCCTCGCTATTCAGGGCCAGGGGCGCGGAGCCAGTACCGATACCCGGCGCCATAGCCGGGAGAGTAATCCGCCGATGCCCTCAAAGCACGAACGACTGAAGCCGCAGAGCCGGCGCGGGCCGACCATCATCATGCCCGCCATCGCCATGGCGCTGATCCCGGGGCTGGTGTCCGACCTTCGCGCCCAGGTGCTGGAGGAGGTGGTCGTAACGGCTGAACGCCGGGGCAAGCCGCTGCGGGAGACCCCAATCTCACTCGTCAACTTTGGCGAGTCAAGCCTTGAGGCCCGCAATTACCGGGATTTAAGCGACCTTCGGGGCGGCATACCGAATATGCAACTCATCCCGCACCCAAACGCAGAAAGTACACTGCTTCTTTTTGTACGCGGCGTGGGGAATCCGGACGAGCAGCTTATTCAGGATCCATCCGTTGCAGTCTATCTCGACGGTATCTATCTGCCGCGCAACCAGGGACTGGCGAGCGAGGCCGCGGCTCTTGAACGCATTGAAGTCCTTCGCGGCCCGCAGGGCACCCTCTACGGCCGCAACGCTACCGGCGGCGCCGTCAACCTGGTCACGGTGGCGCCGGACCAGGACCATCTGACCCTGACCCAGACCCTGCGCAGTGGCAGCCGCGATCTTTTCAGAAGCAGAACCGACACCAATGTACCGCTCCCCGGGCAGGCCGCCCTGCGCGTCGGGTACGTCGAGTCCCGGGAAGATGGCGCCATCGACAACCCGGGTACCGGTGCGGCGCGCTACGGCGACCGCGACCGCAAGGCCTGGCGCGCGGACCTCGCCTGGGCGCCGGCCGACACGCTGTCGCTGCGCTACAGCACGGACCGCGGGGAGCTTGCCGATACGCCGGCCTTTCTGGGCAGCGTTCCGCGCAATACGCCGAAGGCTCCACGCCCTGCGGCCGGCAGCCCGGCGGTTAGCGACCTCCAGGCCAACAACGTCGTCAGCAAGGGCCACCACCTCACGATCGAGTGGCAGGCCGCAGAGGGGCTCGTGCTGCGGTCCCTGAGCGCGCACCGGGAGCTTGTTGACGACCAGTACCAGGACTGGCACACGGGCCTCGCCGGCCCCCTGCCGCTGCTGGTTACCCTTGCCCAGGGCTCGCAAGCCCAGTGGAGCCAGGAATTCCAGCTCCTGGGGGACAGCGCCAACGGCCGCTGGTCCTGGGTAGCCGGGGCGTACTGGTTCGAAGAGACCGCCGAGCGCGACGCCATCAACCGCATTCCGCCGGCGAACCAGGCGCGGCGGGTTTTCGGCCGCGACATCCGCAACGAAGCCCGCGCCGCCTTCGGGCAGGCAAGCTACCGCCCGGCCCTGGGGCAGGACCGGTTGACGATTACCGCCGGCGTGCGCTGGTCCGAGGATGAGCGTGAGGCCACGCTGGGGCGGGGCATCCAGAGCCCCCTGGACGGGCCGGTGAACCTGCGCCCCGCACCGGACGTCGGCAACCGGGATTTCTCCGATGTCAGCCCCGCCGTGACCGTGGAATACGATGTCACCGACAGCGTCCGCCTCTACGGCAAGATCGTCGAGGGCTACAAGAGCGGCGGCTTCAATGCCCGCGCAAGCAGCCCCGAGCGGTTTTCCGCGGGCTTTGATGACGAGAAGCTTCGCTCCTATGAGCTCGGCATCAAGGCCGAAACCGCAGAACGCCGACTGCGACTCGACGCAGCCCTGTTCCGGGGGGCCTATGAAGACATACAGCTCAACGTCCGCTCGGACCCGGAGAACGTCATTGCCTCCGATGTCCTCAACGCCGGCGAGGCGACCATCGACGGCCTGGAGCTGGAGCTGACGGCCGCAGTGACCAGCGCCCTTCGCCTGCAGTTGCGCTACGGCTGGCTGGATCCGGTCTTTGCTTCGGTCCGCGACGCAACCGGCGCCGATGTGAGCAGTGCCTATCGCTTTCTTTACAGCCCCGAGCACAGTGTAGCGCTGGATGTGCACTGGGAGCTCGGCCGTTTCCTCGGGGCAGCGCTTGTCCTCGATGCCAGCTACGGCTGGCAGGACGACAGTTTTGGCAGCGCGACGACCATCGCTGGCGAATACATCGTCCCCGACTATGGGCTGGCGAGTGGGCGCATCACCGGCGCCTGGACCACTCCGGCAGGCCGCCTCTCCCTGGGCCTGTGGGGACAGAACCTGCTCAACGAGGACTACTATACGGCCCACTTCAATGGCGGCACCGGGCGGGCCGTACCGACGGCGCTGTGGGGACCTCCGCGGGCTCTGGGCGTTATGCTGCGCTACGAGTTCAGCCGCTGAAGAAGGCCGCCACGCTCAATCCGGGGGGCCGGCGGGCACCAGTTCCGCGAGTACCGCCGCAACCTCACGAAGGTCGAGAGGCTTTTCCAGGGCCGCGTCAGCACCCAGCGTTCTGGCCATGGGCAGATAATCACTGAAGGACGAGATCATGACCACCGGCAGTTCAGGATAGGTCACCTTGAGCTCCATAAGGGTCTCGATGCCCTCTCGTTCTGCCATGACGATATCAAGGAGCACGGCCGCAATGCCATGCGAGGGATCGTGCTCCGCGATCAGCTCAGGCACGCCGACACCGGAAGCGGAAAGCAGCACGCGCCAACCCTGCTGTTCGAGGCCGCCGCGCAACAGCGCGCGAACACTATCATTGTCGTCGACCACAAGGATGGTATCGGCTGCTGTCACTGTGCTTGATCTCCGCTGGGGCCGTCTTGGTCGGCAAGAATGTCACGCAGGGTCGCGACCGCATTATCGCAAGCCCCGCGAAGCTCCGCGAGCAGCGCCTGCGCGGCGGCAGGCCCGGGCGCTTCATCGCGGAAACAGACTTCCGCCCTGGCCGCCGCCGCAAGCAGCGCCCGTGCACCGAGAAGCGAGGCCGAGCCCTTGAGCTCGTGGCTCAACTTTGCCGCCGCCGCGTTGTCTGCGGCCGCCACGGCCTCCGCCAGCTGCGCCAGCTGCGTCTCGTAACCGGCAAGGAACGGCTCTGCAGCTGCGCGATAAATGTCAACCTGGCCGGTCATGCGGGCAAGCGCGCCGGCAAGGTCGAAATCCTGAAAGGTTCCCGTCGCCAGGCCGCCGGGCGCCGGCGCCGGCCGGATTCCGACGCCGGTCGGTTCGAACGCCAGATGGCGGCGAAGCGCAGCCACCAGCCGGCGGAAGTC
Organism: Pseudohaliea rubra DSM 19751; assembly: GCF_000764025.1. GTDB lineage: Bacteria > Pseudomonadota > Gammaproteobacteria > Pseudomonadales > Halieaceae > Pseudohaliea > Pseudohaliea rubra. The sequence goes on along the minus strand of NZ_KN234773.1, from coordinate 12,997 downwards.
CAGCGGCTTGGCCAGGAAATCGTTCATCCCCACCGCCGCCGCGGCATCCCGGTCCTGCCGGGTGGCATTCGCCGTCATGGCAAGCACCGGCAGCTCCTCCCGGCTGTAGCGCTGACGGATCGCATGGGTGGCATCAACGCCGCCGAGCACAGGCATCTGCATGTCCATGAGCACCAGATCCGGCTCGGCACCGGCGCGCAGGGCATCAAGGGCCTCCTGACCATTATTCGCCAGCACAACCGTTGCCCCCTGTTGTTCGAGCAGCAGCCGGGTCATCTTCTGCAGCGACGGGTTGTCCTCCGTCAGCAGAATGCAGACGCCCGCCAGCGCATCATTGCGGGAGAGGTCTACATCCTCAACACCCGGCGCAGCCTCGGCCAGCATCTCTTCGACGCTCAGTTCGAGCAGCGGGAGCACAACGGTGAAGCAGGTACCCCGGCCGGGCTCGCTGGCAACGGTGAGGTCTCCCCCCATCAGCACAACCAGGCGCCGGGCGATGGACAGCCCCAGGCCCGTGCCCCCGTAGGTCCGCGTCGTACTGCCCTCTGCCTGCGTGAACTCCTCGAAAATCGCCTGCAGTTTTTCCTGTGGAATCCCGACGCCGGTGTCCTCAACCTCGAAGCGCAGAACGCTGAGGCCCGCGTCATTCTTACCCTCGCTGGAAGCACGCAGGGCGACCTGCCCCTCGGCGGTAAATTTGAACGCATTACTCAACAGGTTGAGCAACACCTGGGTGATACGGGTGGCATCGCCGCGCACCCACTCCGGTACCGATGGCGCCACCGCCGCCTCGAAACGGAGGCCCTTGGTGGTCGCCTGGTCCCTGAAGAGGGCCTCGAGCTCCTCCACCACTTCATACAGATTGACGGGAACGGCCTCGAATTCCATCCGGCCTGCGTCGATCTTGGAGAAATCGAGGATGTCATTCAGCAACATCGACAGTGCCTTGTTGGAGATCCAGGCCTGGCGGGCATACTCGCGCTGCTCGTCGCTCAGGCCTGCGTTTTCCAGCAACTGGAGCTGGCCCTGGAGGGCATGCACCGGCGTACGGATCTCGTGCGACATGTTAGCCAGGAACTCGCTCTTGGCACGAGCGGCCGCCTCAGCATCATCCCGGGCGACCCGCAGCTGCTCATTGGAGGCCTCAAGCGCCTCGGTCCGCTCGGCTACCTGCTCCTCCAGGCTCTCACTGAGGGCCTGGAAGCGGATCAGCAGTGATTCGGTTTCCTTGTTCTTGTCGCGGAACACCGCCGCGGCGCGACTGAGCTCGCTGATCTGATCGCCGGACCCGTAGGCGGGGATCGGCGTATCACCGGCACCGGCCGCGAGCTGCTGGAAGGTGGCTGTCATACGCCGGATGGGGATAGCGATGCTCTCGCCGATAACCCAGGCCAAGACCAGGATAAGCAGCAGCAGAAGAGCGCCGAAGCCGCCGAGCGTCGCCAGGGCAGTGGGGATAACACGGCCGATGGCCTGCTCGTTATCCGCCATATTGGCATTGGCCGACCCGGCGAGCGCACGGGCCTGGTAGAGCATTTCATAGGCCTCTGCCGCCATGACCACATTGACAAGGAAGGTATAGCCGCGGCTCTGCTGCACCGCGGCGAGGAAACGCCGCTCGTAATCGGCGAGCTCCGTCAAAGCAGCGGCGACCTCCGCACTTTCGGGGCGCAGCGCAGCAAGCTCGCGCCGGGCACGATCGATCGCCGCCAGCGTCTCTTCGACCCTCGTACTCTCAAGCGTATCGAAATAGCGATAGGCGCTCGCCTCCGCTTCCAGCGCGGCGTTGGCGAGGCGCAGGCCAAGCTCCGGGTCGCTGTCGCTGCCGGCAAGGGCGCGCACCGAGGCAAGCAGCGAGGCGCTGGCTTTCGGCAGGCCACTCTCCAGCACAGTAGCCTGCAGATCGCGCAGTTCCTGCACTTGCAGGAACGTCTCGTAGTAGGTTTCAAGGTGCGACGCCGCCGCCGCCAGCCGTCCCTCTCCCTGCTGCCCGGCGCCCTGCCGCTCCAGCGATGCGCGGAGCTGTTCATGGAGGGCCTGCACCCGTTCGGCCGCGGACGCATGACCCTGGAAAATGTACGCCTGCACGGCCCGCTGCATATCGGCAATACCGCCGGAGATCAGCAGTCCATCGCGATAGCGCTCGCTGGCGGCGGAAAAATTACCGAACTCTCCGCCGATACGCAGCATGGACAGGGAAGCAACCACAAGAAGGGCCAGCGCAAGCGCACCAACGATGCCGTAGCCGGTGTAGATCCGGGTGCCCAGACGGGTGGCGTTGGCAAGGCGATTGATCATCGGCGGCCCTAGGCGAGCAGAAACTCGCCCCACTTGCGCAGGGTGTATTCATAGACCGGCATGACCGTATTCCATACCGCGATGTTGGAGAAGCGGCGGTGGTAACTGCCGCCGGTGCGCTGCTCACCGGCCTCCACGGAGACCTCACCGTCCGTGCCAAGCAGGGGTTCAGACGCCGGCTTGCCATCGTACCAGTAGTCCCACTCCGCGGCGCTCATGAACGTCCGGGCGCGTTGCGGGTTGGAAATGTAGTAGCCCTGGCGTGCAATGAACGCACCGGGCCAGCCCGAGAGCCACCAGTTCATATACGCGTAAGCGGCCTCCTGCCGTTCGCCCTCGCAGGCGCTGGACAGGCACATGACGCCGTGCCAGGCGCGGTAGCCCTCCCGCGGGGCCGCATAGATGCAGGGCACGCCCATGCCCTTCAGCGTGCTGACGCCGGGCGAGAACATGCTCTGCACATCGACCTGACCCGTGGCCATCAGCTCGACGGAGTGCGGTACGGATGTCCAGACGCCGCGGAACTGGCCCTGGCGTTTGAAGCTGTCGAGAATCCGGAACAGCTCGTCGACCTCCACCCGCGTCATGTCGCCGATATCCGCAAAGTCCATGAGCCCTCGCCCGCGGGCGGCAAGAGCGAGATCGAAAAGGCCGATCGTAGGTGCATTGACGACCGCCACGCGCCCGCGGTAGCGCTCGTCGAGGAGCCACCCCCAGCTCTCCGTCTCGTAGGGGATGCCCGGCTCGATGACGGCCGAGTTATAGCCCAGGGAATCGGTGTTGTGTACGTAGGGCAGGAAGCTGATCTGCCCGGTATCAGTGCCGCCGAGGGTGCCGTCGCGCTGAATGAACAGAAGCTTGTACGGCGCATCACCCGCACCAAGGCGCGCCTCCGGGACCACCCGGCCTGTCTTGGCGAGGTCGTTGATCTCGTCCCAGTAGCGGAGCTTGCGGGTCTCTATCGGCTGGATCGTGCCGGCCTGCCAGAGGACCCGGATACTGTTGGACCACTGCTCGTAGAGGTCGAAGGCATGGGGATCAAGGGACGCCTTGAGCAGCACTTCGGCACTGCCACCGGGGTAGAACTCGATGCGGATGCCAAGCTCACGCTCGGCCCGCTGCCGGAGCTCCTCCTGCAGCGTGACATGGGTGCCCATCACGCGGATGGTCGGCGGCGCGTTGACGGCGCGCACAATGGCCGGGAAGCCGATGGCTCCTGCCGTAAGCGCACCGCCCGCACTCTTTAGGAAACTCCGTCGCTGCATGGCTGCCATCGGACCAGGTGATCGTTCCTATTCTGACACAGCATGACCGCCAGGTCGCGACGCATTCCGGGAGACGCGCCACAGAGGGCACTTCCCTGCGGGAGGCGCGCCCTCACGCCGATACCGTCAGCTGCTACTGCCGAACCCGTCGCGGCGCCGCCCCCACCAAGGGCAGCGCTCCCCGGGGGCGATCATCCGGCGAAACCCTCGCCACCGGCGCCTTCCCCGAAGCGCATGAGGCGACTGTCCGCCACCGCCAGCGTACGGTGGTGGACGATCGCCTGGTAGTCCGGGTTGGTGATCATCGCCATGAAGGCTGCGGCATCGGGATAACGCGCGACGAAGGCGATATCCCACGCCTTGTCATCAGGGCCGATAACCATGCATTCCCACCTCCCCCGCCAGACGATCTCGCCGCCCAGGCCGCGAAAAATGGGCCCGCTGTGCTCGCCGTAGCGCCTATAGGCCTCGGCGCCGCTGACCACTTCCCCGTGCGGGTACTCCACCGCTTCCTTCAGGCGGATGAGGTTGAGCATGAGAATGGGCGTATCCCGCGGCAGGGCCTTGAACACGTCGAACTGCTCACGGGTGGGATCGATGTGGACCATGGCGCAACTCCTGTTATTTGACGGTGGATCGTCACCCAGGGCGGTGCTAACGTCAACGACTCCCCGCCCGCTCACGGAGCCCCCATGCGCCTGCCCTTTATCGCACTCCTTGCCTGTATCCTGTCTTCCCTCGCCCTGGCGCAGCACGACCCGTCCGGCCCCGCTACCCGGGCGGTGCAGGCATCCCTGGACCGGATCGCGCTCATAGACGCGCGCTATAGCGCCGTGATCGCCACGAACGGGGCCAGAGCCCTGGCGGCGGCGGGGGCCCAGGACGCCCTCCCGGCCCCGGCGCGGGCCGCCCTCCCGCTGGCCGGCCGGCCCGTGCTGCTGAAAGACAACATCGAGAGCCGGGAGTTGCCCACGACCGCAGGCTCCCTGGCCCTTGTGGACAATCACACGGATCGGGATGCGCCCCTGGTCGCGGGGCTGCGCGAGGCTGGCGCGATCATCATCGGCAAGACCAACCTGAGCGAGTGGGCCAACTTCCGCTCCCTGCACTCGATCTCCGGCTGGTCTGCCGTCGGCGGCCAGACCCGCAATGCCGTGGCCCCGGACCGCTCCCCCTGCGGCTCCTCCTCAGGCTCCGCGGTCGCTGTGGCTCTCGGTTACGTCGCCATCGCCATCGGCACGGAGACCTCCGGCTCCATCATCTGTCCGGCGGCGGTCAACGGTGTGGTGGGGGTCAAGCCCACCCACGGACTGATTGCCGGCGCCGGCATCGTGCCGCTGGCGAGCAGCCAGGACACCGCCGGCCCCATCGCCGTCGATGTCACGGCGGCGGCGCTGGCCCTCCGGGCCATGGCGGACCGCGACAACCCCCGGGCCGGCGCCGTTGTCGACGGCCTCGGCGCGGTAGCCAGCCTCGCCGACCCCGGTGGCCTGCGTATCGGCGTCCTCGCCAACAGCACCGGCTACGACCGTCGGCGCGACCGGCAGCTGACCCGGGTGCTGGCGACCCTCGAGGCCGGTGGCGCGACGATCATCGAGGGCCTTCGTGTCGACCCCTACGACGGCTATGGCGACGACGTCGAGACGCTCCTGCGCTACGAGTTCCGGCGCGACCTGAACGCCTATCTCGCGGGGCTGCCGAACACCCTGGCCGGGCTCGATCTCGAGGCACTCATCGCCTTCAACGAGGCCCATAGCGCGAAAGAGCTGCGCTACTTCGGCCAGGAAATCTTCCTCGAGGCCCGGGACCTTGAGCTGAGCGAAGCGGACTACGAGGCACTTCGCGCCCGGGTGCGCCGCGCCGCGCGGGACGACGGCCTGGACCGGCTGTTCACCGAGCACCATCTCGATGCCCTTGCGGGGGTCAGCTCGAGCCTCGCCTGGCTCATCGACGAGGTAAACGGCGACGCCTTCTACGGCCCGGGCATGGCCAGCCTGCCGGCTACCGCCGGCAATCCCCATGTCACCCTGCCCCTGGGGACCATCGCCGGTCTGCCCCTGGGCATCTCCCTGGTTGGCGAGCGCTACGGCGATCACGAGCTGCTCCGGCTCGCTCACTGGCTGGAGCGGACACACCGCATCAGCACCGGGAACTGACCTGGATCAAGGGAAGCGCCTGCACCGCTGACCCCCGGCGCCTGGCTTCGTTACACTGTCTCCTCGGTCCGGGAGAGAGCTTGTGATGCGGCAGGAGCGCGCAGACATTGTGATCATCGGCGGTGGCGGCGCCGGCCTGCGGGCTGCCATCGCCGCCGCTGAGGCGGACCCGTCCCTGGACATCGCCCTCGTGTCCAAGGTTTACCCCATGCGCAGCCATACGGTGGCCGCTGAGGGCGGCTGCGCTGGCGTAGTGCAGGACCACGACTCCCTTGCCCACCATTTCGACGACACAGTGTCCGGCGGCGACTGGCTCTGCGACCAGGACGTGGTGGATTACTTCGTGCGCCACGCCACGGAGGAAAACCTGCGCCTTGAGCACTGGGGCTGTCCCTGGAGCCGCAGACCCGACGGCCGGGTAAACGTCCGCGCCTTCGGCGGCATGAAGATAGAGCGCACCTGGTTCGCCGCCGACAAGACCGGCTTTCACATCCTGCACACGCTGTTCCAGACCTCGCTCAAGTTCCCGTCCATCCGACGCTACGACGAGCTGTTCTGCACCGACCTGCTGGTCGCCGACGGGCAGTGCGGCGGCGTGCAGGGCATTCATATGGCCACCGGCGAAACCGTGGCGCTCCTCGCGCCGGCGGTAATCATCGCCACCGGCGGTGCAGCCCGGGTCTACCGCTACAACACCAATGGCGGCATTGTTACCGGCGACGGCATGGCCATGGCGTACCGTCAGGGGGTACCCCTGCGCGATATGGAATTCGTTCAATACCACCCCACGGGGCTGCCGGGCTCCGGCATTCTTATTACCGAGGCCGCTCGCGGCGAGGGCGGCGTGCTGACCAACAGCGAGGGCTACCGTTACCTGCAGGACTACGGTCTCGGCCCGGAGACACCCCTCGGCGCACCGCAGAACAAGACCATGGAACTCGGCCCGCGGGACAAGGTGAGCCAGGCGTTCTGGCACGAGTCCCAGGCCGGCCGCACTCTCAGCTCGCCACGCGGCGAGGCCGTCAATCTCGACCTGCGCCACCTCGGGGAGGCGCGCATCAATGAGCGCCTGCCCTTCATCCGCGAGCTTGCCCGCACCTATATCGACGTCGACCCGGTGCACGAGGCCATCCCGGTGCGACCCACGGCGCACTACACCATGGGCGGAATCCAGACCGACGGCCGCACGGCTACCGTCATGCCCGGCCTCTTCGCCGTCGGCGAGTGCGCCAGCGTCGGCCTGCACGGGGCCAACCGGCTGGGCTCGAACTCCCTTGCGGAGCTCAGTGTCTTCGGGCGCGTGGCCGGCGAAGAAGCCGCCGCGCTCGCCCGCAGCGGCAGCACGCCGCCGGAGGCTGCGCTGCTCGGCGAGGCCCGCGACAACGCGGCACGCTGGGAGGCGCTCCGCGGCGCCCGCGGCACGGAAAGGCTCGCGGACCTGCGCAACGCCATGGCCGAGGCCATGGAAGAGGGCGTCGGTATCCAGCGCATGCCCGGCGCCATGGAAAAAACCGCGGCGACCCTGCGGGAGCTTCGCGAGCGCTACGGCCACCTGCGCCTCGAGGATGACAGCCTGGCCTTCAACACCGAGTGGCTCTCGGCCATCGAGCTCGGCTTTCTTCTCGATGTGGCCCAGGCGATGACCGCCGCGGCCCTCGCGCGCCGCGAGTCCCGAGGCAGCCACCAGCGCCCGGAGGATTACCCGACCCGGGACGATGCCGGCTACCTGAAGCACAGCCTGGCGCATTACCGCCGTGCCGACGCACCGGAAGTGGCCTGGCAGGACGTGAACATCACCCGCTCCAGGCCCGGCGAGCGGCTCTACGGGGGCGCCGCGCGCGCGAAAGCCGACGCCGACGCGAAGGAGGAGGCGGAGCCATGAGCGACAGCATCGCGATCTACGTGGCCCGTTACCGCCCCGGCCAGGATGAGGCGCCGACGGAGCAGCGCTACGACGTACCCCTGAGCACCGACCTCTCCGTGCTGGAGGCGCTCAACTACATCAAGGACGAGCTTGACCCGACCCTGGCCTATCGCTGGTCCTGCCGCATGGCCATCTGCGGCAGCTGCGGTGTCATGATCGACGGCGAACCGCGGCTTGGCTGCAAGACCTTTCTGCGCGAATTTGCGGACCGGGGCGAGTTGCACCTGCGCGCGCTGGACAACTTCCCGGTGGAGCGCGACCTCATCGCCGACGTCGAGCGCTTCATGGACCACCTCGAGACCGTGAAACCCTGGACGGTGCATAACAGCGAGCGCCCCGTGAGCGAGGGCGAGTACCGGCAGACACCCGCGGAGCTTGAGCGCTACCAGCAGTTCAGTCAGTGCATCAACTGCGGGCTGTGCTACGCCGCCTGCCCGCAGTTCGGCCGCGACGACAGCTTCCTCGGCCCGGCAGCGCTGACCCTGGCGCTGCGCTACAACCTGGATTCCCGGGACGATGGCAGTGCCGGGCGCATGGCCGCGCTGAATGCCGACGAGGGCGTCTGGCGCTGTACCTTTGTCGGCTACTGCTCCGAAGTCTGTCCGAAGGACGTGGATCCGGCCCAGGCCGTTAACCGGGGCAAGGTCGCCTCCACCATAAACTACGGACTCAACCTGCTCCGGCTGGCGCGAGGCGAGCATGACACGTAAACCCTACCGGGCGCCCCAGCGCTGGAGCTGGTGGCTGAAGAACCCGGCCTACCGTCGCTATCTGCTGCGGGAAGCCACGGCGCTGCCGCTGTTTATCTATGCCCTGGTACTGGTCACCGGCCTGTACCGCTACACGCAGGGACAGCTCGCCTTCACCCGCTGGCTGGAGGCACTGCAGGCTCCGGGCTGGCTGGTCTTTCACGCCGTGGCCGTCGCAGCCTGCGTGCTGCACGCGGCGACCTGGATCGAGCTCGTACCGAAACTGCTGGTGGTCCCCGGTATCAGTGGCCGCAGCATCAAGCGCGGGCACCAGGTGGCGGCGCTCATCGGCTCGGCGCTGGTGCTCGGTGCTGCGCTGGTCAGCTGGCCCCTGGCGGGAGGTGCCTCTTGAAGCGGTCCAATGAACCCGTCGCCTGGGGTCTCTTCGGCGCCGGCGGCATGTTGCTGGCTCTCGTCGGGCCGGGTCTGGTTGTTGCTACGGGCTTCCTGCTGCCCTTTGCCGAACCGGCCGCCGCTTTTCACGCCGTGGATGCCCTGATCGCCCACCCGCTGGGCAAGCTGCTGCTGCTCGCCGCTATCGCCCTGCCCCTCTACCACACGGTGCACCGGCTCCACCACGGCCTGCAGGAACTGCATGCACCCCTGCCCCACGGCCTGGTAGCCCTGCTCTGCTACGGCAGCGCCACGGTACTGACCATTGCCAGCGCGAGCTGGCTGCTGGTGCGCTAGCCCGCCGACAGCGGCGCGCCGGACTGCCAGGCGCGCTCGTGCAGGTAAAAAGCAACCGTATTGACCATCGGCTCAAGCACCGCGAGGGTGCCGCCCAGCCAGGGACTGCCGGTGACCAGCCAGCCCACCGCGAAGGCGACGCTGAAGTGCACCAGGGCGAAGCTGAGCGTTTTCTTCCCAGCCATGATCGCATTACCTCCTGTGTCCGTTATGGCCACTTTAGGTGTCAGCTGGAGTCGGGTGAAAACGATAAAAATGATAATCGTTATCGATAAAATCAGCCGGGGCGCTGAGCGCCTGCGGCCAGAGCTGAGCCAGAGCTGAGCCAGAGCTGAGCCAGAACTGAAGCAGCCCGGAGACCCTTGTCGCGCGAGGGGAGTAATGCAGGCTCAGCGGGTATGTTTCACAGTTTGCGACGCTAAATGCGTTGTTTTGTGATGCGCTCGACCCTTTGCGGCAGCCGTGCTGGCGCCCGCGAGGCCTGCTTCCTAGCATCGGCTATCGAAGCCTGATCACGGAAGCTATCATGACAGTCCCCCTACTGGCGCCGTGGGCTTTCCCGGCAGAGACAGCGTTTCGTATGGACAAACACGCCCTGGAACTCGCGCTCGATGTGGAGCAGGTTGCGCTCTGGCAGTCGACGGGCGACAGCAACACCGTGCAGATCAACGACCGCCTGGCACAGCTGTTCCGTCTTGCTGCGGGAACCGGCGAGGTGCAGTACCAGGAGCTGCTGGCCCGCGTCCATCCAGAGGACCGGGAGCGCGTCGCTGCCACCGTTGCGAATTACATCAGCCGGGACCTCCGCGACCGCCTAGAGTTTCAATTCCGGCTGCGCTTCGACGATGGCGAGCTGCGGCGCATCCTCTGCCGGGGTACGCGCGGGGAACCCGGCAGCGAACCGGCCATCGTCCTCGTCGGCACCGCCCGCGACGTCACCTGGGCCGACAGCGGCAAGGCGGAAACCCTCTACCGGCCTGAGCTGCAGCGACTGATCGTCGGCCTCTCCATGACCATGATCAATGCGCCCCTGGCTGAGCTGGACCGGGTCATGACCGATGCCCTCGGCGAGGTGAGCCGCTTTGTCGGCGCGGACCGGGGCTACCGCTTTGACTACGACTGGGAGCGGTCAGAGACCAGCAACAGCCACGAGTGGTGCGCCGAGGGCATCGAGCCGCAGCTGGAACAGTTGCAGCACGTACCCGTCTCTGCCATCGAGCTGTGGATCAGCAGCCACCAGCGGGGGCTGCCTTTCCTGATCACGTCGGTGCATGCGCTGCCCGTGGGCCACCCGCTCCGGGAAATCCTCGAACCCCAGGACATCAAGTCGCTGATCACACTGCCGATGATGCAGGGCGAGGACTGCATCGGCTTTATAGGCTTTGACGCGGTACGCAGCGAGCGCACCTGGACAGAGGTGGAAACATCGCTGCTGACTCTGCTCGCCCAGCTGTTCGTGAACGCAGAAGACCGGCGCCGGCGCGAGGCTGCACTGCGCGAGGCGCTGTCGGAGCTCGAGCAGTCCCGGGACTCGGCGCTGACGCTCGCCCAGTTCGCACAGAGCGCGAACAGTGCGAAGTCGCGCTTCGTGGCCAACATGAGCCACGAAATCCGCACCCCCCTGCACGTGATTCTCGGCCTGGGCGAGACCCTTGCGGACAGCGCTCTCGACGCAGAGCAGCTGCGCTGGGTTGCCGCCCTCAAGGAAGCGGGCAAGTCCCTGGGCGTGTTGATCGATGACATCCTCGACTACTCGAGGCTGGAAGCCGACAAGGTCTCCATCGCCAGCGAGCCCTTCGACCCACAGGAAGTGGGCGAAAACCTCATGCAGGGATTACGGCCCCTGGCTGAGAGCCGGGGGCTCAGCCTTCGCTACGAGGCTTCGCCCGCGCTGCCGCCACAGGTCACCGGCGATGCCCGGCGCCTGCGCCAGATCCTGCTGAACCTGCTCGGCAACGCCATCAAGTTCACGGACCAGGGCAGCATAACGCTGCGCATGGCCAGCAGCCCCGGCAACATCAATCTTGAGGTCAGCGACACCGGCATCGGCATCAGCGCCGAGCACCGGGAGTCCATCTTCCAGCCCTTCTATCAGGCCCACCGGGACGTGGAGCGACGGGGGACCGGCCTCGGTCTGACCATCGTGCGCAGCCTCGTGGAACTGATGGGCGGGAGCCTTGGCCTCGACAGTACACCCGGCGAAGGCACACAAGTGCGCATAACGCTGCCCTTTGCGGCCACGGAGGTCGCGCGGGAATCGACCACCGAGGCGGCTCCCGAAGCCCCCGGGACCGTCGACGAGACGGCACTCTCCGGTGCCCGGGTACTGCTGGTCGAGGACAGCCCGACGAACCGGATGATCGTGGAGACACAGCTGCGAAATTCCGGCTGCAGCGTCACCCCGGCCAGCGACGGTCAGGCGGCCGTCGAGGCCTGCGAGCGGGCCGCCTTCGACCTGATCCTCATGGATTGCCGCATGCCGGGCATGGACGGCTTCGAGGCAACCCGGGCAATCCGGGGAGGCGCCAGTGCCAACGCCGGCACGCCGATCATCGCCCTGACTGCGAACAACATGCCGGGAGACCGCGATCGCTGCCTGGCCGCCGGTATGGACAACTTCCTGCCCAAGCCCTTCACCCGCTCGGCGCTCATCAGCGCCATGGCCGAGGCCCTGACGCACTAGCCATGCAGCGGATCAGACGATTTCGACGAGCTCGATCTCGAAGGTAAGTTCCTCGCCGGCCAGCGGGTGGTTGGCGTCCACGGTAATTTCCGCCTCGCCCACGTCGGTGACGGTGAGGTTCATGACCTGGCCGTCGGCGCTCTTGCCCTGGAGCTGCATGCCCACGGCCGGCGCAATGTCGTCCGGCAGCGCCGTCTTCGGTACGTCCTGCACGAGCTGGTCGTGCCGGGGCCCGTAGGCATCCTCGGGCGAAATCGTCACGGACTTGCTCTCCCCCACGGCCATGCCTTCGACCGCCTTGTCAAAGCCCGCTATGACCATGCCACCACCGAGAGCGAACTCGAGAGGGTCGCTGCCCTCGGAGGTGTCGAACTGGGTGCCGTCGTTGAGCGTACCGCTGTAGTGAATGCGAACGGTATCGCCCGCCTGTGCCTGCTTCATGCTGTGCCTCCTCCGGGCTCTGCTGTGGACCCGGTGTCATAACCAGGCAGGCGAACACCCTACCAGACGGCCGGGGGCGGGTGAAACCGCGGCCGGGTGCCGTGCTACCATCGAGGGCCAGTGAAAATGCCCGCCCGGGGCTGTAAGCCAGGGCTTCAAAACCAGCGAAGCGAGAAAGAAAAAGGAGCCTCACCATGGCCATGGAGCAGCGCAGTGGTCCGGTGCTGGAGACGGTCGTACAGCTTGCCCTGCTCGGCCTCCTGGTGTTTGCCTGCGTACACATTATTTCTCCCTTTGCCAGTCTGCTGCTCTGGGCCCTGATTCTGGCAGTCACCCTGAACCCCCTGAACTGCCGCCTGGCTGCCGTGCTCGGCGGCAGCCGCGGGCGGGCCGCCACCGTGCTGGTGCTGCTCATCCTGGCGATCATCGGTACACCCACGGTACTACTGACCAGCTCCCTCGCCGGCGACGTGGTGGGCCTTTTCCGGGCCTTCGAGGCGGGCACGCTGACCGTCCCCCCGCCCAACGACAGCGTGGCCGACTGGCCGGTGCTGGGCCCCGAGCTATACGCCGCCTGGAGCGAGGCTGCGGCGGACTTCACTCAGTTTATCGCCGAGCACCGACAGCAGCTGCGCAGCATCACCCGCTGGGCCATGGGGGCGGCCGGCAGCTCCATGGCGACGTTGCTGTTCTTTACCGGTGCGTTCATCATCGCCGGGGTCATGATGGCCTATGCGGAGAGCGGCACGGGCGCGCTGGGGCGCCTGGTCCGCCGCGCCGCCGGCGAGGCG
>NZ_KN234772.1 GCF_000764025.1 Pseudohaliea rubra DSM 19751 | reverse complement strand
CGCGAGGCCGCGGGCCTGCGCCTGGACGCGAGCCGTCAGCTCCTCGACGACGACGCCCTCGATGCGCTCCTTGCCCTCGCCACCACCGCGGACCTGCCCGGTGCCGCAAGCGCGTTGCTGCGCGGTGCTGCGGTTAACAACACGGAGCGGCGCCCGGCCCTGCACAGTCTGCTGCGAGCCGGCAGCGGCGGCGGCGAACGCTACGCGGCGGTCGCCGCAACCCGGGGGCGTATGCGCGACCTGGCCGAGTCGATCCGCGCCGGTGCTCACACCGGCCATACGGGGCGCGCCATCACCGATGTGGTCAATATCGGCATCGGCGGCTCAGACCTTGGCCCCCGGCTGGTGAGTGAGGCGCTCGCGGCCCCCGACACCGCACCCCGGGCCCACTATGCGGCCAACGTGGACCCGGACGATCTCGCCGCGATCCTCGCCCCCCTCGACCCGGCCACGACCCTCTTCGTCATCTGCTCGAAGTCCTTCCGCACGGAGGAGACGCTCGCCAACGCCCTGACCGCCCGCGCCTGGCTCGGCGCGGGCGGCGTCGCCGACGGCGATCTCGCCCGCCACTGCCTGGCGGTGACCACCAATCTGGAAGCAGCCGCCGCCTTCGGTATCCCCGCGCACCATTGCCTGCCCCTGTGGGACTGGGTCGGCGGTCGCTACTCGGTCTGGTCCGCCGTGGGCCTGTCCTGCGCCATCGCCCTCGGCTGGGACCGCTTCGCCGCGCTCCTCGCCGGCGCCGAGGCCATGGACGCCCATTTCGCCAGCGCACCGCCGGCGGACAATCTGCCCATGCTCCTGGCGCTGCTGGAGACCTGGAACTGCCGCTTCCTCGGTGCCGGCAACCACGTGGTACTGCCTTACAGCCATCGCCTGCGCCGCCTGCCGGATTTTCTGCAGCAGCTGACCATGGAGAGCAACGGCAAGGCGGTGACCCGGGACGGGGCACCCCTGGCCGGGCAATCGGCCCCGGTGCTCTGGGGCAGCGCCGGCACGATCGGCCAGCACTCGTTCCACCAGCTGCTCCACCAGGGCACGCGCCGCTGCCCGGCGGATATCATCCTGCCCCTGGCACCGGAGGACCCGGCGGACCGCGAAAACCATGCCCGCCTCATCGCCAATGGCCTCGCTCAGAGCCGCGCCCTGGTCATCGGCCGCAGCGAGACCCAGGCCCGCGAGGCGCTCCTCGCCCGCGGCGAGGCCCCCGCCGAAGCGGACCGCCTCGCGCCCCATCTGGCCATGCCGGGCAACCGCCCGCACTCGCTGATCACGTTCCCCCGGCTCACCCCGGAAGCCCTCGGTGCCCTCCTCGCCCTTTATGAGCACCGCACGTACTGCAGCGCCGTGCTCTGGGATATCAACGCCTTCGACCAGTGGGGCGTGGAGCTCGGCAAGGAGATCGGCAGGCAGGTGTTTGCGGTGATGCAGGGGGACGATGATGGGGCTGCTCTGGATACCGGGACGCTGTCGCTGGTGGCGCTCTGGAAGGCTGCCAACGGGTAGTTCCGCAGTGCGTACTTTTTAGTTGGGACTGGGGGCGCTTGGTAGCTGGTGCCCGGGGTGCTACGTAGCCCGGCGCCGGAGCTTGCAATACCCTGTCCCGGGGTCGCAAAAAGCGCCATCCATGGCAGCTCGACGAAGCGGAAGGCCGCCCCGACCATCCATGGCCTTCGACGCCCCGGGACAGGGTATTGCAACCCCCGTCGCCTGGATCGGGTGCTAATCCCACCTCGCACAGGATCTACTACCCGATCAACGGCCTTAACAACCGGAATAGCGCTCATCAACTGGCACGGCGTCTACGCCAGTGACGGGGAGGCATTCTGTCCCCCGCTACCGTCTGCCATGATGCTATCGATGCTGCGAAGATTGACGCCACCACCGGAATCAGGTGGCGGGGGTTGCTACACCCTGTCCCGGGGCGTCAGCGGACATGGATGTCCGCTGCCGAGCTGCCATGGATGGCGCTTTTTGCGACCCCGGGACAGGGTGTAGCAACCCCCGACGCCGGGCTACAGAGCGCCCCAGCGCAACTACCGGAATAAATGCCGCAGGTTACCGGCGACCACCGTCCAGAAAAGCCAGCAACTCCGCCGTCTTCTCCCGCATGAGCGCGGCATCCCCACGGCTCTCAACATTCAGGCGCACAACCGGCTCGGTGTTAGAGCGGCGGAGGTTGAAGCGCCAGTCGGGGTAGGCGACGGAGAGGCCGTCGACGTGGGAGACCGCCGTGGCGCCGGGGGCGTAACGGGCCTCGACGGCGGCGAGGGCAGCGGCGGGGTCGTCGATGGTGCGGTTAAGCTCGCCGCTGCACGGGTAGAGCGCCATGCGCGCCTCCACCAGCTCCGCGAGCGACTGGCCGCGGCTGCCGATCAGAGCGGCGACCAGAAGCCAGGGGATCATGCCGCTGTCGCAAAAAGCAAAATCGCGGAAATAATGGTGCGCGCTCATTTCACCGCCGTAGACAGCGTTCTCCGCGCGCATGCGCTCCTTGATAAAGGCGTGCCCCGTCTTGCTCTCGACGGCGCGGCCGCCGCCGGCGGCGATGATGTCCTGCGTGTTCCAGCTCAGGCGCGGGTCGTGGACGATGGCGCTGCCCGGGGCCTGGCGCAGGAACGCCTCGGCGAGGAGGCCGACCACATAGTAGCCCTCGATGAAGCGGCCCGTGTGGTCGAAGAAAAAGCAGCGGTCGAAATCGCCGTCCCAGGCGATGCCGAGATCGGCGCCGTGGTCGCGGACGGCGTCGATGGTCGCGCTGCGATTCTCCGGGAGCAGCGGGTTGGGCACGCCGTTGGGGAAGTGTCCGTCCGGGCTGTGATGCAGGCGCACAAACTCGAAGGGCAGCTGCGGCTCCAGGAGGTCGATGATGCGGCCGGCGCCGCCGTTGCCCGGGTCGGTGACGATCTTCAGCGGGGCCAGGCTCTCGCGGTCGATGTAGCCCAGCAGGTGCTCGACGTAGGCGGCGTCCAGGTCCAGGGACTCGAGGCTGCCGCGGCGGTCACGGGCGGGGAAAGCGCCGGCGGCGGCCAGATCGCGGATATCGAAAAGCCCCGTGTCGCCGGAGAGGGGCCGCGCGCCCTCGCGGACGAACTTCATGCCGTTGTAGTCCTTGGGGTTGTGGCTCGCGGTGACAGCGATGCCGCCATCGAAGCTCCCGTGGGCGTCACCGTGGAACGTGGCGAAGTAAATCTCCTCGGTACCGGCCAGGCCCAGGTCGAAGACGTCGACACCCTGGCCGCGCAGCCCCTCGATGAGCGCGCCCTTCAGGGCCTCGCTGGCCAGGCGCACGTCGTGGCCGACGACCACCCGTCGCGGCGCGAGCACCGTGGCGTAAGCGCGGCCGATGCGCTCGGCGATGGTCTCGTTGAGCTGGTCCGGCACGCGGCCGCGGACATCGTAGGCCTTGAAGCAGGCGGAGAGATCCACGGTCGTCAGAGCTGGGAATAGATATTGTGGTAGACGTAGTCCGTGGCTTCGACGAAGCCGGGCACGCTGCCGCAGTCGAAGCGCCGCCCCTTGAACTTGTAAGCCATGACGCAGCCGCGCTCGGCCTGGGTCTGCAGGGCATCGGTGAGCTGCACCTCGCCGTTCGCGCCGGGCTCTGTCTCGCGGATGATGTCGAAGATGTCCGGGGTGAGAATATAGCGACCAATGATCGCGAGGTTCGAGGGCGCCGCCTCGGGCTTCGGTTTCTCGACCATGCGATCTACCCGGTAGATACCCTCCTTGAGGGCCTCGCCGGCAATGACGCCATACTTATGTACCTCTTCTTCAGGCACTTCCATGATGGCGACAATGGAGCAGCGGAACTGGTTGTAGAGCTCGACCATCTGCGCCAGCACGCCGGGGCCATCATTGATGCACAGGTCGTCGGAGAGGACCACACCGAAGGGCACGTTGCCGACCAGGGTCTCGCCGGTGAGGATGGCATGGCCCAGGCCCTTCATCTCGCGCTGCCGGACCATGGTGAAGACGCCCCGGTCGAGGACGTTGCGGATGCTGTCGAGGTAGGCTTCCTTGCCGCTGCCGGCGATCTGGTGCTCGAGCTCGTAGCTGATGTCAAAGTGGTCGGCGATGGCTCGCTTGCCGCGACCGGTGACCAGGGCGCAGGTGGTCATGCCGGCCTCAATGGCCTCTTCGACGCCGTACTGCACCAGCGGCTTGTTGACGATCGGGAGCATTTCCTTGGGCATGCTCTTCGTTGCCGGAAGGAAGCGGGTACCGTAGCCCGCTACCGGGAACATACACTTCTCGATCATGGCCGTTTTCTCCCTTTGCATCCTGCCATCTGCGTGCGGCGCAGGCCCGGGGCCTGCGCCGGCATAGTCAGCCCGCGGGCGTCCCGCCGCGGCCGTAGGCGTCCTGGAAGCGGACGATGTCGTCTTCACCGAGATAGCTGCCCGACTGCACCTCGATCAGCTCCAGCGGTATCTTACCGGGGTTAGCGAGCCGGTGCTTGTGGCCCAGGGGGATGTAGGTGGACTCGTCCTCCCCGAGCATAAAGGAGCGGTCCTCGCAGGTGACCTCGGCGGTGCCGTGAACGACGATCCAGTGCTCAGCGCGGTGGTGGTGCATCTGCAGGGACAGGGTCTCGCCGGGGTTGACGACGATGCGCTTGACCTGGAAGCGCTCGGCCACGATCAGCGACTCGTAGCTGCCCCAGGGGCGGTAGACGCGCTGGTGCAGCGCGGCCTCGCTGCGACCCGCGGCGCGCAGGCGCTCGACGATGTGCTTCACGTCCTGCACCTGGTCCCTGCCTGCCACCAGCACGGCGTCGGCGGTCTCTACCACCACGAGGTTGTCAACGCCCGCGGCTGCAAGCAGCCGGGACTCGGCGCGCAGATAGCTGCCCCGGCTGTCCTCCACGATGACATCGCCGTGCACCACATTGCCGTCGCTGTCGTGTTCGGACACATCCCAGAGCGTGGACCAGGCGCCGACATCGCTCCAGCCGCAGTCCAGGGGGACCACGGCGCCCCGGTCCGTGCCCTCCATCACGGCATAGTCGATGGAGTCGCCCGGGCAGGCGGCAAGCGCCTCCGGGTCCGGGCGCAGGAAGTCGAGATCACCGCTGACCCCGGCCATGGCGGCCCGGCAGGCCGCCGCCATGGCCGGAACCTGACGCTCGAGCTCCTCGAGGTAGCTATCGGCGCGGAGCAGGAACATGCCCGCGTTCCAGAGGTAAGCCCCGCTCTCGAGGTAGGCCTCGGCGGTGGCGCGGTCGGGTTTTTCAACGAAACGGTCCAGGCGGGCAGCACCTTCGCCCAGCGCCTCGCCGCAGCGCAGATAGCCGTAGCCGGTTTCCGGGCTCGTGGGCACCACGCCGAAGGTCACCAGCTGACCGGCGCCGGCAAGGGGCGCCGCCACTTCCACCGCCGCCAGGAAGGCCGCCTGGTCGCGGATGATGTGATCGGCCGGCAGCACCAGCAGTGTGGCGTCCGGGTCCGCGGCGAGCGCGTGCAGGGCCGCGAGGGCCACCGCGGGGGCCGTGTTGCGGCCCTCGCGCTCGAGAATAATGGCGCCGGGCACCAGCGCCAGCTGCCGCAGCTGTTCGGCGACGAGAAAGCGATGCGCCTCGTTGCAGACCACCAGGGGCGGCGCTGCCGCCAGTCCCTCGGTGCGGGCCAGTGTTTCCTGCAGCATGGACAGCTCGCTCGCCAGGGGCAGGAACTGCTTCGGGTAGGCCTCCCGGGAGACCGGCCACAGGCGGCTGCCGACGCCCCCGGACAACAACACCGGTACCAGCATGGGGATCCTCTCTTCTGGGGCTTCTTTTCGGGCTTCTTCCGGGGCTTCTACCGGGACTTCACAGCCGGCAACCCCGCTCGCGCGGCAAAGCGACGATGGTATCGGAAGACCGCGCGCTGACGCCAGCGGGCCGGCCAAGGACGAGACGGGGCGACGGGGCCGCCGCGACAGCCCGGGGGGCGGTGGATTTTTGAGCCCCAGTGGGTAAAATGCGGGGCCTTGCTTATCCACAGGGACGCCGGCCAGCCGGCGCCCGGACCCCGCCAGGGCCCCGCCCGACGCCTCCGACACCCGGAAAACCGATGACCCAACAGCACAGTTTCAGCAAGGACGAACTCCTCGACTGCGGCGCCGGCCACCTCTTCGGCCCCGGTAATGCGCAGCTTCCCGTGGGCAACATGCTCATGCTGGACCGCATCACCCACATCAGCTCCGAGGGCGGCCCTGCCGGCAAAGGCGAGATCCGCGCCGAGCTCGATATCCATCCGGACCTGTGGTTCTTCGCCTGCCACTTCCCCGGCGATCCGGTGATGCCCGGCTGTCTGGGGCTGGACGCCATGTGGCAGCTGCTCGGCTTTTTCCTCGGCTGGCGAGGCAACCCCGGGCGCGGCCGGGCCCTCGGCGCCGGCGAGGTGAAGTTCACCGGACAAATCCTGCCCAGCGCCACCCGGGTGAGCTACCAGATCGACATCAAGCGCGTCATTGAGCGCAAGCTCGTGATGGGCATCGCCGACGGCAGCGTGTCCGTCGACGGCCGCGAGATCTATACGGCCCGGGACCTGCGCGTGGGCCTGTTCCAGAGCACGGAGAGTTTCTGATGAGCCGACGAGTCGTCGTTACCGGTCTCGGTATCGTTTCCTGCCTCGGCAATGACGCCGGAACGGTCGCCGACGCCCTCTACCACGGGCGCTCCGGCCTGAGCATCCGCCAGGAGCAGATCGACGCCGGCATGCGTTCCCATGTCGCCGGGAGCCCGGAGATCGACGCAGCGGAACACATCGATCGCAAGCGCCTGCGCTTCATGGGCGACGCGGCCTCCTTTGCCTACATCGCCATGACCCAGGCCATCGCCGATGCCGGCCTTGAAGAGAGCGACATCTCCAGCGAGCGCACCGGCATCATCGCCGGCTCCGGCGGAGCCTCCTCAGCGAGCCAGGTGGAGGCAGCGGACATCCTCCGCGAGCGCGGTCTGCGCCGCGTCGGCCCCTACCGGGTGACCCAGACCATGGGCAGCACCGTCTCGGCGTGCCTGGCCACGCCATTCCGGATCAAGGGTGTCAACTACTCTATCTCCTCTGCCTGTTCCACCAGCGCCCACTGCATCGGCGCCGGCGCGGAGCAGATCCAGCTCGGCAAGCAGGACATCGTCTTCGCCGGCGGCGGCGAGGAGCTGCACTGGACCATGAGCTCCCTTTTCGATGCCATGGGTGCCCTGTCCACCAAGTACAACGACACGCCGACGCAGGCGTCCCGGGCCTATGACGCCAACCGCGACGGCTTTGTCATCGCCGGCGGCGGCGGCATGGTGGTGCTCGAGGAACTGGAGCACGCCCGTGCGCGCGGCGCAAAGATCTATGCCGAACTGGTGGGCTACGGCGCCACCTCCGACGGCCACGACATGGTCGCCCCGTCCGGCGAAGGCGCCGTGCGCTGCATGCGCCAGGCCCTGGCCACCCTCGACGGCCCGGTGGACTACATCAACGCCCACGGCACCAGCACGCCGGCCGGCGACATCACGGAATTGAAGGCCGTGCGCGAGGCCTTTGCGGGAGAGGTGCCGGTGATCGGCTCCACCAAGTCCCTCTCCGGGCATTCCCTGGGGGCTGCGGGGGTACAGGAAGCGATCTACAGCCTGCTCATGCAGCAGCGCGGCTTCATCGCCGCCTCGGCCAATATCGAGACCCTGGACCCGGAGGCGGAGGGCATGCCCATCGTCCGCGAACGGGTAGACGGCGCCAGGCTGACCCGGGTGATGTCAAACAGCTTCGGCTTCGGCGGCACTAACGCCTCGCTGGTCTTCCAGGCTCTCGACGCCTGACCCCACGAAGGCCCCCGGGCCCCGGGTGGGGCCGCAGAGGCACTCAGCCCAGCAGCGAATCCAGCAGCAGCACCTGCACCGGGTCTCCCTCGGCCAGGGTTTCCCCGGGCGGCACTCGCGCCAGCGCATCCGCGGCACACACAGAGCTGAGCACGCCGGAGCCCTGCCGGGGATAGGCCTCTGCCCGGGTCTCGCCGGCCTCGTCAGCGCGCAGCCAGACACGCCGGTAATCGGCCCGGGCAAGGGGACGTGCCACGGTAAAGGCCGCCCGGGCCCAGAGCGCCGGCGGCGGCGCCAGGCGCGCCCCCTGGGCGGCCAGCAGGTAGGGCCGGGCCAGCAGGCAGAAGGTCACGAAGACCGAGGTAGGATTGCCGGGCAGGCCCAGAAACGGCGTGCTGCCCACGCGGCCGAAGGCGAACGGCTTGCCGGGTTTCACCGCCACCTTCCACAGATCCAGCGCTCCGAGCGCGGCGACCTGCGCCCGCACGTGATCCTCCTCGCCGACAGAGACCCCGCCGGTGGTCAGGATGAGATCCGCGCTCGCGGCCGCTCCGGTGAGGGCGGCGCGGGTGGCTGCGGCGCTGTCGCCGACCTGCGCCGGCCCGTGCACCGCGAAACCGAGCCGAGCCAGCAGGGCCGCGAGCATCGGCCCGTTGCTGTTATAGCGCTGGCCCGGTGCGAGGGGTCCACCCCCTGCAGGCACCAGCTCATCACCGGTGGCGAGCACCGCCACCGTGAGGCGCCGATAAACGGCCAGCTCAGCGCAGCCGGTGGCGGCAAGGAGCCCGAGGTCCTGGGGCCGCAGACGCTTACCGGCAGGGAACAGCTCGCTGCCGGCGGCGATGTCCTCGCCCCGGGGGCGGATGTTCTCGCCGGTCGCCGGCACGCGGCCCGGCCTGACGCTGCCCAAACTGAAGCGGCCCGAGGGCACCCCCTCCTCCGCCGTCTCGCAGTCCTCCTGCATGAGCACCGCATCGGCGCCCTCGGGCAAGGGCGCGCCGGTGAAGATCCGGGCCGCAGTGCCGGACTCAAGCGGTGTCGGCGCGCAGCCTGCAGCAATGCGCTGGCTCACGGGCAGGAGCGCCCCGGGCACCACCTCGCTGCGGCGGAAAGCGAAGCCATCCATGGCGCTGTCGGCGAAGGCGGGCACATCGGCCGGCGCCCGCACCGGGGCCGCCAGCACGCGTCCCAGGGCTTCTGCCAGGGGCACCGTCTCCACTGCCGGCGGCGCCGGCGCGGCGGCGAGGAGGCGCGCGAGGGCTTCCTCGAGGGGGATCATGCGCCGCGCAGGAGACCGACGAAATTGCAGGGGCGATGGCGGCTGTCGAGCTGCTCCAGCAGAATGCCCTCCCAGGCGGTTCGGCAGGCCCCCGTGGAACCCGGCATGCAGAACAGCAGCGTGCCGTTGGCGAGCCCCGCCAGCGCCCGGGACTGCACGGTAGAAGAACCGATCTCGGCCAGGGACAGCGCCCGGAACACCTCGCCGAAACCCACGATGTGCTTGTCGAGGAGGGGAGTGACCGCCTCCGGCGTGGAGTCGCGGCCGGCAAAGCCCGTGCCGCCGGTCACCAGCACCACCTCCACCGCCGGGTCGGCAATCCAGCCGGAGAGCACCGCCCGCAGCCGGTAGATGTCGTCGGGCACGAGCGTGCGCGCCACAACCCGGTGGCCGGCCGCCGTGGCGGCGGCGGCGAGGTAGTCGCCGGAGCTGTCATCTTCGGGTCCGCGGGTGTCGGATACGGTAAGCACAGCCACGGCAAGATCTGTGGCCGCAGCGCCGGCGGGCTGGCCCATGGCTTCAGTCTCCCTGATGGTTCACGAGGTAGGCCCGCACAGCGTCGCCGATGACGCCGCGCCAGGGCACTTGCTTGATGGCAAAGGTATCCCGGAGATCGCGGCAGTCGAGGGCCCAGTTGCGGCCGCCCTCCCCCGCCTCCGCCGGCTCCCGGGCGATAGCGCCATCGGCCACCGCCACAAACTGCGAGGCCGCGGCGATCACCGCCTCGGCAAAACCGTAAAGGGTGGTGCGGTCCGGGCTCGCGTAGTGGAAGACCCCGCGCGGCTCGGCCCCCGCAGCCATCTGGTCGAGCATGCCGGCGATCACGCGGCCGAGGTCCGCCGACGGCACAGGGCAGAAGCTGTCACGGTCGTCGAGAACCCGCGTCTCCCCGGCCAGCAGCGCCCGCAGGACGTCGTCGAGGAGCCCGGGGCCGGCGCTGGCGATGACCGGCCCCGTGCGCAGCACCGCCGCACGGCTGCAGGCGGCGAACACCTGGGCCTCCACAGCGGCGAGCAGCGAACCGGGCGGTTCGGCGGCATCCGGGGTCTCCTGTTCACGGTAGGGATGGGGCAGCGAACCGGAAAAAACACAGGCACTGGACAGCAGAAGGTACTCCGCCCCCGCACGCTCGCAGGCCTTGGCCAGCCAATGGGCGCGGGCACAGTCGAGCTCCTGCACGGGATCGCCGCTGGCCAGGAGGTGCGTGAAACGCAGATCGAGAACGCAGGCCGGGGCGGCGCGGCGTACGGCCTTCTTGGCCTGACGCTCGCTCTTCCAGCGGCTGGCAGCCACGGTGATCGGCACCACCTCGTGGCGACCCCAGCGCGCGAGCACGGCGCGAAGCGCAGCGCCGGTGGCGCTGTCGGCGGCAATGATGAGGACCAGCACCGGGGCCTACCCGGCGCGCTTCGGCCGCGGGAACACGCGGCACCGCCTCACGCGGACCGAGTTCGCCTGGCCCGACCTAGAAGGGGATGTCGTCGTCAAAATCACCGAAATCAGCGGGGTTGTCGCCGCCGGCACTGGCCGGGGCCTGAGGTTGGGCACCACCCTGCTGCTGCCGCGGGGGCTCCTGGTTGTAGCTGTCTGCGGGCGCATCGTAACCACCACCGCCCATCTGGCCGCGGCTGTCGAGCATCTGCATCTCGCCGGCGACGATCTCGGTGGTGTAGCGGTCCTGGCCGTCCTGGCCCTGCCACTTGCGAGTGCGCAGGGACCCTTCGATATAGACCTTGGAGCCCTTGCGGAGGTACTCGCCGGCAATCTCGCCGAGGCGGTTGAAAAACACCACCCGGTGCCACTCGGTACGCTCCTGGGGCTGGCCGGTCTGCTTGTCCTTCCACTGCTCGGAGGTGGCGAGGCGGACGTTGGTGACGGCGCCGCCGGACGGCATGTAGCGGGTTTCCGGGTCGGCCCCGAGGTTGCCGATGAGGATCACCTTGTTGATACCACGCGATGCCATGGCTCGTGCTGCCTCCTTGCGCCTGAGAATACGCGACTATAGCAACGCGCCCGGGCGATTGCGACAGCAGAAACGGTCAGCCGCCGGCTGCGACCTCCTGGGCCCGCGGCGCAGCGACCAGGCGCCAGCTGCTGGCGATCCACAGCAGCCCGGGCACGAGGCAGAGCACAAACAGCGCGTGCACACCGCCCTGCTGCAGCACCCAGCCGCCGCTGGCGCCGCCGAAGAAGGCGCCGATAAACTGGCTGGTGGAATAGACACCGAGGGCCGTGCCCTTGCCGCCGGGGAACACTGCCTTGCTCACCAGGGAGGGCAGGCTGGCCTCGAGGTAGTTGACGGCGACGAAGTAGAGCCACAATGCAAGGTAGAGCACGGCCGGAATCGCCAGCAGCGTGACCCCGGCCACGGACAGCACGAGCATCGCGATGGACAGGAGCAGCATACCGCGCACGTGCCCGTGGCGCTCCGACGCACGCAGCAGCGGCAGCATGCCGAGAATCGAGGCCACCAGCACCGGCAGGTAGACCTTCCAGTGCGCTTCCCGCGCAACCCCGAGGATGTCCTCGATGGCGAAGGGGATCACCAGGAAGCTTGCAGTGAGAATGAAGTGCAGGCTGAACACCCCGAAATCCAGGCGCCGCAACGCCGGGTCCGCCAGCACTTTGCCGATCATGCCGGGCTGCGCGCCGACTTCGTCGTGATGGCGGCTCTGCACGCCCCGGGGCACGCCGAAGAAGACAATGGCGATGCCGGCGGTCGCCAGCACCGCCGTCAGCATAAACACACCGTGGAGCCCGCTGAAGGACGCGATGATCGGCCCCAGCACGAGCGCCAGGGCAAAAGAAAGGCCGATACTCGCCCCCACCACGGCCATGGCTTTGGTGCGCTGCTCATCGGTGGTGATATCGGCCACCAGGGCCATAACCGAGCCGGCGATGGCGCCAGCCCCCTGCAGGAGCCGCCCGAGAACGATCCCCTGCACGGTGTCGGCCATGGCCGCCACGACGCTGCCGAGGGCAAAGATCACCAGCCCACCGAGGATCACGGGTATCCGTCCCACCCGGTCCGACAGCCAGCCCAGGGGGATCTGCAACAGCGCCTGGCTGAAGCCGTAGGCCCCGAGGGCAAGGCCGATCATCAAGGGCGTCCCGCCGGGCATGTCGGCGGCATAGAGCGCCAGCAGCGGCAGCACCATGAACAGGCCGAGCATGCGAAAGCTGTAGAGCAGCGCCAGCGCACCGACGGCGCGGCGCTCGACCGGGGTCATGGGGTTTTTCGTCAACAAACTGCAGGCCTCCTGAACGGGACGCATGGTAGCACGATGCGCGGAAGGCATTGGAACCGGGGTTCTTTATGTTGTGAGGCTTCGTAGGCCGGGTGGGCGAGGGGACGCTCCCGGTACGGCCGCAGGCGCCAGGCGAGGGCCGGCCGCTGCGCAACTCGACCAAAATTCGCTGCGCGAATGTTCGGGACTCGAACAGTGCTCGCGGAAAGCCCCGGCCCTCGCCTGGCGCCAAAGCGCGGCCTGATTGCACCGGGAGCGCCTCCTCGCCCCCCCTGACGCCGCGGGAACACGGCAAGGCTGTTTCAATCCCGGTCCCGGATAAGGCTATGCGATACCCGGGCGCTGCGTTGCACGACGCAGAAGCTGCCGCGAGCGAACTGCCCCGGGACCGTCCCCAGACAAGGCGATGAGATACCCGGGCGCCCCGTGGCACGGCGCAGGGGCTGCCGCGGGCGAACTGCCCCGGGACCGTCGCCGGCCACGGATGGCCGGCGCCGAGCGCACAGGGATGTGCTTGTAGCGTGTCCCGGGGCAGTTCGCCCGCGGCAGCCCCGTGCTGTTGGCACCCACTGCCCCCAACCAAGAGCCGCACGACCGGCGGCAGACTACGCCAGGCGGTTTTGCCGGACACGGCATCCGCCTATACTGGCGGGTTTCTGCCTCCCACTTCGGAACCTCCATGGACACGATCCAGGTACGCGGCGCGCGCACCCACAACCTCAAGAACATCGACCTCGACATCCCCCGGGACAAACTCGTCGTCATCACCGGACTGTCCGGCTCCGGAAAATCCTCGCTGGCCTTCGACACCCTCTATGCGGAAGGTCAGCGCCGCTACGTCGAGTCGCTGTCCACCTATGCGCGGCAGTTCCTGTCCATGATGGAAAAACCCGACATGGACCACATCGAGGGCCTGTCGCCGGCAATCTCCATCGAACAGAAATCCACCTCGCACAACCCGCGCTCCACCGTCGGCACCATCACCGAAATCTACGACTACCTGCGGCTGCTGTTTGCGCGCATCGGTGAGCCGCGCTGTCCCGTGCACGGGGCCAGCCTGCAGGCGCAGACGGTGAGCCAGATGGTCGACAGCGTGCTGGCCATGCCGGAAGGCCAGCGGCTCATGCTGCTGGCGCCGGTAGTGCAGGATCGCAAGGGCGAACACCTGCACGTCTTCGAGGAACTACGCGCCGCGGGCTTCGTACGCGCACGGGTGGACGGGCGCGTGGTCGACCTGGACGACGTGCCGGCGCTGGCCAAGAACCGCAAGCACCGCATCGAGGTGGTGGTGGATCGCTTCAAGGTGCGGCAGGACCTCGGCCTGCGCCTCGCCGAGTCCTTCGAGACCGCCCTCGGCCTCAGCGACGGCATTGCCGCCATCAGCGACATGGACAGCGAGGCGGCGGACGTGGTCTTCTCCGCGCGCTTCGCCTGCCCCGAGTGCGGCCACAGTATCAACGAACTCGAGCCGCGGCTGTTCTCGTTCAACAACCCCGCCGGTGCCTGCCCCGAGTGCGATGGCCTGGGGGTGAAACAGTACTTCGATCCCTCGCGGGTGATCCTGCACCCGGAGGCCAGCCTCGCCGAGGGGGCCATCCGCGGCTGGGACCGACGCAACGTGTACTACTTCCACCTGCTCACCTCCCTTGCCGAGCACTACGGCTTCGCCATCGACACGCCCTTCGAGAAGTTGAGCAAAAAGCACCGGGAGATCATCCTCCACGGCAGCGGCGACGAGGAGATCGCCTTCGCCTACCTCAACGACCGCGGCACCGTCTTCAAGCGCACCCATAGCTTCGAGGGCATCCTGCCGAACATGGAGCGGCGCTACCGGGATACGGAATCCCAGTCCGTGCGCGAAGACCTGGCGCGCTTCCTGACCACGGCGCCCTGCCCCGGCTGCCACGGCACGCGGCTGTGCGAGGATGCACGGCATGTCTACGTCGACGAGCGCACGCTGCCAAGCATCACCGGGATGCCCGTGGGCGAGGCCGCCGCCTACTTCGACCAGCTGCAGCTCAGCGGCCGCAACGCTGCCATTGCCGAGAAGATCTTCAAGGAGATCCGCGCCCGCTATCGCTTCCTGGTGGATGTCGGCCTTAACTACCTCACCCTGGAGCGAAGCGCCGAGACGCTCTCGGGCGGTGAGGCCCAGCGCATCCGCCTGGCCTCGCAGATCGGCGCCGGGCTGGTGGGCGTCATGTACATCCTCGACGAGCCGTCCATCGGCCTGCACCAGCGCGACAACGAGCGGCTGCTGACTACGCTGCGACACCTGCGGGACCTCGGCAACACGGTGCTGGTAGTGGAGCACGATGAAGACGCGATCCGCAGCGCCGACCACATCATCGACATCGGCCCCGGCGCCGGCGTGCACGGCGGCCGGATCGTTGCCGAGGGCACGCTGGACGCTATCGTCGGCAACGCAGCCTCCCTCACCGGCGCCTACCTTTCCGGCCAGCGCAGCATCGAGGTGCCCGCCGAGCGCCGGCAGCCGGACCCGGCGCGGCAGGTCGTCGTGCGCGGTGCCCGCGGCAACAATCTGCGCGACATCACCCTCGAGCTGCCCCTGGGTCTCCTTACCTGCGTCACCGGCGTCTCCGGCTCCGGCAAATCAACGCTGGTCAACGGCACTCTCTACCCCCTGGCGGCTACCGCGCTGAACGGTGCCACCACCCTGACCGCGGCGGCGCACGACAGCATCGAGGGCCTCGAGCATGTCGACAAGTGTATCGATATCGACCAGAGCCCCATCGGCCGCACACCGCGCTCCAACCCGGCGACCTATACCGGCATCTTTACCCCGGTACGCGAACTTTTTGCCGGCACCCAGGAGGCGCGCTCCCGCGGCTACAAGCCCGGCCGCTTCAGCTTTAATGTGAAGGGGGGCCGCTGTGAGGCCTGCCAGGGCGACGGCGTGACCAAGGTAGAGATGCACTTCCTGCCGGATATCTATGTGCCTTGCGATGTCTGCAAGGGCAAGCGTTACAACCGGGAGACGCTGGACATCCGCTACAAGGGCAAGAATATCCACGAAGTGCTGGAGATGACCGTGGAGGACGCCCTGGCCTTCTTTGAACCGGTGCCGGCTCTCGCCCGCAAGCTGCAGACCCTCATGGACGTGGGCCTGTCGTACATCCGCCTCGGCCAGGCCGCCACCACGCTCTCCGGTGGCGAAGCGCAGCGGGTGAAACTGTCCCGGGAGCTGTCCAAGCGCGACACGGGGCGCACGCTCTACATTCTTGACGAACCCACCACGGGCCTGCACTTCGAAGACATCCGCCAGCTTCTTGCGGTGCTGCACCGGCTCCGCGACCACGGCAATACCGTGGTGATCATCGAGCACAACCTCGACGTCATCAAGACCGCCGACTGGCTCATCGACCTCGGCCCCGAGGGCGGTAGCGGCGGCGGCGAGATCATCGCCACGGGCACGCCGGAGGCCGTGGCGGCAGACCCCGCGTCCCACACCGGGCAGTTCCTCGGGCCCATGCTGGGCGTGGAAGCCGCGAAGCGCCCGGCGAAGAAAAAAGCGCCGGCAAAGAAGCGCGCGCGGAAGCAGGTGGCCTAGGGCCGGCCCGCGTGCGGCACCTCGACCCGGCAGCGTTCGATGCGGCCGCTGCGATTTTTCTTGGCGACCGCTGCGTTTGAATCCCGGGCGGTGACCAGATAGAGGTCCCGGCCGTCGTCGCCCCCGAGCATGCAGGCGTAGCAGTTCTGGCTGGTTTCCACCCGCTCCCGCACTTCACCGCCCTCGGCTATGCGCAGGCACTCGGGGGCGAGGGCGTTGGCAACCCAGATGCACCCTTCTGCATCGAGGCAGATACCATCGGCGGCCACACCCTCCAGCGCAGCCCAGACCCGGCGCTTCGTCAGGGTGCCGTCGGCGGCCAGCTCAAAGGCGGTCAGGCAAAGGCCCAGGGTCTCTGCAACGACCAGGGTCGCGCCGTCCGGGGTGATGACCATGCCGTTAGGAAAGCTCAGGTCCGCGGCCGCAAGGTCCACGTGCCCTTCGGGCGAGACGGTCATCAGGTTCGTTTTGGGATGATCGGCGAGGACGGCCTCCGCGCCCCGCTCGGCGAGGGCCGCGTCAAGATCAAAACCGAAGTTACCGACGAAGGCCCGGCCGTCATCCGCGACGACCATGTCGTTGGCGAGATGCCGGGAATGCTCGCCAAGGCTGGCATAGTCGGCGAGTCCGCCGGGGCCATGGCGCAGGACCCGGTGGTCTTCCATGTCGACAATCAGCAGGGTTCCATCGGGAAGCCAGCCCAGCCCGGAGGGCTGGCACTGCAGCTGCAGCTCGGTACGCAGGTCGCCGTCGGGCCCCAGGGAGCGCACGGCGCGTTCGTAGAAGTCGCTGAACCACAGCCGGCCTCCGTACCAGCGCGGACCCTCGCCGAAATAGAGTCCTTCCGCCACGATCTCTGCTTTTGCCATGCACCGTTCTCCTTCCATGGGAAAGCTGCAGCTTGGCCCCGAAGGCAGCCGCTGGCAAGTCCATGACCACGCCCTTCGGCGAGAGGTGGTGGTTCAATGGATGAAGGGCTCCTCGTTCAGAAAAGAGGCTATCGCGGATTCCCGGGGCGGATGCCGGGGGTATGTCCCCAGTCGCTCCCCGTTACACGCTTTGTGGGGACATACCCCCGACATCCGCCCCTACCGTACTGGGTCCTTACGCTGCCTGACGCACGCGAGGTGTCAGGGATGAGGGCGGGAGCCTTCTCTCCGTCGCTCCCCGTTACACGCATTGTGAGAGAAAATTCCCGCCCTCTCCCCTACCGCCGTGCGAACCCTCGCGCGATAGAGGCGAAGTCGGGGCGGTAGGGGCGGAGGCGGGAGGGTGCCCCCACCAAGCGTGTAACGGGGAGCGACTGGGGGCACCCTCCCGGCTCCGCACCGGGAATCAGCTCCACCGGCTGATCGTTCCCCTTACCGGGCCGATAGCGGACTTGCACCGCCAAGTCATCCGGCCCGCTCCACCTGTGCCGGAACAGCTCTACGCGCCATGCCTGGCGCACGCAAAAAAAAGCCGGGCAGGGCCCGGCTCTTCGTCGCGCGTAATGCGGAGAACGTCAGTCCTCGTCGTCCTCAAAGCGCTCGATCTGGGGCCGATCCACCAGCTCGACGTAGGCCATGGGCGCCTTGTCGCCGGTGCGGTAGCCGCACTTCAGGATACGGATGTAACCACCGGGACGCTCCTGGTAGCGGGGGCCCAGCTCCGCGAAGAGCTTGCCCACGGCTGCCTTGTCGCGCAGACGGTTGAACGCCAGGCGACGGTTGGCGACGCTGTCCTGCTTGGCCAGGGTGATCAGGGGCTCCGCGTAACCGCGCAGCTCCTTGGCCTTGGGCAGGGTAGTCTTGATGAGCTCGTGCTCGACCAGGGAGGCGGTCATGTTGCGGAACATGGCCTTCCGGTGCGAGCTGTTGCGGTTGAGCTGACGTCCGCTGTGACGGTGACGCATGGTTCTGATCCTTTACTCAGTGCCTTCCCGGCACGCTGTTTCCCTGCGGGCGGCTCAGGCGCTGAGCACCCGCTCGTCGTTCTTCAGGCTTACCGGCGGCCAGCTGTCCAGGCGCATGCCCAGGGACAGACCGCGGGAAGCGAGTACATCCTTGATTTCCGTGAGCGACTTCTTGCCCAGGTTCGGCGTCTTCAGGAGCTCGACTTCCGTGCGCTGCACCAGGTCGCCAATGTAGTAGATATTCTCGGCCTTGAGGCAGTTGGCGGAACGTACCGTGAGCTCCAGGTCATCGACCGGGCGCAGCAGGATCGGGTCCACTTCGTCCTCGGAATCGGCGGACTCAGAGTGCGCTTCACTTTCGAGGTCGACAAACACCGCCAGCTGCTGCTGCAGGATCGTCGCAGCGCGGCGGATCGCCTCTTCCGGGTCGATGGTGCCGTTGGTCTCAAGGTCCAGCACCAGCTTGTCGAGGTCGGTGCGCTGCTCCACCCGTGCCGCTTCGACCACGTAGGCCACGCGGTGCACCGGGGTGAAGGTCGCGTCGAGCTGCAGCCGGCCGATGGAGCGCGTCTCCTCTTCCGGGTCCTCGCGGGAATCAGCGGGGGAGTAGCCGCGGCCACGGGCTGCCGTGACCTTCATGCTCAGCGCTTTCTTGTCGTTGATGTGGCAGATCACGTGCTCGGGGTTGCGGATTTCCACATCGTGATCGGTCTGGATATCGCCGGCCGTTACCGCACCTGGGCCTTCCTTGGTCAGGGTCAGCTCGACCTCGTCCTTGCCGGCCATGACCAGCGCCACTTCCTTGAGGTTGAGGAGGATCTCGATAACGTCTTCCTGGATGCCCTCAATAGTGCTGTACTCGTGCAACACGCCATCGATTTCCACTTCCGTGATGGCGCAGCCGGGCATGGAAGACAGCAGGATGCGGCGCAGGGCGTTACCCAGGGTGTGGCCGAAGCCGCGCTCCAGCGGCTCCAGGGTCACCTGCGCACGGGTGCTGCTCTTCTCTTCAACTTTGATGACGCGGGGCGTCAGTAATTCTGTCACTGCACTCTGCATGGGGGCACCTGTAACTGTTTGAATGACCTGGCTCGCCGGAACTTACTTGGAGTAAAGCTCCACGATCAGGTTCTCGTTGATGTCCGTCGACAGATCCTGGCGTTCCGGTGCCGCCTTGAACACGGCCTCCAGCTTCTCGTTGTTCACCTCGATCCACTCGGGCTCGCCCCGCTGCGACGCCAGGGCCAGGGCAGACTGCACCCGCAGCTGCTTCTTGGCCTTCTCGCGCAGGGACACCACATCGCCCGCCTGCACCTGGTAAGACGCAATGTTCACCGTCTTGCCGTTGACGAGGATCGCCTTGTGGGACACAAGCTGCCGCGCTTCGTTGCGCGTGGAGCCAAAGCCGATGCGGTAGACGACGTTATCGAGGCGGCTTTCCAGCAGCTGCAGCAGGTTCTCGCCGGTCGCGCCCTTGCGCCGGGCGGCTTCCTTGTAATAGCCGCGGAACTGCTTCTCGAGCACGCCGTAGATACGACGAACCTTCTGCTTCTCGCGCAGCTGCACGCCGTAGTCCGACAGGCGGCCGCGACGGGCGCCGTGCTGGCCGGGAACAGACTCCGGCTTGCACTTGGAATCCAGCGAGCGTACGCCACTCTTCAGGAACAGGTCGGTGCCCTCACGACGGGAGAGCTTGCACTTGGGACCCAGATATCTAGCCATAATTCAAAACCTTCCTGTAATCCTTACACCCGGCGCTTTTTCGGCGGACGGCAACCGTTGTGCGGGATCGGCGTGACGTCGGTGATGTTGGTGATCTTGTAACCGCAGGCGTTCAACGCGCGCACGGCGGATTCGCGACCCGGACCCGGGCCCTTCACCTGCACGTCGAGGTTCTGCAGGCCGTATTCCTTGGCCGCCTCGCCGGCACGCTCTGCGGCCACCTGGGCAGCGAAGGGCGTGCTCTTGCGAGAGCCGCGGAAGCCCGAGCCACCGGACGTGGCCCAGCTCAGGGTATTGCCCTGGCGGTCCGTAATGGTGATGATCGTGTTGTTGAAGGACGCGTGCACGTGTGCGATGCCGTCGGCAATCGTGCGCGAGACTTTCTTTCGAGTGCCTTTGGCACCTGGCTTGGCCATGCTGTCTTCCTGTCAATATCAACACTGCACTAGCGGTGCAGCTACACTGTGAGGACGCGCCGCCACCGGGCAGCGCGGTATATCGTTACCGGCGGATCGGCTTTCGCGGACCCTTGCGCGTACGCGCATTGGTCTTGGTGCGCTGGCCGCGGACCGGCAGGTTGCGGCGATGGCGCAGGCCGCGGTTGCAGCCCAGATCCATGAGCCGCTTGATGTTCATGGACGTTTCACGGCGCAGGTCGCCCTCGACACTCATCTCGCTGATGCTGGAGCGCAGCGCGTCCATCTGCTCTTCCGTGAGGTCACCCATGCGGGTCGCCTCCGGCACCTTGCAGACGTCGCAGAGGCGCCGGGCGGTGGTGCGCCCGATGCCAAAGATGTAGGTCAACGAGATGACCGCGTGCTTGTTGTCCGGTACGTTGACGCCGGCGATACGAGCCATTCAAGCTTCTCCAAATTCTCAAGCGCTTTCCTGCGCGCGGCGGACCCCGCCGCTCACCCCTGTCAAAGGGCGCAGGATACTAGCGATTCATAACCCAAAAATCAATCACTTATTGCCAACCCCCGAAAAGGAAGCGACTCAGCCCTGGCGCTGCTTGTGGCGCGGGTCAGTGCTGCAGATAACACGGACCACGCCGTTGCGGCGCACGATCTTGCAATTCCTGCAGATCTTCTTCACGGATGCGCGAACTTTCATCTCTCGACTCTCTCCATCAGCCGGGCGTCAGCGGACGCGGCCGGCACTCCCATAATTCTTGAGGTTGGCCTTTTTCATGACCGAATCGTACTGATGCGACATCATGTGGCTCTGCACCTGGGCCATGAAATCCATGACCACCACGACCACGATCAGGAGCGAGGTGCCACCGAGGTAAAACGGAACGTTCCAGGTCACCACGAGAAACTGTGGCAGCAGGCAGACCAGGGCGATGTAGGCCGAGCCGAACACCGTCAACCGCGTCAGCACGCCGTCGATGTAGTTAGCCGTCTGCTGGCCCGGGCGGATGCCCGGCACGAAGGCCCCGGAGCGCTTCAGGTTATCGGCCACTTCCTGCGGGTTGAACATCAGCGCCGTGTAGAAAAAACAGAAGAACACGATAAACACGGTAAATAGCAGAATGTTCAGGGGCTGCCCGGGACCAATGGCCACGGCGAGGTCCTGCAGCCAGTCGGCGGAGCCGGAGCTGCCGAACCACTGGGCAATCGACGCCGGGAACAGCAGAATGCTGCTGGCAAAGATCGCCGGAATAACGCCGGCCATATTCACCTTGAGGGGCAGGTGCGAGCTCTGCGCCTGATACATCTTCCGCCCCTGCTGCCGCTTGGCGTAGTTCACCGTAATGCGACGCTGGCCGCGCTCGATGAACACGATCATGTAGATCACAGCCATGGCCAGCGCCAGAATCAGCAGCAGCACAAGGATGTTGATCTCGCCCTGGCGCGCCTGCTCGAGGGACTGCCCGATCGCCGACGGCAGGCCGGCGACAATCCCCGCAAAGATAAGCAGTGAGATGCCGTTACCGACACCCTTCTCGGTGATCTGCTCGCCGAGCCACATCATGAACACCGCCCCGGTCACCAGTGAGGTAATCGCAATGGCGTAGAACAGCACGCTCGAGCTATAGGCCATGCCCTGGTTCGCCATGCCTACAGTCATACCCGTCGCCTGGATAATCGCCAGCACCACGGTCAGGTAGCGGGTGTACTGACTGATCTTGCGCCGCCCGGATTCACCCTCCTTCTTCAACTGCTCGAGCTGCGGTGTCACCGCCGACATGAGCTGCATGATGATGGACGCCGAGATGTACGGCATGATGCCGAGCGCCAGAATACTCATGCGCTCCAGTGCACCGCCGGAAAACATGTTCGCCAGGCCCAGGATCGTCCCCTGATTCTGGTTGAACAGCGCCGCGAGCTGATTCGGGTCGATACCGGGCACCGGGATATGGGTGCCAATCCGGTACACGAAAATCGCAAGCAAAACAAAACGAAGGCGAGCAAAGAGCTCGCCCAGCCCAGCCTTGTTGTTGGCGGGATTCGTTGCCATCTAGTCCTCGACCTTACCGCCTGCCTGCTCGATGGCCGCCCGAGCACCCTTGGTCAATGCCAGGCCCTTGACGGTCAGCGCACGGCCGACTTCTCCGGACAGGAACACCCGGGCGCGGGTGACGTCACCGCGAACAAGGTTCGCCGCCTTCAGGGAAGCGAGATCCGCGACCTCGCCCTCGATACGGTTCAGCTCGCCGAGGCGCACCTGCGCCGTCGTCCGCGAAATGCGGGACGTGAAGCCGTACTTCGGCAGCCGCTTCTGCAGCGGCATCTGGCCGCCCTCGAAGCCGGGGCTCACCTTGCCGCCGGAGCGGGACTTCTGACCCTTGTGACCGCGGCCGGCCGTCTTGCCCAGACCACTGCCGATGCCACGACCGACCCGCTTGGCGTTCTTCTTCTCACCGGGGGCGGGGCTGAGGCTGTTCAGGCGCATTACTTCAGACATCGTTTACTCCTCGACCCGGACCAGGTAGCTGACCTTGTTGATCATGCCACGCACAGACGGGGTATCTTCCACCGCAACGGTGTGACCAATGCGGCGCAGGCCCAGACCGTGCACGCAATCCCGGTGCGCCTTGAGGCGTCCATGGATGCTCTTGACCTGGGTCACCTTGATGGTTTCTTTAGCCATGACTCGCCGACTCACTCGTTAGTTCAGAATTTCTTCGACGCTCTTGCCGCGCTTGGCGGCCACCGCGTCCGGAGACGTCATGTCACGCAGACCGTTGAAGGTCGCGCGCACCACGTTCACCGGGTTGGTAGAGCCGTAGCACTTGGCGAGCACGTCGTGCACACCGGCCAGCTCCAGAACCGCGCGCATGGCGCCACCGGCGATCACGCCGGTACCTTCCGACGCAGGCTGCATGTAGACCTTGGAGGCGCCGTGGCGGGCCTTGACCGGGTACTGGATCGTGCCCCCGTTAAGGTCCACCTGGATCATGTTCCGGCGCGCGGCCTCCATGGCCTTCTGGATGGCAACCGGCACTTCCCGTGCCTTGCCACGGCCGAAGCCCACGCGGCCCTTGCCGTCGCCGACGACGGTCAGCGCCGTGAAGCCGAAGATACGGCCACCCTTGACCACCTTGGCCACGCGGTTGACCTGGACCAGCTTCTCCTGGAGATCGCCGTCCTGCTGCTCTGCCTGCTTATTGAATGCCATATCGCTATCCTAGAATTCCAGTCCACCTTCCCGAGCGGCGTCGGCCAGCGCCTTGACGCGGCCGTGATACCGGTATCCGCTGCGATCGAACGCAACCTTCTCGATACCGGCCTCGCGGGCACGCTCGGCGACAAGCTTGCCGACCTGGGCTGCTGCATCCACATTACCCGTGGCGCCGCTGCGCAGGCTTTCGTCCAGGGTGGACGCACTGGCCAGCACCTGATCGCCACTCGCGCTGAACACCTGGGCATAGATATGCCGCGGCGTGCGGTGCACGCTCAGGCGGTTGACGCCGGCCGTACGCATGCGCGCGCGGGAACGGCGGGCGCGACGCAGCCTTGCTTCGTTCTTGATGCTCATTGCAATACCTACTTCTTCTTGGCTTCTTTACGCCGCACGTACTCGTCGGCGTAACGAATGCCCTTGCCCTTGTAAGGCTCCGGCGGACGGAAGCTGCGAATCTTCGCGGCAACCTCGCCGACGACCTGCTTGTCGATACCCTTGACGACGATCTCCGTCTGCGTGGGCGTCTCGGCACTCACGCCTTCCGGCAGTTCGTAATCCACCGGGTGCGAAAGGCCCACCGTCAGGTTGACACTCTGGCCACTGGCCTTGGCCCGATAGCCGACGCCGTTGAGCACCAGCTTCTTTTCCCAGCCTTCGGACACGCCCTTGACCATATTGGCCAGCAGAGCACGGGTGGTGCCGGCCATGGCCTTCACCTTGTCGCCCTCGTAGGCCAGCGTCACGGCGCCGTCGTCCTGGGTGAGGCTGATGCCCTCCTGGAGCGCCAGGCTCAGCGACCCCTTGGCACCCTTGACGGTGACGTCATGGCCGTCGATCTTGACCTCGACGCCGCCGGGCACCGCCACGGGGTAGTTTGCTACTCTAGACATTGCTATCTGCTCTCAAGCTGGTCTCAAAAAACAGGGCTCAGAATACTGTGCAGAGCACTTCGCCACCGACTCCAGCCGCCCGCGCAGCGCGATCGGTCATCACGCCCCGGGAGGTAGAGACAATCGCAATGCCCAGGCCACCGCGCACGGACGGCAGACCGTCCTTGCCGCTGTAGCTGCGCAGACCCGGGCGGCTGACGCGGTCGATCTCAGCGATCACCGGCTTGCCCTGGAAGTATTTCAGGCGCAGGGCCAGGCGGGACTTGCCATCTTCCACGCGGCTCTCGGAACCCTCGATGTAGCCCTCATCCTCGAGGACCTTTGCCACGGCTGCCTTAAGCTTGGAGCCGGGCATGTCGACACTGGTCTTGCCAGCCATCTGCGCGTTGCGAATACGCGTCAGCATATCGGACAGCGGATCTTGCATACTCATGGTCGTTTCTCTCCGTTACCAGCCCGTTACCAGCTCGACTTCACCAGGCCGGGCACATCGCCCCGCATGGCGGCTTCGCGCAGTTTGTTCCGGCACAGGCCGAACTTCCGATAGACCCCATGCGGCCGACCCGTGAGCTGGCAGCGACGCTGCTTGCGCACCGGGCTTGCGTCCCGGGGTAGCTTCTGCAGCGCGATCTGTGCATCCCACTTTTCTTCGTCGGGGGCTTTCGGGTCGCGGATGATGGCCTTCAGCGATGCCCGCTTCGCAGCGTACTTTGCCGCCAGCTTCTCGCGCTTGGCCTCCCGCGCAATCATGGATTTCTTGGCCATAACTAAACCCCTTTACCCTTTCAGCGGGAAGTTGAAGGCGCGCAGGAGGGCGCGGCCCTCGTCGTCGGTGCGAGCCGTCGTGGTGATCGTGATATCCATACCGCGCAGCGTATCAACCTCGTCGTAGTTGATCTCCGGGAAGATGATCTGCTCGGTCACACCCATGGCGAAGTTACCGCGGCCATCGAAGGACTTCGGGCTGATGCCCCGGAAGTCGCGGACCCGCGGAATCGCGATGCTGATCAGGCGCTCGAGGAATTCATACATGCGCTCCCGGCGCAGGGTCACCTTGCAGCCGATGGGCCAGCCGTCGCGGATCTTGAAACCGGCGATAGACTTGCGCGCCAGGGTCACCACGGGCTTCTGCCCCGCGATCCTGGTCATGTCGCCGAGGGCATTCTCGAGGACTTTCTTGTCGCCCACGGCTTCGCCCACACCCATGTTCAGCGTGATCTTGGTGATCCGCGGCACTTCCATCACGTTTGCCAGGCCGAGCTCTTCTTTCAGCCTGGGCGCGATTTCAGCGCGGTACTTTTCTTGCAGTGTCGCCATTGTGTTAGCCATTGTTTCCTCGCTGCGTTACGCGTCGATGGCTTCGCCGGTCGACTTGAAAACGCGAATCTTGCTCTCGCCTTCCACCTTGAAGCCCACGCGATCCGCCTTGCTCGTAGCCGGATTGAAGATCGCCACGTTGGAGGCCTGGATCGGCGCCTCCTGCTCCACGATACCGCCCTGCACGCCAGCCTGGGGGTTCGGGCGCTGGTGCTTCTTGACCATGTTGATGCCGGCAACGAGGAGACGGTTCTCTCCGAGCACCTTGCGCACCTTGCCGCGCTTGCCCTTGTCCTTGCCAGCCAGGACGATCACTTCGTCGTCGCGCTTGATCTTCGCCATTTGTGTGCCTCTCTCTCCTGCGCCGCGCCTAGATAACTTCGGGCGCCAGGGAAATAATCTTCATGAACTTGTCACCGCGCAGCTCCCGGGTGACCGGGCCGAAGATACGCGTGCCGATCGGAGCGTCCTGGTTGTTCAGGAGCACCGCTGCATTGTCATCAAAGCGGATGATGGAGCCATCGGGGCGACGCACGCCTTTGCGTGTGCGCACGACCACTGCCGTCATCACCTGGCCCTTCTTGACCTTGCCACGCGGGATCGCCTCCTTCACGGTGACCTTGATCAGGTCGCCGACGCGCGCATACCGACGCTTCGACCCGCCCAGCACCTTGATGCACATGACGCGCCGGGCTCCGCTGTTGTCCGCGACGTCCAGGTAAGATTGTGTCTGAATCATTGTCTACTCCAGCCTGCGGCTTCCGCCGCACTCACTCAGTCCGCGCTCAAAGCTCCGGGGCCTGCTCCACGACCTCGACCAGCTTCCAGGTCTTGGTGCGTGACAGCGGGCGCGACTCGGCTACCGTCACCAGGTCGCCGATGCGACACTGGTTATCTTCGTCATGGGCGTGCACCTTGGACGAACGGGTCATGTACTTGCCGTAGACGGGGTGCTTCACGCGGCGCTCGATAAGCACCGTGACCGTCTTGTCCATCTTGTTGCTGACGACCTTGCCCGTCGCCGTCCGCGTGCGCTTTTCTACTGCTGCCATGTTCAGTTACCCGCCTTTTCCCGGAGCACGGTCTTCACGCGTGCGATATCGCGCTGGTTCTGCTTCAGCAGGTGCGTCTGGCCCAGCTGCCCCGTCGATTTCTGCATGCGCAGCTTGAACTGGTCCTCGCGCAGCTCGAGAAGCTGCTTACCGAGCTCCTCCGTCGACTTGTCTTTCAGTGCCTTCGCGTCCATCACATCACCGACCGCTTAACGAAAGTGGTTGAAACCGGAATCTTCGACGCGGCGAGCTGGAACGCCTCGCGCGCGAGTTCCTCGGAAACGCCCTGTACTTCGTAGAGAACGCGGCCCGGCTGGACCTGCGCTACCCAGTACTCGACGTTACCCTTACCCTTGCCCTGACGAACCTCGAGGGGCTTGCCGGTAATCGGCTTGTCCGGGAACACCCGGATCCAGATCTTGCCGCCGCGCTTGATGTGGCGCGTCATGGCACGACGCGCAGCCTCGATCTGGCGCGCGGTGATCCGGCCCCGGCCGGTCGCCTTCAGGCCGAACTCGCCGAAGCTGACCTTGCTGCCCCGGTGTGCGAGCCCGCGGTTCCGACCCTTCATGGTCTTGCGGAATTTTGTGCGTTTCGGTTGAAGCATGTCGCTGACGCCCTAGTATGTTCTCGACTCAGTTGGTTGCCGTCTTGCGCGGCGCATCGGCACCGCCTTCGGCACCAATCACCTCACCCTTGAAGATCCAGACCTTGACGCCGATAACGCCGTAGGTGGTCTTCGCCTCGTAGGTCGCGTAGTCAATGTCTGCCCGCAGCGTGTGCAGGGGCACCCGGCCCTCGCGATACCACTCGCTGCGCGCGATCTCGGCGCCGCCCAGGCGACCGCCGACCTGCACCTTGATGCCCTCGGCACCCTGGCGCATGGCGTTCTGCACGACGCGCTTCATGGCGCGGCGGAACATCACGCGGCGCTCCAGCTGCTGGGCTACGTTCTGAGCCACCAGCCGGGCGTCGAGATCCGGCTTGCGGATCTCCTCGATGTTGATATGCACGGGTACACCCATGCGCTGGGCCAGGTCGCGCCGCAGCGCGTCCACATCCTCACCTTTCTTACCGATCACGATGCCGGGACGGGCCGTGTGGATAGTGATCCGGGCCGTCTGTGCCGGGCGCTCGATAACCACGCGGCTCACCGAGGCGTTGTCGAGCTTCTTCTCGATGTACGAGCGAACCTCGAGATCCGTGATCAGGTTCTTCGCATAGTTCTTGCTGTCGGCATACCACACCGAGGTGTGATCCTTGACAATACCCAGGCGAATGCCGGTGGGATGTACTTTCTGACCCATCTGGTCGTCTCCTAACTCTCGCTGGCGCCGTCGGCGACTTTCACGGTGATGTGGCACGTGCGCTTGAAGATACGGTCCGCGCGGCCCTTGGCCCGGGCGCGGATGCGCTTCATGGTCATGCCTTCATCCACGTAGATGCTGGACACCTTC
Source organism: Pseudohaliea rubra DSM 19751 (assembly GCF_000764025.1). Lineage (GTDB taxonomy): Bacteria > Pseudomonadota > Gammaproteobacteria > Pseudomonadales > Halieaceae > Pseudohaliea > Pseudohaliea rubra. The sequence goes on along the minus strand of NZ_KN234772.1, from coordinate 10,857 downwards.
AGTTCGTCCACGTCGGCGCCCTCGTTGTTCTCTGCATTGGCAATCGCAGAGTTGAGCACCTTCCTCACAAGCTGGGCCGCCTTCTTGTTGCTGAACTCCAGCACGCTGAGGGCCTCTTCCACGGGCTTGCCACGCACCAGGTCTGCGACCAGGCGGGCCTTCTGCGCTGAAATCTGCGCACCCTTGAGCCTTGCTGCAATTTCCATTTCCAATTCCTCGCTTGGCGCGCGCGACCTAGCGCTTCGCTTTCTTGTCGACGATGTGGCCCTTGAAGGTCCGCGTCACCGCGAACTCGCCGAGCTTGTGGCCGACCATGTCCTCGTTGATGAGGATCGGAACATGCTGTCGGCCGTTGTGCACGGCGATGGTCAGGCCGACCATGTCCGGAGAAACCATGGAGCGGCGCGACCAGGTCTTGATCGGCCGACGGTCGTTGCTCTCGATGGCAACCTCCACCTTCTTCTGCAGGTGCAGGTCGATGAACGGGCCTTTCTTCAGTGAACGCGGCACAGTACTTTCCTCTCGCTGTCTCTATCGGCGGCCGATTACTTCTTGCGGCGGCGACGTACGATGAGATCGTCGGTCCGCTTGTTTTTCCGGGTCTTGTAGCCCTTCGTGGGCGTACCCCAGGGGCTCACCGGGTGGCGACCACCGGAGGTGCGGCCTTCGCCGCCACCGTGCGGGTGATCCACCGGGTTCATGGCGACACCGCGCACCGTCGGGCGTACGCCGCGCCAGCGGGCGGCACCGGCCTTGCCGAGCTTGCGCAGGCTGTGCTCGGAGTTTGATACCTCACCGATCGTCGCGCGGCAGTCCGACAGCACCCGGCGCATCTCGCCGGAGCGCAGGCGGATCGTGGCGTAGCGGCCTTCCCGGGCCGCCAGCTGCACGGAGGCGCCGGCGGAGCGGGCCAGCTGGGCGCCTTTGCCGGGCTTCAGCTCGACCGCGTGGACCACAGAGCCCACGGGAATGTTGCGCAGCGGCAGGGCGTTACCCGTCTTGATGGGCGCGCTCGGACCGCTCTGCACCACATCGCCGGCAGCCAGGCCGCGGGGCGCGATGATATAGCGGCGCTCACCGTCACCGAACAGCAGCAGGGCAATATGGGCGGAGCGGTTCGGGTCGTACTCGATCCGCTCAACGCGCGCCGGGATACCGTCCTTGTTGCGCTTGAAGTCGACGATCCGGTAGTGCTGCTTGTGGCCACCGCCGATATGCCGGGTGGTGATGCGGCCGTTGTTGTTGCGGCCACCGGAGCGCGACTGCTTCTCGAGCAGCGGCGCATAGGGCGCACCCTTGTGCAGCCCCTCGCTTTCGATGCGAACGACGTGACGGCGACCGGGCGAGGTCGGCTTGGTCTTTCTTACTGCCATCTCGAAACGACTCCTTAGTCCGCCGTCGTGAAGTCAATGTCCTGGCCGGGCTGCACGCTGACGTACGCCTTTTTCCAGGTGGGCTTGGTGCTGAAGCCGTAGCGATTGCGCTTCATCTTGCCCTTGACCTTCATGGTCGTGACGTTCTCTACCTTGACCTTGAACAACTGCTCAACGGCCTTCTTGATTTCCGGTTTGGTCGCGTCCACGGCCACCTTGAACACGTACTGGTTCGCCGCATCGGCTACGATTGCCGCCTTCTCGGATACATGCGGGCCTACCAGCACCTGAAATACGCGCTCGGGGTTCATGCCAGCATCTCCTCAAACTGCTTCACCGCATCCACGGTGACCAACACTTTTTCGTGGGCAACGAGGCTGACCGGATCGACCCCGGCGACATCGCGCACGTCTACCTTGTGCAGGTTCCGGGACGCGAGGTACAGGTTCTCGCTGACGTCGCTGGTCACGACCAGGACGTTGTCCACGCCGTATTCACCGAGCTGCTGCACGAGCAGCTTGGTCTTCGGCTGCTCGAGGTCGATGCTCTCAACCACGAGCAGGCGATCCTGGCGGGCCAGCTCCGAGAGCATCGCGCGCAGCGCGGCGCGGTACATCTTGCGGTTGACCTTGACGCTGTGATCCTGCGGCTGCGCCGCGAAGGTCACACCACCGCTGCGCCACAGGGGCGAACGGATGGTACCTGCGCGGGCGCGGCCCGTGCCTTTCTGGCGCCACGGCTTCTTGCCGCCGCCGCTGACCGCAGCGCGATTTTTCTGCGCCTTGGTACCCTGCCGCGCACCGGCGAGGTAGGACGTCACCACCTGGTGCACGAGGGACTCGTTGTACTCCCGCGCAAAGGTCGCGTCGGAGACGGAGACGGTGCCCGCCGTGGCGTTACCCGGCTTTGCTACATTCAATTCCACTGCCTGACCCCCTTACGCCCTGGCCTTGACGGCCGGCCGCACGATGACGCTGCCGCCGGGCGCACCCGGTACGGAACCCTTGATGAGCAGCAGGTTGCGCTCTGCGTCGACGCGAACGATCTCGAGACCCTGCACCGTGACGCTCTCGGCGCCCATGTGGCCCGCCATCTTCTTGCCCTTGAACACGCGGCCCGGGGTCTGGCACTGGCCAATGGAGCCCGGCGCGCGGTGCGACAGGGAGTTACCGTGCGTGGCGTCCTGGGTGCGGAAGTTCCAGCGCTTGACAGCACCCTGGAAACCCTTGCCCTTGGACCGGCCGGAAACGTCGACCATCTGGCCGACCTCGAAACGATCCACGGTCAGCTCAGCACCGACCTCGAAGGGCTCGTCGCTGTCTGCCAGACGGAATTCCCACAGGCCGCTACCGGCCTCAACACCCGCCTTGGCGAAATGTCCCGCTTCCGATTTACTCACTTTGTCGGCCCGACGGATGCCCGCTGTGACCTGAACTGCCCGGTAGCCATCGCTCTCGGACGCTTTGATTTGAGTAACGCGGTTTGGAGCAATCTCCACTACGGTTACTGGAATTGAGGCGCCGTCTTCGGTAAAGACGCGCGTCATGCCGGATTTCCGGCCGACTAAGCCAATAGTCATGTTGCCAACCTCACAGTGTACGGGGCTGTCACCCTCTATGGCCGCCCGGGCCCCTGGCTGGGGGTCGGGCGTTACACACCGCGCGCCGGCCCGAGGCCGGTCGCGCAGCAGGTCTTGCTACGAATTGTCGTTAACCAAGACTGATCTGTACTTCGACTCCTGCAGCCAGGTCCAGCTTCATCAAAGCATCCACGGTCTTTTCTGTGGGCTCGACGATGTCCAGAAGGCGCTTATGGGTACGAATCTCGTACTGGTCGCGTGCATCCTTGTTGACGTGCGGGGAAATCAGCACGGTATACTTTTCCTTGCGCGTCGGCAGGGGGATAGGTCCCCGAACCTGAGCACCGGTACGCCGGGCCGTTTCGACAATCTCCTGCGTCGAGGCATCGATCAGACGATGATCGAAGGCCTTGAGGCGGATGCGAATACGTTGGTTTTGCACGCGATCAGACTCCAAGCAATAAAAAACCGGGGGTTCGCAGAGAACCCCCCGAAAAAGGAACGCGAAGTCTAGTGATCGCCTCGGGGACTGTCAACTACAATTTCGGGTGGAACGTTGATTTCGGCGGTAGCTCGCACCGGGTACCTGCCGCCCTTGGTCCGGCCGGGACGCTCCCAGGTCGTTTTGTCGTTGCTTATCGTAGTTTGCCGGTGCTTGTCGTGGTTTGCCGGTGCGGCTACCGGAGGGTGCCCCCAGTCGCTCCACGATATTCGCTTGGTGGGGGCACCCTCCGGTAGCCGCCCCTACCTCTGTACATGCCCCTACCTCTGTACATGCGCCTACCTGTGTGCGTGCCCCTACCTCTGTACATGCGCCTACCGCCGGAGTTACCCCTTTCGCCTGGTTGGACTATGACGATAACTAACAGCTGGCACTTACGGCGCCGAAAGTACAGTAGGCGTCAGGGGTGAGTGGGGGAAACTTCTCTCACCAGGCGAATATCGTGGAGCGTCCCGGCCGGGCAGGCTGAGAGAAGTATCCCGTGCTCACCCCGGAATAGGGTAACGAGCCCGACGTCACGCCGGGCCGCCAACGGGTGGAGGCCGACTACTCCGCGCAGTTCACGCAGCGAGTGGCCTGGGGGAGGACCTTCAGGCGCTCCTTGCCGATCTGCTCGCCGCAGCTCTCACACCGTCCGTAGGTGCCCTCGGCGATACGCTCCAGGGCCGCAGCCACCTCGCGGATCGCGAGGGCCGTCTCGTGGCCGATGGCGTCGACCACTTCGTCGTTCTCCCGCTCCTGTGCCTGCTCGGCAGAGTCGCTCGGGTACTCCTTGCTCGCATCAGTCTTGATGCGGGCCAGGCGCTGCTGCAGCTCCGCCAGGCGGGTGCGCAGCGCTGCTTCGATGTCGTCGTAGGCCACTGCGCCTCCTCAGTCCTTTGCCGTCAGCATGCGATAAAGCTCGTCCTTGAGGTGCAGCCGGCGCTTCTTCGCGTCTTCCTCCGTGCGGGTCGATGCCGGCGTAACCTCATTCTCCATGTTCTCGACTTCCCGGGTGAGTCGATGGTACTCGTCAAACATCCCGCGGAAATGCTCGTCACTGGTCTTGAGTTCGTGGATACGGTCCTTGAGCTCGGGAAACTCGTGGATCAGGTCGTGGTGTTCTACGGACATGAGAATTCCTCAATCAGCTTGTCTTTATGGTTCGATCGACACAGGGCTGGCTTCCAGCATGCGGGGGTGCTCATGCCGGAGCAATGACACAGGTCATGACCTGCGCGAGAAACGAAAAAGGCCCGGCAGAGCCGGGCCTTCCGCGAAGCGTGAGCCCTGGCCGGGCTCACCCTGAGCGCTGCAGGGGACGCTTTATTCGATGCGAAGTCTCGAACGCTTTATTCGAGGCGTCGTATCGAGCGCTTTATTCGAGGATCTTCGCGACCACGCCCGCACCCACGGTGCGACCGCCTTCCCGGACCGCAAAGCGCAGCCCTTCTTCCATCGCAATCGGCGCAATCAGCGTCACCGACATCTGGATGTTGTCGCCCGGCATCACCATCTCGACGCCTTCCGGCAGCTCCACCGCACCGGTCACATCCGTGGTACGGAAGTAGAACTGCGGGCGGTAGCCCTTGAAGAACGGCGTGTGACGACCACCCTCGTCCTTCGACAGCACGTACACCTCGCCCTCGAACTTCGTGTGCGGCGTCACCGAACCCGGAATCGCCAGCACCTGACCACGCTCGACCTCTTCACGCTTCGTGCCGCGCAGCAGCACGCCCACGTTCTCACCGGCACGGCCTTCGTCCAGCAGCTTGCGGAACATCTCAACGCCCGTGCAGGTCGTCTTCTGCGTGTCCTTGATGCCGATGATCTCGATCTCGTCACCCACCTTGATGATCCCGCGCTCTACCCGGCCCGTGACCACCGTGCCGCGACCGGAGATCGAGAACACGTCTTCCACCGGCATCAGGAACGGCTGATCTACCGCACGCTCCGGCTCCGGGATGTACTCGTCCAGGGCCTCGACCAGCTTCTTCACCGCCGTCGTGCCCAGCTCGTTGTCATCGTTGCCTTCCAGCGCCATCAGCGCCGAACCACAGATGATCGGCGTGTCGTCGCCCGGGAACTCGTACTGATCGAGCAGCTCGCGGAGTTCCATCTCCACCAGCTCCTTCATCTCTTCGTATTCTTCCGTGTCCGCACCGCCGCAGTCGTCTGCCAGCAGGTCGGCCTTGTTCAGGAAGACCACAATAAAAGGAACGCCCACCTGGCGCGACAGCAGGATGTGCTCCCGCGTCTGCGGCATCGGGCCGTCCGTCGCACCGCACACCAGGATCGCGCCGTCCATCTGCGCCGCACCGGTGATCATGTTCTTCACGTAATCGGCGTGGCCGGGGCAGTCAACGTGCGCGTAGTGGCGCTTGTCAGACTCGTACTCCACGTGGGAGGTGGCGATGGTGATGCCCCGGGCCTTCTCTTCCGGCGCGTTGTCGATGCCGTCAAAGGCCACCGCCGCACCACCCCAGACTTCCGCGCAGACGCGCGTCAGCGCCGCGGTCAGCGTCGTCTTACCGTGGTCAACGTGACCGATGGTGCCCACGTTGACGTGGGGCTTGTCACGCTCAAAAGTTTCCTTTCCCATTCCAGCAGTCTCCTTTCCACGGCGGCATGCGCCACGCTCTTGCATCAATTCCGGCGGGTTGCCGGTCACGGCCCCGCAAAACAAAAAAAGAGCAGGGAATGGAGCTCATAACCGGACTTGAACCGGTGACCTCTTCCTTACCAAGGAAGTGCTCTACCGACTGAGCTATATGAGCCTTACCCTTGCCCTTCTGGAGCGGGTAGCGGGAATCGAACCCGCATCATCAGCTTGGAAGGCTGAGGTTCTACCTTTGAACTATACCCGCCCGTTAAACCGTCGCCTCGTAACCCAAGCTGCGAACCAGCCGCTGCGCTTCGTGCAAGCCACTGAGCTACGCCAAAAATCTGGTGGAGGGGGGTGGATTACCCGGGCCTGCGGCCCTCGCCCTCCGGGTCGCCGCCTGCGGCGGCGCTGCTTCGGGGCTTTCGCCCCTCGCTCGAACCCGGTTCGAGCCCACCCGTCCTACGCACTCACTGTGATCGACCGCCTTGCCAGGCCCTGGCTGATCATACTTTCCTACTGGTGGAGGGGGGTGGATTCGAACCACCGAAGCTTTCGCGTCAGATTTACAGTCTGATCCCTTTGGCCACTCGGGAACCCCTCCGGAAGGCGGCACATTGTCCAGAGGCGACCAGGGGTTGTCAACAGCTTTTGACGAACAATCAGGCCGGGCGGACCTCTGAACCGAGGCCCGCCGGGTAATGGAGCTGGCGAGAGGAATCGAACCCCCGACCGGCTGATTACAAATCAGCTGCTCTACCTACTGAGCTACGCCAGCATCGAAGGAGTGCGAGCATAGTGTAAGGGACCTGGCGATTCAATGGGCCCGGCGTGCCGGGAACTCATGCCCTCGCGACGGGGCCGGGGGTCGGCGGTATCGAATAGGTGCCCGTTACATGGGCGACGGGCTCTTCGTCGCCGTCGGAACAGAGTAAAACCTCACCGACGACCAGACGCTTGCCCACCTTGAGAAGGGAGCACTCCCCGATGATGTCTTTATCACGGGACGGCCTGCTGCACTGAATGTCTCACCCCGCCTCCGCGCAAATCCCGAACCCGATCATGATCGCGCAGCCAGCGCCAGGCCGTCGAGCACGAGGTCCTCGGCCAGCTCCAGCGGCAGGGCAACCAGCCCGCCCAACAGGCGACGAAGCTGCCTGGCAGCGCCACCGGTCAGCAGAACGCGCGGTGCCGCGCCCTGACGCTGCGCCTCCATCAGCGCCAGCTGCAGCGCCCCGGCCTGGGCCAGCGCGATGCCGTGATACACGCAGGCGGCGGTGGACTGGCCGGGCGCCAGGGAATCGCCCTCGCCGTCATCGAAGCGCACCCGGTCCGTAGCGGTCTGTAGCGCCCGGGCCATGAGCGCTGATCCGGGAATGATGTAGCCCCCCTCGTGGCGCCCGTCGGCGGCGACCAGATCGATGGTAAGGGCGGAGCCGGCGTCGACCACGCACAGGCGCTCGCGGCAGCGGGCCCGGGCGGCGACCATGGCCAGCCAGCGGTCGACGCCCATGCGCTGCGGCTCGGCGTAGCTGTTGCTAAGGTCGCCGCACTGCGGCGTAGCGCGGGCGAACCAGGGCTCCACGGCGAAACGGTCGCGGACGCGCGCGGCGAGCGCGGCGTCCGTCGCATCGCTGGCCACGCTCGCGACCTGCACGGCCGCGACGGCCACCGGCTGCTGCAGCCAGGCGTCATCGAGGGGCGCACAGGCGCCGCGGCCGAGCACAGTGCCGCCCCCGCAATCGATGAGACGCCACTTGAGCCGGCTGTTGCCGAGGTCCAGCTGGAGCACGAGGCCGATGATGCTCACGGCTGACGCCTCAGAGACACCTCGCCGCCGTGGATCGGGCGCAGGCCGGTCGCTGTCTCGAGCAGCAGGGCACCGCGCTCATCGACGCCGCGGGCGACGCCCGCCAGCCGCGTCTCCCCCGAGAGCACCTGTACCGGCGCCCCGGCGAAGGCATCCAGGGCCTCCCAGCGCGCCTGCCAGGGGGCAAAGCCCGCGCTGCCGTAGCCGGCGAGGAGCGGCAGCACCCGGCCAAGCACGGCCGCCAAAAGCCGGCTGCGCGACGGCGCTGTGCCGCCGGCAAGGGTCGCCAAGTCAGTCCAGGGCTGATCGATGGTGCTGGCGGCGGCGGGCATGCGCACATTGAGGCCCATACCCACCACCACCCGGCAGGGACCGTCGGCGTCGCCGCTCAGCTCGATGAGCACGCCACCGAGCTTGGCATCGCCGGCTAGGAGGTCGTTCGGCCACTTCAGGGCGACCCCGGCGAGGCCGAGCTCCTCCAGGGCCTCGGCGAGGGCAACCCCCACCGCGAGGCTCAGGCCTTCGAGGGCGGCGGCGCCCTGGGCGAAGGTCCAGCCCACGGAGACATAGAGATTGCGCGCGAAGGGGCTCGCCCAGCTGCGGCCCCGCCGGCCGCGCCCGGCGAGCTGGCGCTCGGCGGCGCAGATCCGGCCGCGGCCGACCGGGCCGGGTGCCTCGCGCAGGAGCGCGGCGTTGGTAGAATCCACGCTGTCGACGATGTCCAGCCCGGCGACGAGCGCGGCAGCCTCCGCGGGCAACGCCGCCTGCACGGCGGCCGCGTCGAGCAGATCGAGGCCCCCGGGGATCCGGTAGCCGCGCCCGCGCACGGATTCAAGGGTGATGCCCAGGGCCTCGAGGTGGGCGAGCTGCTTCCACACCGCGGTGCGGCTGACGCCGAGCTCCCCGGCGAGCACCTCGCCGGAGTGGAACTCGCCGTCCGCGAGCCGCCTGATCAGGTCTGCCTGCGCCATGGATTCACGCCTTGCCGTTGAGCGCGCATCGTACCGCAAGCCGACCGCAGGTGTATCCCGGCGGCCGCAAGGCCACCTGCTTTACGTTAACGTAAACGTGATCTAGACTCCGGCACATCGCCATAGAAAACGCAGGCAGGACCGTGGGCGAACGCAGCTACAGCATCTCGGCGTTGGCCCGGGAGTTCGGCATCACCACCCGGACCATCCGCTTCTACGAGGAAAAAGGCTATATCCACCCGCGCCGGGAGGGCGGCCAGCGCCGCTACACCCCGGCAGACCGGGTGCGCATCAAGCTGATCCTCCGCGGCAAGCGCATCGGCCTCAGCCTCGCCGAGAGCGTCGAGATCATCGACATGTACCAGCCCGGTGAAAACAACGCCGCGCAGCTGGCCTCGCTCATCGAACGCATCGAGGCACGCCGCGCCCAGCTCGTCCGCCAGCGCGCGGACCTCGACGCCATGCTCGCCAGCCTCGACGAGGTGGACAGCCTCTGCCGGGACGCCCTGCGGGAGCGGCAGACGCACGCCGCGCCCGGCGCGCACAGCGGCCGCAGGGAAACCGCCGGGGCCGGCACGAGCCACGGCGACGGCACCAGTCGCCAGAACACCTCCGGCAAGGACCCCGCCGAACAAAACACCACCGAAAAAGACACCACCAAGAAAGCCGCCACTGGCACAGATGGCCAACCCGAGGCCGCCGCCGCCCCCGCAAGGAGACACGCATGAACACCGGCTACCCCACCCTGAACTTCGGCCTTGGCGAAGAGATCGACATGCTGCGGCAGTCCGTCTATCAGTTCTGCCAGAAGGAAATCGCCCCGCGAGCCGCGCAGATCGACCGCGACAATGAATTCCCGGCCGACCTGTGGCCGAAGTTCGGCGAGCTCGGCCTCCTCGGCATCACCGTGGACGAGGCCTACGGCGGCAGCGGCATGGGCTACCTCGCGCACAGCGTGGTCATGGAGGAGATCAGCCGCGCGTCGGGCGCCGTGGGCCTGTCCTACGGCGCCATGTCCAACCTCTGCCTGAACCAGATCCAGAAGAACGGCAGCGAGGCACAGAAAGCGACGTACCTGCCGAAGCTCTGCACCGGCGAACACGTCGGCGCCCTGGCCATGTCCGAGCCCAACGCCGGCTCCGATGTGGTCTCCATGAAGCTCGCCGCCCGCCGCGACGGCGACCACTATGTGCTCAACGGCAACAAGATGTGGATCACCAACGGCCCGGACGCCGACGTTTACGTGATCTACGCCAAGACCGACCCGGCCGCCGGCGCCCGCGGCATCACCGCCTTTCTCGTCGAGCGCGACTTCCCGGGCTTTTCCCGCTCGCCCAAGCTCGACAAGCTCGGCATGCGCGGCTCCAACACCTGCGAGCTGGTGTTCGAGGACTGCCGCGTACCGGCGGAGAACGTCATCCGCGGCGAGGGCGAGGGCGTGAAAATCCTGATGTCCGGCCTCGACTACGAGCGCACCGTGCTCTCCGGCGGCCCCGTGGGCATCATGCAGGCCTGCATCGACGAGGTGCTGCCCTACCTGCACACCCGCGAGCAGTTCGGCCAGCCCATCGGCACCTTCCAGCTCATGCAGGGCAAGCTCGCCGACATGTACGCGGATCTCAACGCCTGCCGCGCCTACCTCTACGCGGTAGCCTCCGCCTGCGACCGCGGCGAGGAGACCCGCCAGGACTGCGCGGCCGTCATCCTCTACACCGCCGAGAAGGCCACGCAGCTCGCCCTGCAGGCCATCCAGGCCCTCGGCGGCTTCGGCTACACCAACGAGTCGAACGCCGGCCGCCTCCTGCGCGACGCCAAGCTCTACGAAATCGGCGCCGGCACCTCGGAGATCCGCCGCATGCTTATCGGCCGCGAACTGTTCAACGCCTCCGCCTGAGGAACCCGCCATGCCGACACTTACCAGCCAGGCCGACCTCACCGGCCCCGAGGCCGAGGCCAACGAAGCGGCGCTGCGCGCCCAGGTGGACGACCTGCGCACGCTGGTCGCCCGGCTCAGCGAAGGCGGCGGCGAGCGCGCCCGGGC
>NZ_KN234771.1 GCF_000764025.1 Pseudohaliea rubra DSM 19751 | reverse complement strand
AGCGCGGGCACGCCCCAGTGGCCGGCCACGAGGCCGGCGAGGATCGCCGCCCAGGCAAAGCCGCTGGTGATGGCGGGGGTCGCGATGGCCACCCAGCGGCCGTGCTCGTCCAGCTGCCCGGCCAGCGCGATGAGTACCGGGAAGCAGAACTGCAGCGCGAAGATGGCAGGAACCAGGCCCGCGAAGAAAACTGCGCTGCTGCCCGCGTGGATGGCGACCCACCAGCCCGCGCCGCAGGTGATGAAGGCCAGGGCCAGCGGCCGGGCGGGTCCGAAGCGGGCGCAGGCCATGCCGCCGGCGAGGCAGCCGCTGGCCGAGAGCAGCAGCAGGACCCCGATGCGGGTGCCCGCGCTGTCGTAGCCGAGGCCGTGCTCGAGGGCGAGGGTGAACATGAACGCAAAGCCGAGGCCGCTGAAGCTCACGAAGGCAACGCCCATGAGCACGACCACGAGGGCGCGCGGCTCCATGGCCAGCGGCGGCAGGCTGCTGTCGTGGTGATGCCGGAGTGCCGGTGTTTCCGGGTACTGGGCGATGAGGCCTGCGAGCAGCGCAGCCGTTGCGGCGGCGAACAGGTAGGCGCCGGCGAGGCCGCCTTGCTGCACCGCGAGGCCGGCGCCGGCGATCATGGCGGACATGAGCGCCACCGCGACCATGTCGACGATGCCGAAGGCCGTTTCCGCACCGGGGCTCACGGCGATCACGCGGCTCGTCGCCCCCATGAGCAGGCCGCAGCACAGGCCGGCCAGCGCCTGCAGGGCGATGACCAGGGCGACGCGCTCAAAAGCGGCGGCGCTGGCGAGCTCGAGGAGCACGAGAAGGCCGCCGACGCCGATGCCGAGGCTGCGCACCGGGGCGCGGACACGCAGGGCGCCGAAGAGCGGGGAGGCCAGGGCGATGCCGAGAAACGGCACCGCGGCGATCAGGGCGGCCCAGGCGGCGGGGGTGCCGAGCTCTTCGCCGTAACGGGTGATGAGCACCGGCCTCATGGCGCTGAACAGCGTCGACAGGCTCCAGGCGGCGGCGCCGGCCAGGAGCAGCCGCCGCTGGCGCAGCACGGTCACGGGCGGGGGCGCCGCACCGCCGCTTCGTGGGAGCGCTGCAGCCGCTCCTGCACGTGCTCCCCGGCGGTGATGGGCGCAAAGCGAGCCGCTTCCCCCGCCGCCAGACAGCCTGGCAGGACCTTGACCCGCGTTGCGCTGTCCGGGTCAACGAAGAAGGCGATGGAAAAGCGCTCGCGGCCGTCGCTGCGCGGCTGCACCCGGTGCCAGGTAGAGCGATAGCGGCCGTTCGTCCAGCGCTCGAGCAGGTCGCCGGCGTTGATCACCACCGTGTCTGCGACCGGCGTGACGGGCTGCCAGGTGCCGCCGGCGTCGCGCACTTCCAGCCCGCCGGCGTTGTCCTGGAACAGCAGGGTCAGCATGCCGTAATCCGTGTGCGCGCCCGCGCCGAGCTGGCCGGCATCGGCGGGCAGAGGCGGATAATGCAGGAGGCGCAGGGTGACGTTCTCGCCGCGGTGGCAATGCACGAAGAAATCCTCGGGCACGTCGAGCACCGTGGCCAGCAGGCGCAGCAGGCGGTAGGCCGCCGCCAGGCAGTCGCGGTAGAAGGCTGTCATGAACGCGCCGAAGGCCGCGGACGGCCAGCGCTCGGGCGCGATGGTGCCGTGCAGGAGGTTGCGCAGGGTCAGGGTTTCCTTCAGGTCGGGGCTGCCGGCGGGGTCCAGGTACTCCTCCCCCGGTGCCTGGTAGCCGAAATTCTCGGCGGCGCTGCGGTAGGCGAAGCGGGCCTTGAAGGACGGGTCGGCGTGGAAGAAGCCGGCGGCCTCGTCGAAGGCGCGCTCAAGCGTGCCGGCGTCGATGCCCAGGTTGCGCACCGCGGCGAAACCGGTCTCCGCCAGGGCGCGGTCCAGCGCCCTCGCTGCCGGGTCCCTGCCCGTCGCCAGGTCGACGACCGTGAGTTCCATGATCCCGTCCTCCCGCTGCACTCAACTGGTGCGATCGCGCTATTGCCGGTGCGCTCTAACGCCCGGAAACGCCCATCCGATCGACGCCCTGGGATGCACAAGCAAGGCGCGCGCCATGGCGGCATGGCTACCTGCCCGCGCCGCTACTGCTCCGCCACCTCCCGGTAGAGCGCCGCCAGCCGTTCCAGCAGGGCGTTGCGGGCGCCGACGGGGGTATCGGTGTCCGCGAGGGCCTGCTGCAGCGTCTCGACGATGCTGTTGAACTGCGCCCGGGTGATGTCCATACCGCGGTGGGTCGCGGCCATGCTGTCGCCGCTGTACGCGCAGGGGCCGTCGCTCAGCTCGCAGAGGTGCTCGATGAACTTCTCCCGGAAGCGCTCGATATCCGTGTTGCGAAAAAGCGGCAGGGAGCGCTCGTTGTCCGCGAGGTGGTAGAGGAAGCGATCGACGATCGCCTCGATGCCGGCAGCGCCGCCGAGGCGCCCGTACAGGGTGCCTTCCCGCTCCGCCCCGCTGCCGGCGCAGGCGGCGAGCAGTACGGCGGCGAGCAGGAGCGGCAGGCCGCGCGCGCTCACCGGCTCACCTGCAGGGACAGGTACCAGCCGCGCTGGTCCGGCAGGCCGGCTATGTCACCGAGGTCGGCCCAGGCAGCGACCACGGACACGCGCTTGCCCGGGAACCAGCCGACGAACAGGTCGCCCCAGTCGTCTTCGCGCACCGCGGCGAGCTTATCCGGCTTCTGCCGGTACTCGGCGCCGATCACCCAGTGCCGGTCGAGAAAGAGGCCCGCGGAGGCTTCCAGCAGGAGCTCGTGGTCGCTGCCCCCGCTGCCGCGCCTGCCGAAGCCGAGCAGCCCCGCCTGGTTGGCCTCCGAGGCGCGCAGCGTGATGTTGGTGAACAGGTTGCGCCCGGCCACGGCATTCAGCCACAGCCGGCTGGCGGCGACCCAGGCATCGACACCCGTGTCGTCGGCGGCGCCCAGGGCCTCGGGGATGGTGAAGTCCCGGTTGTGCTTGAGCTGCACGCCGGCGCTGAGGGCGGGCAGCCCCGGGTAGAGCAGGTCCCCCGCGAAGCGCCACTTTGCCGAGAGCACATCCTGGTCGATGCTGAGGTCCAGCGGGGCGACGCGCAGGGACTGGCGGGCATAGCCGAACTCCAGCCGGTTGCCGACACCCACCGTGGCGCCGGCCACGGTGAGGTCGAAGTCATCGACACTGACCCGCGTGGCGCCCGCGGCGCCGCCTCATTCCCCCGCCTCAGCGTAGCCCGCGATAACGGCCCAGGGCACGAGCCCGCCGCCGGCCTGCCCCTCGAGCTGCCAGGCGCCGCCGGTGGCCAGCAGTTTGCCCTGCGCGAAGGCGGGCCCGGCGGCCAGCAGCAGCGCGAGGCAGAGCGGCCGGCAATCAGCCACGGGCGAGGTGTTCCAGCGCGGCCACCTGCGCCGGCGGTTCGTCCAGCCAGGCGGCGAGCGCCTCCGCCGGCATGGGGCGGGCGAGAAAATAGCCCTGGAGGACGTCGCAGCCCATGGCGTGCAGGTGGTTCACGATCTCCATGTTCTCCACCCCCTCGGCGACGACGGACAGGCCGAGATGGTGGGCCATGTCGATGGTCGAGGCAACGATCTGCCGGTCCTCGCTGCGGTCGCCGAGGGGCTGTACCAGGCTGCGGTCGATTTTGAGCTCCCGGGCCGGTAGCGCCCGGAGCTGGCCGAGGGAGGAAAAGCCCGTACCGAAGTCGTCGATGGACAGGGCAAGGCCGGCGGCATCGAGACGCAGCAGGTGACCCCGGGCAAGCTCCAGGTCCTCGACCATCGCTGTCTCCGTGATCTCCAGGACGACGGCGCTTGCGGGCAGGCCGCTCTCCCGGACCTGCTCGATCACCCGGTCGATGAACGGCGGCTTCAGGATGTCGATGCCAGACAGGTTCACGCTCACGGCCAGCCCGTCGCTGTGCTCGCGCAGCATCGCCAGGTCGGCAAGCGCCGTGGCGAGCACCGCTTCGCTGATCGCGGTGATCATGCCGGTCTGTTCCGCGATGGGGATGAATTCGTCGGGGAAGACGGGCCCGAGCTCCTCGTCCTGCCAGCGCACGAGGGCCTCGCAGCTGCTGATGCGCGCCTGGCGCAGGGAGTACTTGGGCTGGTAGAGCAGCTCGAAGGCGCCGGCCTCGACGGCCTCCCGCAGCCGGTTGGCGACGCGGATCTGCCGCAGGTGCGCCTCATCCTGGCCGACCTGGTAGACGGTGAAGCGTTCTGCACCACGGTTCGCGCGGGACAGAGCGATCTGTGCCCGGCGCAGCAGCTCGTCGAAGCTGGCGCCGTGCTGGGGGTAGAACACGCAGCCGAAGCGCGGCTCGAGCACCACGGGCACGCCCGCCACCTCCAGCGGATCGGCAAAGGCGGCGAGGAATTTGCCGAGCGCGGGTTCGAGGCCGGCGGGTTCGAGATCGTCGAGGAACAGGAGCAGCTGGTTGTCGCCCACGCGACCCGCCAGGTCGCCCCGCCGCAGCGATCGGCGCAGCCGGTCCGCCGCCTCGCGCAGGCAGCGGTCGCTGAAGTCGCTGCCGTAGAGATCCGTCAGATCGCCGAGATTGCCCAGCGCCATGAGTGCCATGCCGAAGCGGCCCCCCGGCACCCGGCGCCGGTCCTCGCCCTCGAACATGGCGCTGATGTAATTGCGGTTCGGCAGCTGGGTGAGCAGGTCGTGCTGGGCCTGGTGCACGATGCGCGCTTCCCGCTCGGCCACCGTGTCCTGCATGCTGTTCAGGGTCTGCGCCAGCAGGTCGAACTCCGTGCCCGTGGCAATCTCCGTCCGCGTGCTGTAGTCGCCGTCGGAAATGCGCTCGGCAAAGCGCGCGAGCTTGCGGATCGGCCGCGTGACCGAGCGCGCGGCAAACAGGGCGATGAGGCCCGCGAGCAGCAGGGCCAGGGCGCCGATGGCGACGAGCTGGAGCCGGAGCCGCCGGAAGTCGGCCAGGGCCGCCTCCAGGGAGACCGTGAGCAGCGCCTCGGCCGTGCCTCCCGCATCGGTCGCCAGGGGCACGGAGCGCGTCAGCCAGCGCGCCTCGCGAAGCTCTGTGGCCAGTGACGCGGCCCCGGCTCCGGCGGGCGCGAGGTCCGGTGGCAGCGTTGCCAGGGCGCTGCTGCCGTCGGCGAAGAGCACGATATCGGCCCCGGTGAGCCCGCGCAGCTCAAGGAGCAGGTTGTTGTCAACGAGACGGCCGACGCCGATCCAGCCGATCAGATCCGGGGCCTCCACCGGCAGCAGGACCGCATCGAAGACCTGGCCATCGAGCACAAAACGCACGCTTCGCGCGCTGTCGGCGCCGGTGACCCGGCCCTGCAGCGCCGCGAGCACCGGTGCCAGCTCGTGCGTGCTCATGATGACCCCGCCTTCGGGCTCGAGAAGTACCGCGAGGTCCGCATCGACGCGGTCTGCATGGTTGGCCAGGGCGCTCGCCATGGTGCGCCGGTCGCCGCTGGCGATGGCTTCCTTGAAGCCGAAGTCCTGTACGAGCACGGCGCCGCGCTCGCGCAGCTGCTCCCGTTCCCGGAGCAGCAGCTGCAGGAAAACCCGCTCGACGGTGGCGAGCTCGCCGCGGAGCAGGGACTCGGCATTGTCGTTCGCGGCGCGCAGGGCCGCGAGCGTGGTCGCAAGCAGCGTGGCGGCCAGCAGTGCGAGGAGAAGCAGCAGCAGTCGCGCGCGGAAGCTAGTCCGCATTGTCACCGCCGTCAGCTTTACCGTCACCCTCGCCGAAGCCGCGCAGCAACCGCTCCAGGGTGGCGCTGCTGCGCGCTGCCTGCGGGTCCTTCCAGGCGAAAGGCAGCTGCACGCGCACGGGCTCCTGGCCGGCTCGCTGTGCGGCGGAGAGAGCCAGCCGGCGCGGCGCCTCGGCGAGCGGGTGCCAGAGCTGCAGCGCCGGCCGATCCCCGGCAAGGCGGGCGCCATCCACGATGGCCACGCCGTTGCCGTCGGTCACGGTCGCCAGCGGGTCGCCGGTGACCAGGACGTAGCCCTTCATGTTGTCGTGGATGTTGCAGCCGAGGGTGACGAGCCCGGGGCGGTCGAAGCGCACCGGCGGTGCATCGTTGGCCTCGTAGAGCTTGAGCTCGAAGGTTTTCGCCTCCGAGAAGGAATAGACATGGTGGCGGGTGTCGTCGCTGTTCGGGAAGCGAACGAGCGAGCCGGGGCGGACGATCGTCACGAAGGGGTCGAAGCGCTTGTCGCGCTGGTCGACCACGGCCGGGCCGGCCGCGGCGCCGCCGCTGTCGTTTCCGGGCAGGGTGAGAACCGCGAAGGGCATGGGTTCGCCGTCGGCACCCTGAACCTCGACGATGACCGGTGCCGCCGTGGCGCCGATGCTGCTCAGGGGGAGAATCGCGAGCCATGCCCAGCGAATCACCGCCGTAACGCGTTTAAAGGGCAAGGAGCGCCTCCGGGGATTGCAGGCCCCGAGTGTAGCGAATTCGCATCGCCATGCCACGGCGGCGCCCTGCCGTTCGGGCGCCGCGTGGCAGGAACGGCGCAAGCGACTATGCTGTAGCCGAAGCCCTCGGCCCGAGCGACTCCGCCATGCACCCCCGTTATTTTCTTGTGGCCTCCGCGGCCCTCGCCGCCGCACCGGCGTTCGCGAACCAGCTTGCCGTCGAAGTCACCGGCATCAGCGATGTGCGCGGCACGCTCATGGTCGCCGTGTACGACTCGTCGGAGACCTTCGACGGCGAGGGCAAGCCAGTGGCGGCGAAGCGGGCCGAGGTCGGTGCCGGGACCGTGGTAGTCACCTTCGATGAGCTCGCCCCGGGAGAGCATGCCGTCAAGCTCTACCACGATGCCAACGGCAACGGTGAGCTGGACCGGAACATGCTCGGCCTGCCGTCGGAGGGCTACGGTTTCAGCAATAACGGAGGTCGCTACGGCCCGCCGCCCTTTGAGGAGGCGCGCTTCACGGTCGATGGCGACACGCGTATCAGCATACGCCTGCGCTGAGCAGCCCCCGTGAGCCTTTCACGACGGCAGCTCCTGACGCTTCTGGCCGCGGCCCCTGCGCTCGCCCTGCGCGGCGTGCGCGCCGCTGCCCCAGCGGCGGAGCCGGACTGGCGCCTGGGCTGGCGCACGGTGCGCACTTCGAGGGTGCCGAGCCCGGGCGCAACAACGACACCATCAACGTGGCGAACACGGCGCTGCTGCCCTTCGAGGGCGAGGTGCTGGCGCTCTGGGAGGGTGGGTCGGCCTACCGGGTCGCCCCCGACAGCCTCGAGACCCTGGGCCTGAAAAACTGGGGCGAGGGCCTGGCGCACATGCCCTTTTCCGCCCACCCGCTGCCCGAGCGGGACGGCAGCTACTGGAACTTCGGCTTTGCGCCCTATGCCGGCGCCGGCGGCACCCTCGTCATCTACCGCTTTCGCCCCGGCGCGGGGATGGAGGCGGTCACACCGCTGCCGCTGCCCTTTCCCGGCTACCTGCACGACTTTGCGCAGACCGATCGCCACCTGCTGTTTCTCGTGCCGCCGTACCGTTACGACCCGGCAGCGGGCCGGACTTTCGTCGACCGCTTCCGCTGGGAGCCGGAGACGGGTTCCCGGCTGCTGGTGCTCGACAAGGACGACCTCACCCGCCGGCAGGTGTTCGAGCTGCCGGCGGGCTTCGTTTTCCACTTCGGCCATGCTGCCCTCAAGGGCAGGGAGCTGCGCCTGCAGCTGTGCTGGTACGACAGCCCGGCGCTCATGGCGAGCGGCATGACGTCGCTCGTCGCGCACGGACAGACGGTGAGCCCGACGCACGCTCGCGCGAGCACGGTCGTCGCCGACCTCGGCAGCGGCCGGGCGGCGCTCGAGACCAGCGGGACGGTGCTGGAGTTTCCCGGCTTTGACGAGCGCGCCGATCCCGCAGCGGCCCTGCTTTACGGCGCCGGCAAGGCAGGCGTTGCCGGCGAACGGCCCGTCGATACGGTGGCCGCCTGGAACCCGGCGACCGGGGCGGTGGACGAGTACCGCTATTCCTACGGCGTGCAGGCGGAGGAGCCGCTCTTCGTGCCCGACGACAGCGCAAAGCCGGGGCGGGGCTGGCTGCTGCAGACCTACCTCGACTGCAATGCCGGCTTCACGGGCCTCAATGTCTTCGATGCAGCGGCGGTTGGCGCCGGCCCCCTGGCCTCGGCGACGATGGCGCGGGCCCTGCCGCTCGGCTTCCACGGGACCTTTCTCCCCGCCTGAGCCGGCTGCCGGAGTGCGCTGCCCGGGCGGCTGGCGGTGGGAAGATCGAGGTCGAGCTGAGCTGGTAAGCTGTCGGCCGAAAGCCCCCTCGATCCCTGCGCTACGATAAGGAGAAACGCAATGGTAGAGGTACCTTCCGCGCTGACCGCGCTTCAACCGGCGACCAGCAGCGCCTACCGGCGCGCGGCCGACACCGTGCTGCCGCTGGCTGACCCCCGTCTTCTCACGCTTTGCCGCGAGCAGCTGCAGTCCACCCAGCAGCGCCGCAGCTGGCATCCGCCGGCGGACTGCACCGGGGCCGACCGCCAGGGGCTGGCGCTGGCGGAACAGTTCGCCGTCGACGTGAACGGTATCAGCGAAGCACAGATGGCCGCCCTCGGCGACGCCATCGGTGCCGAGGCGGTCAACGTACTGGTCAACAGCCTGTACCTGGTCGACATGGCGCTGCGACTGCAGCAGGTGGCACCGGTCGTCCTTGCGGGCACCGGCGACGCCGCGCCGGCCAGTGCCGGGCAGCCTGCGGCGGACGCAGGCAGTGACAGCGATGCGGCGGTCGCTGAGATCGTTGCAGGCGTTATCGCGGACTTCGCCGCCCAGGCAGTGCTCGCCGACGCCGTCGACCCACTGACGAGTGAACTCGTGCGTCTGCGCTGCGCCCAGGTTCATCACTGCCGACTCTGCGGCTCCCTTCGCCAGCGCAGTGCGCTGGAAAACGGCTTCGAGGAGACGATGGCAGAGCGCGTGGCCCGCTATGAGCAGGGCGGCTTCAGCGATGCCCAGGTCGCCGCTCTGCACCTCGTCGACACGCTGATCCTGACGCCGGCCGATGCCGGGCCGGCGCTGAAGGAAGACCTGGAGCGGCATTACTCGCCCGAACAGATCGCCGAGCTCTGCTTCGACGTGGTGAAGTGGAGCCAGCAGAAAGCGCTGGTGGCAACGCACATCGATGCGCCGCCGTGGGAGGGCATCCACGTCCTCGACTTCGATGACAACGGACATCCCCTCTTCACGGGGCCGGTGATAGCGCACTAATAAGCACCGGCCGCGCACGGAAGAGGAGCGCGAACTGAACCGTGAGCTCGCTAGCCTTCGTGCAAAAGGCGAGCATCCGTTCCGTGTTGTGAAGCGGCAGTTCGGCTACACGAAGGTGCGGTATCGCGGCTTGGCGAAGAACACGGCGCGGCTGTATACGCTATTCGCCTTGTCGAATCTTTGGATGGTGCGTCAGCAATTACTGGCAACCGCAGGATAGGTGCGCGTGAAACCTGAAAAAGCGCTGGAAACGGCGCTGAAAACAGCCATCGAGTGGCTGCGTTAGTCGATTTGTCGACTGCCCGCTCGCCTGGCGAAAGCACCAATGTCCGTTTTTGCCTTCAAATCAGACGTTCCTTAAGTGCTGGATTGCAGCTCATGGCATTCTTTTGTAGCCTGACGGCAGGCTTCGTTGCGGAGAGCACACATGTCTCTCCTATCCAATATCTTTTTCATCATTGTATTCGGCTCAGCGGCCGTTGGGTTCGAATATGTTTTTTGTTGGGTTTTTGAGAGCGATTTATTTGTCAGCATTCGTAGGAACCTGGTTTATTTTTTTACCATTCTTCTCGTTCTAGTTATTGAAGACGAAAATCAGGAGTATTTGAGTCGAAAGCTTGGGAGGTTCTGGAGTTCGGCTATAGCCTTGCTCTTATGTGTAATTACGATCGGCGCTTTTACCGATAGTATATATTTCGGGATTTTGGGTGAGTCAATTGTTGGTTGGGCGGGTGAAGCAGACTCGCTCGAAATTTTAATCGGATGCGTGGCTTTCCTCTTCTTTGCGGGAATCTATAGTCTTGTGAGTTCCGTCCGTGGGGCTGAGGATTCAGCTAAGCGCGAAACACAAACTGGGAGCCCAGCCTCAAAAGCCGCGCTAGCCATGGGCGTGCTAGCTTACGCGAAATCAAGCAGGCATCCCAAGGTACCAATCGTTACGCCTCGTGATTTCGACGGGGTTCGAAATATGTCGGTTAATCGCCTTGGCGGAAACAAGTATAGGGTTACCTTTCAATATTGGCAGGGCCGTAGTTGGCGGACCTATACAACAGATATCACTCCTCGAATCAGCGGGTTCAACGTCGGACCGATGATGATTGACATAAAATGGTCGTAATCTCTTTATTTCGTCATCGCAAGGCGGCAATCCGAGTCCTTGAATCAATTCCGCACTGCAGCAATTGAAATCCCTGCACACAGCATGGCTCAACTAATCTGAGTCGCCACACTGTGGCCGCCCGAGTTCCACACTTAAGGCCTAATTTCGCCCTTGTCCCGGATCTTAGAGGGCTGCAGATCGTACTGGCGACTGGCTTCAGCCACGGTCGTCGTGCCTTGGATGATCTCCATTACCATCGCTGACTTCCTGCGTGCGGTCCAACGCTTGATCTCTTCGTCCCTTTCCATGCTCATCGGTGTCTCCTTTTACAAGATAACACCTGAGCAGAAATTCACTGGGTCATTACA
This sequence comes from Pseudohaliea rubra DSM 19751, assembly GCF_000764025.1. Taxonomy (GTDB): domain Bacteria; phylum Pseudomonadota; class Gammaproteobacteria; order Pseudomonadales; family Halieaceae; genus Pseudohaliea; species Pseudohaliea rubra. The sequence goes on along the minus strand of NZ_KN234771.1, from coordinate 28,720 downwards.
GCCCTGCGTAACATCAAGGCGAAGTGCAAGCGAGAGCCGAAGGAGGGGCATGCTGCGAGAACGCAGATCACTATCCAGATTAGGGACAGGTTCGTTGTGGAAGCCTAGTATGAATGGAGCGGCTCACACACAGAAATGCCTCTAGAGTATGGAGTCTCACGATCATACTCCTATGACCCCGAATTGCAGCCCCTTGGGCTCATCTCTACAGCCTAATCCGCTGCCCGCTTCAGGCTCATGCTTCGTTGGTCAAGGCTGTTTGTTGACGAGTGCTCCCGTGTGTGAGAGTGTCGATACGATAGCGAGTCGAATGCTTTGGTCGTAGGGCAGCATAGAAAATCGTCAAACAACCTTTAGGATTTCTACAGCATGATTAAAATTGAGATTAGAAACAAGCAGGGACAATGGGTGCCGTCAGGCTTGAGCGTAGGTTCAACGAGTAGTCATGCCATATCTAACGCATTGAAGCAGGCAGCAAAAAAAAGCCCGACAGGAAAAGCGAGAGCCGTAGATAAATCGGGCAAGGTTGTTGATATTTACTAATTCTTACGGTTTGTGCTGTTGCGCCGTTTAGAAACTAGGGGGAAGTCAGGCGCCGATATCTAGGACGGTTCTGTTTCCCCCAAGGCTTTTTTGCCCGAGTCCTCGCCACGCAGTTCATAGTGGTTGCGCTACGCAGTCAAGGGGTTTGGCCTTTGGCAGGTCACTCCGGTATTTGAAGTTGGCTGATGACCAGAGGCCAAATCGGCGCTGGCACCCCAGGTAAGCGCACTGAAAACAACGCAGAGTGCTTTAATTCACCCCTCATTGTCGATTAGTTTTACGTTCCCGCGCTAAACCCATTCACGTCGTAACTTGTGGGCCGCATATGATGTCATAGACGGGCGTTTGAACTCGCCAGACTCCGCGACCCTACTTCGCATCTCCCTCATGATCGTGGCGGCACTTTTGGCATCCTGACTTGATATTGCCACTTCTTCCTTATAGAGCTGTTCCAACTCATAGTATGCAGCTACCTCGTCGCAAAGCCTAGCAATATCGCGCTGCGCTTTGTCCCACCGATGACCCACACGTGCAGCCAAGTATGCGAACAGGCCCCCGGCAATAGTGCCCGCAAGAGTGAAAAACCCTGTTATGATGTTCTCGTTCACGAATAATTACCTCGATCTTGTAAAGCCCATGAATATATTTGGACGGTGAATTTCACTAAATCACACCGGCATCGCCAAAGGCTCGCTGCACAGTGTACGAAGGTCGGCCGTAGTCTGCGGCTCTCTCAAACGACAATGCGCACCGAGAACGAACGGGAAGGCAGAGCGTTTCATCCAAACGGCATTGCTCGAGCGGGCCTTTGCACTGCCATGAATCATCTGAGCAGCGACGACTGCACGTTTTGCCGCGGCTGCATCAGTACAGCTGGCACAGGTTCCATGCTGGGCTCGCTTACTGACCGCCAATTTACTGGAGTGGTCTTTCCGTGTACAACCTGCTGACTTCAAATGTCTAGCCCGGCGTACGGCGAGTACCGACGGTGAGCGGGATGCTGGAGCTGCTGCGGTCGTTTCTGCCGCTGCTGTTGACGCTCGCGCTGGTGCTCGCCACCCTGCTCGGTGCCCACGTTACGCTGCGGCGGCGCTGGGCGGAGCGGCCGGAGGCACAGTTCCAGTTCCAGCTCATCATGCTGGCCCTGACCCTCGCGGGGCTGCTCGCCCTGGTGGTTGCGTTACCGGTGAGCGATACGGTGCAGGGGCAGCTGCTCAGCCTTATCGGTATCCTCCTGAGCGCGGCCATCGCGCTGTCCTCGGCGACCTTCATCGGCAATATCCTCGCGGGCATCATGCTCAAGGCCGTCGGCAGCGCCCGGCCCGGCGACTTCATCACCGTCGCGTCCCTCACCGGGCGCATCTCCGAGATGGGCCTCCTGCATACGGAGATCCAGACCGAGTTCCGCGACCTGGTCACGGTGCCGAACATCTACATGGTGACGCAGCCTGTGAAGGTCGTGCGCGCCTCCGGTTCGATCATCACGGCGGAGGTGTCACTCGGCTTCGATGTGCCGCACAGCCGGGCGCGCGAGGTGCTGCGCAGCGCGGCGGAGGCTTCCGGGCTGAAGGACTGCTTCGTGCACGTGCGCGAGCTCGGGGATTTTTCCGTGACCTACCGCGCGGCGGGCCTGCTCGAGGATGTGCAGAGCCTGCTCTCGGCCCGCTCCAAGCTCCAGGAGTGCATGCTGGACGGGCTCCACGAGGCGGGTATCGAGATCGTCTCACCGACTTTCATGAATACGCGGGCGCTTGAGCCCGGGGCGCGGGTGCTGCCGCCCGACCAGGCGCAGCAATCGAAGCCGTCGGCAGAGGGGCCCCAGGCCGAGGACATTGCCTTCGACAAGGCGGAAGAGGCGGCCTCGGCGGAAAAGCTCCGTCTCGCCATCGAGGAGCTCGACGCGGAGCTTACCTCGCTCGAGGAGCAGGGCGGTGATGCGGTGAAAGACCGGGCAAAGCAGCTCGCTGCGGATAGGGAGCAGCTGGCTGCCCGCCTCGAGTCAGCGCTCGCCCGGATGCAGGCCGAGGAGCGCGAGGAAAGCGGAGCGGCCACCAGGTAGTCGCTGGCGGGCGCGGGGGGCAATTGTCAGCCTCCGGGGTCGGTGGCATGCTAACTGCGTCCGTTCGGCGCGAACCGCGCGAGGACCGGCCGCGCATCCCGGAGTGATAAGCCATGCACATCGAGCCCTTCGGCGTCGAACAGTGGATGAACCGCTGGGAAAACCACTGCGAGCTCAACCTCGCCGAGACCTGTGTCGACAGCCTGACCGTCGATGAGCTGCTGGCGATCGCCGGCAGCGGCTGGGCCGCGGTGGCTGACGACCTCGGCGGGATGAAGCTCACCTACGGGGCGATCACCGGCAGCGAGGCGCTGCGCAGCGCCGTGGCGGCGCTCTATGCCCGGCAGAGTGCGGACAACGTGCTGATCACCCACGGTACCATCGGCGCCAATCACCTGCTCTACAGCGCGCTGGTGGGTGCCGGCGACCACGTGCTGTCGATCACGCCGACCTACCAGCAGCACACCGCCATCCCGCGGGCCCTGGGCGCCGAGGTCACCGAGCTGCCGCTGCGCCCGGAGCAGGGCTGGCTGCCGGATCTCGCGGCGGTGGAGCGTGCGCTGCGGCCCGCTACGCGCCTCATCGCCCTCACCAATCCCAACAACCCGACCGGCGCCCTGATCGAGAGTGACGGCCTCGAGCGCCTGGTGGCCCTTGCCCGGGAGCGCGGTGCCTGGCTGCTCTGCGACGAGGTCTATCGCGGCGCCGAGCAGGGCGATAGTGCGCCCTCGATCGCGGACCTCTACGAGCGCGGGATCAGTACCGGCTCCACCTCCAAGGCCTTTTCCCTGGCCGGGCTTCGCCTTGGCTGGATCGTCGGGCCGGACGACGTGCTGAAAGCGGTGGAGGTCCACCGCGATTACAACACCATCAGTGTCAGCATGGTCGATGACTACTTCGCCACGCTCGCGCTCCGGCATGCGGACCGCATCCTTGCCCGCTCCCGGGAAATCGTCCGCCGCAACCTGGCGCGGCTTGAGGCCTGGGTAGATGCCGAGCCGCGGGCCAGCATGATTACCCCGCGGGCCGGCACCACGGCGCTCGTGGCCATCGACACGGGCCTGTCGAGCCGGGAGCTCTGCGAGCGACTGCTTAGCGAGACCGGCGTGCTGTTCACACCGGGGTCTGCCATGGGCATGGAGGGCTACCTTCGCGTCGGCTACGCCTGTGCCACAGACGATCTCGACGCCGGGCTGGCCCGGGTCTCCGCGTGGCTGCGGGAGAGCGATGCTGTCGCGGTGAACAATGCCTGAGCGCTCCCTTCCCCTCGGTTTCCCGTGCCGCCTTCCTGCCCTGCTGTGTTGCCTGCTCGCGATGCCGGCTTGGTCAGAAGAGGCCTGTGAGGTGCTGCCCTGGGCTGAGGAGGCCGCGGCGGGGCAGCTTGAGGCCATCCCCGCCGGTATCGGCGGTGAGCTGGCCGAGGGCGGGGTCGTCGGCCGGCTCATCACGCAGCGCGAGCAGGTCTTTGACCTGTCCGACCCGAAGCAGGACAACGCACTGTTCCGCGCGGCCAACGGGCTGCACGTGCTCACCCGAGACCAGACGATCCGCGAGCAGCTGCCCTTCCTGCTGGAGGGCGAGGACTTCGTTCCCCTGGAGCTGGTCGAGGCCGAGCGGGTACTGCGTTCCGTGGACTGGCTCTACGACGCGCGGGTCGTGCCCGTGCGCCGCTGCGGTGAGGCGGTCGACCTGGCGGTCGTGACGCGGGATGTGTGGACCATCCTGCCCACCGTCTCCTTCGACCGCAGCGGTGGGGAGTCGAGCTGGTCGCTCGGGGTCGAGGACGAAAACCTCCTGGGCCGCGGCGAGACGCTCGGCGTGTTCTTTACGGAAGACGTCGACCGCAGCGGCTACGGCGCCTATTTCTTCGACCCGGCAGTGGCCGGGACGCCCTGGCGGCTGAACCTGAGTGCCGCCGACAACGACGACGGCCACCGCCTGGACATGCACCTGCGCCACCCCTTCCGTTCCCTCGACGAGCGCTCGAGCGTCGGGCTGCGGCTGACGGTGGATGAACGGATCCAGCCGCTCTTCGACGCCGGCGACCGGGTCGTGGAGTTCCAGCAGCAGTTCCACAGCGGCGAGCTGCAGTTCGCCGAGTCCACGGGCCGGGAGAACGGCCACGTGCGGCGCTGGAACGCGGGCGTTGCCTGGTGGGACTACGCCTTCGACCGGGCCCCCGGGCCGCTGCAGCCGCCGGAGCTGCCTGAAGACCGTAGCGCTGCCTATCCCTTCGTCGGCTTCGAGACCATCGAGGACGACTTTGTACCCATCGCCAACCTGGCGCTCATCGGCCGCCCGCAGGACGTGCACCTGGGGCGCCGCCTGGCCGGCCGCATCGGCTTCTCGCCGGACGGACTGGGCGCCGATGACGGCCGCGTCATCTTCGAAGGCAGCTGGCGCGACGCCATCCGGCCACGGGAATCGCTCATTCTCTCCGGTGCGCTGTCGGTGAATGGCGCCGTGACCACCTCGGACGGCGAAGCGGAAAATCTGTTCGCCACGATCGGCACGGAGCTCCACTACCTGCAGACAGACAGCTGGCGCTTCTACGCCGCCCTGGACGCCACCTGGACCGAAGGCCTGACGGACGACATCCAGCTGCAGCTCGGCGGCGACCTCGGCCTTCGCGGCTACCCGCAGCGCTTTCAGCAGGGGGATCGACGCCTTCGGCTGCGCGCCGAGGAGCGCTGGTATGCCTCGGGCGAGCCCTTGCGATTGTTTCGCTGGGGGGCGGCGTTTTTCCTCGACGCGGGCCGTGCCTGGTTTCCCGACGACCCGAACGACAACGAGAACGGCTGGCTCGCAAACGCCGGGATCGGGCTGCGCCTGATGCCCACGCGTCTGCCGACCAGCGGTATGATCCATATTGATCTCGCTGCGCCCCTGCGCACGGGCGGACGCGACGTCGATAAACTGCAGCTCTCGGTGACGGTTCGTTCCACCTTCTGAGCCCTGGCCGGCGTGCGGGGGTACCGGTTGGAAGCGGGCGGGCTATGCGTTACGCGCACCTTGAGACAAAATACCGGTTCAGTCGAGCTTTCCCGGAAGCTGCAGTGCTGAAGATTCACGCTGACTCACGTATAACGGGAGTCGGATAGTGGAATCACTAATTACAATAAGGATACCCATTATGTCTCCACAGCAAAAACCCCCTTTCCGTCACTGGCCCCTCGGCCTCGCCCTTCTTGCATCCCTGCCAGTGCAAGGTGCCCTGGCTCAGCAGGCCACCCGGCTCGAGGAGGTTGTAGTCACCGCCGCCAAGCGGGAACAGACCCTGCAGGAAATCCCCGTTGCTGTGTCGGTAGTGGGGGCCGAGACTATCGAGCAGGCACAGGTGCTGGATATCAAGGACCTCCAGACTCTCGTGCCGAGCCTCCGGGTGACACAGCTCCAGGGCAGTGCGCAGACCAATTTCATTATCCGCGGCTTTGGTAACGGCGCTAACAACGCGGGCATCGAGCCATCGGTGGGTGTCTTCATCGATGGTGTCTACCGTTCCCGTGTGGGCAGCGCGCTTGCCGATTTGCCTAAGCTGGAGCGCGTGGAAGTACTCCGGGGCCCGCAGAGCACGCTCTTCGGCAAGAATGCTTCTGCTGGCGTCATCAATGTGGTCACCGCCAAGCCTGATCTTACGGCTTTCAGCGGGTCTATCGGTGCAACGGTCGGTAACTACAACCAGACAATCGTGCGCGGCGATGTCACCGGCCCGATCAGTGACAACCTCGCCTTCAGCCTCTTCGGCAGCAGGAACGAGCGCGACGGTTACTTCGAGAACATCGGCCTTGGCAACGAGAGCAATGAGCTCGATCGGTGGAACTTTCGCGGGCAGCTCCTGTGGGCCCCCGGGGATCGCCTTGAAATGCGCTGGATCGTCGACGCTGAAAGCATCGACGAGATCTGCTGCGGTGTCGCCAACCTTGTCGACGGCCCTACGGGCGCCATCGTTCGGGCGCTGGGTGGTGATCTGGTAAGTAACGATCCCTTCGCTTACGAAAACTATCTGGACTTCGCGCCGGGCAATGAAATCGACACCCGGGGTACGTCACTGCAGCTTGATTACCTGTTTGAAAACGTCCTCCTGACGTCGATCACCAGCTATCGGACCCTGGATCAGTTCCAGTTTGGCGACATCGATTACACCAGTGCGCGCCTGGTGACGCCGGAGGGCGGCAACCTGAGTGACACCCAGATTGAAACCTTTACCCAGGAGCTTCGTCTGACCTCGCTGTCAGAAGGGCCGCTGCAGTGGATGGTGGGGGCTTTTTACTTCGCCGAGGAGGTCGAGATTGACGGGCGCTTCGGTTACGGTGACCAGTTCCGCGCTTACTCGGAGTTTCTGACGGCGGCGCTGGGGGCCCCCGGCGTCCTCGGGCAGCTGGAAGGCCTGCTGGGTTTCCCTGCCGGGACGTTCCAGGCCACTAACCAGGGCTTTCCGTCCGAGGTCTACGGGCTCGATGACGAGACGCTGTCGCTTTTTGCGCAGGCGGACTACGATCTCAGCGATGCGCTGACCCTTACCCTTGGCCTTAACTACACGCAATCCGACAAGGAGGCATCGGCCAGGCTGGAGTCCACTGATGTGTTCTCCGCGCTGCCGCTGGCCCAGATCAGCCCGGCCCTGGCCGCCCTTACCCCGTTGCAATTCCTGCCGCCATTCCTCAATTACCCCAATGCGGTCGAGAATGGCGAGACGAACGACGATGAGATGACCTACACGGCCCGCCTGAGCTATGAGGTGAGCGAGTACATGAGCGTCTATGGCGGCGTCAGCACGGGTTTCAAGGCGTCATCCTGGAACCTGTCGCGCGATTCAAGGCCTTTTGCTCAGGATATCCCCGCCCTCGGCGCCGCGGGCCTGCTTGTTCCGAACCTCACCGCGGGCACCCGCTTTGCGGGCCCTGAAGAAGCGACGGTTTATGAGCTTGGCTTGAAAGGCGAGTGGTCCAGCTTTGCCGTGAACGTCGCGCTCTTTAATCAGGAGATTGAGGGGTTCCAGACCAACGCCTTTACCGGCACGGGCTTCAACTTGACCAACGCCGGCAAGCAGTCGACGGACGGTCTTGAGGTCGACCTGAACTGGGCGCCTCTCGACGGGCTGAGCATAGCTTTTGCGGCCACCTGGCTGGATCCGATTTACGATGATTTCCCCGGGGGAGTCGGGCTCGGCGGTGCCCCTGCGGACCTGTCGGGAGAGCAGCCCGCGGGCATCCCGGAGTTCGCCGCGAACACCAATGCAACCTACAGCTTCGCTCTGGGCAGTGCCAGGGCCTATGTGCGGCTTGAGCATGTCTACGAGGACGAAGTGCAGGTTGTCGACCAGATCCCATCGTCGCTCGCATCCCGCGAAGTCAACATGTTCAACGCCAGCGCCGGCTTGACCTTCGCCAACGGGATGGAGCTTAACCTTTGGGGCCGGAACCTGAACGAGGACGAATACTTGCTCTCCGCGTTCCCGTCGGTGGCGCAGGCGGGCAGCTTCAGTGCCTACCCCAACCAGCCCAGAACCTATGGCCTGACGTTCAAGTACAGCTTCGAGTAACGCGTCGGCGCAGTAGCCGGGGGTTTCGGGTGTCGCTGCTTTTGTCCTTCCGGACCCTGCGGCCCCCGGCGTTTTTGAGCGCAGGGTAGCGGCTACTTCTCCGGGTCTTTGAGCAGCCCGGGTGCGACCGTCACCGAGCCGCCCTCCCAGGACAGCAGCGCCTCGCCCTCGCTGATCGTGCACTGCAGCGTCATGCCGGGCTGAAAGGCGCCGGCGAGCGCCTGCAGGGCCGCGTCCGCCACCTGCAGCACGGTGAGTCGCCCGAGGCGACTGAGAACAGCTTCGTGCTTGTTCCACCAGACCGGCACGGCGCGGTCACCGTAGGCATAGAGCACAACCCGCCCGGCGCGGCCGCAGGCGCGCTTCAGCCGGTCCGGTTCGGGCGTACCCAATTCGATCCAGCTGTCGATGATGCCATCGAGCTTCTTCAGCCACAGGTCCGGGTCCTCGTCAGTGCTGATGCCCCGGCCAAAGGCCAGCTGTTCGTCCGCGTGGAAGGCAAAAGCCAGCACGCGGAGCATCATGCGGGCGGCGGTCTCCGAGGGGTGCCTGGCCAGGGTCAGGGGAAAGTCCTGGTAAAGCTGGCGGTCGAGGTCCGCCAGCTGGAGTTTCAGGCGGACAACAGTTGACTTCAGGGCCATGGGCTCAGGGCATCCTCGGCAGAGCTGCGGGTGCCGCGGACACTCCGCAGCAGCGTTCACCCGCAACGCTCAGCCGTAGCTTAAAGCGAGTCAGGCCGCGGGGAACAGGGTTCTGATAACTTCCGACAGCGCGGCATTGTCCCGGTGCTCCGGCTGGCCGCTCTCGATGTGAAGAAGCTTCTGCACCGCGGGCAGTGCGCTTTTCGGTGTTTGCTCCAGCCAGTGGGCCACCCCGAGGGAAATTTTTGAGTCCGGCGAGGCTTTGTCGACGACGCCCTCTGCGCCCAGTCGCTCCATCAGGTCGAAGTAGACCGTGGTGCCGATGAGCCGGTACTGCTCGCCCTCGAGCCACTCAACTACCGTTGGCAGCTCCAGGTAGCCCTTGGCCAGGGCGTGTTGCAGCGCCCGCGCCACCATCCGGTCTTTCTCTACTTCTCCTGCCGCCATCCAAAGCGAATAAGGATCCCATCGAGTCCTTTGGTCCATGCCGTTGCTCTCCGCTACCGTGGCACCCTGAGTACCTCAGGCAGCGTCCCGCGACACGGCGTGACTGCTTTTGTCTACATGTTGTCCATGTTTAATCATGGTTGCTTTTCAAATTGCCAAGGAGTTCTCAGGCTGCCTCTTCAAATGCGCAGCGCTTCCGCGCTTCTTCCCGCTCCCCTGAAGGCCGGAATGCAACCTCGCGGGCAGTGCGACCGCTGCCGGTTGGTGACAGGTGCCCCATGATTCGGGTCATCGACATGCAGCACTACATTGCCGCGGCTGCTTTGAACAGCGCCTCGGGATCGCTATGGCGTAGCGCCACGTACGCCATCTCGGGCCCGGTGCCCACAGGAATCTCCGGCAGGCCATGCTCAAAGCCCTCCACGATCACCCGGACACAGTCTTCCACCGGCATGCCGTTCTCTATCTGGCTGTTGTCACCCTTGAAAGCCTCGCCATCGGCTGTGGCGACTCGTTGAGCAATATCGGTGCGGATAAAGCCGGGTACCACGGTAGTGACGCGGATGGAAAAGCGGTCCAGCTCTGTCCGCAGCGCATCGAAGAATCCCATCAACGCATGCTTGGTTGCGCAGTAACCGGTCCGGAGGGGGGCTCCCACCTTGCCGGCGACACTCGCCGTAGCGGCAATATGCCCGTGGCCCTGCGCCTGCATGACGGGCAGCACTGCCTTGGTCAGGGCAATCTGCCCGAGCACATTCACGTCCATCAGCTGCCGGTACACCGCCATGGGTGTATCGATGCACAAGCTGCGCTGGGTAATCCCGGCATTGTTGAAGAGCAGGTCGAGGCGGCCGAAGCGGCCGATGACCGCATCGACCGGCGTCGAGAAGTCCTCGTAGTTACCGATATCCAGGGGCAGCACCAGGTGACGTTCGCTGCCCCCGGGGAGCTGATCACAAACCGCCTGCAGGCCCTCCCGGGAGCGGGCGGACAGCACTAGCCTTGCGCCCCTGCGGGCGAACTGTCGCGCTGCCTCGGCACCGATACCGGAAGATGCTCCGGTGATCCACAGCACCGCTCCCTCAAACTGGAACGCTGGATACATAGTCGTCTCCTTGTTTTTCCTGCCTGGGCTGTGGCCGCTCAGACCCCCCCCATCGCGCCGTCGGGCTAGAAGTTGACCCGAAGCCGCAGCTCCGCGTGGGCCGGCGGATCAATGAATTTGAAGTAGCTGCCAGAGAAACCGAGGCCCGCCAGCGGCACATCGTTGCCCCAGGGGAAGGTTTTCTCGTCGGTCAGGTTCCTGCCGATGAGAGACAGTTCCCAGCGGTCGTCACTGGCGCCGAGGGAAATGTTGGCGTTCACCTTGCCGACAGCGTCCTGGATGAGCTCGGGGTCCAGATCGTTGCCGACAACCACATCGTCAGACCAGAGGTAGTCGGCGCCGATGGCCAGGCGCAGCCCCGCGCCGATGGGGCGGTCGTAGCGAAAGCCGATGTTGAAGGTGTATTCCGGGGCGAACTGCAGGTTTTCGCCGCCCAGATCCTGCACGCAGGTGGCACGGGCGTTGCCGGCGCCAATCCAGTCGATGATCTGGGCTTCGTTGCAGGCCGCATCGGCAAATTCCGAGTACACCGCATCGAGCCAGGCGGCAGCAAGGTTTACGGTGAGTCCTTCGGTCAGGGCGTAGGTGAGATCCGCTTCAATGCCCTGCACTTCCGCCTCGGCGGCATTGCCGACGACAAAGCAGCAGTTGCCGTCGAAGGTCGATACCTGAATATCCTCGTAGACGTTGTTGAAGTAGGCAACATTGAAGCGGCCCGCACCTCCGCCGAGGGTCATCTTCGCACCGATCTCGATGCTGGTGACGGACTCGTCCTCGAACTCCGCCACATCCTCGCGCCCGAGGGCGTTGTCTTCATCAAAGCCGCCGGCCTTGTAGCCGTTTGCGATGTTGACGTAGGCCATGGTGTCCGCATTAACGTCATACTGGAGGTTGATGTTGCCGATGACATGGCTTTCCGAGCGGGTACGGCTGAAGGCGTGCACGTCCGCAAGGGCAAGGACCGCCGGTGACCAGACCTGCTTGAAAACCGGGTCCGGCAGGACCCCGGAGAGGTTGATGATGTCCCCGCTCTTGTCCATGGACTTTTCATCCTGGGAGTAGCGCAGCCCGGCGGTCAGGCGCAGGCTGTCGCTCAGGTTGAAGGTCAGCTCCGTAAACACGGACAGGGTCTCCGCCTCCTGGCTGAACTCAGACGTGGCGTCGCCGTCAAGCGTGGTGGGCGGTAGCGAGGGTACACCGAGTGCGCCGGCGATATTACCCAGAATGGCACCTTCCACAGGCGGTAGAGCACTGAAGATGGCGAAGGTGTGCCGGTTGTTGTCGAGCTCCTCCGACTGATAGAACACACCGGCAAGGTACTCGAGGAAGCCACCGGTCGGAGAGGACAGTATGAACTCCTGGGTGAACTGCTCGTAGGCTTCGGTCCGGCCCCGGCCGAGGAAGCGCAGGGGGCTGTAATCCACGTCGAGCTCGTTGGTGAACTCGTAGTCCAGCCACGCGGTGATCGAACGCAGCGTGTGTTCGCCGAGGCGCCAGTCTGCGGTCAGCTGAAGAAGGTCTGTCTCGGTCTCGTCAAAGACGCCGGAGCGATAGGGGCGCCCGGAATGTTCGATAACGTCCGGGGAGATGTTCTGGTCGTACTGCTGCCAGTCCAGGCCGGCCGTAAAGCCGGGATCGCCGAAGGCCCGGTAGAGACCTGTTGCCGCCGGTGAGGCCCTGGAGATCACCTGCTGGCGACCGTAGACATCGTTCTTGTTGTGCTCGGCCTTGAAGCTGAGGGTGAGATCTTCCGTCGGTGTCCAGTCGATCACGGCCCGGAGTGTCATATCTTCACGGCGGGGACCGTCCTCGCCACCCGCGGCGAGGTTTTCGACGTAGCCGTCGTCCTCGTAGTAGCGGCCGGAGAACCGGGCCTTGACCGTATCCGAGACCGGCACGTTCACCATGCCTTCGATCATGTAGCCGTCGAATTCGGTGCGATAGCCGACGTCCACATAGGATTCCAGCTCATCGCCGGGCCGGTTGGTGGTGATATTGATCGCCCCGGCGATGGTGTTCTTGCCGAAGAGCGTCGACTGGGGCCCTTTCAGTACCTCCACCCGGGCGACGTCCAGGAACTGTCCCCGGGCCGAGCGACCACGGCCGTAGTAGACGCCGTCAATGAAGGTGCCGACGGACTGCTCGAAGCCGTAGTTGACGCCGGAGCCGACGCCCCGGATGAACAGCTGTGTGCCGGTACCTGCTTCGTTGACATGTATGTTGGGCATGAAAACGGTCAGGTCTGTCAGATTGGCGATACCGAGCTCGGTCATCGCCTCTCCGCTCATCACGCTGATGGCGATAGGTACATCCTGCAGGCCTTCCTCCCGTTTTGTGGCCGTGACAATGACCTCCTCGAGGAGCGGCTGGGCGAACGCCGGGCTGACGACGGCCGCGAGGACGGCGGGTAGGGTGAGGCGCTTGAAGGTCGGGGGCATAATCATCTCCACTCGGGCTTGTTATTGGACTTAGCTGCTTGCTTACGGTGTTTGCTGGGCATCGCGCTCTTCTGTTGGCAAGAGGTCGCCGTACCCACGCACCTCCGCGCCGATCCGGCCTTCGGCCCGGAGATAGTTGAAGAGCTGCTGGTCATGGCGGTTTGCGGCGGACAGACGCTCATCGCCCACGGCGGGCTGCCAGCGCGGTGGCGATGCGCCCTCGACTCGATCGCCCGTGACGGTGGCCCGCTGGATGATGCGCTCGCCGACAAAGTCATTGAGCACGTAGTGCGCGGTGCAGCGGTTGTCCCAGATACCGATACTGCCGGGGCGCCATTGGTAGCGCACAGTGAACCGCTCACTGGCGATCCAGCGGGTCAGGTAGCCCAGGAGCAGATCGCTCTCGCCGGCACTCAGCTCAACGATGCGCCGGGTAAAGTGGCTGTTCACGTACAGCGCCTTGCGCCCGGTTTCCGGATGCACGCGCACGACGGGATGGATGGTCATCCGGTCCGGGCGGTTGTGGGGCAGGGCGTCATGGAGCGCAGTGAGCCCCTCGCAGAGTTCCTGCAGGGGGGGCGATAGCGCCTCATAGGCGGCGTAGAGACTGCTCCACATGGTGTCGCCGCCGTACTCGGGGCATTGCACCAGGTGCAGTACGGACATCAGGGGCGGCGATGCATCGAAGGTGATGTCCGTGTGCCATTCATCGGCGATGCCGCCCTCGCTTGCCGCGAGCTGGAAGATCTCCGGCGGCAGGCCCTCACCACCGCCGAGGTTCGGGTGGCCTTCCAGCTGCCCGAAGTGGCGGGCAAAGGCGACATGCTCCTCGGGGCTGGGGGCCTGCCCGGGCAGGAAGATCACCAGGTGCTCAAGGAGCAATTGGCGGATCGCGGCGACGGTCTCCGCCGTGGGGTTGCGGATATCAGGTCCGATAACCTCCGCACCGATCACGCCGGCGAGGCGGCGGATGGTCCAGTGAGGGGGGATGGTCATGAACGTCCTCCTTTGGTTGTGTCGGGTTGTGTCAGGTTGCCGGGGTGAGCTCGTCTGCCCCGGCGGTGCCCGATCGGGACCAGACGCTGGCGCGCTCGAGACTTCGCGCGAAGGCGCCGCGGCCGGCGAAGAGCAGCAGCGCCGCAGCGATGGACGCGCCGCCGCCCACGACGGCCAGCGAGTAACCGAGGGCGCTGTCATCACCGAAGCCATAGTCCGTGATCAGTGCGACCAGGGTCGGTCCGAAGCCGATGCCGAGGAAGTTGACGATCAACAGGTAGACGGCGGATAGCTGACCCCGCATCTCGTTGGGTGTTACCTGTTGCAGAGCTGAAACACCGAGGGCGATGGGCCCGGAAAAGCACAGCACGAGCAGCGCGAGAAGGGCCAGCGCCAGCCAGGGGCCGCCGACGAGGGTGCTCGCCGTTGCCGGCACCGCCGCCAGGGCCGCGAGGAGGGCGCCGACGACGAAAGGGCCGCCCTGGCCGTGGCGGCGATCGTAGCGGTCTGCAAGGGCACCGCCGAGGAGTGCGCCGATCGGTCCGAAAATGATCAGCACGACGCCGAAGGCGATGCCCGCGTCTGCAACCAGCCAGCCGTGGCTGCGCTGGAAGAAGGTTGGTATCCACAGGCCCACGGCGTTACCCATGAGCTGGATCAGGCTGAAGCCGAGAAAGTGGCAGACAAGCACCTCGCGGTTCAGGCGGAGGAAGGCGAACACGTCGGACAGCGGCAGGCTCTTCCCGGCCACTGCCGTGCGCAGGCGGTCCCGACGCATCGGCTCGCGTACCGTGCGCCGGATCACAGCCATCAGCAGCAGCCCCGGCAGCCCGACGTAGAAGAAGATCGTTTTCCAGGCCCGCACCTCGCCCAGCAGGGGCAGGGTGATCGTAGGCTCCTCCAGTACTGCCCTGACGACGAGGCCACCGAGTATCAGTGCGGCGCCGCCGCCGATATAGATGCCCATGGTGTAGATGCTGAGGGCGCGGGAAAGGTGCCTGCGTTCGGCTGTGTCTGTGATGATGGAGTAGGCGCAGGGGTTGAGTACTGACTCCCCAACGCCGACCAGCATGCGCATGACAAAGAGCTCGAGGAAATTGCGGGCCAGTCCGCAGGCTGCTGTGAACACACTCCAGATGCCGACACCGGCGACGATGAGGCGCACGCGGCTGCTGCGGTCGGCGAGGCGTCCGATCGGGATACCCAGGGTGGCGTAGAACATGGCAAAGGCGAAACCGTGAAGCAGGCTGAGCTGCGTGTCGCTGATGTCCAGGTCTGTGCGTATAGGCTCGACAAGCAGGGTCAGGATGGAGCGGTCCATGTAGGAAAAGACGTAGGCGACGGTCAGAATGCCGACGACATACCAGCCGTAGAGCGGGGAGCGCGTGGCGTCTGCGACCGGTGCGCGGCTCTGGTTCATGGCGAAGCCCCGCGACGGCCGGGTAAGGTCTTCACAGGCTGAGGGCACCGGTGAACTGCCAGTCCCGCTCCTGCTCGGAGGGGATGCCTATCGCCACGGTGCCGGCGCCGGCGATGGCAGCCAGGCATCCGCTGCCGCTGTGCACCGACCAGGCGCCGAACATGACGGGCTGGAGTTCTCCGTCTGCCCTCACGACCCCACGACCGGTCCAGTTGAAGCGAAAGTAGGCCTTGCCGCCCGAACTGTGGGCAAAAGCGAGAAAGCCCTGCCCTTCGCCATAGCCCGGTGCGATCTCATGCAGCCCCCACTCGGTCATCAGCGAGCCGTCGAGGGGGCCGCCGACGACGCGGCCCTCGCGCTGCACCAGACGTATGGCGATGCCACTGCCGCCTTCGAGCATCAGCGAACGGTCATCCACGGGGCATAACAACGCGGAAAAGCACAGGATGTCCGGGGCGGCCCCGGATTTGCTGCCAGTCATGATCGCGCCTTTAAATGGTTATTGTTGGCTGTTGCGAGGATGGTTGCCGCTCGGACTGGCGTCCAATCGATATCATTACTAGCTATTATCAGTCTAATTTATATCAAACCGGCAGCAGCCACTCCGGGCCGCCCGCCGCCAGCCAGCGGATGCCAACGAGTACCACGACCGCGAGGAACGCGGTCTCGGCGATAACGATCGAAAGCGGTCGCCAGCCCACGGTGGCGAGTTCGCGGAGGGAGGTTTTCATACCCAGCGCGGCGATGGCGGCGACCAGGCACCACTGGGACGTCGCGACCAGGTGGTCACGGAGCGGCGAAGGCACGACTCCCATGCTGTTGACTGCAACCAGCACGGCGAAGGCCACAATGAACAAAGGCAGGGGTATGGCGGATGAAGAGGAGGCCGACGACGACCTGCCGCGCCGATAGATAACGGAGAGGACAAAGATCGTCGGAACGAGCATGGCGACGCGCAGCACTTTCACGACCGTGGCGGCGTCTCCGGTTGCCGGGGACATCGAGTAAGCTGCGCCGACCACCTGCGCAACATCGTGAATCGTGCCGCCCAGGAACAGCCCGGCCTCGCTATCGCTGAGACCGAGCCGGTTGGCGACCAGCGGATAGGCGATCATCGCCAGCGTACTCAGCGCGGTCACCGAAATCACTGCGAAGATTGTGTCCCGCTCGCTGCGGTCGTTCCGAGGCAGTACCGCGGCCAGGGCCAACGCCGCCGACGCCCCGCAGATGCCGACGCTGCCGCCGCTAAGGAGACCGAAGTGTCGGCCCCGGCCAAGCAGGGTGCTGCAGAGGATGCCGAAGAGCAGGGTGAGAACCACTGCCGCGATGACCAGGAGAACCGGGCCCGCGCCGAGGGCCGTGACTTCGTCCAGGGTGATGCGCAAGCCGAGCAGGGCGACGCCGAGGCGAAGTACCACCGTGGCGGTGAAGTCGATGCCGGGGACGGCCCTGCCCTCCTCGTGGAGAAAGCCCAGGGCCATACCGAGGAGCAGGGCGAAGAGCATTACCGGCGCCTGGTAATGGTCGGCGAGGAACGAAGCCCCGGCAGCGACAATAAATGTCGCAAAGAGCCCCGGCAAGAGCAGGCGGCCCGAGGCGGTCGCGCGCCGGGCCCGCCGGCGCAGGCTGTTTTCCTTTGCGCCCTGCCTGTAGATCGGCCGCCCCGGCTTTTCTGTCGCCATCAGTGAGCTCCTGTTCTTCATCGTCGGTGCGCGTAACCGGCATGCGCGCATCCGGTCGCGGGCATCCTTTGGGCCAGCAGAGCCTGTGTCCAATTGATATCTTTTAACTTTGATATCGGTAGACTGTATATCCATGAGCCGGCCGCCCCTGAACCTGCGCAGTATCGACCTCAATCTGCTTACGGTCTTCGATGCCGTCATGCAGGAGGGCAACCTCACCCGCGCCGCCGCACGTATCGGCATGAGTCAGCCGGCGGTGAGTGATGCCGTGGCCCGTCTCCGCCACTTGCTGCGGGACGAACTCTTCCTTCGCACGCACCGTGGGGTTCGTGCTACGCCGCGGGCACGGGAGTATGCGCCTCAGGTCCGGCGTATCCTTGACCTTGTTACGCTCATGGTGTCGGAGCGGGAGGGCTTCGAGGTCGATGCCACCGACCGCCGCTTCCATGTCGTGCTCGGGGATTACGGTGAAATCGTGATCCTGCCGGCCCTGCTGCAGTTCCTCGCGGCGCGCGAGTCAGCTATCGGCTTCGATGTGCGCTCCCAGCACACGCCCGGTCTGGTCGAGGCCCTGAGCGATGGTACCCTCGACTGTGTGCTGACGCCGGAGCCGTTGGTTGGCGAGGGCATCATGAACTCCCTCATAGCCGATGACACGCTGGTGACGATGGTTCGCCGTGACCATCCCCTGGTCCGCGATCATCTTACGCTTGAGCAATTCATTGCCCTGCGCCACGTTATTTTCGACCGGCAGGACCAGCGCGGCTTTTTTATCGATCAGCAGCTGCGGGCCCGGGGGCTGGCGCGCGAGTGTCCGGTGCGGGTCCATACGGTGTTGGACATGCCTCGCATCGCTGCTTCCACGGATCTCGCCTGTACCGTGCCCGCAAGGGTGGCGCGGCAGTTTTCCGGCCTCGAGCCGCTCAAGAGCTTTCCCACGCCCTTGCCCGAGGTGCGGGTGCAGCTATTCTTCAACTGGCACCAGCGCTTCGACCGGGATCCGGGCATCGCATGGCTGCGCGGAGTCATCGGCAACCTGTCGTCGTCGCGTTGATGCAAAGACCGGCTTCGCTGCGTCCTCCTCACGCCGCAGCCTTGCTGAAACTGTCACCGAAACGATTGAGCATGCAATCCAAAAACTGTCCGAATAACCAGGGGCTCAAACCGGCAGGTACTACGCTGCGCTTCGCACCGGCGGCTTAGCCAGGGCGTTATGGAATGCGATCGTCTTGACGTACGTACATGATGGCGTACCATTAGTGGGAAGTTGAAAACGCAAGAGGAGCGTCATGACCGGAATTACTGCCACTGAGGCGCGCAGCAATCTTTATCGATTGATCGATGAAACCGCCGAGTCGCACCAGCCGATTGTCATCATGGGCAAGCGGAATAAAGCCGTGCTGGTGGCTGAAGAAGACTGGGCTGCTATTCAGGAAACACTTTACTTGCTCTCCGTGCCAGGTATGCGTGAGTCTATTCGTGAGGGAATGGAGACCCCCGTCGATAAGTGCGATGAGGAGCTGGAGTGGTGACATGGAAGTTGCTTTACACCAGGCAAGCTCAGAAGGACGCAAAGAAACTGGCTTCCGGTGGTCTGAAGCCAAAAGCCCGGGAATTGCTCGCCGTAATCGCAGAAGATCCGTACTGCAAGCCGCCTCCGTTTGAGAAGCTTATTGGCGATCTTGCGGGAGCGTATTCACGCCGCATCAATATTCAGCATCGTCTGGTCTATCACGTGCTTGAAGAGGAGCGAGTGGTCAAAATCCTCCGGCTCTGGAGCCACTACGAATAATGCATAATCAGCCGTTGTTGCCGAACAATGCTCCCACCGCTGCGCGGATCGAAAATTGCCGCAACTCAGAATGACTAAGAGCCAAATTATGTGATGACTATGCTATGGATGGCGAGGCCGGCGCTTCGCGTAACTTGCTGATTTTACTGATAATTTGGCGCCCGGAGACAGAATCGAACTGCCGACACGGGGATTTTCAATTCCTTTAAAATCAATAACTTACTGATTTTTCTTCATTAGGCTTGTTGCGGTACAGTTAGGCTATATCAAGTAAAAACAACAGGTTACGTTAGTTTCGGTAATATGTCACAAATTCGGCAGTGTTCCGTGAGTATACCGGGGATTCACTGGACGGTGCCTTATGCGGCCAGCCCATCGATTGCCTCGCGCAGCCTTCTGGCGGCACCGATGAGATCGGTCAACAGCTGGTCGTCTTGCTCGAGATGCCCCTCGTACTCGGCCAGATTGTGGCGCTCGTGTGCCTTCGCCAGCACGCGCCAGACTGCCGGTGGCATGCCAGCGGTGTGCGGCAGGGTCTGAAAGGCGAGGTAGCGCTGATCACAGCGATAGCCGAGCCTTCGCAGAGCGTATAGTGCCAAGGCGTGGCTGGCATTGTAGGCGAGATCGAATCGGCTGGCATAGCTCAGCGACGATAGATTTGCATCGGCCAGCCGCGCGTCGGCGGACTCCAGGAGGCCCTGCTGTTCGCGCTCTGACGGTGGCTCAAGCTTGAGCCGCCCGATACGCACAAGGTTCTCAAGCTCAGCCGAGGGCATTGTCATCACCAATGATGAAGAGTCTGGGTTGCTTGGCGATGCGCGCCGCGAAGCTGTCCGGCGTTGCCAGCTTGCGCTGCCATTCTTCAAGCGTCATGACGGTAGGGTTCACCGGGCGCCCCAGGGCTGCCTCGGCATTCGGCAACACATCGTATAGTGCAGCGTAATCGACGTCATCGGCGACAACCAGCAGGTCAACATCGCTGTTTGCGCGTTCTCTGCCCTTGGCGACCGATCCGTAAACAAAGGCTGCCGCAATGCGGTTTTCCACTGGCTTCAGCGCTGACTGCAGCGGCATTTTCAGCCCCACTGTTTTGCGCACAAGGCTACTCAGTTCCTCGAACACCGGCGAAGCGGTGTTGGCCTGGTAGTGCTTTTGATTGCCCATTGATTCGACTGTTACCAGCTCGGCGGCTGCCATGCGGCCAAGTGCCCGGTGCACCGCGCCGGTACCTGAATTCACCAGGCGGATTATCTCGTTACTCTGGAATTTGCGCTGTGGTTGACCGTAGAGCAATGCAAGAAGGCGCTGCTGCACGGGCGTGAAAAGTACATCAGCGACGCTGGAGGGCGTCGTCTCGAGGTTGGTGCTTGTCACGTCAATTCCCATAACGGGAGCGATCATACCCAATTTGGGAATGTAATGCGATGCTTCGCCTGCTACGATTGACGTTTCGTTTATTTCGATTATGCTTCTGGACATGCCCGACGTTTCGTTGAGGCCGGGTTGATTTCCCGAAGGAGTTTCCCAAATGACTGCCCACAATGTCGTTCACCTGCCAACTGCCGACGAAATGGAGGAGGCAAAGGTATCCAGTCGTACGCTTGCCAAGTATGCAGATGCCGACCGTGTGCGCATGATGCTGCGAGGCAGCAATGGTGAGTCGGATGAGCTGGTGCTGCCCGGTCATGTGCTGCAGCTGTTGCTGACGGTGCTCGCGGAGATGTCCCAGGGTAATGCCATTAGTGTCGTTCCGCGGCATCAGGAGTTAAGCACGCAGGAGGCCGCTTCGATCCTGAACGTCAGTAGACCGTTTCTGGTAGGTCTTCTCGAGAAGGGAGATATACCGCACCGAAAGGTCGGGTCGCACCGGCGAGTTCGCCTTGCTGATGTCCTTGCTTACAAGGAGCGCGTGGACGAACAGAGGGTCGCTACGCTGGACGAGCTTACCGCGCTCTCCCAGCAGGAAGGCATGGGTTATTGATTCCAAGTGTCAAAATTTACCGTTGTCTATGATGCCTGCGTCCTTTATCCGGCGCCGCTGAGAGATGCACTGCTACGATTGGCGGTAACGGACCTCTTCAAGGCCCACTGGACGGACCAGATTCATGAGGAGTGGATCAACGCGCTGCTTCGTGCAGGAAAATACTCCCGGGATCCACTAGAGCGGGTGCGGGGGCTGATGGACGACCATGTTCGGGACGCACTGGTAACCGGCTACGAACCATTGATAGAAACACTCACCCTACCGGATCCCGATGACCGACACGTGCTTGCCGCCGCTATTCGATGCAACGCAGACGCCATAGTGACCTTCAACCAGAAGGACTTTCCCCAGGAGATGCTCGCGCCATACTGCATCGACGTTCTCCACCCCGATGACTTCATCTACTACCAGGTCGATATGGCGCCGGCGGTTTGCTGTGAGGCACTGCGCCAGCAGCGTCTTGCTCTTAAGAATCCTCCGTTCACCACGGAAGAATTTCTCGCGTCTCTTCAGAAGCAACAGCTTCCACAGGCGGTTACCAAGCTCCGGGAGTTCGAGCAGTTTCTGTAAGAGCGTACGGTTTGTGGGTAGACCTCCGACAAGCCTGGTGCGATTCAATACGCTTTGTGCCTCCGTTCATGCCCCCGGAACTTGTCGCTTAGTTGAAAGCGATGGTCTCTGCACCAAAGACTTTCAGTCTCTCATTTTGGTCCACTTCTGATGTACACGCCGCGCACCATTTTGTCCTCGGTGCGGCGCGACCAGTCGGCCGCGTCCCGGCGGGTGCGGAAGGTCTTGATGGTCGTCGGCCAGCCGTGCTTGCGCACCACGGCCTTCCACGTCTTCGACGGTGTTCTTGTGATGGTCGCCACGGCGCATTCCGGTACAGGTGTTCCGAAAGTGTACCGAGTGACATAGGGATTAAAATGGGGGTGGCCGTAAGTGGCTGATTTTATTGGTGCCCGGAGACAGAATCGAACTGCCGACACGGGGATTTTCAATCCCCTGCTCTACCAACTGAGCTATCCGGGCCGGGTAGTGTGGTGAGGTCGCGTATTAGACCTTCTGGGCGGATTGCCGTCAAGCGCCGTCCTGCTCTGGCGGTACGTAACCCTCGGCCCGCTCGTAGTCCTCCCCGGCCAGGAACTTTTCCATCTCCCGCTGCAGGTATTTGCGGGTCTCCGGGTCGATGAGGCTGAGCTGCTTCTCGTTGATGAGCATGGTCTGGTTGGCCTGCCACTCTTCCCAGGCTCGCTTCGAGACGGTGTCGTAGATGTCCTGGCCCTTCGGGCCCGGATAAGGTGGCTTTTCCAGCCCTTCGAGATCCTGCTGGTACTTGCGGCAAAACACGGTGCGGGTCATGGCATGCTCCGTCGGTTCCGGGGTGACGGGTGGGTCGTTCCCAATGAAGAGGGGATGGTAACGCGACGGGGGGGCGTGCGGTAACCGCCTATGCGCTGCTGACCGGCACGGGTTAAAGGTTCTATAGTGGTCCCGCTCCCGACTCCCAGAAGGTAATTGACGATGCGACCGACCCGTATGCCAGCCATGGCGATCTTTGCCCTGTCCTTGCTGATCCTTGGGGTGCCGCCGATTTTCGCCGATGACGCTCTGAAGGCTGCGGACAAGATCGGCGTCGACGTGCTCATGAAGTCGACGGCGATGTGGAATGGTGAGCGGCTGCCCGCCTATGCCGAGGGGCAGCCCCAGCTGTCCGTCGTCCGGGTGACGATCCCCGAGGGTATGGCGCTGCCGCTGCACGAGCATCCCTACGCGACCGCCGGCGTCCTGGTGCAAGGCAGGCTGGAGGTGCGCACGCCATCTGGGGAGCAGGCGATCCTGAACGCCGGCGATGGCCTCATCGAGCTGGTCAACCTGCCGCACGCCGGTGCCAACATCGGTGAAGGCGATGCGGTGATCGTCGTGGTCTATGCAGGGATCGAGGGTCAGCCGGTCACGCGTCTGGTGACGCCGGAGGTGGTGACGGCCAGCGACGAACCTCTTTGAGGTGGTGACGACCTGACGCCGTCAGTCGAGGGTCTTCAGCGCCTCGAGCAGGCGCGCAACCGGCGCTGCCAGGCCTACCCGGGGTGGGGACACGGCGTTGTACCAAAGCCGTTGACTGCCTTCGGCCACGGCCTCGCCGGCCGTTTCAAGGGTTACCAGCACCGGTGTAATGTCCAGGTGATAGTGACTGAAAGTGTGTCGGAAGGCCGCCAGAGGCTGACTGGTGCCCGGCTCAGCCAGTAGAGCGTCCCGGCACCAGCCTGCGGCATCGGCCGGGGCCGCCACCTCCGGAAAGCACCAGAGCCCCCCCCAGATGCCTGAGGGAGGCCGCTGCTCCAGCAGCCAGGTGCCGTCCGGGTGGCGGGCGAGGACGAAGGCGGTCTGCCGCTCAGGCAGCGTCTTGCGTGGCTTCCTGCCCGGGTAGTTTTCGGCCGTGCCCTCCGCGCGGGCCCGACAGCCTTCGGCGAGGGGGCAGAGGCTGCAGGCCGGCCGGCGCCTGGTGCAGACAGTAGCGCCAAGATCCATGATGGCCTGGGTGTAGTCCGCCACCCGCGCGGTCGGTGTGTGCGTTTCCGCGTATTCCCAGAGTGCATTGAGCACCGTGCTCTGCCCCGGCCAGCCGGGCACAGCGTGGTAGCGTGCCAGTACCCGCTTGACGTTGCCGTCGAGGATCGGCGCGCGGCCGCCGCAGGCAATGCTGACGATGGCGCCGGCGGTGGAGCGGCCGATGCCGGGCAGAGCCTCCAGGGCTTCCACGGTCTGCGGGAAACGCCCGTCTTGCTCGGCCACGATCACCTGTGCTGCCCGGTGCAGGTTGCGCGCCCGGGCGTAGTAGCCGAGGCCGGTCCAGTGGTGCAGCACGTCATCGGTGTCTGCCGCTGCCAGTGCCTGCACATCGGGGAAGGCCGCCATGAAGCGCTCGAAGTAGGGGATCACCGTGCTCACCTGGGTCTGCTGCAGCATGATCTCGGATACCCAGACCCGATAGGCATTGATCGCCTGCTGCCAGGGTAGGTGCTTGCGGCCGTGATCGTCGAACCAGGCGAGAAGCTTGTCAGCGAAGTTATCGGTCACGGGCAGCAGTATAGGCCGGCGGTTCATACACCGCCGTCGCGGGCCCGGGTCCAGCGGTAGAGCCACACGGGGCTGGCTGGCACGCCGGCAGCGTCCCGGAGCTGGAGACGCAGCTCGGCGCTTTGCCGGTCACCGGGATGCAACAGGAAGGTGACCCGCGAAGCGCGGCCTCCGTGCAGCGGGAAGACGCTCGTCCCGCTCACCGCTGCACCGTCGGTAACGGAGAGCTCCGGCACGAGATCCTCGTGCCGGCCTGCGAAGTCGACAATAAAGCGCCGGGCCCCGACCTGGTCGTGTTCCCGCCCGGCGCGGCTCTGCAGGATTGAGCGGCCAGCGCCGTTCCGGGGCTCGCCGCGGGTCCAGTTCAGCCGGTAGGCGAAGCGGTGCTCGCTACCTTTGGCAAGGGGCTGCGCTGGCCGCCAGAATGCCACGACATTGTCCATGAACTCGTTATCGGTGGGGATCTCGACCAGCACCACGGCCCCCGGCCCCCAGGCCTCGGCGGGCACCACGCGCGCCGAGGGCCGGTCGTGGTAGCGCGCCTCATTGTCTTGGTAATCCTCGAAGCGACGCGGCGTCTGCCAGAGACCGAAAGCCACGGGGCTGTCATCGAGGAAGGCGGAGGTCTGTAAGCGAGCCGGGTTGGCGATGGGCCGCCAGAGCGCTTCGCCGGCGCCGTTTTCCATGATGAGCACATTGCTGTCGTGGACCCGTGGCCGGTAGTCGTCGGACACTGCGGCCCGCAGCGGCCCCTTGAGGAACATCGAGGTCAGGGGCGCCACGCCGAGGTCCGTGAGTTCGCGCCGGGGAAGCAGCGTGACCACGATGTCCATAGCGGTGTCCTCACCCGGGTGCAGCGTCATGGCGAGATGACCGGCCAGCGAGGGGCTGTCGATAACTGCCTCCAGGCGCATGGTGTCGTCTTCCGCAGGGTGCAGGCGAAGGTGTACGAAGCGCGGAAACTCTTCGGGCCCGGGCCCGCCGGTGCCGAGCGCCGCGGCCCTCGCCGACAGTCCGTAGACCATGGCCCGGCCGATGGCGCGGAAATAGCTCGCGCCCTGCATGACCATGACCTCGTCGTTTACCCCGGGGCTGTTCAGGGGGTAACGCAGGCGCAGCCCTGAAAACCCGGCCCCGGGGGCAGAGGCGGGGACCGCGTCGAAGTAGTCCGGGTCGAAGTCGAAGCGGTTCGGCGCGAAGCTCTGCCCGGCGAAGCCGCCACCCTCGGCGGGCAGTTCGATGGCGACGGGGTCGGGAAAATAGAGCCCCGGGGGTAGCAGGTCAGCGGTCCAGTGCCGCCCTAGCGGGAGCATCGCCGTAACCCCCGGCAGCGGGCGTATGGCACGGTACTGGTCGTAAGTCAGTCCGGCGAACGGTGGCGGCAGGCGCCCCGCAGGCGCCGCGTAGGGCGCTGTGGCCAGTGCCCGGGCCGCCTCGAGCAGTGTGCCCGCCCTTGCCTCCGATGCTGCCGCGCGCGATGCCCCTGCCGCCGCAAGCAGCGCCGTTGCAGCAAGTAGCAAAAGCGCAGGCCGGCGCATCAGGCGCCCCGTTCGAGCCAGCGCTGCAACAACGGCGCGCCCAGCAGCGGCAGGGCGACGGGCAACAGCCAGGGTAGCGAGGACGCCGATCCCGCTGCGGCGCCCAGTGCGAGGAGCCCTGTGCCGCTTGCGACCTCGGGCAGCCACGGCGGCAGGGCAAGGGCGCGGGGGCGTTCCCGCTTCCAGCCGCAGTCCCGCCCGGCGAGCACGGATAGCACAGCGCCGCTCTGACGCAGCATCACAAGCGGAGCAACCAGCGTGGATACGGCCAGTTCATGCAGGCCGGCGCGGAGAATCAGCCTCTGGCGTCGCCTCGTGCGCGCTCGCAGCAGCCAGTGCCCCAGCGCGCAAAGTTTGGGCAACATAAGGATGGTTGCGATGGCGAGGAGGGGCAGGACGCCCTGGATCGCGACGGCGTCCGATGCCACCAGGATCATCAGCGCCAGCCAGACCGGCGCGGCGAGGTAGCCGATGATGCCCAGGGCGAGATGCAGGCGGCTGACCGGGTCGAGGCCGGGCTCGCCGATCAACCGCAGGTGCTGCAGGTTGCCCTGACACCAACGCCGGTCGCGGCGATGAAAATCGGCAAGGGTCTGCGGCCCGTCCTCGGCGCTGCCGCGGGTGTCGGGATCAAGCGCGACGACCCAGCCCTCGCGCCGGATCCAGGCTGCCTCGACAAAATCATGAGACAGGGGCGTGCCGCCGAAGGGCCTGGGCCCGGACAGGATCGGCAGCGCGGCGGCACTGCGGAAGGCCGCGATGCGCATGATTGCGTTATGGCCCCAGTAGTTGCCCGCCTTACCGGACCAGGCCGCGAGCCCGCGGCCGAAGTGCGGCGACAGGAGACGCCCGGAGAGGCGCTGGTGGCGGCCGAAGAGGCTGCGGCCCCGCACCCGCGCAATACCGGCCTGGAGCAGGCCCAGGCCGGGCTCCGTTTCGATGCGGTGCATCAGCGCGCGGATGCGACCGGCCGACATGCGGCTGTCGGCGTCCAGAACCAGCATGTAGGTGAACCCGTCGCTGCGTGCCGCCAGCCACTCAGCAATATTGCCGGGTTTGTGACCGGTGCGCTCACTGCGGCGACGGTAGACGACCGTGCCCGCGGCGATGAGCGGGGCCAACGCCGCCTCCTCATCGGCGATACGGACCGCTTCGTGGGTGTCTGAGAGCACGAAGACCGTCGTGGCCTCGGCGAGGCCCTGCGCCGCCAGTTGACGGCGCAGGCCCGCGAGATAGCTCGACAGCGGATCGGCTGCTTCGCCGCAGAGCAGCACCAGGATCGCCGTGCGCTGCTTTGGACGCCAGTCATCCGGGACGGCGGGCGGTGGCGGGGGCTTGCGCAGGCACCCAAGGATTGCGGTCGCGGCCCCGCCGGAGACCCACAGGGCGCCCGGTGTCACCAGGGCCAGGGCCAGCCCTGTCGCCGGCGACCACTCCTCTACGGCGGCAGCGACGACCGCGACGACCGCCGCGGTACCCAGGGTCGTCAGCGCGATAAAGACCGCGAGCCAGCCGCTGCAGCGCCACGGTATTGCGCCGGTGCGTATGCGGCTCCCGGGCAGAATGGTTTCGGCCAATGACATGTCGCGCTGGCCCCTCCCCAGGGCCTGAATCCGCTTGCGTGGGTCAGGCGAGGACCCTGTTACCGTGGGGGGCCTCCAGCCGGCGGCCACATGCGCCAGAACACGCCATCCCGCTTCACGGTGAGGTGAAACAGCGCCGCGCCGATGTGCAGGGCGGCCAGCGCGACGATCGCGAGCCCTGCCCAGTGATGCACTGCCTTGGCGGCTTCCGCGAGCGCATCGCTCTCAGCCAGCAGCGTGCCAATACCCATCGCATCGAGCGCTTCGATGGGGAACCCCCCCGCGCGCACCCGAACGTACCCCGCGACCGGCTGCACGACCAGCAGGAGGTAGAGAGCCCCTTGCGTAAGGCTGGCGACGCGAGCCTGCCAGGCGGGCAGGCTCGCCGGTTTCGCTGGTGGCGGGTGTCGCCGGCGCACGGCCAGCCGCAGGACAATCAGCAGCAGGAGCAAAACACCGACATTTTTGTGGAAAATGAACAGCGCGTTCTGCAGTTCCCGGCCGACCTCCGGCCGGACCATGATCAGGCCCGCGGGGATCGTCAACAGCAGCAGCACAGCCATCAGCCAGTGCAGCAGCCGTGCGGGGCGAGCGTAGCGACTGGTATTCATAAGACCATTCTAACGGTTGTTTGCCCGGCGTGCGCCGCCACCTTTTGACCGGAAGCTGTACGGGTTCAGGCGGCGCGCCGGGGCGACACCGGTGCTAAGATTCCGGTATCGAGAAGTTGACTCCACAGGCAGTCCCCGCCGTGCCCGGCGAGGGAGCGGTTACCGGGCCGCTCCCGGCCGGCCCCGTTGTGCGCCTGCTGGCCGCATCCCTCGGTGGCGCGCTCATCCTGCCGGCCGCAGGCTACCTGCTGGTGGGCGCAGCGCCTGGTGCCCTGGCCCTGGCGATGGCCGGGTATCTGTGCGGCGTGATGCTGGTCACGGCGCTGATGCGTCGGGCCTATCCTTTCGCAGACCTTGGCCTTGGCAACGTCGTGACCCTCGCGCGCCTGGTGCTGACAAGTGCGCTGCTTGCTCCGCTTGTGGCGCCGGGCGTCCGCTGGGGCATCGTCGGCCTGGCGCTACTGGCACTCTTCCTTGATGGCGTCGACGGATGGCTGGCACGCCGGCAGGGACGGGAATCGCCGTTCGGCGCACGCTTCGATATGGAAGTGGACGCAGCCTTCGGACTTATCCTGGCCGCCAACGCCTTTCTCGCGGGCAGCGGCGGACCGGCGGTGCTGCTGCTGGGGCTGCCGCGCTACGCCTTCGCCGCTGCGGCCCGGGCCTGGCCCTGGCTGGCCCGGGCCCTGCCTGAGCGCACCGGTCGCAAGGTGGTTTGCGTTGTTCAGCTCGGCGCGCTCATTGCGCTGCAGCTGCCGGCATTGCCGGCGCCGGCTGCCGGGGCCCTCGTCAGCGCGGCGCTGGCCGCTCTCAGCTGGTCCTTCGGCCGGGATGTCCTCTGGCTCTGGCGGGCGAGGCCGTGAAGCGCATCGCACTGTCGCTGGCAGGCGCTGCCTTTGTCCTCTACCTCGTGCTGGTGCAGCCGAACCACCCGGCGGCCATGCACTGGGACGCGCTTGGCGCCTTCCCGCTCGAATGGCCCGCCGTGCTGCTCGCTCTGCTGGCGCTCGGCGCAGGGCGCGCAGCTACCGCATGCCGGGTTGCGCTCGTGGGGCTTCTGGTGCTGATTGCCGTGCTCAAGGCCGCCGATTATGCGATGTTCACGGCCCTGGCCCGGGGCTTCAACCCCGCCGCCGACCTCGCCCTGGTCGGTGCCGGGCTGCGGCTGCTTACCGGCACCATCGGGCCCTTGCTCACCAGCTTTGCGGCGGCGGGCGCGGTGCTCGCCGCCGCGGCGCTGGCGGCGGTGCTCTGGTGG
>NZ_KN234770.1 GCF_000764025.1 Pseudohaliea rubra DSM 19751 | reverse complement strand
GGTGCCCACGCAACCGGCGGAGCAGCGCGCCAGCAGCGGGGCAGGCGAGGGCGGTGCTGTGGCCCGTGCCCTGCTGACCTCGCGGCAAGGCGAGCGGCAGGCGCTACAGGAGCACGGCAACGCTGCCGGCGGCAAGACCGCGGAGCGGCTGGCCGCCCTGCAGCGTCGCCTCGCTGCCCTCGAGGCTTCGGTGCAAAACCAGGAAGACGCCAGTTCCACCGCGCCGCGGGTGCGCACGCTCACCGCCGTATCCGCCAGGAGCGCCGTGGAAGCCGACTACCTGCAGGCCTGGCGAGAGCGACTGGAGACCGTCGGCAACGCCTGGTATCCGCGCGCGTCCCTGCGCTACGGGCTCTACGGCACCCTCCGCCTCCGGGTGCTCCTGCGCAGCGACGGCAGCCTCGAGAGCGTGAAACTCCTCGACTCCTCCGGCTACGCCGTGCTCGATGAGGCGGCGCTGAAAATCGTGCGCCTGGCTGCTCCCTACGCCCCGTTCCCCCCAGCGCTGCGCGCAAAAGCCGACAAGCTGGAAATCATCCGCACCTGGGACTTTGCACCCACCGGGGGGTAGCCGGCCCTGCCCTTTGGGGGCAAACTGGTCCTATGGCGATCACCCGACATTCCAGCCAGTGCCTGCGGGATCACTTCCTGCTTGCCATGCCCAGCCTCGACGAGGGCATCTTCGCGCACAGCGTGACCTACATCTGCGAACACGGCGAGGCCGGCGCCATGGGCCTGGTCATCAACCGCCCGCTGGACCTGGACCTCGACGAGATCTTTGAGCACCTGGAGATAGAGACCCGCAGCGACTTCAGTGGCATACCCGTCATGGCCGGCGGCCCGGTGCAGACGGACCACGGCTTCATCCTCCATCGGCACGGCGCCGAGAGCTGGGACGCGACGCTTCGGGTCACGAAGGAACTGATGCTTACCACCTCCCAGGATATCCTCCGCGCCATTGCCGCAGGCGACGGGCCCGCGGAGTACCTCATCGCTCTCGGCTATGCGGGCTGGTCCGCCGGGCAGCTCGAGGAAGAGATCAGCCGCAACAGCTGGCTCACGCTGCCGGCGGACCCGGCAATCATCTTCCACACCCCGCCAGAGCAGCGGCTCCAGGCCGCCGCCGGGCGCCTTGGCATCGACATGAACCTCATCAGCAGCGAGGCGGGGCACGCCTGAAGCCCGTGACAGCGGTGCGTACCCTGCTGGCCTTTGATTTCGGTCTCACGCAGATCGGCGTTGCCGTGGGCAACGCGGTCCTCGGCACTTGTGAGCCTCTCACGGTGCTGCGGGCCAGGGAAGGACAGCCGGCCTGGGACCAGGTCGAGAGGCTTCTCGCTGAATGGCAACCGGATCTGCTGCTGGTGGGTGACCCCCTGAACATGGACGGCACGCCCAGCGAGATCGGCGAACGGGCCCGGCGCTTCGCCCGTCGCCTCCACGGGCGCTTCGGCAAGACCGTGGAGTTGGTGGATGAGCGGCTGACCAGCCACGCGGCCAAGGCCGAGGCCCGGGAGCGGGGCCACCGCGGGGATTACCGCAGGGACCCGGTAGACAGCCTCGCCGCCAGCCTCATCCTGCGCAGCTGGCTCGACGGCAGCGGCTAGCAACAGCAGCCGGCTTCAGGCGCCGTCGATGGTGAGCTTGACCCGGCTGGCAACGCCGCGCTGACCCTTGTCGTGGAGCTTGATGCCGAGGCGCACATCGTTCGCCGAGTCGGCGCTGCGGATCGCTTCCTCGCGGCTGATGAGGCCCTCCTTGTAAGCCACCAGCAGAGACTGGTCCAGGGTCATCATGCCCTGCTCATTGGAGCGGGCGATAACGCCCTTGATCTCGTGCACCTGGCCGTTGCGGATGTGGTCCGAGATAAGCGCGGAGTTCAGCAGCACTTCCATCACCGGCACCCGCCCGGGGCCGCTCTTCCGCGGCAGCAGCTGCTGGGCGACCATGGCCTTAAGGTTCAGCGACAGGTCCATCCACACCTGGTTGTGCATCTCCGACGGAAAGAAGCTGAGGATCCGATCCAGGGCCTGGTTGGCGTTATTAGCGTGCAGTGTGCACAGGCACAGGTGGCCCGTTTCGGCGAAGGCCAGGGCATGGGACATGGTCTCTGCGTTTCGCACCTCTCCGATGAGGATCACGTCCGGCGCCTGGCGCAGGGCATTCTGCAGCGCAGTCTCGAAGGAGATCGTGTCGAGGCCCACCTCGCGCTGAGTGACCAGGCAGCCGGCATGGTCGTGGATGAACTCGATCGGGTCCTCCACGGTGACGATATGGCCCCGGGAGTTGCGGTTGCGGTGCCCGACCATAGCGGCCAGGGAGGTGGACTTGCCGGTGCCCGTGCCCCCCACGAAGATCACCAGGCCGCGCTTGGTCATCGCCAGTTCCTCGATGATCGGCGGCAGATCCAGTTCATCCACCCGCGGGATCCGGGTCTGGATACGGCGGATAACGAGGCCGCAATTGCCGCGCTGCACAAAGGCGCTGGCGCGGAAGCGGCCATAGGCCTCGGACTGGAGCGCATAGTTGCACTCGTGGGTGCGCAGAAAGTCGGACTTCTGCGCATCGGAAAGAGTCCCGAGCACGAGCTCCCTGACCTCCTCCTCACCGAGAGCCGGAACGTCGAGGGAGTAGATCTGTCCATCCACCTTGACCGCCGGGGAGGCCCGGGCCGTGAGGAAGCCGTCGGACGCGTTGCGCTCCACGACCTCCCGCATGAGCTCTTCAACATTCATGGCCCGTGGATTCATGGCCTGTGACCTCTCTGTCAGCCCTGGGGTCTAGAAGTCTTCGGGGATGCGGGCCTTCTCCCGCGCGTGGTCGCGCGTGATCACTCGCTTGGCGACCAGCTCCTTCAGGCACTGGTCCATGGTCTGCATGCCCACGGCCTGGCCCGTCTGGATCGCCGAGTACATCTGCGCCACCTTATCCTCGCGAATGAGGTTCCGGATCGCGGAGGTGGCACGCATGATCTCGTGCGCCGCCACCCGGCCGCCGCCGACCCGCTTGAGCAGGGTTTGGGAAATCACCGCTTGCAGCGATTCCGACAGCATGGAGCGGACCATGGATTTCTCCGCCGCCGGGAATACGTCGATGACCCGGTCAATGGTCTTGGCTGCCGAGGTGGTGTGCAGGGTGCCGAAGACGAGGTGGCCGGTCTCCGCGGCGGTAAGCGCCAGACGAATGGTCTCGAGGTCGCGCATCTCGCCGACGAGAATGATATCCGGATCCTCGCGCAGCGCCGAGCGCAGGGCCTCGGCAAAGCCGAGGGTGTCGCGGTGCACCTCACGCTGGTTGAGCAGGCACTTGCGGCTCTCGTGGACGAACTCGATCGGGTCCTCGATGGTGAGGATGTGCTCGTACTTGTGGTCGTTGATGTAATCGATCATCGCGGCCAGCGTGGTCGACTTGCCCGAGCCCGTGGGGCCGGTCACGAGTACAAGCCCCCGGGGCAGCATACAGATATCGCGGAAAACCTGGCCCATGTTGAGGTCTTCCATGGTCAGGACCCGGGAGGGAATGGTCCGGAAAACACCGCCGGCGCCGCGATTCTGGTTGAAAACGTTGACCCGGAAGCGGGCAACGCCCGGGACCTCGAAGGAGAAGTCGGTCTCGAGGAATTCCTCGTAGTCCTTGCGCTGCCTGTCGTTCATGATGTCGTACAGCAGCTCGTGGACCTGCTTGTGCTCGAGCGGCGGCAGGTTGATGCGGCGTACGTCCCCATCGACGCGGATCATGGGCGGCAAGCCGGCGGAAAGGTGCAGATCCGAAGCACCCTGCTTTGCGCTGAACGCCAGGAGTTCAGTAATGTCCATGCTTCCGGTCCCTCTCCACACGTCCCTGGTCGCCGCAGCCGGCGCCTTACGCTACCATGCAGCCATGGACGCGGATTGCATTGCGGGCAATATAGCAGAGGTCTCGGAGCGGGTCAGGGCTGCGGCGGAAAAAGTCGGCCGGGACCCGGCGACGGTCCGGCTCCTCGCCGTGAGCAAAACGCACCCCGTCGAGGTTGTCCGCGCCGCCGCCGCCGCGGGCCAGCGTGATTTCGGCGAAAACTACCTGCAGGAAGCCATCGACAAGATCGCGGCCACCGCGGACCTCGATCTGTCCTGGCATTTCATCGGCCCGATCCAGTCCAACAAGACCCGCGCCATCGCCGGGCACTTCCACTGGGTGCACAGCGTTGACCGGCTGAAGATCGCCCGGCGCCTGTCCGAGCAGCGGCCGCCCGAGCTGCCGCCGCTGAAGGTCTGCCTGCAGGTAAATATCTCTGGCGAAGCGAGCAAAGCCGGGGTGGAGCCCGACGAGCTGCCGGCGCTGGCGGCCGCGGTGGCCGCCCTGCCGCGCCTTGAGCTCCATGGGCTCATGGCCATTCCTGCGCCGGCCGAGGACGAAGCCCGCCAGCGCGAACCCCTCGCCCGGCTGGCGGCTCTCTTCGCCAGCCTCCGCGAGACCCTGCCGGGCCTCGACACGCTGTCCATGGGTATGTCCGCAGACCTCGAGGCGGCGATCGCCGAAGGCGCGACCCTGGTGCGCATCGGCACCGCCATCTTCGGCCCCCGGGGCACCTGATTCAGCGCACGTGATTTACCGCGACAGCGGCGTGTATACTCGCCGGTTTCCCCAGCTATCAGGGCCCTAGCCGTGGCAGAGATCCGCATCGCATTTATCGGCGCCGGCAACATGGCGGCCAGCATCATCGGCGGACTGGTTGCAGAGGGACACCCGGCGAGTACCATCAGCGCGAGCGACCCGTCGCCGGAGAGCCTGGCGCGCTTGCGCGAGGTGGCCCCGGTGGCCACCGGCAGCGACAACCGCGAGGCAGTGACCGGCGCCGATGTGGTCATCCTGGCCGTTAAGCCGCAGGTTATGGCGCGCGTATGCATCGACATCGCGCCGGCCCTGGCCGGGGGCGGCGCCGTTGCCCTCTCCATCGCCGCCGGCATTCCTGTAGCCAGCCTGGAGCGCTGGCTCGGCCCCGGCGTGCCGGTGATCCGCTGCATGCCCAACACACCGGCGCTCCTCGGCGCCGGGGCCAGCGGGCTCTACGCGACCGCCGCGGTGAGCGCAGCGCAGCGCGCCCACGCCGGCACCATCCTCTCCGCCGTCGGCCTGGTGCGCTGGGTCGACAGCGAAGATGACCTGCACGCCGTCACTGCCGTTTCCGGCAGCGGCCCGGCCTATTTTTTCCTGTTTATGGAGGCCATGGCCGCCGAGGGACAGCGCCTGGGCCTGGACGCCGAGACGGCTACGGCCCTTACCGCCCAGACCTGCCTCGGCGCCGCACGCATGGCCGCCGAGAGCGGCATCGGCCTCGCCGAGCTGCGACGCCGGGTATGCTCCCCCGGCGGCACCACCGAGCGCGCCATCGCCAGCTTCCAGAGCGATGAGCTCGAAGCCACGGTCGCACGGGCCATGACCGCCTGTCTCGCCCGCTCGAAGGAAATGGCCGACGAACTCGGCTGACCCCCGCCCGCAAGGATAACGACCCCATGAGCGCCATCAACGAGATTTTCGCCTACCTGGTCCAGACCGCCCTGAGCCTATACCTCCTGGTCATGCTCCTGCGCTTCCTGTTCCACTTTGCCCGGGCGGATTTTTATAATCCCATCAGCCAGTTCGTAGTACGCGTCACCAACCCGCTGGTGCGGCCCGCGCGGCGCCTGTTCCCGGCCTTCGGTCGTTTCGACAGCGCTTCCCTGGCGCTCGCCGTGGTGCTGCAGGCCCTCGGCATCATTACCCTGCTCCTGCTCCACGGTGCAGGGCTCGTGGGCCCGACGCTGATCGTCGCCTGGTCGGTGATCGGTGTGCTCGGGCTGCTCGTGAACATCTACTTTTTTGCCCTGCTGGCCATGATCATCATCAGCTGGGTCGCCCCCACCAGCCGGCATCCGGCCCTGCTGCTGCTCTGGCAGCTCACGGAACCGGTGATGGCACCGGTGCGGCGCGTCCTGCCGGCCATGGGTGGGCTCGACTTCTCGCCAATCCTCGTCTTCATCCTGATCAACGTGCTGCAGATCGCCCTGCGCCACATGGCGGCCGGCGTCGGCCTGCACCCGGCGCTGGTCATGGGCGTGTGACGGCAGACCGGTGGCCCTAGCCTCCGATGCCCGCTCCGTCGGTCTGGTCACGCCGCAGACCGCGCACTTCGACGAGCCGCTGACGCTCGCCTGCGGGCGTGTGCTGCCCACCTATGAGCTGATCTACGAGACCTACGGCAAGCTCAACGCCGCGAAGGACAACGCCATCCTTGTCTGTCATGCCCTTTCCGGCCACCACCATGCCGCCGGGCGGCACAGCGTGGACGACCGCAAGGCCGGCTGGTGGGACGAGTGCATCGGCCCCGGCAAGCCGATCGACACAGAACGGTTCTTTGTCGTTTCCCTGAACAACCTTGGCGGCTGCCACGGCTCCACAGGGCCGGCATCAACCAATCCGGCCACAGGACAGCCCTGGGGCCCCGAGTTCCCGCCGCTGCGGGTGCGCGACTGGGTCCATAGCCAGGCCCGGCTCGCCGACGCCCTCGGCATCGACTGCTGGGCTGCAGTGATCGGCGGCAGCCTTGGCGGCATGCAGGCCATGCGCTGGGCCCTGCTCTACCCCCGACGGCTTCGCCACTGCATCGTCATCGCCGCGGCCATGAAGCTCTCGGCGCAGAACCTGGCCTTCAACGAGGTGGCCCGCCAGGCAATCCAGTCTGATCCGGACTTCGAGGACGGCCACTATCTGCACGCCGGCAAGGTGCCGGCCCGGGGGCTGGCCCTCGCCCGCATGGTCGGGCATATCACTTACCTGTCGGACGACGCCATGGCCAGCAAGTTCGGGCGCGAGCTGCGCTCCGGCAGCCTCGACATCGGCGGCGACGAGCCGGTGGAATTCCAAGTGCAGAGCTACCTGCGCTACCAGGGCTCGCGCTTCTCCGACAGCTTCGATGCCAACACCTATATCCTCATGACCCAGGCGCTGGACTACTTCGACCTCGCACGGGAATACGGCGACGACCCGGTAGCCGCCTTCGAAGCGGCATGCTGCCGCTTCCTCGTGCTGTCCTTCTCCACGGACTGGCGTTTCCCGCCGGCGCGCTCCCGGGAGATCGTCGACGCCCTCATCGCCGCACGTCGGGAAGTCAGCTACGCGGAGATCGAGGCCAACGAGGGCCACGATGCCTTCCTCATGCCCATCCCCCGCTACCTGGCGCTGTTTCGCGCCTACCTGCAGCAGGTGGCGGTGAGCTGATGCGCCAGGACCTGACCCACATCGTGCGCTGGATCGACCCGGGCTCCCGGGTCCTGGACCTCGGCTGTGGCGATGGCGAATTCCTCAAGCGCCTGCGCGACGAGCGTGGCGCCGCCGGCACCGGCATTGAAATCGACCAGGACAACCTCACCCGCGCGGTCGGCAAGGGCCTGAACATCGTGCAGCAGGACCTGGACCAGGGGCTGGCGAACTTCCCGGACCAGAGCTTCGACACCGTGGTACTCGCCCACGCCCTGCAGGCCATGCACTACCCGGACCGGGTGCTGGCGGAAATGCTGCGTGTGGGTCGCCAGGGCATTGTCACCTTTCCCAATTTCGGCCACTGGCGCTGCCGGCTGCATCTGACCACCCGCGGCCGCATGCCCGTGTCCAGGTTTCTCCCCTACCGCTGGTACGACACACCGAACATCCACTTCTGCACCGTCCGCGACTTCGAGCAGCTCTGTGCGGAACAGGGTGTCCGTATCCTCGCCCGCGACATGGTCGGCGCCGGCAGCTCGATGCTTGCGCGGGCCTGGCCGAATCTCTTTGCCCAGACCGCCATTTACCACCTCACGAGGCCCGCATGACCGAGATCGTCGTCGCCAGCGGCAACCGCGGCAAGCTCGCCGAACTCGCACGCACCCTGGCGCCGCTCGGCGTCACCCTGCGGCCCCAGGACGAGTTCGGGGTCCCGGAGGTGGCGGAG
Organism: Pseudohaliea rubra DSM 19751; assembly: GCF_000764025.1. GTDB lineage: Bacteria > Pseudomonadota > Gammaproteobacteria > Pseudomonadales > Halieaceae > Pseudohaliea > Pseudohaliea rubra. Next base: position 32,128 of record NZ_KN234770.1, on the reverse strand, counting down.
ACAGGGCTGTCTTTTATCGAAAACGCCATCCTCAAGGCGCGGGCCGCCGCGGCACACACGGGGCTGCCGGCGATCGCCGACGACTCGGGCCTGGCCGTGGATGCGCTCGGCGGCGCACCGGGTATCTACTCGGCCCGCTATGCCCGCATGGCTGGCGCCGGCGAAGGCGACGCGGCAAACAACGCCAGGTTACTCGAGGCTCTCGCCGGCGTACCGGCAGCAGGGCGCACAGCCCATTTCCACTGCGCCCTGGTGTACCTGCGCAGGAGCGACGATCCCACACCGGTGATCGCCGAGGGACGCTGGCCAGGCAGCATTCGCACGGCGGCGAGTGGCGGCGGCGGCTTCGGCTATGACCCGCTCTTTCAACCGGAGGGCCTGGCCGTGTCCGCAGCGGAGCTTCCGGCAGAGGAAAAAAACCGGTTGAGTCACCGCGCCCGGGCCAGCGCAGCGCTCCTCGCCGCCCTCCAGGCGACCGACGCAGCGCCGTGAAGGCCCCACCGCTGGGGCTCTACGTGCACCTGCCCTGGTGCGAGCGCAAGTGCCCCTATTGCGACTTCAACTCCCACGAGCGCGAGCACCTGCCGGAAGAGGCCTACGTCACGGCACTGCTGGCAGACCTCGCCGGCGAGGCGGCGACGGTCACCGACCGCACGGTGGACACCGTATTCATCGGCGGCGGCACGCCGAGCCTCTTTTCGGCGGCGGCGATCGAGCGGCTGCTACAGGGCATCAGCGAGCGTGTGGTCCTGGCGCCGGATGCAGAGATCACCCTGGAAGCCAATCCCGGGAGCGCCGAGGCGGCAAAGTTCGCGGCCTTCCGCCGCGCCGGCGTGAATCGCCTGTCGCTCGGCATCCAGAGCTTCGACGATGCGGCCCTGGAGCGCCTGGGCCGCGTCCACGACCGCGCGCAGGCCCTGGCGGCGGTCACCGCGGCGCGCTCGGCGGGCTTCGACAACCTCAACCTGGACCTGATGCACGGGCTGCCGCAGCAGAGCAGGGAAGCGGGCCTTGCGGACCTCGAGACGGCTATAGCCCTGGCACCGGAACACCTGTCCTGGTACCAGCTCACCATCGAGCCGAATACGGTGTTTCACCGGCGGCCGCCGGTGCTGCCCGGCGAGGCGATCCTCAGTGAGCTTGAAAGCGAGGGGAGAAAGCTGCTCGCGCGGGCCGGCTACACACGCTACGAGGTCTCCGCCTGGAGCCGGCCGGGCCGGCGTTGCCGGCACAATCTGGGCTACTGGACTTTCGGTGACTATCTCGCCATCGGCGCCGGTGCGCACGGCAAGGTGATCGGGAGCGATGGACGCATCCGGCGCTACGCCAAGCGCCGCCAGCCGGAGACCTACCTGGCGGCCGACCCCGGCACCTTCACTGCCAGCGAGCGCTGCCTCGAAACCGCGGACCTTGCCGGTGAATTCATGCTCAATGCCCTGCGCCTCGTGGAGGGGGTACCGCGGGCACACTTTACCGCAGCCACGGGACTGGACGACGTCGTCATCGCCGGCACCATCGCGCAGCTGGTGGCCCGGGGACTGCTGGTAGACGACCCGGCGCGACTAGCTACGACGCCGCTGGGGCTCAGCTTTCTCGACGATGTGGTCGGTGCGTTCTTCGACGCTTAGACCGCAGCCGGTATGCGCTCGAAAAGCAGATCCCGGACGCCGTGCCCAAGGCGCTCCCCGCGCTGCTCGAATTTGGTCAGGGGCCGGCTTTCCGGGCGCGGCGCATACCCGCCCTCGGGCGCCGTATTCCTGAGCAGCGGGCAGGCCGAGAGCACGGCCAGCATCTGCTCGGCGTAGTCCTCCCAGTCCGTGGCCAGGTGGAACAGCCCCCCCGGGCTGAGCCGGGAGGCGGCAAGCGCAGTGAAGGGTGGCTGGATCAGGCGCCGCTTGTGATGCCGCTTCTTGTGCCAGGGATCCGGGAAGAAGACCTGCAGTGTGTCGAGGGAATCCGGGGCGATGCAGTCGGTGAGCACTTCCACTGCGTCGTGGCACAGCACCCGCACGTTAGTGAGCCCTTGCTCCTGCATCAGGTGCAGGAGCTTTCCCACCCCCGGACGGTGCACCTCGATGCCGAGGAAGTTGCGGTCCGGCGCCGCCGCAGCCATCGCGGCGAGGGAGTGTCCCATGCCGAAGCCGATCTCCAGCACCCGGGGGCCGGGCCGGCCGAACAGCGCATCGACGTCCAGAGGCACCGGCTTGAAGTCAATACCGAAGCGCGCCCAGCCCGCCTCGTAGGCCCGGCGCTGTGCCGTGGTCATGCGCCCGTGGCGGAGCACAAAGCTGCGGATCGGGCGCTGCGCGCGCGGGGGGTCTTCTGTCACGGAACAGCTCGCGCCCCTCAGGGCAGAAGTTTCCAGGACGCTGCGGCAAGACAGCCCCAGCCGGCAAGGAAGGCAAGACCGCCGAGGGGCGTCACGGCGCCGAGCCACTTGGTACCGGTGATAGCGAGCAGATACAAGCTGCCGGAGAAAACGGCGATACCGATGAGGAACAGCCAGCCGCTGGACTTCAGCAGGGTCGTTGCCGGTTGCGAGAGCAGAAGTACGCCGACCAGAACGAGGGCCAGAGCGTGGTAGAAGTGATACTGCACCGCGGTCTCAAAGACACCGCGGGCGTAGTCATCGAGGTGCCCGCGCAGCGCGTGAGCGCCGAAGGCACCGAGGGCGACGGCCAGCAGACCGGCCAGGGCGCCCAGGGAAAGGAAGAGTTTGGCCGCCACAGGTCAGGCCGCGATGGCCGTCCGGAGCTTCTTCATGGCCGCCTGTTCAAGCTGGCGCACGCGCTCCGCAGAGATCCCGTAATCGGCAGCCAGTTCGTGCAGCGTAGCCTTTTCATCGGCGAGCCAGCGCCGGGCGACGATATCGCGGCTGCGTTCATCGAGGTCGCGGAGTGCGCTCTGCAGCCGGCCCTCGCTCTGCGCACGCCAGTCCTCGGACTCCACGGCAGCCGCCGGGTCACCGCCCTGATCCTCGAGATAGTACTGGGGCGCCTGCCAACCGTCCTCGTCGTCGCTGTCCGCCGGGGCGTCGAAGGCGAGATCCCGACTCGAGAGCCGGCCTTCCATGCGCTGGACTTCCTGCACCTTGACACCGAGATCGTCGGCAACGGCCTGAGCCTCTTCGGCAGTGAGCCAGGCGAGGCTCTTCTTGGCGCTGCGCAGGTTGAAGAACAGCTTGCGCTGGGCCTTGGTCGTGGCCACCTTGACAATGCGCCAGTTGCGCAGAATGTATTCGTGAATCTCCGCCTTGATCCAATGCACGGCGAAGGACACCAGGCGGACGCCTTTTTCCGGATCAAAGCGCTTCACGGCTTTCATCAGGCCGACATTGCCTTCCTGGATCAGGTCCGCCTCCGCCAGGCCGTAGCCGCTGTAACTGCGAGCGATGTGCACCACAAAGCGGAGATGGGACATGACCAGTTCGCGCGCGGCCTGCACGCTCTCTTGATAGTAAAGCTGCCGGGCGAGCTCCTGCTCGCGCTCGACACTCAGCACCGGGATACTGGCCACGGCCTGTACGTAGGCGGCAAGATTGGCGCCCGGCGCCATCTGATCGATGGGCTGTAGCTGGGTGCTCATGCGTTTCCCCTCCAGACTGATCCCCGATTTTAGCACTCAGGGCGTTAGAGTGCTAATTTTCCGGAAGTTCCCTGGCGACAGGAATTTCTCGTTTTTTCAGCGACTTGCTCAACCCCCGGGGTCCAACCGCAGGTGCCGCCCGACGGCGAGCCAGGCCGCGATGAGACCAAGAGCGCCGCCGGCGAGTACCAGGCCGAAGGCGTCGACGAGCCCGAGGCCTGCAAGACGCCAGTCCGCGCCATAGGCGGCGGCGAGCTGCGCCACCGGACGGCGCAGGGCTGCGAACATCCCCGCCACCAGGATCGCTGCAACAGCACCGCCACCGATACCGTACCAGAGCCCCGAGTAAAGAAAGGGCCGGCGCACGAAGGCATCGGAAGCGCCCACGAGCCGGGTGACCTCGATCTCCTCGCGCCGACCCTCCACGGCAAGGCGGATCGTGTTGCCCAGCACCAGAAGCACCCCGGCGGCGAGCAGCAGCGCCGCGACCAGCACCAGGCGTCGCCCCAGCGCCGTAAGCCGCTGCAGCCGCTCAAGCCAGGCCAGATCAAGCACTACCTCGTCGACCGCCACAAGGGCAGAGAGCTCCTCCGCAAGCGCCGCGGACCGGGCCGGCTCCCGGGGGACCAGCAGCAACAGATGGGGCAGCGGGTTGTCCTCCAGGCCGCCAAGCACATCGCTGAAACCGGCGCGGGCCCGGAACTCGGCCAGGGCATCCTCCCGGGAACGGAAGGTCGCCCCGGCGATGGCCGGGCGAGCGCCCAGCTCCGCCGCCAGGGCCTTGCCTTCCGCCGTGTCGACAGCGGGATTCAGGAACACGGAAAGCTGCGCCTGCGTATCCACACGGCCGCCGAGGGCACGCAGGTTGTCCAGCGACAGGGCCAGGGTCACCGGCAGAGCCAGGGCGATGCCCACCACCAGCCAGGTCAGCAGACTCGCGGCAGGCCGCTCAAGCACACGGCGCAGGCTGTCGGCCGCAGACAGGCGGTGGTGACGGACCCAGGCCGACATCCGGTGGGACAGGCGCGTGCGCTGAACCCGGGCCCCATCACGGCGCGCTGCGGGTCGGGCCGCCATCAGGCCGGAGCCCCCACCAGGCGCCCCTCGCGCAAGGTAATGATGCGATGGCGCAGCCGGGAAATCAGGGCCAGATCGTGGCTGGCGATGAGTACGGTGACGCCAACCCGGGAAAAATCCTCGAAAAGGGTCATGATCTCCGCCGACAGGGCCGGATCGAGGTTGCCCGTAGGCTCGTCGGCAAGGAGCACCGGGGGCCGGCCGACCACCGCGCGGGCAATACCCACCCGTTGCTGTTCACCGCCGGAGAGGGTCACGGGCATGGCCCGCTCCTGCCGCAGCAGACCAACCTTGTCGAGGGCCGCGCGCACGCGCTTGCCGATTTCCCGGTGGTCATAGCCGGCGATATACAGAGGCAGGGCGACATTGTCGAAAACGCTGCGATCAAAGAGCAGCCGATGATTCTGGAAAACCACACCGACCTCCCGCCGGTGCGCAGGGATAGCGCGCCGGGTGATACGCGACAGGTCGCGACCGGCGACCAGCACCCGCCCCCGGGTCGGCTGCTCCAGCAGCATCACGAGGCGCAGGAGCGTGGTCTTGCCGGCGCCGGAGTGGCCGGTGAGAAAGACCAGCTCATCGGCGCCGATCTCGAAAGAAACGTCCCGGAGCGCATCGTGCCCCCCCTCGTAGCGCTTGCTGACACGCTCGAAGCTGATCACGGCTGAAGGCCCGGGGTCACAACTAGTCCCGGTCGAAAAGCGCGTCGATGAACTCGCCAGCGGCGAAGGGACGCAGGTCTTCCGCCGTCTCGCCGACACCGATGAAACGAATCGGCAAGCCAAGCTTGCGGGCAATGGCGAAGATGATCCCGCCCTTGGCCGTACCGTCGAGCTTGGTGAGCGTGAGGCCGGTCACGCCCACGGCCTCGGTGAAATGGTCAGCCTGAGCGAGGGCGTTCTGCCCGGTACCCGCATCGAGCACCAGCATTATCTCGTGGGGCGCAGCCGGATCCTGCTTGCCGAGGACGCGCACAACCTTGCGCAGTTCGTCCATGAGGTGCTCTTTGTTGTGCAGACGCCCGGCGGTATCGGCAATGAGCACATCCACGCCCCGGGCCCGGGCCGCGGCAAAGGCGTCGAAGAGCACCGAAGCGCTGTCGGCTCCTGTGTGCTGGGCGATCACCGGCACATCGTGGCGCTGACCCCAGACCTGCAGCTGCTCCACGGCGGCGGCGCGGAAGGTATCGCCCGCCGCGAGCATCACCGAGCGGCCCTCGTCCTGAAAACGCCGGGCCAGCTTGCCGATGGTGGTGGTCTTGCCGACGCCGTTCACGCCGACCATGAGGATCACATAGGGCGCTGCGCCGGCAACGGACAGGGGCTGCTCACAGGGCTCGAGAATTGCCTGCAGCTCTTCGCGCAGGGCCTCACGCAGGGCCGCAGGCTCGGTCAGCTCCTTGCGCGATACGCGCTGCGTCAGCCGCTCGATGATGTGCAGGGTCGCATCGACGCCCACATCCGCAAGCAGCAGCCGGGACTCAAGCTCCTCGAGGAGCTCCGCATCGATCTCCTTGCGGCCAAGGAACAGGTTGCCAAGGCCGGCGACGAGGTTGTCACCGGTACGCCCGAGACCGCGCCGCAGCCGCGCAAAGAAGCCCGGCCGGGTTGTTTCAACGGCCCCCGGCGGGGGGGTACCCGGGGCCGGCGTCGGGTCCGCGGGAGCCTCCGGCGTACGGTTGGGAGGGCTTTCAGCGGGGGTCTCCCCGGTTGCGGCGCTGTCGCTCGCGGGCGCCTCGGCGCCCTCGTCGGCAGCGCCTTTCCTGCGCTTGAAGAACTTCATGTCAGCCGTGCTAGAGTGCGCGGGCGGGCGCCCGCGGGGTGCCTATGCTATCACCGTGGCACAGGCGGGAAAAATGGCGGCAGGCCGCAGACAACATGCGCGCGCCCGCGCGGGCGGGGGAATACGCATTATCGGCGGCCAGTGGCGGGGGCGCCGCCTGGCCGTGGCAGACCGGCCGGGGCTGCGGCCCACCGCGGATCGCGTACGCGAGACCCTTTTCAACTGGCTGCAGGCAGTCGTGCCGGGGGCGCGCTGCCTCGACCTCTTCGCCGGCAGTGGCGCCCTGGGCCTCGAAGCCCTGTCCCGGGGGGCCGGGGCAGTCACCTTCGTGGACAGCGACCGGCAGGCCATGGACCGCCTCTGCGCCGTCCTCGACAGCCTCGACGCGCGGGACCGCGCGGACTGCCGCTGCGAGCGTGCCGAGCGCTTCCTCAGCCACGGCAGCGGACCCTTCGACGTGGTGTTCCTCGATCCACCCTTCGCCGGCGACGCGCTCGCTAGGGCCAGCGCCAGCCTCACACCCCTTTGCCACAGTGACAGCCTCGTCTACGTCGAGACGGATCAGCGCGATCCCGCGGCGCTGCTGCCGGACAGCTGGACCTGCCACCGCAACGGCAGGAGCGGCGGCGTGCAGTTCGGGCTCTACCGGCCGTTTGTGGCCCCCGGATGAATTGTTTACCATCGGCGCCTTCAGCGGCTGGGAGCCACTGCTATGAGTCGGGAAACGGTGATCTACCCGGGGACCTTCGACCCGATCACCAACGGGCATGTGGACCTGGCGGAACGCGCCGCCCGGCTCTTCGACCGCGTGGTTGTGGCCATCGCCTGGAGCGAGAAGAAAACTCCGCTCTTCGACCTCGAACAGCGCGTTGCCCTCTGTGAGGCCTCCCTCGCGCACCTGCCGAATGTGGAAGTGCAGGGTTTCAGCAACCTGCTCACGGATTTCGCCCGGGGCCTGGGCGCGCGCTGCGTACTGCGCGGCCTGAGGGCTGTGGCGGACTTCGAGTACGAGTTCCAGCTGGCGAACATGAACCGGGCCATGTACCCGGAATTCGAGAGCATTTTCCTGACGCCCTCGGAGCACCTGTCCTATATCTCGTCGTCGCTGGTGCGGGAGATTGCCGCCCTGAATGGCAACGTCGAGCCTTTCGTGCCCGCAGCCGTCGCCGATGCGCTGGCGGCGCGCTTCGCGGACTAGCTCACTCGTTCTGCCCGCGGGCGTCCCGGAGCTCCTTGTCCTTGTAGGTATAGCCGGGCTCGGTGCAACCGAGACAGCGCACGAAGGTCGCCTCGCCGGGCCCAAGCACGAGGGTCTCGGCCGCTTCACTCACGTGCCCGGCGAGGGCAGTGAACGGCAGGCTGACCACGAAGGCCGCGGCGCCTACCGCGGTCATCGCAAGGCCGATGGGCCGCGCGACCACAAGATCGCCGACCATAGCGAAGGGGTCGGGCTTCTCATCCACCGGCTGGGCGTGAGTCGCAGGCACGGCGACCAGCAGTGCCAGCAAAAGAACGGGCAGTGGCCACCTGACGGCGCGCAGCCCCCCGGTAAGGCGCTTGCGAAGATCCATGCTTCTCTCCCCCGGACCGGCTGATCCGCTACCTCTGACGAAAACAGTGTAGCCCGTTCACCGCTGGCAGGCTACGCAGTAAACGCTGGCCCGCTGGGCTATGCGACACTCCCGGAGCGGCGCCCCGCAGCGCCGGCAGGACTCACCGCCCCGACCGTAGACCCATAGTTGCTGCGCAAAGTAGCCCGGGCGCCCGTCGGTGCCGACGAAGTCCCGGAGCGTAGTGCCGCCCTGGGCGATGGCGGCCGTCAGCACGGCGCGGATGTGTCCCGCGAGGGCGCTGTAACGCGCCGCGGCAATGCGCCCGGCCGGGCGCCGCGGGGTGATGCCGGCCAGAAACAGGGATTCGGCGGCGTAGATATTGCCCACGCCCACCACCACGCGCGCGTCCATAATGAAAACCTTGACCGGGGCGCGCCGGCCGCGGGAAAGGCGGTACAGGTAGGTGCCGTCAAAGCCATCGCCCAGGGGTTCGGGACCGAGGTGGGCGAGCAGCGGGTGGTCGTCGTCGCCGGGAAGCCAGTGAAAGCTGCCGAAGCGACGCGGATCGTTGTAGCGCAGGACCAGGCCGCTGCCGAGCACGATATCAATATGGTCGTGCGCCGCCGGGGCCGTGCCGGCCGGGAGCACGCGCAGGGAGCCGGACATACCCAGATGCACCATGAGGCGCCCGGCGCCGGTGCGCAGGAGCAGGTATTTGGCGCGCCGGTCGATGGCCTCGATGCGCTGACCGGCAAGCGCCGCGGGCAGCGCCGGATCCACAGGCCAGCGGAGCCTGGGCTCGCGGACGGTGACGGCGAGAACCCGCTCGCCCACGGCGTGCGGAGCAAGACCGCGGCGGGTGGTTTCGACTTCGGGGAGCTCGGGCACGGCGTCGGCCTCGACAGGAAAACCGGGCAAAAAAAACCCCGACGCGGTGCCGGGGTCCTGGGTGCTCGCAAGCGCCTTACTTGATCTTGCCTTCCTTGTAGATCACGTGCTTCCGAACGACGGGATCGAACTTCTTCATTTCAAGCTTGTCCGGCGTGGTGCGCTTGTTCTTGTCCGTGGTGTAGAAATGCCCGGTGCCGGCGGTGGAATTCATGCGGATCTTTTCTCTCATGATCGTGCTCCTTCAGCCAGCCGTGTTCAGAACTTCTCGCCGCGGGCGCGCATTTCGCCCAGGACGGTCTCGATACCTTTCTTGTCGATGATGCGCATGCCCTTGCTGGATACGCGCAGCGCCACGAAGCGCTTCTCTGACTCCACCCAGAAACGATGCTGGTGCAGGTTCGGCAGAAAGCGGCGGCGACGCCGGTTCTTGGCGTGCGATACGTTGTTACCGGTGACCGGGCGCTTGCCGGTGATCTGACAGACTCGTGCCATCGTTGTCTCCTTGGGGACCCGGAGGCCTGAAAAACGGTGCGGCGGCGGAGCGTACCTGCCCGTCAATCGGGGGGCCTGCCGCGCGGAGCGCGACTTTATACCAGAAGGCCAGGGCGTCCGCAAGGACTAATGGGGCCCGCTACAAGAGTCCCTGCTCGGCAAAAGAGAAGGCCTCGCCGCGGCCGACAATGACGTGGTCGAGCACGCGGATATCCAGCAGGCCCAGGCCGGCCTGCAGCCGCTCGGTGATGCGCCGGTCCGCATGGCTTGGCTCGGCAACGCCGGAGGGGTGATTGTGGGCGAGAATCACTGCCGCCGCCCGGTGCTGCAGGGCGCGCACGGCCACCTCCCGGGGATAGACCGCGGCGCCGTCGAGGGTCCCGAGGAAGAGGTCTTCGCAGCGCAGCAGCCGGTGCTGGCTGTCCAGGAACAGACAGGTAAAGACCTCGCGGCTGCGGCTCGCGAGGTGGTGCTGCAGAAAGCGCCGGGTGTGCCGCGGGCTGCTCATGACATTGCCCCGCCGCAGCTGCTGCTCGACGCTGCGTCGGGCGAGCTCTACGGCAGCCTGGAGCTGAGCAACCTTGGCGCTACCGATCCCGGGCTCCGCCTCGAGCGCGGCGGCATCCATGGCGAGCACCCCGGCGAGGTCGCCGGCCCGCTCGAGGAGCGCGCAGGCAAGGCCGAGGGCACTTAGACCACGCCGGCCCGTGCGCAGCACCACCGCGAGGAGTTCCGCGTCGGAGAGCACACCCGGGCCGTGCAGATGCAGTTTCTCCCGCGGGCCCTCGCCCCGCGGCCAGTCGCCGATCGCCATGGTTCCGCCCCTCCCTGGGCTGTCGCGAGCCGTGTCCGGCGGGAAGCCCTGTGCTATCTTCCCATCCTTCACTTGCCCGATTTTCCCAGCCCGGGGCCCGCGATGGCACATCTTTTCAATCGCAATGTCGTCCTTGGCGTCTGCGGCGGCATTGCCGCCTACAAGGCCGCCTTCCTCGTGCGCGAACTGCAGGCACGCGGCGCCGACGTGCGCGTGATCATGACCCGCGGTGCCGAAGCCTTTATTACGCCGCTCACGCTGCAGGCGCTGTCCACGCATCCGGTGCATCGGGACCTTCTCGACGCAGAGGCCGAGCGCGGCATGGGCCACATAGAGCTCGCCCGCTGGGCGGATCTTCTGCTCATCGCCCCGGCCACCGCCGACTGCATCGCCCGCCTCGCCGCCGGCCGCGCCGACGATCTGCTGACCACCGTCGCGCTCGCTACAGCCGCCCCGTTACTGCTGGCGCCGGCCATGAATCAGCAGATGTGGGCCGATCCGGCCACCACCGCGAATATAGCCACCCTCGAGGGGCGGGGGGTGCACCGGATCGGCCCCGCGGCCGGGGACCAGGCCTGCGGCGACGTGGGTACCGGGCGCATGAGCGAGCCGCAGGCTATCGCCGGGCACGCCGCCGCCCTCTTCGAACACGGTGCCCTCGCCGGGCTCCGCGTCGTCGTCACCGCCGGGCCGACCCGGGAGGCCCTGGACCCGGTGCGCTACCTCTCGAACCACAGCTCCGGCAAGATGGGCTTCGCCCTCGCCACCGCCTGCGTGGATGCCGGTGCCCGCACGACCCTGATCAGCGGCCCGGTCACCCTGGAGACGCCCGCCCACGTGGCGCGCCGGGACGTAGAGAGCGCCGAGGACATGCTCGCCGCCTCCCTGGCTGCGCTACCCGCTTGCGACATCTTCATCGCCTGCGCCGCCGTTGCTGACTACCGCCCGGCGCAGATCGCTGGCGAGAAAATAAAGAAGGAGGATGAGCAGCTGACGCTCACCCTGGTGCGCAACCCGGACATCGTCGCCACCGTCGCCGCGGCAGAGCCGCGGCCCTTCACCGTGGGCTTTGCCGCGGAGACCCGGGATCTTCTCGCCTACGCCCGCGGCAAGCTGGAGCGCAAACGGCTTGATCTGGTGGTCGCCAACGATGTCGCAGCGGAAGGTATCGGTTTCAACAGCGACGATAACGCCGTGACGCTGCTCTGGCCGGGGGGTGAGGAAGCCCTGCCGAGGACCGGCAAGGGCAGCCTCGCCCGTCTCATTATCGAACGCATCGCCGCCCGCTATGCGGCTGCCCGCGGCACGGCTGTCGTTTCGCCGTGACGCACGCCGGTTTATGATGTAGCGGGGGCCGGCTGCCATGCTTAAAAAAGAACAGCAACGCCATAGCGACAGTCGCCGTGTGCACGGCATAGACACGGCGGGCAACGCGCTCTACAACATCCTTCGCCAGGGCGCAGCGCTCCTCGTCATTCCCGCCATGCTCCTCCTGGTCTGGCTGCTGGTTCTGCGCCAGCCGGCCCTGGAGCGGGCGCTGGTCGATGAGGTCGCTGCAGGCTATGCGGCAAATCGCGCCCAGGCGATAGCAGCACAGCTTGAGGCACTTCAGGCACGGCTGCAATCGGTGCTTGCCGCGGAGCAGCTCCCGGCACGGCTGGCGGACCCCTCCGCCGCAGCCCTCGCCGCGGCTGCGGACGACGCGCTCGCCGGCTTCCCCGGCGCCCTCGGGCTGCGCCTCCTCGCTCTGGATGATCGCGGCACCGCCGGTCTGGATAAGATCGAAGCGGGGCTGCGCAACCATATCGAGATCGACCTGGTCCGCCGCGCCGCCAACGGCGAGCGACCCATGCCGGAGGCCTACCGCAGCGCGGAGCGCTGGCTCTACTCCTTCGCCGAGCGTGGGCAGCTCGCCGGCAACGGCGCCCGGTTGGTCGCGCTGCTCAGTTACGACCAACGCCTGTTCCGTGACAGCCTGGCCCTCCCGGACGATGGGGCCGGCCGGTTCTCGCTGGTACAGCGACTGCCGGGGCGGGGCGCCGACACGGAGACACAGGTCGGCGGGGGCGCGGCGGGCGACCGGGTGGCACGGGCGGCCGTTGCGGGCACACCCTGGTTCGTCATTTTTACTCCCGGCGAGATGCTGATCGAATCCCTTGAGGACAAGGTTTCGCAACCGCTCCTTGCCGTGTTCCTGCTGCTGCTTACCGGCAGCGCCGGCTTTGCCCTGGTGGCGCAGCGCTATCCGCTGGTCCTGCGCCGGGAAGTCGCCCGGGCCGAGGCCGCCGCCCAGCACCGCACCCCTTACACCCTGCAGGTGCCCGAGCTTGCACCCATTGCCCGCAACCTGCGCAAGCTGACGCTGCGCCGGGCACGCATGGACGGCGTGGGCAGCGTACCCCGCGTGCTGACTGCCCCGCCCCCGCCCAGCGGCGGCAGTGCGCCGGCCCTCACCGCCGTTGCCGGGCCGGCAACGGCACTGCCCGAGCACATCTTCCGGGCCTATGATATCCGCGGCATTGCCGACACAGAGCTGGATGACGACACGGTCTACCGCATCGGTGCGGCCATCGGCACCCTGGCCGGGCAGAAAGGCGAGCAGACCCTGGTGCTCGCCTACGACGGGCGCGCAAGCAGTGGCCGCATCAAAGCCGGGCTGGAGCGGGCGCTGCTGCAGGCGGGCAGGGATGTGATTGACATCGGTCTGGTGCCCACGCCGCTGGCCTACTTCGCGACTCACCAGCTCCAGGGAGCAACCTCCGCTGTCATCGTGACCGGCAGCCACAATCCGCCGGAATACAATGGCGTCAAGCTGGTCCTGGAGCAGAGGCCCCCGGCCAGCGGGGACATCGAGCGCCTGCGGGCTATCGCGCTTTCCGGGAAGTTCAGCCAGGGCACCGGACACATGCTCCAGCGCGACGTCGCCTCGGACTACCTCGACGAAGTGGTCAGCGATGTCGCCATTGCCATGCCCCTGAAGATCGTCATTGACGCCGGTAACGGCGCTACCGGCCACCTCGCGCCAACCCTCTTCGAGGAGCTCGGCTGCGAAGTCGTGCCGCTGTATTGCGACATTGACGGCAGCTTCCCGAACCACTCGCCCGACACGAGCGTGGCGGCCAACCTCGCAGACCTGCAGGAGACGGTGCGCCGGGAAGGCGCAGACTTCGGCATCGCCCTGGACGGCGATGGTGACCGGGTGGCAGCGGTGACCGGCAGCGGCGAGATCGTGGACGCCGACTATCTGCTCATGCTCTTCGCCCGCGACGTGATTACCCGCAACCCGGGGGCCGACGTGGTCTACGACGTGAAGTGCTCGCGCAACCTTGCCCAGCTGGTCACCAGCCTCGGCGGCCGCGGGGTACTCTGGCGTACGGGCCACACGCACATCAAGGAAAAAGTGGCGGAAACCGGCGCGTTAGTGGGCGGCGAATTCTCCGGACACATGGTCTTCGGCGAGCGCTGGTTCGGCTTCGATGACGGTCTCTATGCCGCCGCGCGGCTGGCCGAAATCGTCAGCAGCAGCGAGGGCTCCCTGGACGCGCTCCTCAAGCAGTTCACGTATTCCGCAAGCACCCCCGAGATCCTCATCCCCGTGGACGACAGCAAGAAGTTCCAGCTGGTAGAGGCCTTGCGGAGCGAGGGGGACTTCGGCGACGGGCGCATCAACGACCTCGACGGCGTCCGGGTGGACTACCCTCGAGGCTGGGGATTGATCCGCGCCTCCAACACCTCGGCGGCGCTCACCGCTCGCTTCGAGGGCGATGATGAAGCCGTGCTGCACGACATCATGAACCTGTTTCGAGAACAGCTCGCGAGTATCCATCCGGACCTCGACCCCCATTTCTGACCGACCGATACCGGGAACGCCATGTCACTCTCCGCCGATGCCGCCATGCAGGTCGCCCAGGTCCTCACCGAGGCGCTGCCCTACATCCAGCGCTTCACGGGCAAAACCATCGTCGTCAAATTCGGCGGTAATGCCATGGTCGACCCCCTGCTGCACGAGAGCTTTGCCCGTGACATCGTGCTGATGAAGCTTGTCGGCATGAATCCGGTAGTGGTCCACGGCGGCGGTCCGCAGATCGGCTCGCTGCTCAAGCGGCTGAATATCCAGAGCGAGTTTGTGGACGGCATGCGGGTCACGGACTCGCAGACCATGGATGTGGTGGAGATGGTGCTCGGTGGCAGGGTGAACAAGGAGATCGTCGCCTCCATCAACCGCAGCGGCGGCAAGGCCATCGGCGTCACCGGCAAGGACGGCCAGCTCATCCGTGCCCGGCGGCTGACCATTGAGCGCCGCGGGCCGGAGCTAAAAGCCCCGGAAATCATCGATATCGGCCACGTGGGCGAGGTCCGGCAGGTGGACACGGAGATGCTGAACGTGATCCTCGGCAGCAACTTCATCCCTGTGATCGCGCCGATCGGCTGCGATGAGGAGGGCCAGAGCTACAACATCAACGCCGACATCGTGGCGGGCAAGCTTGCCCAGGTCATGCAGGCCGAGAAACTCATGCTGCTGACCAACGTCGCCGGCCTCATGGACGGCGAGGGCAAGGTCCTCACCGGCCTCAGCACCGTCGAAGTGGACGCCCTCATCGCCGACGGCACCGTACACGGCGGCATGCTGCCGAAAATCGGCTGCGCTCTGGAGGCGGTCAAGTCCGGCGTCGCCAGCGCCCATATCGTCGACGGCCGCGTACCCCACGCGGTGTTGCTGGAGATCTTCACGGACGAGGGCATGGGAACCAAGATCACCAGCCGGGGCGCCTGAGCGGCGTATTGCAGGGTCACCGGTCTCTAGCTACGATGGGGGTCCCCGAGGAAGAGCCCCCGCCCATGCCGCAACGAAAGTCCCAGCGCCGCCAGCAGATCCTCGAGGCGCTGGCGGAGATGCTCGAGGCGAACCCCGGCGATCGTATTACCACGGCAAAGCTCGCCGAGCGCGTCGGCGTCTCCGAAGCCGCGCTCTACCGACACTTTCCCAGCAAGTCGAAAATGTTCGAGGGGCTCATCGAGTTCATCGAAGACAGTCTCTTCGAGCGCATAGCGCTGATCCTGCGCGAACAGCCCGCGGCCTCGGCGCGCTGCGAGCACATGCTCGGGCTGCTGCTCAGCTTCGTGGAGCACAACCCGGGTATTTCCCGCATCATGACCGGCGACGCCCTTGCCGGTGAGAATCTGCGGCTGCACCAGCGCGTGGTACAGCTCTTCGAGCGCTACGAGACCCAGCTGCGCCAGGTGCTGCGGGAGGCAGAGCTGCACGAGGGTCTGCGCCCGGTGCTGCCGCTGCCGGTGGCGGCCAACCTGCTCATGGCCAGCGCCGAGGGACGCATGACACAGTTCGTGCGCAGCGGCTTCCGCCGCAGCCCCACGGCGGACTGGCCGACGCAGCTTGCTTTTCTCCTTGAGGGTTTCTTCCGGGAAGTGCCACGTCCCCTGCGCGACGACCAGGGCGAGCCGCGGCCGGAACCCGGCGCGCCCTGAGAAACGGCTTCAATCGGGAACGCCCAACCTCCAGCCTCACTCTCCCCGGTTCCGACCACAGGAAAACCGGGGCGTCACAGTAGCGTATGCCATCTTTGAACTGCTCCGTTTTTTAGCCATCCAACCCTGATAATGCCATGCATGGCCTCTGTGTCTTGGCCGTAGTGTATGACACACGGCAAAAGTTCTTATGATAAATGCTCTTGCCCGGAAGCTCGCCGTATGCGTTCACACGTTCTTCTGACCTCGGTCATGGTGGCTTTGAGCCTGGCCGCTTGCGGTGGTGGTGGCGGTGGTGGTGGCTACTCCGAGGCAACGCAACGTCCACCGCCGATCGCTGACACCTCGGGCGCTAGCGGCGTGGCTGAGCCAGAGCCAGAGCCAGAACCAGAAGCAGAAGCAGAAGCAGAAGCAGAGCTGATCGACGACAGGCTCGTTTTCGCTACCGAAGCAAGTACAGCGCGTTTTCTGGCGCAGGCCACCTTCGGCGCAACGCCAACCGATCTCAACGACCATACCGGTACCTCTATTTCGGCATGGTTTCGTGCAGAAATGGACGCACCGCCGGCTGACTACCTGGGCATGCTCGATGACTATCAGGCCCGCCTGGCCTACATCGAATTCAATCCCTGGAATGAGGCCGCCACCACCTTCGCATTCTGGCGTCAGGCTATCGGGGGGGAGGATCAATTGCGCCAGCGCATGGTTTATGCCCTCTCGCAACTACTGGTGGTGTCGAACGCGGGGGGCGACCAGCTCACCGACATACCCGAAGCAGTGGCCTACCATCAACAGCTCCTGACGCAACACGCCTTCGGTAACTACCGGGACCTCCTGGAGGCCATCACCTGGTCACCAGGCATGGGTTTCTACCTTACCTATATGGGAAATCAGAAAGGCGATGCGACCACCGGCCGGATGCCCGATGAGAACTACGCCCGGGAGCTGCTGCAACTGTTCACCCTGGGGCTGGTCGCGTTGAACCCTGACGGTAGTCCCCGGCGGGATAGCAGTGGCGATGTCGTTGAATTATACGACAACAGAGACATCACGGGCCTGGCCCGGGTCTTTACAGGGCTTGACCGAACAGTCACCTATGAAGACGGCGGCGAAGACCCGGAGGTGCTCGCAAGCTGGCGGCAACCCATGGTGGTCTACCCGGAGCTGCATTCGCCTCTTGAGAAAACCTTCCTCAGCCTGACGATCCCTGCGGGTACCAGTGCTGAAGACAGCATCACCATGGCCCTCGATCACATCATAGAGCACCCCAATGTCGGCCCATTTGTTGCCCGACAGCTGGTCCAGCGTTTCACCACCTCCGACCCAGACCCCGCCTATGTCGCCAGGGTTGCCGCCGCCTTTGACCGTGGCCGGTACCCGCTGCCCGATGGCGGCACCGTGGGCGACGGCCGCAAGGGCGATCTCGCAGCCACCCTCGCCGCCATTCTGCTGGACCCGGAGAATTTCGAGCCCGGCAGGCCGGCTCGCTTCGGCAAGCTGCGCGAGCCAGTATTACGTCTTACCCAATGGGCCCGGGCCTTCAAGGTGAGCACGCTGACCCCCGAATACACGACCGAGCTATGGGACCTGTCCGCCCCGTCCCTCTTTGGTCAGCACCCGTTCCGGGCACCGTCAGTCTTTAACTTTTATCGCCCCGGTTTCACACCACCGGGTACTGAAAGTGGCGCCCTGGGGATGACCGTACCTGAACTGCAAATCACCAACGCCGCTTCCATCCCCGGGTACAACAACACCATGAGCTTCTTCATCTTCGGGCGCACGGCGGACGCCGAGCTCGACGAGTACCGTCAGCTGGCCGCCTTCGCCGAAGTCGACTTTGACCCGGCACTGGCGCGGAGCAGCTTCATTCCCGACTACAGTCGAGAAACAGCCCTTGCCGATGACGTTCCGGCGCTGCTGGCGCATCTCGACACGTTGCTTACCGGTGGGCAGTTGTCCGACACCACGATCGCCATGCTACAAGACTATGTCAGCGAGATTCCCCTCACCGACGATGACAACAGCGGCCGGGAACTGCGCGCCATGATTGCCATCAACCTGATCATGAGCGCCCCTGACTATTGGGTACAGCGCTGACAAGGGCGGAGGCACCAACGAATGCCAATCCATCTCGATCGTCGCCGTTTCCTGCGCGACACCGGCCTGCTACTCGCGGGGGCGCCCCTCAGCCGCGCCCTGAACGCCCAGACAACCGACGACTATCGCGCCCTGGTCTGTGTCTTCCTTTTTGGCGGGCTCGATTGCCATGACGTGCTGATCCCTGCCGATACGGCCAGCTGGAACGACTACGCCCGACTGCGGGAACCACTGCTGGCTCAGTACGGCACCAATCGGCTGCGCAGTAAATTACTCCCGCTGGAAGGTGCGATCAGCAGCGAAAACGGCAGTCGATCGTTCGCACTGCCCCCTGAATTAAGCGGGCTCAAGTCGTTATTCGACAGGGGACGGCTGAGCTGGGTCGGCAATGTCGGCCCGTTGGTCACTGCAACCAACCGCGCCTCACTGGAGGCCCGCTCCGTACCTTTGCCCCCTCGCCTCTTTTCACACAACGATCAGCAATCGGTCTGGCAGGCCAGCGCTCCGGAAGGGGCCCAGTACGGCTGGGGCGGTCTCTTTGCCGATGCGCTGATCGGCAGCAAACTGAACCGTGACGCTACCTTCACCACAGTGACCGGCGGCGGCGCCGACCTGTTTCTTACCGGGCGGCAGAACGTGCCCTATCAGGTCAACGTAGCGGGACCGACAGAATTCGAACTGGCGGAGCTTTTAGACGTTGAAGCCAACAGCAGTTTGACGGCTTTCTCAGCCATGTTGGACGCGCGCAAGGCGGCCAGCGGGCATGTGCTGGTTCGGGATACCGCCGATGCCATGATCCGGGGTTTTTCTGCGAACCGCGATTTCGCCCGCGCCCTGGCTGCCGCTCCCAACCCTGATAACCCCTTCCCCTCGACCGGTCTCGGGCTCCAACTGCGGGCCGTGGCTCGCACCATCGCTGCCCGTCAGGCCCTCGGTGTCCGGCGCCAGCTGTTTATCGTTGGCGCAGGAGGCTTCGACAGCCACTCGAATCAGGCGCGGACGCTGCCCCAACTCATGCAGACCATGGATACCTCGTTACTCGCCTTCAACAACGCGATGGAGGACATGGGACTGGGCAACAGTGTAACCCTGTTCACCGCCTCTGATTTCGGGCGTACGCTGGCGGTAAACGGCGATGGCACCGATCACGGCTGGGGCGGGCATCATCTGGTGATGGGGGGCGCTGTACAAGGCGGCCAAATCCTGGGCACCGTGCCCCCAGCAACCCTGGGCCATGATCAGGATGCGGGCGGTGGCAGACTCATTCCCACCATTGCGGTGGATCAATACGCCGCGGCCCTCGGTATCTGGCTGGGTTTGTCCCAGGCAGCAGTCAGTGAAGCGCTGCCCAACCTTGCCAACTTCAGTTCACAGCCCCTTACCGGACTGTTCAGAACGTGAGTCAGCCCTGGTAGCGTCCCCATTACCAGCCCCGGGGTAAAGGCCCTGCTGGCCTGTTCAATCAGCGCGGTCGCCGTCCGGCTGCCCGCCACCGGTCATGCGCTTGCGCAGCTCCACAACCTCCAGCAGCGTCCGGAAACGTTCGATATCGCGCTCGTAAGATGCCACAACCTCGCTGATCTCACGCTCGCGCTCGATCATGCTTCGCTCGGCCTGGACCATTTCCCGGCGCAGGGCCTCGATGGCCTCGAGGTGGGCCGGGTTCGCCAGCTCGCCCCGACGCTCCTGATCGGCGGCCTGGGCCTGGTAGTTCTCCACCTGCTGGCGCAGGGACCGCTGTTTACCCTTTAGGATGCTGACGCGGATTCGCAGGTCACGGAGCGCCCGGTCCCGGGCCGCCTCGATGTCCTCTACGGAGCTGTAGCGCAGGAGCAGGGACTGATCCCACAGCTGCAGCCGCTCGCGCTCCTCTTCCGCCGCCCGGGCAAGGCGCTCTTCGGAGTTCATGTTGGCCCGCTCCTCCGCCGTCAGGCTGCGCGGTACCACATCGATGATGACGCCCTTGTCGTTGAGGATCTCATAGCCCTTGGCGACGTGTTCCGGAGGCACCTGGTAGGCGACGACGGCCACGCCCTCGTCGTTGATATAACGGTACATCGGCCGGGCTTCGACGGTGCCTGCCGCAAGGAGGGCCAGCAAGAACCCCCGGGTGGCGATACGCGCGCTCATCCCTCGGCAATATAGGCGCCGCGGCAGCCGGTAACAAGTCAAACGCCGTACTGCTCGCGGTAGGCCAGCATGGCCTCAAGGGCCCCGGCCGGCGCATCATCGCGCTCGCGGAGGTAATCGATGAGGTGGCCCATGTGGACGATCGACAGTACCGGCACGCCGTGACGCCCGGCGATCTCCTGTACCGCTGAACGCTCACCCTGGCCCCGCTCCCGACGATCCAGGCCGATCACCACCCCCGCAAGGCGCGCCCCGGCGGCCTCGATCATGGCAATGACCTCGCCGACGGCCGTCCCGGCGGTGATGACGTCGTCGATCACCAGTACCCGGCCAGCAAGCGGCGCACCGACCAGCGAACCGCCCTCGCCGTGATCCTTGGCCTCCTTGCGGTTGTAGGCAAAGGGCACGTCGCGCTCGTGGTGGTCCGCCAGGGCCACGGCAGTCGTCGCGGCCAGGGGAATGCCCTTGTAGGCGGGCCCGAGGAGCACGTCGAAAGCGACGCCCGCATCGACAATGCAGCGGGCATAGCAGCGGCCCAGGGCAGCCAGCGCCGCGCCCGTGGCGAAGGCTCCGGCATTGAAGAAATAGGGGCTCTGGCGGCCCGATTTGAGGGTGAACTCACCGAAGCGCAGCACGTCATAGCGCCGCGCAAGCTCGATGAAAGCGCGCTGGTAGTCCTCCATGGCTGTGCCTTCCTCCTGGCGTGGGGCGAGCGCCCGAAAGAGCCCCGGAGGGCCATTCCTTGATGCAACTCAGTATTCTGGCACGACACGTTTCTGTATCATAGCGCCGTCATAAGGGGGTACGGAATGCGAATCATCAGCTTCAGTGCTGACGGCCTGAGGGAAGCGGCCGGGAAAGGGCTCTACGAATGGCTGGGCGACCAGGATGCGGATTTCATCTGCATTCAGGACCTGCGCTGCTCGGAGTACGACCTGCAGGACGACAAGTACTTCCCCGGAGATTACAACGGCTACTTCTTCGACGATGTGAACGGCAAGGCCAACGGCGTCGCCATTTACTGCCGTAAACTGCCCAAGGCGATCATGACCGGACTGGGCTTTGCCGAGTTTGATATGGAAGGGCGCTATATCCAGGCAGACTATCAGGATGTCAGCGTCGGCTGCCTCCTCGCGCCCCAGGCGGCGGCCGGCGATGGCGAGGCACTGGCACGCCGGCAGCAGTTCTTCGACCTTTACGGCCACCACCTGCAAAAAGTCCGCAACAAGCGCCGCCAGTTCATCATCTGTGGTAACTGGCAGATCGCCCCGAGCGCTGCCGATGTCGCCGACACGGAGAGCGCCAGCGGCCAGCCGGGGTTCCTCGGAGAAGAGCGCCAGTGGATGGACGAGCTGCTGGCCAGCGGTTATGTAGATGCCTTCCGCGAGATAAGCCGCGATGCCGACGAGTACACCTGGTGGCCCGACGGCGACCGCGACAGCGGCGGCTGGCGCACAGACCTGCAGATCATCTCCGAGGGCCTGCGCTTCAAGGTCGAGCACGGCGCCATCTACAAGGGGCAGGCTTTCTCCAGCCATGCCCCGCTGATCATGGATTACGATCTCGAGGTCTGAGGCGGCTCCGGGACCCGAGCCCTACCCTGAGGCCAGCACCTCGCGCTGCCGCGCCACCAGTTCGCCAATCCCCGCCGTGGCCAGGTCGAGCATGGCATCAAGGGCGCCGCGCTCGAAAGGCGCGCCCTCGGCGGTGCCCTGCACCTCGATAAAACCGCCGTCTTCACCCATGACCACGTTCATGTCCGTATGCGCCGTGGAATCCTCGACGTAATCGAGATCCAGCACCGGTACGCCGTCGACGACGCCGACAGACACTGCCGCCACGAGGCCGAGGAGCGGATCCTCAAGGAGCCGCTTGTCGCGCTGCATACCGTTCAGCGCATCAACCAGAGCCACACAGGCGCCGGTGATCGCCGCGGTGCGCGTGCCGCCGTCGGCCTGAATAACGTCACAATCGATGGTGATGGTGTTCTCGCCGAGCTTCGACAGGTCCATGCCGGCGCGCAGGGAGCGCCCGATAAGGCGCTGAATCTCCTGCGTCCGCCCGCCCTGCCGACCGCGCGCGGCCTCTCGACCCATGCGCGTGCCTGTGGAGCGCGGCAGCATACCGTACTCGGCGGTGAGCCAGCCCTGGCCCCGACCGCGGAGAAAGCGGGGCACGCCCTCTTCTACGGAGGCCGTGCAGATGACCTGCGTGTGCCCGAAGGCGACGAGCACGGAGCCCTCGGCGTGACGGGTGAACTGGCGGGTGATACTGATGTCGCGCAACTGGTCGGGCCGTCGGCCGCTGGGTCGCTGCATGGAGCCTCCGTCTCTGTCTATCCTGGGCAGGGGCCGGGAGTATACGTGACCGGAGGGGCAGCGTCCCCGTGCTAGCATGGCAGCCACCACCCTGGATCCCGGAGGCTGCAAAGCGATGATCAACAGCATGACGGCATTCGCCCGCGCCGGCGCCGGCGCCGGCGCCGCTGTGGGCACGCTGGTGGTAGAGCTACGCAGTGTCAATCACCGCTACCTGGACTGCCATTTCAAGCTCCCCGAAGAGCTGCGCTCCCTCGAGCCCGCTTTCCGCGAGGCACTCGGCAAGGCTCTCGATCGCGGCAAGGTGGACTGCCTGGTACGCCTGCAGACGACCCCTGGCGACCGCCCCCTGGAGCTGGACCGGGCGCGTCTTACCCAGGTACTCGACGCCTGCCGGGAGATCGCCGGCGAAGAGGACACGGTCGCTAAACCCGACCCCCTGGCGGTGCTGCAGTTCCCCGGCGTTGCCCGCACTGCCTCCCCGGCGGAAGATGAAATCACCCGCGAAGCACGGGCGGTCTTTGACGAGGCTCTCGCCTCGCTCAGGGAAACCCGCGCCCGGGAGGGCGCACGGCTCGCCGTCCTGGTCCGCGATCGCATCGATGCCGTAGCCCGCGAGGTGGATGCGGTCCGCGCCCGGGTCCCGGCGCTCCGCGAGCACCAGCAGACCCGCCTGCGGCAGCGCCTCGCGGAGCTGACGCAGGCGCTGGACACCGATCGTCTGGAGCAGGAGCTCGCCTACCTGGCCCAGAAAACGGATGTCGATGAAGAGCTGGACCGCCTCGACGCCCACGTCGCCGAGGTCCGCCGCGTCCTCGACGCCGGCGGCCCCTGCGGCCGCCGTCTCGATTTCCTCATGCAGGAGCTCAACCGCGAGGCCAACACGCTCTCGTCGAAGTCCACCGGCATCACCCAGACCCAGGGCGCCATCGAGCTCAAGGTCCTCATCGAGCAGATCCGGGAACAGGTTCAGAACATCGAGTAGTGGCCTGGGCTGGGCGCTCGTTGGTATTCGTTGGTGTTCTTCTCAATGTGCGGTGGCGGCGGGCTGCCGGAGAGGGCCCAGCGGAACCGCTACAAGCACATCCCTGTGCGCTCGACGCCGGCCATCCGTGGCCGGCGACGTTCCGCTGGGCCCTCTCCGGCACCCCGCCTTCGAGGCATATCGTTGAGGACTAAGCAGGGCCGATGCGTTGCGCTGTAGTCAACGCCACCGTAACGAAGACGTACATCTGAGCGTTGGCTGAAGACCGACGCTTTCTGGTATCGAAGACCTGAAGCGGTAACTGACTGGCAACGGATTATCGGCGAAGGCGTGCGCCGGAACGCCCGCCCGGGACCGTCTGCGGCCATGGATGGCCGCAGCCGAGCGCACAGGGATGTGCTTGTAGCGTGTCCCGGGCGGGCGTTCCGGGGGACGCCGCCACCCAACGCCGGAAAAGAACCCCGCGCTTGTTCCTAAGCCGCCACCGACGCCTCCGACGAAGCCGCCACCGACCACCGGCCGCGGTGCAGGCGCTGGATCTCCCCTGCCTCGTCGTCGAGGCGGAACAGGTAGAGCCACTCATTGTCGATGAGCTCGCGGACAACCTCGTGCCTGTCGGCGATGGCGGCGATCGCCTCGGCCGGGGCGTCCAGGTAGACCGAAAGACGGAGCGGGGGGTGGACCCAGTCGTCGCCGTCGTGGACCGACTGCAGCGGCAGGCCGATGCGCAGGTCACCGCCGTTGCCCTCGAAGACGCCGAGATTACCACCGACCACGTTGTGCAGGACCTTGTTGCCCGAACCGTAGCGGGTCGGGTCCGTGACCGAGGCGTTGTACTGCATATTGATCCAGTGCGTGACCACCATAGGGGCCGTCATGATCAGCTCCAGCACCGGGTAGTCGTTTTTGGCATCCGCGCGCCAGTCGTAATCGTGCAGGAAACTGCGGCCGGCGAGGTCCAGATGACGGCTGCGCCCGCGCGGGGCGACGATGAAGCAGGCATTGCCGGCGAGGCCCCATTCAGGGCGTACCTGCGACCAGTCGCGGCTGCGGGCCGGCAGGTCCCGGTCGCTGCGAGCAGGCGTCACGCCCAGGCGGGCGGCACGCTCACGGCGCGTAGTGGTGCTCGCGGCGGCAAGCCAGTCGGCCAGCGGAGCGTCGCTTGCAGGGAGCACATCGAGGAGCCGGAGCTCGTCCGTGGTCGTGTCGTGCAGCGCAGCGACAAAGCGCGTATCCGCGGGAATCGAGATGCCGTGGTCACCGGCGAGGTGCGTGCGCACGGTCATGTCGTTGAGCACCTGAGCGAGCACGCGCACATTCACCTCGCCGGTCTGGCCGCCACAGGCGCCGCAGTCCAGGCCCGCGGCGTGCGGGTTGTTGCGCGTACTACTGCCGTGGCCGGCGAGGACCACCACCGGAGCGAACACCTTCGTGAGCGTCATGGCGCCAAGAATCCCGGCCACCAGTCCGGCCTGGGCGGCGGCGTCAAGGGCTTTGCCGTCCTGGCGCAACTCGAAGCGCGCGCCGTGGCCGCAATGCGTGTTCACGGGGTGCGCCGGGGCGGCGCCCAGAAAGCTTTCCCGGAGCAGCTGCAGGGCATAGCCGACGCCGGCAGCCTCGACGAAACCGAAAGCGGCCGGGGCCTTCTTGCCGAAGGCCTCCCAGCGAGCCCGCCGGTTGAAAGACTGGCTGCGGGCGACGAGGCCGTCCTCGCCTTCCGCTTCAACCACCGTCAACGCGGGGGGCAGCAGCCCCGGGAGCTGCGGGCGCTCGTAGGCGCTTCCGGCCGGTGCATAGGCGATGGGCAGACCAAAGAAGCCGGCGAAGCCGAGGGTCTGGATTGATGGATCCTGCGCTTCCAGGGCGCGGCGGTAAACCTCCGAGCGCACATCGATGCAGAACACGGCCTGCAGTGCCGGCCGGGCGGCCGCGGGGGCCGCGGGCACGGGAGCCAGCAGGCTGTCGTGGAGCGAGCCCTGAAAGGCAAGCTCGGCAGCGCGCTGCCAGGTCCAGGCCGGGCGCTGAGCCTCCCGGTGCTGGCGGAGGAGTTCAGGCAGGCGCTCGAACTGCTGCCGCCACTGGCGACGGACGACCGCTGAGGTCTCTGCGTGTTGCTCGGCATGGTGCCGCCAGAGGGCGAGCTCCCAGGCCAGGCGGATCGCCACCAGGGAAGGCATGCGGTCATCTTCGCTGCCGGCGAGGCCGGCCTGCCAGCGCAGGTAGGCAACCCAGGAAGCCCAGCCGTTGATCTCCAGCAGCAGGGCGTGGAAATAATCCTCGGCGAGCTCGGGACCGAGCTCGAAAGCATCCGCAGCGGCGCTGAAAAGGCTGTCCTCGTCGTCCGGGAGTGCATCGAACTGCCGGTGCAGGCCGCGCTCGCCCATCATGATCTCAATGCCCCGGTCGTTGCGGATCACCTCGAGCCAGGCGCCGTAGAGGCTCGCCTCGGGGGCCGCGGGCAGGGGTGTACCGCTGCTGAAGAGGCTGGCGCAGCACTGGCTGACCTGGTGCACGATCTCGTCGTGCCAGCTCACCTGCCGCTCCAGGTCCCGGGTGCCGTCCACCTGGTCGCTGAAGTTGTGCCAGTGCGCAAGCTGATCCTCGCCATCGAGCCAGGCCAGGAGCACTTTTTCGTCCAGGGGCAGGCCTGTCTCGGCGGCGGCAGCGGCCAGGTGCTCAAGGTGGATCTCCCGCTGCCAGCGGGCGCGGTACCAGTCCCGGGGCATGAGGCAGTCCACCTGTCCGAGCACCGAGAGCCGTGCGGATACTGCCGGCAGGGATTGACCGCGCAGCTCCCACCAGGGATTCACGGCGATGAGCTGGTCCAGGGGCCAGGTCGGGGCAATGCGGCTGCCGGCACTGATGGCGGCCTTGCGCAAGGCGTCGGCGCGCGGGTCGTTACTGCTCATCGGGTTGCCTCCAGGGACTTGATTGTGAGTACTTGCTTACTGGTCGCTCTCAGCGGCAGCTTGGCCGGCCAGATAGCGAGCGTTATCCGCGTGGACCATTCATCAAGATAGAGGCCAGCGTAAAGGTTGCGGTACAGACGCCGGGCCAGCGGGCTGTCAGGGCGACAGCGCAGCAGCCAGTAGGCGCCGAGGAGGCCCAGGAAGAGGGCCATACACCAGAACGTCGCAGCCAGGCCCGGCGCCGCAGCGGCAGGGGCGAGGGCAGTAAAGAGGAGTTTCTGCAGGGCATAGGCAATGGTCAGCGCGCCAGCCACCGCGAGGACCCGCAGCGCGGAGCCGCGCACCAGGACACTGCCGCGCTCGCTGACCAGCACCAGAGCCATGAGGGCGAAGAGCAGCCAGAGGCTCGCATCTGCTGCCAGCAGGCCCGGGACGGCGAGGCCGCCGAAGAGGGCGAGCACCGCCACGGCAAAGCCGGGAGCTGCCCATCGCGGCGCGGGGGCCGGCGGGGCCAGCCGCTGTCGCAGGTAGGCCTCTACCTGGCCGCCGGCGGCAAGGAAGCAGTAAGCCTTATAGCAGGAGTGAGCAACCAGGTGGAGCAGGGCAAGCCCGTACTGGCCGAGAGCACACTCCACCAGCATCAGGCCCATCTGGGCGACCGTAGACCAGGCCAGCAGCACCTTGATGCTGACCCGGGTCATGGTAATCAGCGCGGCAATCACACAGGTAAGGCCCGCCACAACCAGCAGCAGGCCCTTGGCCGGGGCTGCATGAACCATAAGCGGTGCCATGAGCAGGAGCAGGTAACCGCCGAGGTTGATGATGCCGGCGTGCAGCAGCGCGGAGACCGGGGTCGGCGCTTCCACCACCTGAATCAGCCAGCCGTGCATCGGGAACTGCGCGCACTTGATCATGGCGGCACTGGCGATAAGCAGGGCCGCCAGTTGCTCGCGCAGACCCAGGGTCGTCCCGGGGGCGCCGTAACCGGCAAGCATGCCGTCGATATAGAGCGTGCCGTGTTCGAGGTAGAGCAGGCATCCGGCCGCGGCGAGGCACAGTTCCGCCAGGCGGGCGAAGAGGAACTTCTTGTGAGCCGCCAGGGCGGCGCGCTTGCGCTCGGGATAGAACATGAGGAGCCGGTGCATGCTCAGGCTGATTCCGGCCCAGGCCAGCAGCAGCACGAGGAAGTGGTTGGTGGTTACCACTACCGCCACGCAGGCCAGGGTCAGCTGCAACCAGCGCTGGAAGCGGTCCTGCCCGGTGTCACCCTCCAGGTAATGAGTGCTGAAGCGGGCCACCACCAGACCGACGAAGGCGACCAGGGAGAGCACAATGCTGTTCAGCGGATCGTGCAGAAACCAGCCGGAGACCGGCGCGGGCGCAAAGTCCAGGACCAACGCCAGGGCAAGCGCGAGGCCACTGCCGCCCTGCACCAGTCGCCAACCTGCGCGCGGCCCCGTCAGGCCCGCGAGACCCGCCGACAGCAGGTAGACGAGGGGAACAAGCAGCAGGGCGAGATCTGTCCAGTTTCCGGTCATGGGGAGCCTCCCAGTAGTGATTGGGCGGCAGTATTACGGGCAGGCTATATTCTGTAAAATAGATATTTAATATTCTATCGTTCTTTTTATATTAACTCTTTTGCTTTAGGGTAAACGCCGTGGGACCCGTGATTGAAACCGGGCCGCGGCTGGCATACCTTAGCGAGCCCGGGACGCAGGCGACGGAGGCCCGGTGGACCCCGGCAGCAGCCGCAAGAACGGAACCAGAGCATGAGCACGGCCACCGGCACTCTCTTCACGATTTCCGCGCCCAGCGGGGCCGGCAAGACCAGCCTGGTCGAGGCGCTGGTGGCCCTCGTACCAGGGCTCGCGGTCTCCGTCTCCCACACCACGCGACCGCAGCGGCGGGGCGAAGTGGACGGCGTCAACTACCACTTCGTGGAGCCGGCCAGCTTCCAGACCATGCTCGCCGAGGGCGCCTTCCTGGAGCACGCCGAGGTCTTCGGCAACTACTACGGCACCGCCCAGGCCCGCGTGCAGGAGCGCCTCGCGACCGGCTCGGATGTCATTCTGGAGATCGACTGGCAGGGCGCCCAGCAGGTGAAGCGCCTGATGCCGGAGACCTGCTCTATCTTCATCCTGCCGCCGTCGCGGGAAACGCTGCACGCGCGACTCACGGGTCGAGGCCAGGACGACCCGGAGACCATTGCCCGGCGCATGGCCCAGGCAGTAACCGAGATGTCCCACTATGTAGAGTATGACTACCTGGTGTTCAACGACGACTTCGAGCGCGCCCGGGACGATCTCGCGACCATCGTTCACAGCTGCCGCCTGCGTACCCGCGCCCAGGGTGAACGACACGCCGGGATCCTCCAGCGCCTCCTCGCCTGAGGGGCCCTTGCCTGCGGCCCGGTAGGCTCCTGTATACTGTGCCGTTCTCCGGCGCGCGCCTGCCCGCGTGCGCCGACTTAGTGATCGACCAGGAAGCCCCCTAGCCATGGCACGTGTAACCGTAGAAGATTGCCTCGAGAACGTGGAAAACCGCTTTGAACTCGTCATGCTGGCCAGCAAGCGCGCCCGCCAGCTCGCGACCGGGGGCAAGGACCCGATGGTCCAGGAAGAGTCCGACAAGCCGACCGTCATCGCCCTGCGCGAGATCGCAGAAGGCCTGGTGACCGGCGACATGCTGGCGCGTGAGGATGAGCTCGATGCCGAGGAAGAACTCGCCGAAGTCATGGGTGGGCGCGACAGCCTCTGATCCCGGCGTGACTGCGGGGGCCTGATGCAGACCATCGACGCCCTCGACGCCACCCTGCGCACTTATCTCGAGGCTGACCAGACCCGCCAGGTCCGGCGCGCCTATTACTTTGCCGAGCAGGCCCACTACGGCCAGACCCGTCGCAGCGGCGAGCCCTACGTCACCCATCCGCTGGCCGTCGCGAATATCCTCGCGGGCATGCACATGGACCACCAGAGCCTCATGGCGGCCATGCTGCACGATGTCATTGAAGATACGGGCATCAACAAGGCCGCCATCGGCCGCCAGTTCGGTGATGCCGTGGCCGAGCTCGTCGACGGCGTCAGCAAGCTGACGCAGATGGAGTTCGAGAGCCTCGAGGAAAAGCAGGCCGAGAACTTCCAGAAAATGGCGCTGGCCATGGCGCGGGACATTCGCGTCATTCTGGTGAAGCTCGCCGACCGGCTGCACAACATGCGTACGCTCGGCGTGCTGCCGGCAGAAAAAGCCAGGCGCATCGCCCGGGAGACCCTCGACATCTATGCGCCCATCGCCATGCGCCTGGGCATGAACGCTGTGCGCATGGAGTTCGAGGACCTCGGCTTCTCGGCGCTCTACCCCATGCGCGCCCGACGCATCGAAGCCGCCATGCGCAAGGCCCGGGGCAACCGCAAGGAGCTGGTGGAGAAGATTCGTCACCAGATCGAGTCCACCCTCAATCAGGAGGGGCACAAGGCCGAGGTCATCGGCCGCGAAAAGCATCTCTACAGCATCTACCAGAAGATGCGCTCGAAGAACAAATCCTTCTCCGAGATCATGGACATCTACGCCTTCCGCATCATCGTCGACTCCGTGGACACCTGCTATCGCGTACTGGGCTGCATGCACAATCTCTACAAGCCCGTACCCGGCGAGTTCACGGACTACATCGCCATACCCAAGGCCAATGGCTACCAGTCCCTGCACACGGTCACCAAGGGTATGCACGGGGTGCCCATCGAGATCCAGATCCGCACCCGCGAGATGGAGGACATGGCCAACAACGGCATCGCTGCGCACTGGCTCTACAAGAGCGACGCAGGCTCCGCCGGCGGCAGCCATGCCCGCGCGCGGGAGTGGGTGCAGGGACTGCTCGAGATGCAGCAGCGGGCCGGCAACTCGCTGGAGTTCATCGAACACGTCAAGATCGACCTGTTTCCCGACGAAATCTACGTATTCACGCCGAAGGGCCGCATCCTGGAGCTGCCCCGGAGCGCCACGGCGGTGGACTTCGCCTACGCCGTGCACACGGACCTCGGCAACCGTTGCGTCGCCTGCCGCATCAACCGCCGCCTGGCACCCCTGTCAGAACCGCTGCAGAGCGGGCAGACGATCGAAGTGCTGACCGCAGCGGGCGCAAGGCCGAACCCCTCCTGGTTCAACTACACGGTAACCGCCAAAGCGCGCACCAACATCCGCCACTTCCTCAAGAACCAGACCCGGGAAGACTCCGTCGCCCTGGGCCGCCGCCTCCTCGACAAGGCCCTGGGCGACGCCGAGCGTGCGCTGGATGAGCTGGCGGAGAACACGCTGGAGGATTACCTGGGCCACAACGGCTACGCCGGCATCGACGATCTCCTCGAGGACATCGCCCGCGGCAAGCGGCTGCCCGCCGTGGTGGCCCAGCAGCTCCTTGGTGGCAGCGAAGACACTGCGCTGAAGCGGCGGGAGGAGGGCGATGCGCCGCTCGCTATCCGCGGCACGGAAGGCTTCATGGTGTCCTACGCCCGCTGCTGCCGCCCGCTCCCGGGCGACCCGATCGCCGGCTACCTGAGCTCCGAGCGCGGCGTGGTGGTGCACCGGGAAGCCTGCCGCAACCTGGCCGAGATGCGCGAGAAGCCCGAGCGGCTCATCCCCCTGCGCTGGGACGAGAACGTCGAGGGTGATTTCCCCGCTGAACTGCGTATCGAGGTCGAGAATCAGCGCGGTACCATCGCCATCATCGCCACACGCATCAACAGCATGGGCGTGAATATCGAGAAAATCTCGACGGAAGACAAGGACTACCAATTCACCTATGTCGACCTGGAGCTTCAGGTAAACAACCGTATTCACCTCGCGCGCATCATGCGACGGCTGCGCGGCATCGCCACCGTGCGCCGGGTGATGCGCGTCACCAACCAGCCGCGCGCCGGCAACCAGAGGAACGCATCATGACCAACCGCGCCGTGATCTCCACCGACCGGGCACCTGCCGCTATCGGCCCTTACTCACAGGCCGTGAAGGTCGGCAACATCGCCTGGCTCTCCGGTCAGATCCCGCTGGACCCGGACACCATGGCGCTGGTTGACGGCGCTATCGACGCCCAGGCCAGGCAGGTATTCCGCAACCTGGCCGCCGTCGCCGAGGCGGCCGGCGGTGGCCTCGATGACGCCGTCAAGCTCAACATCTCCCTGACCGATCTCGGCGACTTCGCCATCGTCAACGGGATCATGGAGGAGTTCTTCCAGGCGCCCTACCCGGCCCGGGCCTGCGTGCAGGTCGCGGCACTGCCCAAAGG
The DNA here is from genome assembly GCF_000764025.1 of Pseudohaliea rubra DSM 19751. Classification (GTDB taxonomy): domain Bacteria; phylum Pseudomonadota; class Gammaproteobacteria; order Pseudomonadales; family Halieaceae; genus Pseudohaliea; species Pseudohaliea rubra. The sequence continues at coordinate 733 of NZ_KN234770.1, read as the reverse complement.
CGCTGCCATCGAGGTCGAGGCGCAGCTCGCGCTCTAGCCTGCCGCCGCGAGAGCCGCGGCATAGCCCGCACGGTAGTCGGAGTAGCGCAGGCGGTAGCCGCTCCCGTGGAGCCGCTCGTTACGCAGGCGCTTGTGGCCCCGCGACAGGGGCCGGGCATCGTAGCGCCGCTCGCTTTCAGGCACCCCCAGGTGCTCCGCCAGCCAGGCCTCGACCGTCGCCTGCGGCACCGGCAGATCGTCCACCACGTTGTAAGCCGGGGCGAGGGCGCTGCCCTTCGCGGCCGCCGTGAGCAGGTGGGCGAGGAAGCCGCCGACGTCATCGCGGTGGATACGGTTGCTGTAGTGCACCGGGGTCGGCGGGCAGAGGCTGCCGCTGGCGACCCGGCGCTGCAGGAAACCGTCGGCGCCGCCGTAGATACCGGCGCAGCGCAGGCGGGCGACCGGCGCAACAGCCGCCAGCGTGTCCTCCGCCGCGACGATCTCCGCCGCCGCCGGGTCCGTGGCCGCCGTGGCCAGGGGGCTCGTCTCGTCCACCCAGCCGCCGTCCTGCTCCGCGTACACCCGCGTGCTGGAGACGAACAGCAGCCGCCGCGGCGGGCGCGCCGCGAACGCCTCGGCGAGATAAGCTGCCGCGTCGGCGAAGCCCCGGCGGTAGCCCGCCTGGTCGCGCCCGAGCGGCTTGAAGGTGGTGACCACGAAATCCGGCGCCAGCGCCGCAGCCCGCGGCACAACC
>NZ_KN234769.1 GCF_000764025.1 Pseudohaliea rubra DSM 19751 | reverse complement strand
GCCGCTGCCTTCCAGCGCGTGTTGTTTTCCAGCCGCGCGGCCACCCACGCCGCCACCGGCGCCGGCACAGCGGCGCCGGCGCTGCCGGGCTTTGCCACCACCACCGCGCCACTCACCGCCGGGAATGCCCGGGCGGTACTTCATGCGAGCGGGTCAATCCCCTTCCTGCTGGCCGGGGAACGGACTATCCCCGGCGCACCGCCGGGACACTACTGGGATGGCGGCATCATCGACTACCACTTCGATCCCCGGCCCCTGCGCAGTGCCGGACTCATTCTTTACCCACACTTTCGCGGCGACCTGACGCCCGGCTGGTTCGACAAATTCCTGCCCTGGCGCCGGCTGGCACCGGAGCTGGTCGACCGCCTGGTGCTGATCGCACCCCACCCGGCTTTTGTTGCCAGCCTCCCGCAGGGGAAGATACCGGACCGGGGGGACTTCACGACGATGGCAACACAGGAGCGCCAGGCGAACTGGCGCCGCTGTATGGAGCGAGGGCAGGAGCTGGCCGATGCCTTTGCCGCCCAGGTAGCGGGGACCGACCCTCTCGCCCGGGTCAGCGTCAGCTGACGTGCTTGTCGAGGTAGCGCTCGATCTCGGCCCGGAGCGGCCCCTGGAAGGCCGACGCCAGCAGCCCCAGGCGTACGGACACCTCCACCGCGTCGTCGCTGAGGGTCACGCGCCCCTCCACACCGGCCCCGCGGATAGCGACCACATCATCATTCTCCCAGCGCGCGCGCACACCGTGCGCTGCCTCCAGTTCAGCGGCAAGGGCAGCAGCCGTTTCTCGTAGCTCGGGGCGGGACTGGGTGGTCGCCTTGCGCAGGCGGAAGCTGGCCATGGGACCTCCGGAGACAGCGTAGGGGTGAGCGAAAGGCCGCAGTATAGGTCAGCCGCGCTGGCGCCGCATGGCAAGCCAGTTGCCGGCGAACACGAGCGCGAGCGCGAGGCCCAGGACCGCAGGCAGGCTCCAGCGGTAACCCTCGAACATCGTCGACACAGCGAGGGCCACCAGCGGGAAGAGCAGCGTCGTGTAGGAGGCACGATCCGGACCGATGCGACCGATGAGCGTGACATAGGCCCAGAAGGCGATCACAGAACCTAACACAGCCAGATAGCCCAGGGATAACAGGTAGTCGCGCTCGAGTGGCAGGACCAGCGGGGTCCCGGCAAGCAGGGCTGCGGCATAGAGCGTCAGGCAGCCGTAGAGCATGCCCCAGGTATTGCAGGTCAGCACCGGCAACTGCTGGCGGTGGTTGCGGGCGGCAATGATGTTGCCGAGGGAGGCGCACAGCGTACCGGTCAGGCAGAGCCCGAAGGCCCGCAGCGTCGCCGCAGAGCCATCAACCTGCGCCAGCTCCGGCAGGAAGATGCCAGCCATCCCGGCAAGGCCGAGCAGCCCGCCCAGGGCAACCCAGAGACTGACCGGAAGGCGCAGGAAAAGCGCACCCCCGACGCTATTGAAGATCACCATGGTGGAGAAGATCACCGCAATCAGACCACTGGCCAGCTCGGCCGCGCCGGCGTAGATGAAAAGGTAGTTGCCAGAGAAGAGAAAGAGCCCCTGCAGAAACACGAAGCCGTGGTCCCGGGGCGCTAGGCGGACCAGCCGCCGCGTCGGCACCAGGAGCAGGAGCAGCAGGGCCGCCGACAGCGCAAAGCGGTGGGCAATGGAGACCATCGGCGCCACACCTTCGAGCTGGTAGCTGATGGCGATCCAGGTTGTGCCCCAGATCAGCACCGTGGCGCTGTAGAGCATGGCTGTGTTCACGAACGCTCTCCCGGCGCGGAGCGCGGAAGGTACCACAGGAGCAGCCGTGAATGCGGTACCATAGCGCCTATGACTGCACCGACCCGCGATCACGCTGCCCCTGACGCCAGCACCGTGCGCCGCTTCCTGTTCGAGGGGGCGGACCTGCGCGGGGAAAGCACGCGGGTTGACGGCGCCCTCGCGGCCATCCTGCAGAACCATCAGTACGCCCCGGGAGTCCGCGACCTCCTCGGCGAATTCCTCGCCGCCGCCGTACTTCTGGCTACCACCCTCAAGTTCCAGGGCAGGCTCACGCTGCAGGCCCGCAGCAGCGGCCAGGTACCGCTGATCATGGCCGAGTGCACCAGCGACCTCGCCGTGCGCGCGATTGCCCGGGGCGCCCAGGAGGCAACCGCCAGCGGGTTTGAGGAACTCCTCAGCGAGGGCCAGCTGGCCATCACCGTGGAGCCGGAGCGCGGGAGCCGCTACCAGGGGATCGTCCCCCTGCAGGGCGAGTCCCTCGCCGCCAGCCTCGACGCCTACTTCGAACAGTCCGAGCAGCTGCATACGCGCGTATGGCTGGCCTGCGACGGGAGCCGCGCCGCCGGCCTGCTCCTCCAGCAGCTGCCAAGCCAGCTCACGCCGGATCCGCTGGCGCGCGAGGCGCAGTGGGCACATGCCTGTACCCTGGCCGCCACCGTCTCCCGGGAAGAGCTGCTGGCACTGGAGCCGGCAGAACTCCTTTACCGGCTCTACCACGAAGACCCGGTTCGCCTCTTTGACGCTCAGCCGGTGCGCTTCAGCTGTAGCTGCTCCCGGGAGCGCAGCCGCCAGGCCCTGACCACCCTCGGCGAGGCCGAGATCCGCGACATCCTCCGGGAACAGGGCTCGGTCACCATGGACTGCGAGTTCTGCAACCAGCAGTATATTTTCGAAGCGCAGGAGCTGCTCCCGGGGCAGATCGACCCGCTCCACTGACCGCGCCCGCCGGCGTTCGCACGGCGGCCGGTAATCTGCCATAATCGCGACCCCGAAAACCGACCCGGCCTCCGGCCGACTCCCGATCCCGCTGCGTGGCGGGACAGCCGACAGGATTGATCGATGACCGCAGACACGCAGCTAGGCCAGGAATACGTCGACCTGGAGCCCGCCCAGTTTGTAGAGCAGGCGCTGAAGCGCGGCGAGGGCACACTCACTGACACCGGGGCTCTCCTGGTCACCACCGGAAAGCGCACCGGACGCTCGCCTGCCGATCGCTACATCGTGCGGGAGCCATCGAGCGAGGATGCCATTGCCTGGGGCAGCGTCAACCGCCCCTTCGAGGCCGATCGCTTCGATGCGCTCTGGGATCGGGTCGAGAGTTACCTGGGCTGCCGTGACCGCTTCGTCTCCCACCTGCATGTCGGCGCCCACAGCGATCACTATCTGCCCGTGCAGGTCATCACCGAGTGGGCCTGGCACGGCCTCTTCGGCCGCAACATGTTCATCAAGCCGGCGCAGTACAACAGTGACCACAAGCCGGTGTGGACCGTCCTCAATGCGCCGGGCTTCAGCTGTGAGCCGGAGCGCGACGGCACCAACTCCGACGCCACGGTGATCGTCAACTTCGGCCAGCGCAAGATTCTTATTGCCGGCATGCAGTACGGCGGAGAGATGAAAAAATCCATGTTCTCCGTGCAGAACTTCCTGCTGCCAGAGAAGGATGTGATGGCCATGCACTGCTCTGCCAACGTCAGCGAGGACGGCGAGACGACACTGTTCTTCGGTCTCTCCGGCACCGGCAAGACCACCCTGTCGGCAGACCCGGAGCGCTACCTCATTGGCGACGACGAGCACGGCTGGACCCGCGGCTCAGTGTTCAACCTCGAGGGCGGCTGCTACGCCAAAACCATCAACCTGTCCCAGGAAAACGAGCCGATCATCTGGGACGCGATCCGCTTCGGGGCCATCGTCGAGAATGTGGTGGTCGACGAACGCGGCCACGCCGACTACGACGATACAAGCCTGACCGAGAACGGCCGCTGCTGCTATCCGCTCGTTCATGTCCCCAAGCGGGTGCTGGCCAATGCCGCCGGCGAGCCCAACTGCGTCATCTTCCTGACCTGCGATGTCTCCGGGGTGCTGCCGCCCATCGCCATCCTGTCCAAGGAGGCCGCCGCCTTTCATTTCCTGAGCGGCTACACGGCCCGCGTCGGCTCCACGGAAGTGGGCGCGGCAGCGGGCATTCACCCGACGTTCTCTACCTGTTTTGGTGCGCCCTTCATGCCGCGCCCGGCCAACGACTATGCCGAGCTGCTGATGAAGCGCATTGACGACTTCGGCAGCCAGGTCTACCTGGTCAACACCGGCTGGACGGGCGGCTCCGGCGCACCCGGGGGCACGGGCTCACGCTTCCCGATCCCGGTCACCCGCGCCGTCGTGCACGCCGCCCAGAGCGGCAAGCTGATCGGCGCCGAAACCGGCCACCTCGACATCCTCAACCTGGACTTCCCGGTACAGATCCCCGGCGTCGAAGACCGTTTTGTCAATCCGCGGGAAAACTGGGGCGACAGAGCCGCCTACGATGCGCAGGCCAGCAAGCTGGCACGGCTGTTCCAGGACAACATCCAGCTGTTCAACCCCTCCGCGGCCGTCGTGGCCGCCGGCCCGCAGGCCGACTGAGCGACGCGGGCGCTCAGCGCCCGCTTTTCACCCTCCACGCACCACGCTCTGCCCACCCTCCCGGTCCACGGCAGCCCGGCGCTGTCGCTTTAGTATGTTTATTCTAATTTTTTGCTCTATCTTCCGCGCTGAGTGGTAGACGCCACAGCAGTTTCAGGACCGGGCAGAGGCCCGTCCGCGACAAGGAGGAAGCAGTCATGGCAGAAGCAACGAGCACTGGCGCCGCCAAGGCGGCCCCGAAGCGCAAGAGCACGGCGCGCAAGCGTCCGGCAGCAAAGACGACGGCTCGCCGCAGCACCACTGCGCGCAAGACGACAGCGGCACGCAAGACAACCGCGCGAAAGAGCGCACCGCGCCGCAAGGCCGCCGCACCGGGCAACGCCTTCGCGACCCGCGCGCGGGAGGCCGGCCGCAAGGCTTTCCTGGCCAGCCTCGGCTTCTACGGCAAGGCCTACGACCAGGTGGAAGAACAGTTCACCACCGTCCAGCGTGAGCTGGAAGCCCGCCGCAAGAAGGCCGACAAGCTGTACGCGGAGCTCGTCAAGCGCGGCGAGAAGGTCGAGAAGCAGGCGCGCAGCGCCCTCGACGATATGGAGCTGCCGAAGCTCGACGGCCTGGCCGACCGCAAAGAACTCGAGGCGCGCCTCGACAGGGCCCGCGAGCGCTTCAGCGAGCTGAAGGATTCCGTAGGCTTCAAGACCGCGGCCTGAGGGCCGCACCCATCCAGGTTCACTTGTCCCCCTGGGACTGCCGGGGCCGCACTTGCGGCCCCTTTTTTTTGGCTGCCGCTTCTGCCTTAATGATCGCCCGGTGTCCGCCACCATCGCATAATAATCAGGAGGTACCGCCATGACCGATGACAAGGGCAAGGTGTCCGACAAGGCCAGCGAGATCGCCAAGCATATCTGGCTCGCCGGGGTCGGCGCCTACGGGCGCGCCGTGGATGAAGCCCAGGGCCGGCTGGAGAAGGCCGGCGTGGAACCCCCGAAGCTGTTCAAGGACCTGGTCAAGGCCGGCGCGGCGCTCGAAGAAGAGGCGCGCGGGGCCAGCCAGTCCGCCCGGCAGTCCGTGGAAGACCGGATCACCCGGGTGCGCGACAATTTCAACCTGCAGCGCCCGGTGCGCGGCGAGGATCTCCTCGCCCTGCACGAGAAAATCGACCGCCTCACCAACAAGGTCGATGCCCTCACCGACGCCCTGGCCGCCAGCGGCAGCGTGAAGGCGCCGAAGAAAAAGGCTGCCGCCCGCAAGAAGAGTCCCGCGCGTGCGGGCACCGCCCGCAAGGCAACGCCCCGCAAGAAAGCGCCCGTGCACAAGAGCAGTGGTAGCAGCCGCTGAGCAGTTCCGGCGGCCGCCGTGAAGACCCGCGACCGCATCCTGGTCACCAGCCTCGAACTGTTCAACGAGGCCGGCGAGGCCCACACGACAACCCTGGACATCGCCCTGGCGCTGGACATCAGCCCGGGCAATCTCTACTACCATTTCAAGGGCAAGGACCAGATCATCGCCGAGCTTTTCCACCAGTACGAGGTGGCCCTCGGTGAGACCCTGGCGGCGCCGCTGGAAAAGCCCCTGACCAGCGGCCGTGATGGCGTCGAGAACAACTGGTACTACCTGTACGTGGTGCTGGAAGAAATGTTCCAGTACCGCTTTCTCTACCACAACCTCGATGACCTCCTGAGGCGCTACCCGGCAGTCCACAAGGGCTTCCAGCGCCTGCTGCAGTTGAAGCGCGCGGCGCTCTACGCGATCTGCGACAATCTACTGCAGCGGGACGTCATCGACGCTCAGGACCAGCAATTGGTCGGTCTCGTGGACAACCTCACGCTGACCCTGACCTTCTGGTTCAACTACGAGCGGCTCCTGCACCCGGCGAGGCCTCAGGGGGTGACCATCCACCAGGGGGTGCTGCAGCTCCTGACCATGATTGCGCCCTACCTCGGCGAACGCGAACTCGCCTTCTACCGCGACTGCGAGGCAATCTATCGGCAGATGCTCGAGGACGACGCTGAGGCCTGAGCGGACACCTCAGCCCCCGAGCTTGTGCAAGAGCAGTGCATCGTCGGCGACAAAAACAAGCCTGGCCCGTCTGCCTGCGGCCCACCAGCGCCAGGTAGCCCGGCTGAAGAAGCACACATGCGTAGGGTCATTCTTGTAGTGCCAGCGATCGAAGGCCGCGCGGCTGCGCAGGTGCTTGGTCATGATGCCGAGCACACCGCCAACCCGCAGCCGCGCCCAGAGCCGCGCCAGCTCCAGGCCCGGCTGGTGCAGGTGTTCCACTACCTCCGTCGCAGTGATGAAGTCGCGCCCGCCCAGCGCCAGCGCCGCCGGGTCAGGGGCATAGAAAGGGTCGTAGAGCGCTACCCGATGACCGGCTTCCCCGAGCATTGCCGCGAGTGCCGGCCCCGGCCCGCAGCCGAAATCCAGGCCCGCCTGGGCCGGCGGCAGCGCTGCGAGGAGCGGCGTGGCCAGTCGAGCCAGGAAGCGTCGGTAGCCGGGATCGTCGAGCCGGTTTTCATGGCGGTCGTACTCGGCCCGCTCCGCCGCCGGGGTCGGCCGCCAGAGCGGCGGCACGAAGACCAGCGCGCAACGGGGACAGCGCCGGTAGGGGCGCCGCCGATCCTCGCTGAAAGGCGTCGTCGATGCCCCCGAACAGAGCGGGCAAAGGGTCACGGCCATCTGCTATGCTTCCACCCCGGACCCGCCCGGTGTCCGTCACCCCCAGGCATACTAAGGAGAAGGCAATGAGCATCAATGTGGGCGATCGTATCCCCGACGGCAAGCTGCAGATCATGGGCGACAACGGACCGGAAGACGTCACGACTACGCAGCTCTTCAGTGGCAAAAAGGTGGTCCTGTTCGCCGTGCCCGGCGCCTTCACTCCGGGATGCAGCATGACCCACCTCCCCGGTTACGTGGTCAACGCGGACAAACTCAAGGCAAAAGGCGTTGACACGATCGCCTGCGTGGCAGTCAACGACGCCTTCGTCATGGATGCCTGGGGTAAGGCGCACAACGCCGAGGAAATCCACATGCTGGGGGACGGAAACGGCGACTTCACGCGCGCCCTCGGCCTTGAGCTCGACGGCCGCGGCTTCGGCCTCGGTATGCGCAGCCAGCGCTTCGCCATGGTTGTCGATGACGGCGTGATCACGCACCTGCAGGTCGAGGAGGGCCCCGGCGTCGAGGTCAGCGCCGCCGAGGCGGTGCTCGCCCTCCTGTAACATCAGCGCTGCACCGCGGGCAGCTGGCGCAATACCAGCATGCCCGCGGCAATCGCGAACAGACAGTACCCCAGGAAGAACCAGAAGCCGCGCTCCAGCTCCGCCTGCATGATCAGTAGACCACCGTCGTGCGCCGACGCCCTGCCGGCAAGCCAGGCCACCAGCATAGCCATGACGAACACGTCGGCCATGGACCACTTGGACAGTGCGCCGTTGGCCGCCAGCAGCGGCCGCAGAAGCGGCGTCGGCGCCAGGACCGCGGCGGCCTGCAGGAGCAGCTTGCCCACGGGAATGACCACGCTGAAGGTGAGGATGAGCAGAGCAACCAGCGCGTTGCCGCCGTCGGCGAGCTCGCGCGCCATGCCGAGGATGGAACGGGTACTGCGATAGGCCTCTACCCGGCCCTCGAGCTGGTCGAGGCCGAGAAAAGCAGAAATCATAGACAGCACCTGTCGCGACTGTCCCTCGGTCTCAGGGCCCGCAATGAGCTCGATACCGAGTTCCGCCACTTCGCTCTTTTCCAGCTCCCCGGAGAGCGTCAGCACCGGTTCGGTGATACCCGGGTAAAGCAGGCCCAGGGCAATGACGATAGGGAAGAGCAGAACGAGGCGGCGGCCTGATGCCATAGCGTGGAACTCCGGACAGGGGCTGAGCCGCTTATTGTAAGCCGGGGCTCAGGCGAGAGCGACGTAACAGGCAAGGCTGATCACGGCCGCCCCGAGGATGTTCAGCAGCAGGCCCTCCCGGGCCATGCGGGCGGTGCTGACCAGGCCTGAACCGTAGACGACGGAGTTCGGCGCCGTTGCGACCGGCAACATGAACGCACAGCTCGCGCTCATGGCCGCAGGCACCATCATCAGCTCCGGGGCGATGCCTGCGCCAAGCGCTGCAGCGGCAAGCACAGGCATGAGCAGGGAGGTGCTGGCGGTGTTGGAGGTCGCCTCGGTCATGAAGGTGACCCCCAGACAAAGCGCGGCGATGAGCAGCAGCGGCGGCAGACCGGCGAGACCGGCGAGCCAGGCGCCGAGAAGCTCCGACAGGCCCGAACTGACGAAACCGCGGGCCAGACAGATGCCGCCGGCGAAGAGCAGCAGCACCCCCCAGGGTATGGAGACGGCGCGCTCCCAGTCCAGGAGGCGGCCGCCCTCGCCGTCGGGGAGCAGGCACATGACGACAACGGCAAGAAGGGCCACCGAGGCATCGTTCGCACCGGTGAGCCCCAGCCACTCGCTCCAGCCCCCGAAGGGCTCACTGCGGGTGACCCACAGCAGCGCCGTGAGCGCAAAGACCAGCAGCACGCGGCGCTCGGCGAGGCGCCAGGGGCCCACAGTAGGCAGCTCGACCGCGATGGCGCCGCCGAGGCCGCGGGTCAGCACCAGGGCCATAAGCGGCACCAGCACGAACACCACGGGCAGTGCCCAGCCCATCCAGGTGAGAAAGCTCACGGTCTCGCCGGTGGTATCGGCGAAAACCTGCATGAAGATAAGGTTCGGCGGCGTACCGATAGGCGTGCCGACACCGCCGACGCTGGCGGCGTAGGCCATGCCCAGGAGCAGCGGGGGCGCCAGCCGCTCCCGCTCGTGGGTCCCTTCGAGCACAGCCAGGGCCACGGGGAGCAGCATGAGCGTGGTGGCGGTATTGCTGATCCACATGCTGAGCACCGCCGCCGCAGCCATGAAGCCGAGCACCAGCCGGCGCGCGCTGCCGGCGCCAAAGAGGCGGATCATGCCGAGAGCGATGCGCCGGTGGGCGCCGGAGGCCTCCATGGACCGCGATAGAAGAAAGCCACCGAGGAGCAGGAGGATCAGCGGGGAGCCATAGGCCTGGCCGACTTCCGCCGGGGTGAGCACGCCGGCCAGGGGCAGCAGGGCCAGGGGCAGCAGGGAGGTCACGGGAATGGGCAGCGGCTCGAAGATCCACCACACGACGCACAGCACCGCCACCGCCGTAACCACGAGCACCGGCGCCGGCTGACCGGCCGCCGCGAGCCACGCTACCGCCCCCGCAGCCAGCAAGGGCCCCCCGGGAAGGGCCAGACGCGCCGGGCTGATCACAAGGCTGCCCCGCGGCCGGGGCGGGTTGCCGCTGTCGTCATGATGTTCGCTCCCGCGCAAGTCGCGCCATGCTGGCCCAGCGTAAGGTCCAAGTAAAGACAGCTGTCGCTTGGAGGGCGGGGCTGCGGCCGGGTAGACTGAACCCATGACTGCATCGCTCCCGGAAGAGCTGGTCGACGCCTTCGGCCGGCAGATACGCTACCTCCGCCTGTCTGTGACGGATCGCTGCGATTTCCGCTGCGTCTACTGCATGGCCGAGGAGATGACCTTCCTCCCCCGGCGCGAAGTGCTGAGCCTTGAGGAGCTGGAACAGGTTGCCGCCGCCTTCGTCGATCTCGGGGTACGCAAACTCCGCCTCACCGGCGGTGAGCCACTCGTGCGCCGCGGCATCGTCGATCTGGCCCGGCGCCTGGGCCGTCTTCCCGGCCTGGAAGAGCTTGTGCTCACCACCAACGGCTCGCGCCTCGCCGCCATGGCCGCGCCGCTGCGCGATGCCGGCGTGCGTCGCCTGAATATCAGCATTGACAGCCTGCGCCCGGAGCGCTTTCGCGCGCTCACGCGTACCGGCGACCTCGCGCGAGTGCTCGAAGGCATCGAGGCCGCCCGTGCTGCCGGCTTCGAGCGCATCCGTCTGAACAGCGTGATACTTCGCGGGCGCAATGACGATGAGGTGGTCGAGCTCGTGAGCTTCGCCCGCGAGCGGGGGCTGGATATTGCCTTCATTGAAGAAATGCCCCTGGGTGCTATCGAGGAGCACAATCGCCGCGAGGCCTTCATCAGCAGCGCCGACCTGCAAGAGCGCATCGCCAGCCACTTCGCTCTCGAACCCCTCGGCGACCCGGCCGGAGCTGCGGGCCCGGCGCGCCGCTTCCGCATCGCCGGGACCGACAGCGCCGTCGGCTTCATCTCGCCACACAGCAACAACTTCTGCCATCTCTGCAACCGGGTGCGCGTCACCGTAGAGGGGCGGCTCCTGCTTTGCCTCGGCAACGAGCATGCCCTCGACCTGCGCGAGCTCCTGCGCCGGCCCCAGGGCGACCCCTTCGCTCTCCACCGCGCCATCGCCGACGCCATGGCGCGCAAGCCGGAACGGCACCACTTCAGCCATGGCGACGAACCAGAAATCGTCCGTTTCATGAACGCCACCGGCGGCTGATGGCCCCACGCTGATCGTCCTAAAAGGAAACGTCGTGCACATCCCTGAGTTCAGTGAGCTGGCGTCCGTGGACGCCATCGAGGCGGGCTTCGACCGCCTCGGTTATATCTGCAGTGAGAAAATCGCGACTGCGGTATTTCTGGCAGCACGCCTGGGCAAACCGATCCTCGTGGAAGGGCCGCCCGGAGTCGGCAAAACGGAGCTTGCCAAGACCGCGGCGACGCTTCTGGCCCTGCCCCTGGTGCGGCTGCAGTGCTACGAGGGGCTCGATGAGGCGAAGGCCCTCTACGAATGGAAGTACGGCAAGCAGCTGCTCTACACCCAGGTATTGAAGGAGCAACTCGGCGACCTGCTCCAGGGGGCCCGGGGCCTTGCGGAGTCGGTAGCGCGGCTGCACGACTTCGGCGATATCTTCTACTCCGAGGATTTCCTCGAGCCGCGCCCCCTGCTCACGGCCATGCGCCAGGAGCGCGGGGCGGTGCTCCTCATAGACGAGATCGACAAGGCCGACCATGAATTCGAGTCCCTGCTGCTGGAGACGCTCTCCGACTACCAGGTCTCAATCCCGGAGATCGGCACAATCCGCGCCCGCTCCCGGCCCCTGGTGTTCCTCACCAGCAACAACACGCGGGAGCTCTCCGACGCCCTGAAGCGCCGCTGCCTGCACCTGTACATCCCCTTCCCCTCCCGGGTCCTCGAGGAGCGCATCGTGCAGAGCCGGGTGCCGGAGGTCGCCACAGCCCTGCGGCAGCAGCTTGTGGCCTTCGTGCACTCGCTGCGCGACCTGGACCTGCGCAAGACGCCGGCGATCTCCGAGACCATCGACTGGGCCCGCAGCCTGGTTCTGCTGCACGTCGACGAGCTGGGCGAGAATACTGCCCGCAGCACACTGAATATCCTGCTCAAATTCGAGCAGGACATCGAAACCGCCGAGGCCTCCCTGCCGGAGCTGCTGCGCGCGGGGGCCTGAACCGCGATGGATAGCTCGCTCGTCGGCTTCGTGCGCATCCTGCGCAGCCACGACCTGCGCGTCTCTCCCGCCGAGACGCTGGACGCCATGGCGGCCGCGGAGGCCCTGGGCTTCGGCGACCGGGAACGGCTCCGCGACGGCCTGGCCGCAACGCTCGTCAAGAGCCGACGGGAGGAAGAGATCTTCCGGGTACTCTTCGAGCGCTACTTCGACCACAGCGCCGGCGACTTCGCCGGCGCCGGCGCCTTTGGTGAAGGGGAAAGGGAAGGCGACGGAGAAGAAAGCACAACAGAGCCGCCCCCGGCCACGGAGGCTGCCGGCGACGGCCAGGGCGGAGGCGCCAGTGGCGAAAGTGGCGAAAGTGGCGACCCGATACTCAACCGTGCCGCAACAGAGAGTGACACGCTGCGCGAGCTCCTCGCCTCACCACTCATGCAGGCACTGCTCGGCGGCAAGCGCGGGGAACTCAGCGCCCGGCTCCGGCGCGCCGGCCGGGACGCCGGCATTGACGACATACGCCTGTTCACGCAGAAAGGACAGTATGCGCGTCGTATTCTCACTGCCATGGGTGAAGAGCAGCTCCGCGGCGCCGTCATCGACCTGGAACGTCGCGAGGATCCCGCCATCGACCGGTTGCGCAGCTACCGCGATCTGCTCCGGGAACAGGTCCGGGATTACGTGGATGCGCAGTACCTGCTCCACGCGGAGGGCCACAACCGGCAGTTCATGGACGATGTGCTGGCAAAAACGCGGCTGTCGAATATCGAGCAACACTACACGGCGCGGGTGCGCGAACTGGTGCAGCGCATGGCGCGAAAGCTCGCGAGCAGACACAGGCCGCGGCAACAGCCGCGGCGCCGGGGGCGCCTGGACATGGCGCGCACGCTGCGCGCCGGCATTCCCAACGACGGTGTACTCATGCGAACCCACTGGCGCCAGCGCCGGAAGGACCGCGCGCAGGTGCTGGCTCTGTGCGACGTCAGCGGTTCCGTGGCCGCCTATGCCAAGTTCCTTCTTATCTTTCTCTACAGCCTCCAGGATGTGCTGCCACGCATGCGCAGCTTTGCCTTCTCGAGCCATCTCGGGGAGGTCAGCGGACTGTTCGAGGAGGAACCGCTCGAGCGTGCCGTGGAGCTCGTGAACTGGCGCTACGGCGGCGCCACCGATTACGGTGCCAGCCTGCGGGACTTTGCCCGCCTGGCGCTCAATGACATAAACCGTCATACATCGGTTATCATCCTCGGCGACGCGCGCAATAACCGGGGCGATCCGGAACTTCCGATCATGCAGAGCATTTACCAGCGCAGCAAACAGGTTATCTGGCTGAACCCGGAATCGCGCCGCGCCTGGGGCACCGGTGACTCGGAGATGCACCGCTACCTGAGCACCTGTCACTTCGCCGCCGAATGCCACAACCTGCGCCAGCTGGAAAAAGTGGTCGACCAGCTGCTGCGCAGCGTCCGTTGAGGCCTGCCGGCTCGTCGCCATGACGCTGCCGAACGAACACCTGCCGCTCCCCTGCTCGCTTCGCGAGGTCGTGTGCCGCACGTTCCCGCACGCAGAGCCGTCCTCCGATGCGGACATGCTGCAGCAGGAACGTCTCACCACCTACCTTCGCGATGCGGTGGGCGCCGCAGAGCCCCTCCTCACAATAATCCGCCAGCGCACGGCTGAGGACGGTCCTGCACAGCTTGCGGCAGCGGACGCCGCCACCATCGAGTGGATCAGCCTCGCTTTCGACTGCTGGAGCCATGACTATCCCGTGGAGGCTCCGCTGCGCGATACGCTCCACCGGCTGCTCCCCCTGGCCATCGCCGTCGCGCTGGCGGAGCACAGCTTTTTTACCCCAGGCGCCCACCCGCTGCACAAACTCCTCGACCGCCTTCAGCACAGCGCCGTAGGCTGGCAGACGCGGCTGGACCGCGCCGGGCAGATGCTGGAGCAACGCGTGCGCCGCGCAGTTGAGCGGGCGCTGGCCTGGTTCGAGGACCCGGGCACAGACTTCAGCGCGATAACGCAAGAGCTCGAAGCCGCCGCGCACCGCGACGAGGAGCGCGCCGCGCGCATGGTGCATCGCCTGGAGGAAACGGAGCAGGCCGCCGTGCGCACACGCCACGCCCGTCGGGAGGCCGCCGGCATCATAAATCGCGGCCTCGCCAGCTGCGAGCTGCCCATGGCTATCGGCGAATTCCTCAAGGGTCCCTGGTACGACAGCCTTCAGCTGGTGGCGCTGCGCCACGGCACCAGTTCGCAGGAATGGCGCGAGATCAGCCGCATCACCGACCAACTCATGCGTTCCGTGCAGCCCGCGGTCGGGGGCGGCGACCAGGGCGGCAGCACTCTGCGTCGCCTCTCCGGCGAACTCCGTCACTGGCTGTTGAGTCTGGAGCATGACAGCGCGGCGACCGATGACGCCATCGGCCTCGTGGAGTACGTGCACCTGCGCATGACCCACGGGCAGGATCTCGGCCTTACCCACATCCGACCGCTGGCGGTTCCCGGAGAGCAGGACGGCAGCGGGGGCGAGGACGGGGCCGCAGCAAGCCTCGAGACCGGCCAGTGGTACCTGTTGCAGGATGAGCACGGCGAGCTCCGCGCCCGGCTCTCCCTGCAGCTCGAGGAAGGGCGGCACCTGCTGTTCACCAATGCGGTGGGTCTCAAGGCCCTGGACCTCGACCGGGCTTCTTTCATCGAACGGCTCCGCAGTGCCAGCGCCCGGCACCTGCCGGCAGAGGACAGCTTCAGCCTCTCCCTGAGCCACGCGGCAGGCATCGATGACCACCACAAGTTGCGCGCGCTGATCGAGCCCGGCTACCGCCCGCCTGAACCTGAACAGCCGCCCGAACTTGAGCTACCGCCTGAGGCTGAGCAACCGGCTGCAGCTGAACAGCCACACGAACCTGCACAGCAGCCGGTATTTGAGCATCCGACCGAACCCGAGTGCCCGCCGGAAGCCGAGCACCGGATCACCCCGGACCCCGAACCCCCGACAGAGGCGGCGCCAACGCCCGATCCCTTCGGAGACCGTGAAGCACCGGCAAAGAACACCACGGAAACGGCAAACGCCGACCCGCCGGAGCCCGCGACAACGTCGGAAACCAGGCCGCCGCCCACCGATACGCTGCCCGAATTCGCGCCGCCGCCGGCACCAGCCCGTCCATGGGCAGAGGCAGAAGCAGAAGCGGAGGCAGGAGCGGAGGCTGAGGTAGAGAGCAACCTGCCCTCCCTGGAGCTGGAGCTGGTCGGTGACGAACCCGGCCAGGAATACCAGGCGACGGCGCCCGCCCGGGAGCGGCGCAGCAGCGCCCCGGCGCCTGTGCCTGCGCCCGCCCCGCAACCGGCAACTTCAGAGCGCCCGCGGCGCACCCCACCGGGCCCGGAGATGGACGTCCCCATGGGTGCCTGGCTCGGCTTCCACGACGGCGAGACGCCGATCATGGCAAAGCTCGCGGTCTACGATCCACGTCGGGACAACTATATTTTCGTGAACCGCCGCGGTATCGCCCTGCGCGAACTCAGCCGCGGCGAACTCCTGGCCCTGATCGATGACGGGCTGGTGGATATCCTGGAGACCCGCTGCTACTTCCGCGACGAGGTGCAGCGGGCCCGGGAGCACCGCGATGACTGACAGGGCCTGGGTCTGGGCCTGGAGGACGCACCATGACTGAAGAGCAGGGCAGGAACCAGCGTCGCTATTACCGGCTGCCGCTGGCCAGCACGGTGTTCATCGAGATCGAGTCACCACCGCCGGGCGCGCTCGGTCCCGGCAAGGTCCTTCGCTGCCACACCCTGGAGGTTTCCCGGCGGGGCTTGCGGGTGCAGCTCGACCAGCGGGTAGCCGTCGGGGCGATTCTTCAGGTTGGCGTCGACATCCCCGGGGAGGCAGAACCCTTCTACCTGGTCGGCCAGGTGCGCTGGCGCATGCGCGAACAGGACCGCCCCGGCAGCTGGCTCGCCGGCTTCGAGATCCTCGAGGCCGCAGGCTCGGACATCGCTCATTGGGAGGCGGCCCTCCAACAGATCAATGTGCCCGAGGAAGGCTGAGGCACCCGGTGCCGCAACCGCCCGCCTCTCTCATTTCCTGGAGCCACAAGTGCTGCAAGCCGATCCACCCATCGTCCGGGACATCGTCCTGATCAGTGAGGGGCAGAACGTGGCCCGCGAGACCGCAGGGCCAGCGCCGGAGGATATGTCCACTCCCCCAGAGCGTTCGCCGAGGCACTGTCACAGTCACGTCATTGTTTTGTGTTATTCCTGAAGCTTTTGACGCCTCTACACGGAGACCAGCATGACACGGATACAAAGCGGCGCTATCGTCCTGACACTGTTGCTGGGCTTTGCACTTGCCATCCCGCCGGCCTTCAGCGCCGACAGTAAGGAGGTTGTTCTTCGATTCGCCGCGCTGGGCGACGCTGAGCCCAAGCCCGAGCCCCACTTCCCGCACCTGGCCGCGGCGGTAGCGGACGTAAACAGGCTGGCGCAAGCCATGCATGTGGATTTCGTGATCGGCGTTGGCGATATTGCCCACAAGGGAACCCGCATTCAGTACGAGAACGCGACCGAGGTCCTGCAGGCGCTGAACCTGCGCTTCTACCCCATCATGGGCAATGAAGAACATGACAGTACAGTGGACCGTTACCTGGCCTACGCCAATCGCTGGGGTGCGGAGAAAGCGGAAATGCAGGAACCCAGCTACGTGATCGAGACGGATACGGTTGCGCTGGTGTTTGCCTCGCCAGACGTCGACCGGGATTTCGAGGACAGCGGTATCGAGTGGATGTTAGAGCAGATCGGGCAGCTTGCGCCGAGGCCGGTGCTGCTGATCGTGCACGGAGCGCAGACCGGTGCCTACCCGGAAAATCCGGACAAGGGCATCACCCATGCACGCTTTGCCGAGGTTATCGATCAGCCCAACCTCGCGGCCATCATTTCCGGTGATCTGCACATGGACATGGATCGGGTGAACCACTCCAAGCGGATAGGCGCGGTTCATTACCTGCACATTCCAGCGCTGGAGCGCACGAAGATTCCCGATGAAACCCGCCATAGCGCCATGTTTCGGGTGTTCACCGTGTACGCGGATGGCGAGGTGCACGTAGAAACCTACGAGGTCGGCCGTGCCGAGCCGCTCGAACGTCATGACTACCGCTTCACGCTCCGCAGAGACGCGCGCTCTTAACGGGTGGCACTAGGTTCTAAAGTGTCAGCTCAGGGCTTCTGGAGCGCGAACTCGTCGATCACTTCGCCCGCTTCGGAGATAGCGCGATAGCGAAGGGTCCCGTTACCGGGGTCGACGTCGATCACCTGGAAAGTGCGGGTGTCTGTCGCGCCAAACACCGCAAATTCGGGCAACGACTGTTCGTACATCTTGGTCCCTGACACGGCCACCAGATACACAGTGCCGTGTTCGCCCTCGGCCACCGGCTTGCCACCGCGCAGGGGTTGGGTGCGCATGTAGGCGTGATCGTGCCCCTGAAACGCAATGTCGACACCGTGTCGGTCAAAGATCGGCAGCCACGCGTCGCGCAGTGGCGCATTGTCGCGCTCGGGGTGAGACGCATAGAGCGGGTGGTGGTAGATGACGGTCTTCCAGCGCGCATCGCTCTCGCCCAGCACACGATCCAGCCACTCGGTCTGCGTCGCCGGATCAATCAGGTCGTAATTCGAGTCCATGACCACCACCAGCATGTCCTGGTAGGTCACGTGGTAGGTGCGGCCCGGGTCCAAAGTGTCTGTGCCGTTATCGGGCAGCGCAAACTGCTGCAGATACAGCGTCGGATGTCCGCCGTGGCTGTCATGGTTGCCGATGGCAGGCAGCACCGGACGGCGATCGAACACGGGGCTGCTCTCGGCAAAGAACTGGTCCCAGTTATCGCGCTGCGTGCCCTCATCGATCAGGTCGCCGGCAATGAGATAGAAGCGAGACTCCGGAAAGCGGTAATCTGACTGCCGGATCAGCTCGCCCCAGCGGTCGAGTCCGCTCTGCGGGTCGCCGAGGTAGACAAAGCTGTAGGGTTCATCCCCGGGCTTCGCCGCCGTGCGGAAGCTGCGAAGCTCACTCCACTGCCCGCCGTCGCCCGCACTCACCGCGTAGGCATAGTCAGTGGCCGGCGCAAGATCGTCGAGGGTTGCCCGGTGCAGCGTAACGGCGGGATCGTTCTCGATCTGCAGAGTCGTCATGACGAAGGGCTCCGCCTGCACAATGCGGGCGCTACCCGGATTGTCCTCCTGCAGCAGCTCTGACCGGCGTGCCAGCCAGAGACGGCCACCGGCGCTCTCGCCGCGGGTGCGCCACTGCACCGTGACGCTGGAGGCAGGATCGCCCTGCCAGGTGAGCTGAACGTGGTCCGGGCGCTCGCTGGAGGGATAGTCGGTGACGCGGAAATACCCCACGAGGCGGGCAACAAACTCCCAGCTCTCGTAGGAGCGCAGCATGGGCAGGCCCAATAGACGATCGGGCAACGTGGTCAGGTCGTCATCATCGTCGAGATAGACCTGCTGGCCAAGGGTGGCCTCCACCACATCGACGCCTGGCACTAGCGGCTCAACCTCGACGCTGGCGGAATTGTCAGCCTCGATGAAGATGAGGTAGGGCTTCATTTCGCCGGTGAATCCCGGAATCCCAAGACCGATCTCGCCCGCAGGAAAGCGCTTTGACCACGTCGCGTAGTCATCCTCGCCCTTCACCAGGAAGTCGAGGTCGCTGCGCCGCTCGAAGCCGCGCGCCGGCAGCCAGAAGGGCACCTCGCCGGGCGCGGATTCGAAGGCCACATGAACCGTCACCGGTGTCGAGACCTGCAGCCTGGCGAAGCCGGTGGAGAACAGCTGCCGCTCCCTCCCGTTGAGGAACGATGCAGCCGACTCCGGCGTCAGGGTCAGGCGTTCCTCGACAGACAGCGTCTGCTGCATCCGCTCGATAACCCCCGAGACGGCGCGCTCCAGTTCGACATGGGGTGACTGCGTCTCCGCGGAGACCGCTGCCACTCCCAGGGTCGCAAGGAGGATGCCGGTGACGGCGGCACGAATCAGCGAGGTCTGCATGGCTATGGGTCCCATCGATATTTTCACAGGCGAACCTGGATGCCGAGTCGTACGGTCCAGGAATACTCCTCGTACTGTAACAGCCGGCTGGCGCCCGGGCCGCGCTGGAAGGCCACAAAGGGCTCGTCAGTCAGGTTGAGGAACTGCGAGTAGACCCTGATCTTTTCGCTGACGTCGTAATTGGCCGTCAGATCCACCTGCAGATGATCCCTGACGTAGCGGTCCTCCTCCGGGGAGCCTTCCAGTTCATCGAGGTATTCATCCCGGTAGGCAGCGGTGAGGCGGACGCTCAGGGGCCCGGACTCATAGCCGAGCATGGCGTTGTAGGTCTGCTCCGCCGCAGCCGGAAGGGGGATCGTGCGCTCGCCGATGTCGCCCTCGGCGTCGGTATACGTATAGTTAAGGCCGAGCAGAAGGCCATTGAAGGGCGCCGGCAGTTGCGTCAGCGCGTGCTGGTAGTTGAATTCGACCCCCTGCACCGTCGCCTCGTCACCGTTCAGCGGAATGATCCCCTCGTCGAAGGGGATGCCGTTATACACGCCGTTGAAGGGCGGCTCATCGGTCTCGAAACGCGCGTTGACGATAAAATCGTCGATTTCCTTGTAGAACAGGCCACCGGACAGGACGCCGTTCTCACTGAAGTACCACTCGACGCTCGCATCCACGTTAAAAGCCTTGTAAGGCTTCAGGCCGGGGTTGCCGAACTCGCCCTCGCGACCGCCCCCCTCGGACTCCTCGATGATAAAAATCGGCGCCAGCTGTTCCGGGCCGGGACGCACCAGGCTGTTGAAGAAGCCGGCACGCAGCACGACGTCATTGCGCAGGTCGTAGCGCGCACTCAGGCTGGGCAGCCAATCGGTATAGCTGTTGCTCTCTTCACTGGGCGTGAAATTTACCTGGTCTTCCTCGAGCGTGACGCCGTTGAGAACGCTGCCCTCCCCCAGAATCTCGGTGAGATTGGCGCGTACCGTGTTGTCAGTGCGCTCCACGCGGACACCGCCAATGACCGTCAGCGGTCCTGACTCCCAGCGCGCCATGAGGTAACCTGCCAGGATGTCCTCGTCGACGCTGAAATTCTCGATATTGGATTCCAGCCGGGTGTCGAAGTCGTTGAGAATAAAGCGGTCGAGATTGGCGATATTGAAATTGCGCACCGCACCGAGGCTGGGCACGGGGTCGATGGCGGCGAGGCCGAAGCTTTGCTGGCCGGTCACGTCTGCGAGCGTGTAATCGCCGTCAAAATCATCGAACACCTGCAGCAAGGTTTCGCGCTCCTTGGTGCGCTGCCGCACCTTGCTGCCGAATTTGATCTGCAGCGTGCCGCTGTCCATGCGGAAATTGCGTGCGGCGTTGAACTGCCAGGTGATTTCCTCGTCCTTTGACAGGCCGTCGGGAATCTCCACCACGTCAAATTCATAGGTGGTCGGATCGAAAAAAGCGTCGGCGCCCTGGCTGATGCCATAGCGGGGCTGCTCATCATTGCTGTAGTCGAAGTCGATGCCCAGTGCGCCCGGATCCTCGAAGCCCGTCGCGAACAGGGTTTCGAAGGTGTCTTTCTCGTGCTCTTCCGCGTAGGCATAGCTGACGCTGTAATCCAGCTCCCAGTTGTCAAAGAGGGTTTCACCGCCAATGGCGTAGGTCTGGATTTCCTGGGCTTCGTAGCGGTCCTTCTGCTCGCGCTCGGCGACAATTTCACCGTCGTCTGACAGGAAGGACGCCGAGGTTGCACTGCCCGAGCGCGGTTCCCCGTCCATCTCCAGAACCAGCCGGCGGCGCGACTCGGTGTCCTCGAACAGGCTGTACATCATCCGCGCGTAGAGTGTGGTGCTTTCTGTGGCCTTGAAATCCACGGTCAACGAGGCGCTGGTGCGCTCGCGCAGCACGTCGTAGTCCCGGTATTCCACCGTGTCGGCATACAGAACGCCGTCATCAGTGACGTCCCAGCCTTCCGATTCAATGTTGTCGGTCGAGAACTCCCGCTCCTGGTAGGAAACGCCACCGGCTATGCCCAGTCGGTCGTTGATGGGGAAGAGAAACTCCACGGAGCCCTTGGGCGAATAGGCATCGCTCAGGTCGTTGTAGGACTGTTCGGCCTTGACGGAAAAAAAGCGGTCTTCGGCCTCGAAGGCGCGCATGGTGTTGATCTGGATAGAGGCGCCGATGGTGTCGGCGTCCATGTCCGGCGTCAGCGTCTTGACCACCTCGATGGACTCCACGAGTTCGGAGGCGATCACATCCAGGGCAACGGCACGGGTGTCCGCTTCCGGTGAAGGGACGCGCACCCCGTTGACGTTCGAAGCGTTCAGACTGGGATCGAGACCGCGAACGGCAATAAAGCGGCCTTCGCCCTGGTCGTTGAGAACGTTCACACCAGGCAGCCTGCGAACGGATTCCGCTACGTTCTGATCGGGCAGGTTGCCGATGGCATCCCGCGTAATCACGCTCATGATGCGGTCCGACTCGCGCTGCCGATCAATGGCGCTGCGCATCATGTCGCGCTGGCCATGCACCAGGACTTCCTCGATACGCGTATCGCTACGGTCTGTTGATGACTGGGCGGCCGCACCGCTGGCGATCAACGCGCCAAGGGCAGCCGCAACGGCGGCAGATAGTTGAGTTTGCATGTTCATAAGACTCTCTGGCAGGGATACGAGACGCGCGCAAGGCTAGTTGCGTCGCGGTGGGCGCTCAATGCATTTAGCGAGTCTTCATGGAAAGTTCATGGAAACTTCTTGGAGGGTTCACCGTGCTTTCACGGCTCTGTCATACGGCGATGCTCCTTCATTACCCGGTATGAAACAGGCGCCATGCAATTCTTCGTCGCCCGCGCTTATTTACCCGGTGCCGCAACCTGTACTCACCCCGCCTTCGTCGCTAAACTGCTGCGTTTATCCGTCGCCCGCAGCAAAGGACATCCCGTGACATCGCACTGGCAGACACAGCTCGAGCGGTTGGCCGCGGGACAGCCGACCCTGCTCACGGAAATCCGCCGGGGCGTCGAGAAGGAGAGCCTGCGGATCACCCCCGAGGGGACCCTCGCGCAGACACCGCATCCTCCCGGACTCGGCTCCGCGCTGACCCACGGCAGTATTACCACGGACTATTCCGAAGCGCTCCTCGAGTTCATCACACCCGTGAGCTCCGGCATCGGTGAAACCCTCGAGACGCTGGCGGACATCCACAGTTTTGTCTACCGGCAGCTCGGCAAGGAGCGGCTCTGGGCCCTGAGCATGCCCTGTATCGTAAGCGGCGACGCCGGTATCCCCGTGGCTCGCTACGGCAGCTCCAATGTGGCACAGATGAAAACCATTTACCGGCTGGGCCTCGGCCACCGCTACGGGCGCATGATGCAGGCGATCGCCGGCATCCACTACAACTTCTCGCCCCCCGAGGCCTTCTGGGAAGCAGCCTGGCAGGACGACGGCGCCCCCGGCAGCCGGCAGGACTACATTACGGAGCGCTACCTGGGGCTGATCCGTAACTTCCACCGCTGGTCCTGGCTGCTGATCTATCTCTTCGGTGCCTCCCCGGCGGTATGCGCAAGCTTCCTCCGCGGCCGTCAGGGCCACGGCCTCGAGCTCATGGATCCGGAGGGCAATACACTCTACCGGCCCCACGGAACCTCCCTGCGCATGGGCGGCCTCGGCTACAACAGCGACGCCCAGCGCGGCCTGCAGGTCTGTTACAACGACCTCGACAGCTACCTGAAGACCCTGAAGGACGCCATCTTCACGGCGCACCCGGCCTACGCGCAATTCCCGAGTGGTGCGGGCGGCGACTACCAGCAACTTAACGACAGCCTGCTGCAGATCGAAAACGAGTTCTACAGTACGATCCGCCCGAAGCGCGTCGCCGCCTCCGGCGAGACGGCGCTTACGGCGCTGCGCCGCGGCGGCATCGAGTACATCGAGGTGCGCTGCCTGGACGTCAACCCCTTTGCACCCCTTGGCCTTGACGGAGAGACAATCCGTTTTCTCGACGCGTTTCTCCTGCACTGCCTGGTTGAGGACAGCCCGCCCTGCTCCCCGGAGGAGCAGGCCGTGCTCGACGAGAACCTTGCCATGGTGGTCAATCGCGGCCGGGAGCCGGGGCTGACGCTGGCGAACGGTAGCGACCGTCGGCCCCTGGACGAGCTGGCAGGGGAGCGGCTCGCCGGCGTCGCCCGCACCGCGGCGCTCCTCGATACGGCCCATGGGGACGGTGGCTATCGCGCCGCTGTCGCGGCGCAGGCGGCAAAGGTGGATGACCCGGCCAAGACGCCCTCGGCGCGCATGCTCGCGGAGATGGTCGAGGACGGGCTGCCGTTCTATCGCTTCGGGCTACGCTATAGCGAGCGCTGGGCCAGGCACTTCCGGGAACGGGCGCTCGACGAGACCGCACTGGCAGCCCTGGAGACAGAAAGCGAACGCTCCCTCGGCGCCCAGCGCGCCCTCGAAGCAGCCGACAGCCAGGACTTCAGCAGCTACCTCAAGGCCTACTACGATCAGTACGCGGCCCTCTGACGGCGGCGCCAACCACAGGAGAGTAACGCCACCATGCCAGCGCTCACAGCACCCCGCTCGGTGTTCTTCCTGCTGTTCCTCGGCACTGTCTTTGCAATGCTGTTCGCTGTGTTTTTCCTGCAGCAGCACCTGGGCCTGGCGCCCTGTCCGCTCTGCGTCACCCAGCGCGGCTTCATGATCCTTACCGGCCTGCTCGCTCTGCTGGCGGCCCTGCACAACCCGGGGGTAACGGGCCGCCGAACCTATGCCGGCCTGTGTCTCCTTGCCGCTGGCGGCGGGGCCGGCGTCGCCGGCCGCCACGTGTGGCTGCAACAGCTGCCGGAAGACCAGGTGCCAGCCTGCGGCCCGAGCCTCGGTTACCTGCTCGACACGCTGCCGCTCTCGGAGGCCTTCTCGGTCATCATGATGGGGGATGGCAACTGCGCAGAGACCGTGTGGACTTTCCTCGACCTCAGCATTCCGGCGCAGACCCTGGCGGGTTTCCTGGTGCTGTGCCTGCTCAGTCTCTGGCAGCTGCTGCGCCGCTGAGCGGCGCAGGCGCCGGGGGATAGCCGGGGGAGGCGCATCTTCGCGCCGACGGAAAACGGCCTGGTTCCCGGAGTCGCGGCGAGACACCGCGACTCCGGGCAGGACGCTGATCAGCCTTCGGCGGGAGCGTCCTCGCCGGCGGCTTCCTCTTCCTGGCTCGGAATGGACAGCAGCTCGACCTCGAAGGTCAACGCAGCGTTCGGGCCAATCACGTTGCCCGCACCGCCGGCGCCGTAGGCCAGCTCCGGCGGGATGTAGAGCTTCCACTTGGAGCCAATCGGCATAAGCTGCAGCGCTTCCGTCCAGCCGGCGATAACCTGATCAACGCCAAAGGTCACGGGCTGGCCGCGCTCATAAGAAGAGTCGAACTCCGTGCCGTCGAGCAGCGTGCCGCGATAGTGAACCTCAACGCTGTCACCGGAACCCGGCACAGGCCCCTCACCGGCCTCGATAACCTCGTACTGCAGGCCGCTATCGGTAACGGTGACTTCCTCACGCGCTCCGTTCTCGGCCAGGAAGGCCTGGGCCGCGTCGGCGTTGGCCGAGGCCTGGGCCTCCTGGTTGGCTTCCTGCTCCGCCTGCAGTTTTTCCTGGAAGGCCATCATCTCCGCCTGAATCTCTTCCTGGCTCAGGCGCTGCTCTGCTCCGCTGAAGGCATCACGCAGGCCCAGAGCGAAGGCGTCGATGTCCATCTCCATGCCGTCGTTCTTCATGTTGCGGCCAAGGCCAAGGGCCACGCCATAGCTCAGGCGCTTGGTCGGCGTATCGAGAGCCACCGGCTCGTTGCCGGCGGCACTGTCGCCGGACTGCTGCTGGTCGCAGGCCTGCAGGCCGAGGACGAGTGCAACCGCGGCCACGGGCGTGACGAATCTTTTCATAGTCTGCTTTCCATCATTTGCGGGAAAAAAAGGAGAACTGCGCCAGCGCCCGTCCGGGCGCCCGTCGCGCAAGCCTTGTTTCGTCGAATGTTACTACCGGCCGGGGGCCGGTCGCCACCCCCGCGCCAGCACAGTCGCCAGAGCATCGCGACGCCCGGCAGCCAGCCCCGGCGCCACCACCGCCAGGTTTTCCCGCAGCAGTGCCGGACCCGCCTCACCGGGCGTACCGCCGAGCTGCGGCAGCATTCGCTCCCACTGGGCCCGCTCGGCCTCGAGCTCCAGAGCCTTCAGACGCTCCCGCAGCGGCTCGACGCCGGCAAGACCGCGCCAGCGGCGACGCAGGGCGCGCAGCGGGCCCACGACCTCCGAGCGCCAGGGCCCCACCGCGGCAGCGAGGGCCGCACCCCGACCCGCAAGACTGACACCGCGACGCGCCTGCAGGGCCGCGGCGAGCAGCAGCAGTACGTCGGCACCGGCCTCGTCCTGAGCAGCGATGCAGGCCTCGGCAACTCCCGGCTCTGCGTACAGGGCCGTGATCCCGGCCCAGAGTTCCTCGACGTCACTGCGTCCCATCATCCTTCGCGCTTGCCCCGCTCGACCAGTAGAATGCTGCCCCCATGGTGATCTTACGTGAACTTTCCCTGCGCCGCGGCGACCGGCTGCTCCTCGACCGTGCCCGGGCCACGCTGCAGCACGGGGAGCGCATCGCCCTTATCGGCGCCAACGGCAGCGGTAAAAGCAGCCTCTTCGCCCTGCTTCTCGGCGAGCTCGGCGCCGACGGCGGCGAGGTAGACGGCCTCGCGGGGCTGCGCATTGCGCACATGGCGCAGGAGGTCGAGGCCAGCGCGCTGCCGGCCAGGGAGTATGTGCTCGCCGGCGATGCAGCACTCGCCGCCCTGCATAACCGGCTCCAGGCGCAGGAGCAAGCCGGTGACTTCGATGGCGCCGCGGCCACCCATGCGGCCCTGCAGGATTGCGACGGCTACAGCGCCGAGGCCCGCGTGGAGCGGCTCCTGCGCGGCCTTGGCTTCGCCCCGGGGGACGGCGAGCGCCCGGTGAGTGCTTTCTCCGGCGGCTGGCGCATCCGCCTGAATCTCGCCCGGGCGCTCATGACACCCTCCGACCTGCTCCTCCTCGACGAGCCCACGAACCATCTCGATCTCGATGCCAGTCTCTGGCTCCAGGGCTGGCTGGCAGACTACAGCGGCACCTTGCTGCTCATCTCCCACGACCGCGACTTCATCGACGCCAGCTGCAACCGCGTACTGCACCTCTCTGGCGGCAGCCTGGCGGCCTATCGGGGCGGTTATAGCGAATTCGAACGCCAGCGGGCCGAACGGCTGGCCTTGGAACAGGCCCAGCAGGAGAAGCAGCAGCAGCGCGTCGCCGAGATCGAAGCGTTCGTGCGCCGCTTCCGTGCCAAGGCGAGCAAGGCCCGGCAGGCCCAGTCCCGGCTGAAGGCCCTGGAGCGCATGGAGCAGGTCGCCGCGGCGCACGTCGATACGCCCTTTCGTTTCCAGTTTCCCCCGGCGCCACCGCTCACGGACCCCGCCCTGGCCCTCGACCGGGCCAGCCTCGGCCACAGCGAACGAACGGTTCTCGACGACGTCAGCCTGCGCCTGGCGCCCGGGGACCGCGTCGGCCTCCTCGGCCGCAATGGCGCCGGCAAGAGCACCCTGCTCAAGGCTCTCGTGGGCCGCCTGCCGCTGCTTGCCGGCGAGCGCCAGGCCTCCGATCGCTGCCGCCTCGGCTACTACGATCAGCAGCAGCTGGAGGTCCTCGATCTGACTGCGAGCCCGGCGCAGCACCTGCAGCGAGCCACCCCCGGGGCCCGGGAGCAGGCTATCTTCGATTTCCTCGGCGGTTTCGACTTCCGCGGTGATCGCGCCACAGCCTCCATCGCCCCCTTTTCCGGCGGCGAGAAAGCGCGCCTCGCCCTGGCCCTGGTGCTCTGGCAGGCGCCCAATCTGCTGGTGCTCGACGAGCCTACCAACCACCTGGACCTCGCCATGCGCGAGGCCCTCGCCGAGGCGCTGCAGCGCTACGACGGCACCGTGTTGCTGGTGAGTCACGACCGGCACCTGCTGCGATCGACCGTCGACCGCCTCTGGCTCGTGGCCGATGGAACGGTACACGATTATGACGGCGACCTTGCCGGCTACGAGGCGGCGGTCCTGGCCGCCGCCGGGCCCGCACCGGCTCCCTCAGCGCCGGCGGCGCCTGCGGAAGACCGCCGCAGCCGCCGCCAGGCTGCCGCGGCGCAGCGGGAACGGCTGCGTCCCCTGCAGCGCGACGTGAAGCGGCTGGAAGCCGCCCTCGAACGCAGCAGCGCGGAGCTCGCGGCAGTGCAGGAGAAGCTGGCGGACGAAACGCTCTACACAGCCGAGGCGGGCGATGAGCTCACGGCGCTGCTGCGCCGCGAGGGCGAGCTGCGCGGTGAGAACGAGAGCCTGGAAGACGCGTGGCTGGAAGCAGAGGCGGCCCTCGAAGAGGCCGCAGCGATCGTCAACGATGCAGAAGGCGAAGCTTCGCCCGGCGCGGCCAGCGCTTGATGCGGGCCTCCTGGCGCTGGGCCTCGCTCCGCGAGGCGGCTGCGGCGCTCCAACCGAGCACCACGGGACGGCGGCCACGGGTATAACGCGGCCCGCCGGCGAGTTCACCATTGTGCTGGCGCAGGCGTCGGGCGAGGTCCCGGGTTACGCCCGTATAGAGTGAGCCGTCGGCGCAGCACAGTACGTAGACAGTCCAGGCGCCCGCCGCGGATTGGTCGACGCCCGGCCGGGTGTTAGCATTAGACCCGTCAGCCACCGTTCCCGATACCCCTACCCGCTGGAGACCCCCTATGAGTGAACACATCGTACACGTGACCGATACCAGTTTCGATCAAGACGTCCTGAGTGCCGATGTCCCTGTCATCGTCGACTTCTGGGCCGAATGGTGCGGACCCTGCAAGATGATTGCACCGATCCTGGACGAAGTAGCCACCGAGTACGCCGGGCGCCTCAAGGTCTGCAAGGTCGACGTGGATTCGAACCCGGAAATCCCGCCGAAATTCGGCATCCGCGGTATTCCCACGCTGATCCTGTTCAAGAATGGCGCCGCGGAAGCCACGAAGGTCGGCGCGCTGTCCAAGACACAGCTTGTTGAGTTCATCGAAGAGGCGCTCTGAACGGAGGCCCGCCGGGGGCGGCCAGCGCGGAAAAAAGCGGTAGACGCCCCCACCCCACCATGCTAGATTCATTTTCGTTGCGCATCCCTGCGCAGCGATAATAACCCCGTAACCTGACCGGCTGCTTTATTACCCGGGTGCCCATGGTGCCCTCAGCTCCCCGCGCGGCCCGTCCTTTCCCTCTCGAATCACACCCCAGAACAAATCTATGAACCTGACCGACCTGAAGACCAAAGCAACGCAAGAGCTCATCGACATCGCCCAGGGCATCGGCCTCGAGAATATGGCCCGGTCCCGCAAGCAGGACATCATCTTCTCCATCCTCAAGAAGCACGCCAAAAGCGGTGAGGACATCTATGGAGACGGTGTGCTGGAAATTCTCCAGGACGGTTTCGGTTTCCTGCGCTCGGCGGACAGCTCCTACCTTGCGGGCCCCGATGACATCTACGTGTCCCCGAGCCAGATCCGCCGCTTCAACCTGCGCACCGGCGACACGATCACCGGAAAAATCCGCCCGCCGAAGGACAGCGAACGCTATTTCGCGCTGCTCAAGATCGGCGAGGTCAATTTTGACCGGCCGGAAAACTCCAAGAGCAAGATCCTGTTCGAAAACCTGACGCCGCTGTTCCCCACGGAGCGGTTGACCCTCGAGAAGGGCAACGGCAGCACCGAGGACCTGACCGGCCGCATCATTGATCTAGTTGCGCCCATCGGCAAAGGCCAGCGCGGCCTGCTGGTGGCACCGCCGAAGGCGGGCAAGACCATCATGATGCAAAGCATGGCACAGGCCATCATGAGCAATAATCCGGAGTGCTACATCATCGTGCTGCTCATCGACGAGCGGCCCGAGGAAGTGACCGAGATGCAGCGCTCCGTCGGCGTGCGCGGCGCCGAGGTGGTGGCCTCCACCTTTGACGAGCCACCGGCCCGCCATGTGCAGGTAGCCGACATGGTTATCGAGAAGGCCAAGCGCCTGGTCGAACACAAGCGCGACGTGGTCATCCTTCTAGACTCCATCACGCGTCTCGCGCGCGCCTACAACACCGTCATACCCAGCTCCGGCAAGGTGCTCACCGGCGGCGTGGACGCGCACGCCCTGGAGCGGCCCAAGCGCTTCTTCGGCGCGGCCCGGAACATCGAGGAAGGCGGCAGCCTGTCTATTCTGGCCACCGCCCTTATCGACACCGGCTCAAAAATGGACGAGGTGATCTACGAAGAGTTCAAGGGCACCGGCAACATGGAGCTGCACCTGGACCGCAAGATCTCCGAAAAACGCGTCTACCCGGCCATCAATGTCCGCCGCTCCGGCACGCGCCGGGAGGAACTGCTCACCGGGGAAGAGGAACTGCAGCGCATGTGGATCCTGCGCAAGCTGCTGCACGGGATGGAAGATACGCCGGCCATCGAGTTCCTCATCGACAAGCTCAAGGACACCAAGACGAACGACGAGTTCTTCATGTCCATGCGGCGGAAGTAACCGCCGCACTCCTCTGGGACGATCCTTGGGGGTGCGCCGCTCCTTCCGGCAGCACGATCCGCTCGCTGCTATAATTCGGCGCCCCTGGCGAAGGACAGCTCATGGCCGCACGCTACGCAGATCTGCGGGATTTCATTGACGCCCTGGAAAAGCAGGGCGAGCTGAAACGCATCGACCTCGAGGTCGACCCGCGCCTGGAAATGACCGAAATCGCCGATCGCACGCTGCGTGCCGGCGGCCCGGCGCTCCTGTTCACCAACCCGAAGGGGTCTACCGTTCCTGTGCTCGCGAACCTCTTCGGCACCGAGCGCCGGGTGGCCCTCGGTATGGGCGCCGACAGCGTCGGCGCCCTCCGCGAAATCGGTGAATTGCTCGCCTATCTTCGACAGCCGGACCCGCCGGCGAACTTCCGCGATGCCATCGACAAGGCGCCGTTGCTGAAGAAAATCATGGCCATGGGGCCGAAGACCGTGCGCAATCCGCCCTGCCAGGTCCACGTGCGCGAAGGCGATGCCGTGGACCTCTACGAGCTGCCGATCCAGACCTGCTGGCCCGGCGATGCGGGCCCCCTCGTCACCTGGCCGCTGGTTATCACCCGGGGGCCGCAGAAGAAGCGCCAGAATCTCGGCATCTACCGCATGCAGCTGATCGGGCGGAACAAGCTGATCATGCGCTGGCTGTCGCACCGGGGCGGCGCCCTGGACTACCGCGACTGGCAGGAGCAGTATCCCGGTCAGCGCTATCCGGTCGCCATCGCCCTCGGCGCCGACCCGGCGACGACTCTCGGTGCCGTAACACCGGTACCGGATACGCTCTCCGAGTACGCCTTTGCGGGCCTCCTGCGCGGCAGCAAGACCGAGCTGGCGGAGTGCGTCACGCCCCTTTGCCGCGAGCATGGCCTGCAGGTGCCGGCCAGTGCCGAGTTCGTTCTCGAGGGTTACCTGGAACCCGGCGAACTCGCCGATGAGGGGCCCTTCGGCGACCACACGGGGTACTACAATGAAGTGGACCGCTTCCCCGTGTTCACCGTGGCGGCGATTACCAGCCGCGAGGCACCGATCTACCACAGCACCTACACGGGCCGCCCACCGGACGAGCCCGCCATCCTCGGTGTCGCGCTCAACGAGGTGTTCGTACCGCTACTGAAAAAGCAGTTTCCGGAGATCGTCGACTTCTACCTTCCGCCGGAAGGCTGCTCCTACCGCATGGCGGTGGTGACCATGCGCAAGGAGTATCCCGGCCATGCCAAGCGGGTGATGCTGGGTATCTGGTCTTTTCTTCGCCAGTTCATGTACACGAAGTTCATTGTGGTCACCGACGACGACGTCGACGCGCGCAACTGGCAGGACGTGATCTGGGCCATCACCACGCGCATGGATCCCCGCCGGGACTGCACCTTCGTCGACAACACCCCCATCGACTATCTCGACTTCGCCTCACCGGTCGCCGGCCTCGGCTCCAAGGTCGGGCTCGACGCCACCAATAAATGGCCCGGAGAAACAGACCGCGAGTGGGGTGAGCCTATCAGCATGGATAAAACGACGCGGGACCGGGTGGACGCGATCTGGGACCAGCTGGGGCTTTGAGACAGCAGGCGGCCCGTGCAGCACGCGCCGGGCTGAAGTAGGGCCGGCGCGGGCACTAGCCGCCGGCCGAGGCGTCATCCCCGGTGTGGCGCGCCTGGCGGCCTCAGGCGCCGCGACCCGCCCGGTCGCCGCCCTCGCCATCGAGGCGGCGATCCTCCGGTACGAGGTCCTCCGCGCCGACAGCATCCGGGAGCGGCAGCTCCGGCAGGGCCTCGCCCTGCAGCGTTATGCCCGTGTTGAAGTACTGCGCGGCGAGATTGTGCTCACCGCTCGCCAGCAGCAGCCGGCCGAGCTCCGCACAGGCTTCTTCGGTGGGACCTGCCTGGATGCTGCGCTCGAAGTACTGGCGCGCGCGCTGCCAGTCCTGCCCGCGTGCAGCGAGACGGCCGAGGCAGAGGAACAGCTCCGGATCATCACCGTGCTTGCCGAGCCAGCTTTCGGCCTGGGAGAGCTGGCGCCGGCCCTTCTCCAGAGCCAGGCGCCCGTAGCGATTGACCAGCGCAGGGTCCCAGCGCTTCTTCAGAACGCGCGTAATGAGCTTCGCCGCCTCGCCCTCGGCGCCAACCTTTTCAAGGAGCTCGACATAACGGCGCAGCAGCGCCTCGTCCTGCTGCAGCGCCGGCGGCACGCGCCGCCAGGTGAGCTTGAGCGAGGCCGCCGTGTCGTCCCCGAGGTCCAGCGCCGCGCCCTCGAGCAGCCTCAGGTGGCATTCGCGCTCGAGGCGGGCGAGCTCCTTGTCCGGCAGCGCGCCCTGCCGCCGGAGCGTCGGCAGCAGCTCCGCCAGCCCTTCCCAGTCGCCCAGCCCCAGCAGCGCCTTGCAGCGCAGCCGCGATACCTGAGGACTGTTGCTACGCCGGGCCACCCGCTCAAGGCAGGTGAGGGCGCGATCGAATTTGCCGCCCTGCAGCGCAAGCTCAGCCTGGGTGAGATCCACGGCCACGGCAGCCTGAATGTCCTCGCGCAGCGCGGCCTCGAGGTCACTGCGCATCTGGTCGGGATCGTCAAGCTGGAAGCTCGCCCGAGCCGCCATGAGGTGATTGAAGACCGGTGAGGCGCTGTGCTTCGCTCCGCGCTGCAGCTGGCGCCGGGACTTCTGCCAGTCACCCTCGATATAGCCGATCAGGCCGCGGTTGGTAAGCCGCGCCGCCTGCCGCCTTTGCCGGGAGGTGGCCCAGAAGCGCACCGTTCCGGGGCTCGCCAGCAGCCGGGCGAGGGTGCCGATAACGGCGTAGAGCACCAGCACCAGCACCGCAATAAGCAGCAGGCCCACCCACAGGCTGGACTCCACCGTGTACTCACCGAAGGCGATAAGCAGGTAGCCCGGCTCGCTTTCGATCATGGCCACCAGGCCCACGCCCAGCAGCAAAGCGATGAGCGCAAGGAGGAAAAAGCCGCGCATCAGTCGCCGCTCCGGCCCGCGCGCGCAGCAAGCAGGGACTGCATGGCGGCGAGGCTGCCGGTAGCGTCGGGCACGTCGACACTGACCCGCTCGCCGGCGAGGGCCTCGAGTTCGTCGATCATGGCCGCAGCGCCATCGGGGTCACTGGCAACGAATTCGCGGACCCAGCCCGTGGCGCGCTCAACGCTTTCCCGATAAAGGCGGCCGTTGCCGGACAGTAGCGCCACCTGACCCTGCTCCAGCAGCATGCGCAGGTTCTGCCGCACGAGCCGCTCCCACTGCGGGTCCATAAGCACTTCTACCGGCTCGTCGCGGCGGCGCACCACAACGTAGTCGGAGAGCTTGGCCATGGCGCGCTCGTAGCCCTGGCGGAGCCGGCTCTGCCAATCGCCCTCCCCTTTCGGCAGGGACTCACCAGGGGGCATCGACGGCTCGGCAAAGACCTCGAGGCTGTCGATACGGTCGATGAGCGCGGCGAGGCGCAGGTAAGCGCCCTGGCGGTCGAGTTTCGGTACGGCGCGCACGGCGGCGAGATCCTCAGCGATAGCCTCGCGCACGCGGTGGAGTGACGGGTCGTCGAGCTCCCGCAGGACACCGTCGGCACTGCGCAGGAGGGCCTCGGCGGAGGCGGTGTCGCCGGTCATGACCAGGCGCTGGTTGGCGAGGCGCAGGAGGTAGTTGGTCTCGGCGAGCAACCAGCTGTCGCGATCGCCGGCGCTGACCTGCTGGAACTCCTTCAGCTGGCTGCGCTGCCGGGCGAGCTGGCTATCGACGCGATCAAGGCGTCCAGCCACCGTGTCGCGAAAGCTGGCGAGGGCTTTTGCGGTCTCCGCCTGTCCGCTGCGCGCATCGCGGGCATCCTCGGCAACATCCGCGAGCCGGTCCCGGAGCTCATCATCGGCAGCCTGCCGTTCACCGCGCAGCTGCGTCTCAGCGGCCTTCACGGCCAGCTCCAGCTGACGCTCAAGCGCCGTATTGAGTTGTTCGAGCGTCGCGCTCTCGCGACCCGAGACAGCCTCGAGGGCGGTCAGGCGCTGGAGCACATCGCTGTCCCGGCGCTGGCCATCAAGGAGCCCCCAGAAGGCCGCGCCGGCAGCCAGCACCGCTATGGCCAGGGCAAGCTTCGGAATAAGGGGATTAACGGCCGGTTCTGCCGCGGCAGGGGCCGCCGGGGTCGCTGGAGCCATGGTGGTGGGCTCGGGCGCCGGGGTCGGGCGGTCGCCCGCAGCGGCGGCCTCCGTGCGCTCGTCCGCACCGCCTGCTGCATCGTCTACTGGCGATGCTTCCGTCGCGTCGGTGCTGTCATGCTGCTCCGCGCTGTCCTCGGCGCGGTCATCGTCTCTCGTCACTCGCTTTCCCCCAGGGCCGAGCGCCAGCGCTGAGCCGCGGCCAGCATGGCGTCGTCGGCGGCGTTGGCCGCGACCACCGGTTGCTGCCAGCCCGCAGAGACGGCGTCCTCCGCGACGCGCGCCGACGGTACGACCAGCGTGATGTCCGCTAACTTATGCGTTTCCCGTGGCTTAAGCAATGCCGTCAGATTAGCAAGCGCTTCACCACTGGAAATCAGTATCAGCCGAACAGCATCGTGCTGCAGTCGCTCGGCCAGCGCGGCGCCGTCGACCGCTGGCGCCACACGCCGGTAGCAGGCAAGCTCTTCGACCTCGGCGCCCCGGGAGCCTAGTGTCTCGCGCAGGGCCTGCCGTCCTCCCTCCCCCTTGACGATCAGCACCCGCTGGCCAGTTACCGCGCACAGCGCCGGCAGGGCGAGCAGTCCCTCGCTGGTCATGTCGGCACCCGGCGTGCGCACCGACAGCCCGGCATCACGCAGGGCCGCGGCGGTGCTGTCGCCGACGGCGTAACAGGCGACGCCCGCGGGCCACCGGGGCCAGGCGCGCTGGAGCAGCTCGAGGCCGAAACGTACGGCGTTACTGCTGATGAAAATGCAGTGCTGGAAGCGGTCCAGTTCCTGCACCAGCCGCCGCTGTGCGGCGGGCAGCCCGGCAAAGGGCTCCAGGGCAAGGAGGGGCTGCCGGACCACCGCGAAGCCCGCGGCCTCGAGGCGCCCGCACAGGCTGTCGGCCTGGCCGGCCGGACGCGTTACCAGAACCGTTGGCGCGGAACCCGGGCCGGGCACTAGCGGTTGTACACCTCGGCGAGGATCGCCGCGGCGCCCTGGTCCAGGAGGTCCTCGGCCACGGCGATGCCCAGGGCCTCGGCCTCGGCGACCGGCGCGCGGCCCTCGGCGCGCAGCACCGTGGTCCCGTCAGGCCGGCCGACCAGGCCGCGCAGCCAGAGCGCGCTGCCGCCATCGACGTGCTCCGCATAAGCGGCAATAGGCACCTCGCAGCCGCCCTGGAGACGGCGGTTCAACGCCCGCTCCGCGAACACCCGCTCGGCCGTGGCGCTGTGATGCAGCGGCTGAAGCAGTTCGAGGGTAGCGCGGTCATCCGTGCGCAGCTCGATGCCGACCGCACCCTGACCGCCGGCGGGCAGCGAAGCGGTTGCGGGGATATGATTGCGGACGCGATCACCAAGGCCCAGGCGGATCAGACCCGCGCTGGCGAGGATGATGGCGTCATACTCGCCGTCGTCGAGCTTCCGCAGGCGGGTCTGCACGTTGCCGCGGAGGAAGCGGACCGTGAGGTCCGGCCGCCGGGCACGCAGCTGACACTCCCGGCGCAGGCTGGAGGTACCGACCACGGCGCCCGCGGGCAGATCCTCCACCCGCTCGTAGCGGTTGCTGACGAAGGCGTCGGTGGGTTCCTCCCGCTCGCAGATGATGCCGAGGCCCAGGCCTTCGGGAAACTCCATGGGCACGTCCTTCATGGAGTGCACGGCGATATCGGCGCTACGATCAAGCAGAGCGGTCTCGAGTTCCTTTACAAACAATCCCTTGCCGCCGACCTTGGCCAGCGGCACATCGAGGATCTGATCCCCGCGCGAGGTCATCCCCAGGAGCTCGACGGTGAGGCCGGGGTGGGCTGCGGTGAGCGCGTCGCGTACGTATTCCGCCTGCCACAGCGCGAGCGCGCTCTCGCGGGTCGCAATGGTGACTGTCTGGGCCATGAGGTTCCCCCGGTATCTGAAAGCGGCGCCATGATACCAGCGAGCGCCCCGGGGGTCAGCGCGCCGCGAGTTGCTCCCGGAAGGACGCCAGGTGGCGTCGGCTCACCGCCGGGCGCCGATCTATCCTGTCCAGTTCCACCACCCAGCCGTCGTCCTCGCGGGCAAGGCGGGTGACGTGGGCCAGGGCGACCAGCGCGCCGCGGTGCACGCGGACAAAGCGCCGGGGGAACTCGCGCTCCAGTTCCTTCAAGGTGTCGTCGAGCACCAGCGCTCCGTGCGGGCCGTAGGCCACCACGTACTTCTGCTCTGCCAGCAGGCAGCGCACCGCATCCACCGCCATGGCGCGCATACCACCGTGGCCGCTGCTGACCAGCTCCCGCCGGCCCTGGTCGCCGCGGAGGACGGCGAGCTGAGCGCGATTGACTCGCCCGGCGGCGGCGAAAGCCTGCGCGAGGTCTGCCTCGCGCACGGGCTTGAGCAGATAGCCCACCGCCGCGTGACGCAGTGCATCCAGCGCGTAGGCATCATAGGCGGTGCAGAAAACAACGGCCGGCGGCTGCGCCATGGCGGCCAGGCGCTCGGCAACGGCCAGACCATCGGTCCCGGGCATGCGGATATCGAGCAGCACCAGGTCTGGCGGCGCGCCCCGCACCAGGCGCAGGGCGCTTTCGCCATCCCCGGCCTCGGTTACCGTCGCCCCCGGACGCAGCCGCGCGAGAAGCCGCTGCAGCCGCTGCCGGGCCAAGGGCTCATCGTCGACGATAAGAACCTTCACGAGCCGAGAGCCAGCGGCAGGCGGACGGCCACGGCATAGCTGTCACCCGCCGGGGCGGCGCGAAAGCGGTGCCGGTCCGGATAAAGGGCCGACAGGCGCTGGCGGATGTTATCGAGGGCAAGGTGCTCACCAGAACCGGCGCCATGCTCACCGTCCCCCGGCATCGGGTTCACCACCGAGAGACGCAGCTCGCCGTCCAGCGTCTCGATGACCACGCGGATGCGCCCGCCGCCCGGCAGGCGGGCGATACCGTGGTTGACCGCGTTCTCGAGCAGCGGCTGTAGCAGCAGCGAAGGCAGGCGCGCCTTGCGGGCGCTGTCGTCCACGGCCCAGCTCACCGCGAGGCGGTCGCCGAGGCGCAGGGCCTCAATGGCCAGGTAGCGCTCACAGAGCGCCAGCTCCTCGGCGACGGTCGTTTCCTGCTCGTCCTCGCGCAGGCTGGCGCGCAGGAGATCCGCGAGGTCTTCCACAGCACTTTCCGCGGCGGCGGGCCTGGCGCCGATGAGGCTGGCGATACTATTGAGGGCGTTGAACAGGAAGTGCGGATGGATGCGCGAACGCAACGAAGAGAGCCGTGCCTGCAGCCCGGCCCGCTGCTGCAGCCCGAGCTGCTGCTGCAGGTAGAAGTAGCGCAGCACGATAGCGGCGAGCAGCACGGCCACGAGCACATTGCGCAGGATCCAGCCGGGGGCCTGCACCGAGGCCAGGGTCGGCGGATAGGCCAGGCGGGCGAGACCGCTGCTGAGAGCGGTCACGGAGGCGACCACGGCCAGCGAGGCGACAGTGACCAGCGGCAGGCTGAAGCGGGCGAGGAGCGGACGCAGAACGCAGAGCAGCGCCGACGACAGCAACACGCACCACTGCACAAACAGCGAGGATGGACCCAGGCCCTGCCAGTCGAACGGCGCCGGCACGCTGTCGGCGAGGTGGTGGACCAGCACAAGCAGCTCTGCGAGCAGCACGGCAAAAAAAACCGCCCGCGGCGCGCACAGGTCGGGAAGGAAGAAATCATCATCGGGCAGCGGCGAAGCCGCGCCCGGCGGTTCGCGTCGCGGCATCCGCCGACTCCCGCTGAAACGGCACTGTTATACTTGCACGCCCGCCAGCGGCGGACAAGACAATCGCAAGGGACCGGGGACAGGGGAAAGGGCATGAGCAGGGACAGCAGCGAGGGCGACACGAGCGGCGTCTGGGGCGGGCGCTTCAGCGAGGCAACGGATGCTTTCGTGCAGCGCTTCACCGCCTCCGTGGCCTTCGACCGGCGCCTGGCGCAGGAAGACATTGCCGGTTCCCGGGCCCACGCGACCATGCTGCGCGATCGCGGCGTCCTCACTACGGAAGACCACGACCGCATCGCTGCCGGTCTCGACCAGGTTGCGGCGGAGATCGCCGCCGGCGACTTCCCCTGGTCCGAGCGCCTGGAGGATGTCCACATGAACATCGAGGCGCGGCTCACGGAACTGGTCGGGCCCGCCGGCAAGCGGCTGCACACCGGGCGCTCACGCAATGACCAGGTGGCGACGGATATCCGGCTCTGGCTGCGCGAGGCCATCGACCGCATTGCCGCCGAGCTCACCCGGCTCCAGCGCGGCACCATCGGCCTTGCCCGCGCCCATGCAGACACCATCATGCCCGGTTTCACGCACCTGCAGACGGCCCAGCCGGTAACCTTCGGCCATCACCTGCTGGCCTGGAACGAAATGCTCGAGCGCGACTACGGCCGCCTTCGGGACTGCCGGGCCCGGCTCAACCAGTGCCCCCTGGGCGCGGCCGCGCTGGCCGGTACGACCTTTCCCCTGGACCGGGAGCAGACGGCTGCGGCCCTGGGCTTTGACGCTCCCTGCGAAAATTCCCTGGACGCAGTCTCGGACCGGGACTTCGCCATCGAGTTCTGCGCCTTCGCGGCGCTGCTCATGACCCACCTGTCGCGCATGGCCGAAGAGCTGGTGCTCTGGACCTCCGCGCAGTTCGACTTCGTGCGCCTGCCGGACCGCTTCTGCACGGGCTCCTCGATCATGCCGCAGAAGAAGAACCCGGACGTCCCCGAGCTGGTGCGCGGCAAGACGGGCCGTGCCAATGGCAACCTGGTGGCCTTGCTTACGCTCATGAAGAGCCAGCCGCTGGCCTACAACAAGGACAATCAGGAAGACAAGGAGCCGCTCTTCGACTCCGCGGACACGGCCCTCGATGCGCTGCGCGCCTTCGCCGACATGGTGCCGGCCATCGAAGCCAACGCCGCTGCGATGCGCGACGCAGCCCTGCGCGGCTTCGCCACCGCGACGGACCTGGCCGACTACCTGGTGCGCCGGGGCCTGCCCTTCCGCGATGCCCATGAAGTCGTGGGCAAGGCCGTGGCCCACGGACTCGAGACCGGCAAGGACCTTGCGGAGATGGACCTCGAGACGCTGCGCAGTTTCTCCAGCAGCATCGACGACGATGTCTTCGCTGTGCTGACCCTGGAGGGTTCCGTGGCCGCCCGGGAACACATCGGCGGCA
Source organism: Pseudohaliea rubra DSM 19751 (assembly GCF_000764025.1). Classification (GTDB taxonomy): domain Bacteria; phylum Pseudomonadota; class Gammaproteobacteria; order Pseudomonadales; family Halieaceae; genus Pseudohaliea; species Pseudohaliea rubra. The sequence continues at coordinate 2,785 of NZ_KN234769.1, read as the reverse complement.
CCGCCCCGGCGCAGGTTCGCGCCGCCGCCGGGCGCGCCCTCGCCCGCGTGGAGGGTCGCGGCCCGGCCTGACCAGTTCCCATCGCTCCCCGCGCGGCGCAGCGTTATACTACGGGTTTGACGCTTCTGGAACTTTCTGCCGTGACGATCCTGTCCCGCGCCATGCTGCTCGCGGCGCTCGCCCTCACCACCGCCTGCGGACAGGTGGGCCCGCTCTATCCAGCACCGCCGCCGTCCGACGACCGCGCGGAGGACAGTCCGTGAGCGCCTTCCAGCGCCGCGACGGCGAGCTGTTCGTCGAAGCTGTTGCCCTGACGGCCATCGCCGGGGCCGAAGGCACACCCTGCTACGTGTACTCCCGCGCCGCCATGGAAGCGGCCCTCGATGCCTACCAGAGCGCCCTCGCCGGCTGCCGGCACCTGGTGTGCTACGCGGTGAAGGCGAACTCGAACCTGGCGGTGCTGGACCTCCTTGCCCGCCGCGGCGCCGGCTTCGACATTGTTTCCGGCGGCGAACTCGAACGCGTGGTGGCCGCGGGCGGCGACCCGGCCAAGGTGGTCTTCTCCGGCGTCGGCAAGCAGGCCGGTGAGATGGCCCGCGCTCTGGAGCTGGGCATCCGCTGCTTCAACGTGGAATCACCGGCGGAGCTGGAGCTGCTGGACAGCGTTGCCCGGGCTCACGGCGTCATCGCACCGGTATCCCTGCGGGTAAACCCGGACGTCGACGCCGAGACCCACCCGTACATCTCCACCGGGCTCAAGGAGAACAAGTTCGGTATCGACAGCGACGGGGCCCTTGCCGTTTACCGGCGGGCGGCGGAGCTCGCGGGCCTGCGCATCGTTGGCATGGACTGCCATATCGGCTCGCAGCTCACCAGCACCGGCCCCTTCCTCGACGCGGTGGCCCGCATGCTCGAGCTTGTGGACCAGCTGGCCGACGAGGGCATCACCCTTAGGCACCTCGATGTCGGTGGCGGCCTGGGTGTGCGCTACCGGGACGAGCAGCCACCCGCCATCGGCCAGTACATCGCGGCGCTGCGCGCAGCGGTCGGGGAGCGCGACCTGGAGCTGGTCTTCGAGCCTGGCCGCTCCATCGTCGCCAATGCCGGCGTACTGCTGACCACCGTGAACTACCTCAAGCACTCGGCCTGGCACAACTTCGCCCTGGTCGACGCGGCCATGAACGACTTCATCCGCCCGGCGCTCTACGAGGCCTGGGTCGACATCGAGACGGTGAGCGACGGCGCCGGCGGCGAGACCGGCACCTGGGATGTGGTGGGCCCGGTCTGCGAGACCGCGGACTTCCTCGGCCGCGGCCGGGAGCTGACACTCCGCCCCGGCAGCCTGCTGGCAGTGCGCGGCGCCGGCGCCTACGGTTTCGTCATGAGTTCGAATTACAACACCCGCCCCCGCGCCGCCGAAGTGCTCGTGGACGGCGAGCAGTGGCACGTGGTGCGCGAGCGTGAAACCCTTGACGACCTGCTGCGCGGCGAGCGCCGCCTGCCGAACTGAGGCCCGCCGTGGCGATCCGCTTCACCAAGATGCACGGCATCGGCAACGACTTTGTTGTACTCGACGGCGTAACGCAACAGCTGCAGCTGAAGCCCCGGGACATCCGCCGGCTCGCGGACCGGCGCCGGGGCGTCGGTTGCGACCAGGTCCTGATCGCAGAGCCGCCGGGGCGGCCGGACGTGGACTTCCGCTACCGCATCTTCAACGCTGACGGCAGCGAGGCCGGCCAGTGCGGTAACGGTGCACGCTGCTTCGCGCGCTTCCTGCGACACCGCAAGCTGACCGCGAAGCGGCTGATCACCGTGGAGACCCAGGGTGGACTGATGACCCTGCGCGTCCTCGACAAACATGAGGTCGAAGTGGATATGGGTGCGCCGCGCCTGGAGCCCGCAGACATTCCCCTGGACCGGCCCGCCCGCGCCGACAGCTACGACCTCACGGTGGATGGCGAGACCCTTCGCGTAGGCGCACTATCCATGGGCAACCCGCACGCGGTGCTGCGCGTCGACGATGTCGCCCACTGCGACCTCGAGCGTCTCGGACCCGAGATCGAGGGCCACCCGGCTTTCCCCGAGCGCGTGAACGCGGGCTTCGCCGAGATCGTGGACCGCGGCACGCTGCGCCTGCGGGTCTACGAGCGCGGCGCCGGCGAGACGCTGGCCTGTGGCTCCGGGGCCTGCGCCGCCGTGGTCTGGGGCCGGCGCCAGGGCTGGCTGGACGAGCAGGTGACAGTGCACCTGCCCGGCGGTAAGCTTTCCGTGAGCTGGGCCGGCGACGGTGAGCCGGTCCTGCTCAGGGGCCCCACGGCCATAGCCTTCGAAGGCACAATCCGACTCTAGCGGCGAGGAAGCAGCGCATGGCAGCACAGAACCCGCGGCAGAGTGCCGCAGAAACGGTAATGGATGAGTCGCAACTTCGAGACTACCTCCTGGATAATCCCGATTTCTTTCAGCGTCACCCGGACCTGCTGCGCACCCTGCATATTCCCCACGGCAGCGGCGATGCGGTCTCCCTGGTGGAGCGGCAGGTCAGCGTGCTGCGCGAGCGCAACGTCGATCTCCGGCACCGGCTCAAGGAGCTCACCGACGCCGCACGGGAGAACGAGACCCTCTACGTCGGCACCCGGGCCCTGGTGCTGTCGCTTCTTGAGGCCGCGAGCGTCACGGAGCTGCTGACACGCTTCGAACAGGGCATGAGCGAGCACTTCGACACGGCTCACGCGGCCCTGGTGATCTATGGAGACGGACCAGCGGAAGGCGCCTGCCGCTGCGCCGA
>NZ_KN234768.1 GCF_000764025.1 Pseudohaliea rubra DSM 19751 | reverse complement strand
CCCGCCGAGGGGCGGGGCCCGCCGCGGGCGCTTGACGACCACCCGCCGCACCGGCTGCGCCAGAGCCCAGGTCACCAGCGCGGCGGCGGTGGCCTCGTCGTCGTCGAGAAGGTGCTGCAGCACCGTCATCGCCTTGCCGGATGCAGCGCGTTTGCGGGCCGCGGGGAACATGGGATCAAGGTAGAGCGCGTCGGCGCCGGCCAGGACTCCGGGCGCCAGAGTGCGGACGTCTGCCGGGACGAGCTGCAGGCGCCCGGCGACCTCCCGGAGCCAGGGATCGCCGCTCGCTGCGGCACTGGCAAGCGCCTCCCCGAGGAGCGCCGCGAGCACTGGCTGACGCTCGCAGACGGTGACCTCGGCGCCGAGGTCGGCGAGCACAAAGGCATCGCGCGCAAAGCCGCCGGTTCCGTCGATAATACGCATGCCCGGCGCGCGGCCCACCGCCAGGGCCCGGCCGATGGCCTCGTTGTGACCATTGCGGCGGCGATGGCGGAGGCTGCCGTCATCGAAGCGGCAGCGCACCGGGCCCGAGGCGCCAGGCCCGAGCGGCCGAAGCGCCGGGCCCGCTGCGTCCACGAGCAGAAGCAGATCCAGGCCCTGCTTCCCGTCGAAGCCGTCGCCGGGGACGGCCAGCAGAGGCAGGCTCAAGGTTTCGGCGAGCTGGCGCGCCAGCGCCGGGTCGCCGCCGTCGCCGAGGGCAACGGCGAGCCGCGGTATCGTGGTCACGGGTCCCCGGGGCGCAGGCCAAGGTGCAGAGGTTCGCCCTCGAGGTCGACCTCGAGTTCAAGGTTGTAGGCACGGTGGGCGAGGCCGTGTTTATCGCGAAACGCCAGCGCCCGCGGCTCGCCGCCGCCGGCGGTGCCGGTGAGCCAGCAGCGCAGCCCGTCGAGGGACTGTCCCATCATCTTCAGACCCAGGACCCGCGCCAGGCCCGCGCTGCGCTCGGCGACGAAGGCCGGTGCGCCGGCGCGGAAGTCACCGACGAGCAACTGGCCGGGCTGTGCAGCCTCAAGCATACGCGCCAGCTCGATGGTGACCGTACCGACGATGTAGCTGAAGACGCTCGGGTTGACACCTTCGGCCTGGTAAAGCTCGTAGTGGCTGCCGCAGTGGAAGCCGGCGCGAAGCACCGGCACGGTTTTGCCCCGGGAGGCGGCCCGGGCCAGGGCGTTATCCAGCGCCGTGAGCACCAGGAAGTCGAAGAGCAGCCGGTCGGCCTCCGGCCCCGTATCCCGGTTCCACACATAATAGCCGTCGCCGGTGGTGGTCCTTGCGAAGTGGATTTCAAGGCCCAGCGCAGAGAGCTTGTTGTAAACGGAGTTCATGGAGTAAGACAGGCTGTTCAGCTGGCTTGCCTGCTCAAAGGGTGTATGCAGCGAGAAATCGCAGATGTCGAAGAGCAGTACCCCGCGGCCTTCGACAAAGTTGAGGCCATAGCGCCGAATGAGCTCCTCGACACCATCGATCACCGGCGGGGTATCCTGCAGAGGCTGATCGAGCTTTATGAAGGTCGGCGCAGCGCTCAGGCGCTCGGCGATAGCAAAGAGTTCGTCCCTGGCCTTGCGCCGGCAGCCGGAAATCAGGCTGCGCACGTAGCGCTCGTTGTCCTCGGCGCCCACCCTGCCGTCCCGCCCCGGCGCGCAGAAATTGCCGAGGAAGTAATGCGGTACGAAAATCACCAGCAAACCGTGCTCATCCAGCGACCAGCAGAGGACGATGTTCTGCCCAAGACGCCACTGGCGGCGCAGCGTGCGCTCGAGGCTCTGCAGGTTTCCTCGCTGTACGAGACTGATTGCTTCCACGGGGGTCCCACTCCTTAGAAGGTGCGGCCGGCATCGGCGCAGCCGGCAGCAAAAACGCGTGCTATGCTACCACGACCTGCGGCAGCCCCGATGGACCCGCCCATGCGACCGCACCGCTTCGCATTGCTGTTCGCCGCTCTGCTGACCGCGGGCTGCGCCGATTACGCCGTCACCTTCAACGACCGCACTCTGTACACGCCGCCGGCCCTGTTCAGCGACTTCTCGCTCGCCGACGAGGCCCTGCGTGAATGCGTCATCCAGCACATCATCGATCAGGAGGTCACCAGTGCCGACGAGCTCACGCTGCTGGACTGCAGCCAGGCGGGCATCACGGACCTCACCCGTCTCGAGGTGTTCACCGGGCTCACGCGGGTGCGCCTCTCCGGCAACGCGATCGAAGACGTAACACCGCTGACCGCGGCGACGGGCCTCGAGATTCTGCTGCTGGCGAACAACCGCATCGACGACCCGGCGCCGCTGTTCGCCCTGGATGCGCTCGAGCGCCTGGATCTGTCCGGCAACGACCGGATGACCTGCCCGTCGTCTCGCCTCAAGATCGCCGAACTGAACCTGCCGGAACACTGCTGAGGCCCTCCCGGAGTGTACCTGCTAGTGGATTCCCGGGGCGCCAGCGGGAAGATGCCCTCAGTCGCTCCCCGACACTACGCAAGTCCCCGACAAAACCATTCATTCACCCGTCGAGAGCAATCCAGCCGAAGCCCTCGCCCTGGCAGGCCCAGTGCGCCCGCTCCAGCCAGCCGGGATGCTCCGCCGCGAGGACCTCGCGTACCGCCGCCTGGCTGTTGTTCTGCTCGCTCATGTGAGCGATCACCAGGTGCCGGAGCGCCGGGCCGTCGACGGCCGCGAGGAGCTCGCTGGCCTGGCGGTTGTTGAGGTGGCCCCAGTCGCCGCCGACCCGGCGCTTGAGTGCCGGCGGATAGGTGCCGGCGGCGAGCATGGCGGTATCGTGATTGAACTCGAGCACCAGGCCCTGACAACCGCGGTAGGCGGCCACCACGTGGGGGGTGACGCTGCCGAGGTCCGTGAGGACGCCGAGCTCACGGCCGCCGGCGGCGAGGCGGTACTGGCAGGGCTCGCGGGCGTCGTGCGGCACGGCCACTGAGCACACGGTTACCCCGCCGACGGTAAACGCCTCCCCGGCGTTGAAGCGGACGAGGGCGGCACACTCGCCGAGGCGGCCACTGGCGGCCGTGCCGTGGCTGGCGTAGACGGGAATGCCGTGGCCCCGGGACAGGGTGCCGACGCCGGCAGCGTGGTCGCTGTGCTCGTGGGTGACGAGAATGGCGTCGAGATCGCCGGGGACAAGGCCGAGGCGGGCCAGGCGCCGGGTCGCCTCGCGCACAGAGAAACCGCAGTCGACAAGCACACAGGTGTCGCCGCTGGCGACCACGGTTGCGTTGCCTTTGCTGCCGCTGCCGAGGGACGCGACGCGCACCACTGTCCCCTAGTCGATGTTGCTCTGAATCTTCGCCAGAAGTGACTGATGCTGGCGCTTTTCCAGCGGATCGCCGTCGTCATCCTGGGCCAGGCGGATCTCCACGCCATCACCGTTCACGGCGTCCACGGTGAGCAGGAAGCGGCGGTCCGCAAGTGGGTCGCGTTCCTTGCCGCCCGTGAGCCAGTCGAACCAGCCGCCCTCGTCATCCTTGTCGGGGCCGAGGAAGCGCAGGTAATAGCGGCCAGCACTGCGGTCGCGGTCCGTAATCTCGAAATAGGCATCCTCCACCGCCAGGGCGAGGGACGCCCATGCCCGGTTGAAGGGCAGGCCAAGGGCTATGTAGGTCTCGCCATCGTCGGCCTCTTCCAGGGAAACGCGTCCGCCGGCGCTGATCGCCTGGTCCGCCATCATGGACACCGGCGCGGTCTCGGCGCTGTTGGCGAGGTACTGCGCAACACCGCGCAGCATATCGGCCTCCTGCGCCCTGTCGTCGGACACCGCCGGCCATTCGTCGTCCTCACCAAGGCGGGACTTCTGCAGCACGTGCAGCTCGCTGCTGCCGCGCTGCACTCCCCGCTCGATGCGGAAGCGGAAGCGCGACTCACCAGAGGCGTCCTGGAGCTGCAGCCAGTCTGTGTCGATGATGCCCTGGCGCGCGTCGGCCCGGGCGACCTGCACGCCGGCGGCGGAGAGGAAGCTGCGCACCTGGGGCCAGAGCTGCCCGGGAGCAACGCCGATGAGGGCCCAGCTGTCGTCGCCGAGCTTCTGGATGCGCACAAGCTGCTCCGCCGAACCGGCGGCGAGCGGATCCGGCCTGGGTACTTCGAACTCCCCGGCGAGGAGCAGGTCGCTCTGCACCGGCGGAATAGCGTAAAGTTCCTCGAGGGCCGTGCTGTCCATGTCCGCCGGCACGTCGATCACCGCCAGTTCCACCGCTTCGCGGTAGGCCTGGGAACGGTCCTGGAAATACCCGTCGTCGCCAAAGAGATAGCCGCAGCCGCTGAGGGCGATCGCGAGCAGGCCGGTGGCCAGGACGCCGGCACCCCCTCTCATGCCGTGACTCCCGCCAGCGCATCGCGCAGGACCGCTTCAAGCTTGTGGTCCAGCGGGGTCAGCGGCAGGCGGATGCCGGGGCCGATGAGCCCGAGGTGGGCCAGGGCCCACTTCACGGGAATGGGGTTCGGTTCCAGAAACAGGGCCGAGGTCAACGCGGCGAGGCGCTCGTCAAGGGCAGCGGCTTCCTCCGCGTCGCCGGCAATGGCCGCCCGGCAGAGCGCGGCCATGAGTTCCGGCACCACGTTGGCGGTGACAGAAACATTGCCGTGGCCGCCGGCGAGCATCAGCTCCCGCGCCGTGGGGTCGTCGCCGGAGTAGACGGCAAAACCCTCGGGCGCGCGGGCCAGCAGGTCCCGGGCGCGCTCCATGTTCCCGGTCGCGTCCTTGATCCCGACAATATTGTCGTGCCGCGCCAGCGCCAGTGCGGTGTCATTAGCCAGATCCACACCGCAGCGCGCCGGCACGTTGTAGAGAAGCTGGGGGATGGCCACGGCGTCGGCGATGGCGCGAAAGTGTTCGTACATACCGGCCTGGGTCGGCCGGTTGTAATAGGGGGTGACAAGGAGACAGGCGTCGGCGCCGGCTTCCGCGGCAGCGCGGGTGAGCTCGATGGCCTCACGGGTGGCGTTGGCGCCAGTGCCGGCAATAACCGGTATGCGGCCGCTCACATAGTCGACGCAGTGGCGGATGATCGCCATATGCTCGGGCACGGAGAGCGTCGCGCTCTCGCCGGTGGTCCCGGTCACGCCGACAGCAGCGGTCCCGGACGTGATATGAAGATCCAGGAGCCGCTCGAGCGCTGCCCAGTCGAGACTGCCGTCGACGTGCATCGGGGTGACGAGGGCGACAATACTGCCAGTGATCATGCGAGGACTCCGGGGGACGGGACAGGCGAGCGGCGCTCGGCGGCCGCACCGCGCCAAAGGCGCAATTATCCACGCCGCGGCCTCGAACACAACCGGATTGAGCGTCAGCGCCCTCCGCGCTACTCTCCGTACATGATGTTGTCCGGTACCCCCACCATGGCCACTATGCTTCTCTCCAAGCGTTTCCCTGCCCGATTTTCCGCCCGTCCATCGCTGAGCACCCTGGCGCCGGTGCTCGCGTTCTGCCTCCTGCTCTGCGCGCTGGCCCCAGCGCCGGCCGGTGCCCAGGGCACAGGCACGCCGGGCGCGGGCCTCGAAGCGCGCATCGACGAGCTGACGGATCTCGACCGCCGCTACCTGGCGCAGCAGCGCGAAGACCTCGAGGAACTCGCGCGCAGTGAGCTGGGCGCTTTTTTCACCGGCGACCCGGCCGAAGACCTGCCCGTGCTGCAGCGACTCCTGGACCAGGACGTCGTCACCGCTGACGACCGCCGGAACCTCCAGGCCATGGGCGTCGTTCTCGGCGACCTCCTCGCCGAGGAACTGGACATGCACTGGGTCATCTACGAGGACCGCGTAGGACGCAGCCGGGCCCTGCGCTATCGGCAAAGCGACAATTACCTATTCCCCGCTACAATGGTGTCGCGCCGCCGGGAGGCCGGAGACCTGACGCCGGTGCAGGCCATCTATGACAAAGCGGTGGCCATCATCCGTCCGCTGCAGGATCCGCTGCCTTTCCAGTAGGCAGCCCACACACCGCTGCTTCAATGGCGCCTCGCCGCCGGCGGCCGTAGACTGCCCCGGGGCAGTTAAAGCAAGGGGAGCAAGGCACCGCGATGGCTGACGTCGGGCCCAGCTGTGATCTCACCGTCGATGCCGATGGGGCGTGCCTGCGCCTCGCAGGCCCCTGGCGAGGTACCCGGCTCCCGGATACCGATGCGATTGTCGAACGCCTGCGTGCAGTGCCGCCAAGGCGGCTCACCGTGGCGGCCGATGCCGTGGCCGACTGGGACTCGCGCCTTCCGGCCTTCCTGCTGGCCTGCCATGAGGCCTGCCGCGGGGCCGGGGGCAGCCTCGACAGCACCAGCCTGCCCGACGGGCTTGCCGCGCTCCTGCGGCTGGCCACCGCCACCGCTCCGGCGGCGTCCTCGCGGGCATCGCGGCACGGCCTTTTTTCCGCAGCAGCCCTGCGGCAACAGCTGCACGAGATCGGCGAGGAAGTCCTCGACTCCCTGGCCTTTCTCGGTGACGCCCTGCGCGCCTGCGGTCGCACTTTCGTGCCGGGCTCCGCGACCCGCTGGGTCGACCTGCGCGACTGCCTCTACCAGGCCGGCCCCGACGCCCTGCCCATCATCACCCTGACCAGCGTGCTGGTCGGCATGATCCTGGCCTACCTCGGCGCCGTGCAGCTGCAGCAGTTCGGCGCGGAGGTCTACGTGGCCGATCTCGTGGCCATCGGCATGCTTCGGGAGATGGGCGCGCTGATGACCGCCGTCGTTATGGCCGGGCGCACCGGCGCCGCCTACGCCGCACAGCTCGGGACCATGCAGGGAAACGAGGAGGTCGACGCCATCGCCACCCTCGGCCTGTCACCCATGGAATTCCTCGTCGCGCCGCGGATGCTCGCCCTGGTGGTCACCATGCCGCTGCTTGTGGTCTACGCCGACCTCCTGGGCATTATCGGCGGCGGCATCGTCGCCGGGGGCATGGGCATCAGCGCCCTGCAGTACCTGAGCCAGCTGGAGGATGCCTTTTCCTTTACCCATGCCTTCGTGGGAATCGGCAAGGGCGTGCTCTTCGCCTTCCTCATTGCCCTCGCCGGCTCCCGTGCGGGCATGAGTGCCGGCCGCAATGCCGCCGCCGTCGGTCGCGCAACGACCGAGGCTGTGGTCACGGCCGTGGTCTATCTCATCGTTGCCGACGCCGGCATGAACATTCTCTTCCAGCAACTGGGGATCTGAGGTGGACCGCGCCGATGCCGCCATTTCCGTCGCCGGGCTGACCATGGCCTTCGGCAGCAACGTCCTGCAGCGCGACCTGACCTTTAACATCAACCGGGGCGACATCTTCGTGATCATGGGCGGCTCCGGCTGTGGCAAGAGCACGCTGCTCAAGCACCTCCTCGGGCTCCTGCGCCCCGCCGCCGGCGACATCTGCTACGGCGGCGAGAGCCTGGTCCGGGCCGACGCTCGCACACGGCAGCGGCTCCGGCGCAGCTGGGGCATCACTTACCAGGCCGGCGCCCTGCTCAGCGCCATGACCCTGGCGGAGAACGTGGCGCTACCGCTGACGCACTACACCGACTACAGCACCGACGCCATAGCAGGTATCGTCCGCTACAAGCTCGCGTTAGTGGGGCTTGCCGGCTACGAGGACTATCTGCCCTCGGCGATCTCCGGCGGCATGCGCAAACGAGCGGCGCTGGCCCGGGCCATTGCCCTGGACCCGGAGATTCTCTTTTTTGACGAACCCTCCGCCGGCCTCGACCCGATCAGCTCGCGGCGCCTCGATGACCTGATTCTCGAGCTGAAGGAGTCCACCGGCGCCACGGTGGTGCTGGTCACCCACGAGTTGCCGAGCATCTTCGGCATCGCCAGCAACTCCGTGTTTCTCGACGCCGGCTCGAAAACCATGATCGACGGCGGCGATCCGCGCTGGCTGCGGGACCACAGCAGCCAGCCGCTGGTGCGACAATTTCTCAATCGCTCGGCAGAGCCGGAGAACGACTCCCATGGATGAACGCAAACACAGCGTCCTCATCGGCGCATTCGTGGTCGGCGCCGCCGTCGTAGCCATCGGCGCGGCGCTGTTTTTCGGCGGCGCCGGCTTCACCGGCCAGCGCGACAAGGTAGTGATGGTCTTCGACGGCTCCGTGAAGGGCCTCAATGTCGGCGCACCGATAGCCCTGCGCGGCGTCACCGTGGGCCAGGTCACGGACATCCAGCTCGTGCTGTCCACGGAGCGACCGGAAATCAAGATGATCGTCGAGGCCGAGCTGGTCGCCAACAACCTTCTGGTTCAAGGTCAGAAACTGGGGCGCGGCGCCATGCTCGACTACCTGGTAGGCAATGGTCTCCGGGCCCAGCTGAACATGCAGAGTGTGCTCACCGGCCTGCTCTATATCCAACTGGACTTCCACCCGGAGAGTCCGGTCACGGCCGCGGCCATCGACTCACCCTATGGGCAGATACCCACTATACCCACAGAGCTGGAGATCCTGCGCAGGACTCTTCAATCCGTGGACTATGCGGCCATGGCAGAAGCGGGGCAGAGCATCGTTACCAGCTTGCGCACCTTCGTGGAGGATGAGGATTTCCTTGCCCTCCCCGGCGAGCTGCGCGGAACGCTGGCCTCCCTGGCGCGGGCGGGCAGCCGTCTTGATGACAGCCTGGCAACGCTGCAGCCGGAGCTGAGCCGCACGCTCGGGAGCGTCGGTGACGCCGCCGCCGGGGTGGACAAGGCGCTGCCGGCGCTCAACGCCGAGCTGACGGCCGCCCTGGTGAGCCTGGACGAGGCCCTGCGTGCAACCCGCGACGCCATTGGCGGCCTCGGCCGGCAGGTCGCCGACGATTCGCCCACGCTGCAGCAGCTGGGGGCGACGCTGCGAGAGATGTCCCGCGCCAGCCGGTCCCTGGAGGGCCTTCTGCAAACGCTGGAAGATCAACCGGATGCGCTCCTCCGCGGGCGCCGGGAGAAATAGCCATGAAGCACCCTGCCCGCCGTCCAGCGGCCCTGCTTGCCCCCGTTCTTGTCCCCCTGCTTGCCCCCCTGCTCGCGCTTCCGCTGCTGCTCGCCGGCTGCGCCTCGCCGGTGGAGCTCAGCTATGTGACCCTCGCGCCAGCGGCACCGCCCGCCGCGCGCGGCGCCGGTCCACCGTTGGCGGTGGGCCCCGTCACCCTGCCCGAGTACCTGCTGCGCGCCGATCTCGCCGAGCGCCTCGATGCGCACCGTATCAGCTACCGGCGGGACCGGCGCTGGGCGGAGCCCCTGGACCACGGGATCCAGCGCGTCCTCGTCGCCAACCTGGCAGCGCAGCTCGATTCTGCCGCGGTAAGCGAGTTCCCGGGGCCCATGCCCGTGACCGGTCAGCGCGTGAGTCTGGTGGTGCACCGCTTCGAGGCCCAGGGCACAACCGCCGTGGCCGTCGCCGACTGGACCCTGCACGGCAGCGCCAAGGAAAATGCCCCGGCCCGGGGCACCTTCGAGGCGCGGGAGGCTCTGCCCGATGACAGTGCCGCCACCCAGGCCGCAGCCCTCAGCGAACTGCTCTCGGCCCTCGCCGGCGTTATCGCCGCGGCGGTTACAGCGGCCGGGCACTGACCCCCGGGGTCAGGGCGTCGCGCCGAGGCGTTCGTCAAGGCGCAGCAGGCGCCGCGCCCCCGGATGTACAGAAATGGCGCGCGAGATTATTATCTCGCTTTTCATACTGCAACCAGAAAGGGCAGCACGATGGATGTGATCAATCAGCTGGACCTGACAGCGCTCGTGAACGACTACGCGATTCCCTGGGGAATCCGCATCGTCTTCGCCCTGGTCATCTTCTACCTCGGCCGTGGCGTGGTAGCGCTGGTAGTCCGGGGCGTCGAGAAAGTGCTCGAGCGGCAGAAGGTCGACGATACACTCGTCAGCTTCATGACATCGATTCTGCGCTGGCTGCTCTTGCTCTTTGTGGTCATCGCCGCGCTGTCGCAGCTCGGCATCGATACGACCTCCCTGATCGCCCTCCTCGGTGCCGCGGGCCTGGCCGTCGGCCTCGCCCTGCAGGGCTCCCTGGCGAACTTCGCCGCAGGGGTGCTGATCATCATCTTCCGGCCGTTCACGCGCGGTGATTTCATCGATGCCGGCGGCGCCATGGGCACGGTGGACAAAATCAGCATCTTCACCACCATCCTGACCACCCCGGACAACAAGGAAGTGATCGTACCCAACGGCAGCGTCATCGGCGGCGTAATCACCAACTTCTCCGCGCGGCCCACGCGGCGCGTGGATATGGAGTTCGGTGTCGCTTACGATGACGACCTGCGCAAGGCCAAGCAGATCCTGGAGGAGATCATCGCCGCGGACGAGCGGGTGCTTGCCGAGCCTGCGCCCGTGATCACGGTGGGGGCGCTCGCCGATTCGAGCGTGAACTTCCTGGTGCGGCCCTGGGTAAACGCCGCCGACTACTGGGACCTGCTCTGGGATACCACCGAAGCGGTGAAGCTGCGCTTCGACGAGGCCGGTATCACCATCCCCTTCCCGCAGCGGGAGGTGCACCTGCGCCAGCCGGCGACGCCCGTCGCCGACTGACGCCGCACCCTCAGGGCGCGCAGGCCAGGCACAGCATGTACAGGTCGGCGGGATCCTCGAGGACGTCGAGGGTCTCCCGCACTGCCGTGAGCGGTGCCCGCAGGGAACGAGGCACCGGGAGAGCCGCCTCCAGGGTGGCGGTAATGCCGAGCCGGTCCGCCAGGGTCTGCAGCAGCAGCTGTCGCGGCGACTGCGGCGGATTGACGTAGTCCACCCGGTATTCTCCCTCGTCCAGACCGGCCAGACCCGCCGCCGCACGGGCCGCCTCGGCGAGGCTGCCCAGCTCATCCACCAGGCCGACGGCCTTAGCCGCTGGCGCGCTCCAGACGCGCCCCTCTGCCACCGCCTCCACCTGCGCCGGGGCCATGTCCCGGCCGGAGGCCACGATCGCGACAAACTTGCGGTAGCGATCGTTCACGGTCAGCTGCAGAGTCTCGGCCAGGGCCGGCTGCAGGGGCCGATCGAGGCGCAGGGCACCGGCCCGTTCTGTGGTCCCGACCCCATCCGTGGCGATGCCCGCGCGCTCGAAAAGCTCCTCCACCGTCGGGAAGGCGAGAAAGACCCCGATAGAACCGGTGATCGTCGCCGGAGTGGCCCAGATCTCGTCCGCCGGGGCGGCGATATAGTAGCCGGCTGACGCCGCTACCCGGCCCATGGACACCACCACCGGGAGCTCCCGCCGCCGGGCGAGGTCCTCGAGGCCGGCGCGCACGACCTCGGCACCGAAGGCGCTGCCCCCCGGGCTGTCAATACGCAGAACGATCGCAGCGACATCCGGCTCGGAAGCCACCTGCCGCAGCTGGCGTACCAGCGTCTCGGCGCCGATAGCACCCGGATCCCGTTCGCCGCTGAAGAGTGGCCCCGCGGCGGTCACCACGGCAACCCGCTTTCCGGCCTCGGCAGCCGGCGGCCGACCGCGCCGCGCAAGGTAACGCTCAAAGGGCACAGCCTCAAAGCGGCCTTTGTCATCCGCGGCGCCGACCAGCTCCACAAGGTAATCGTTGGCCGCCTCCCGCGAGAGCAGCCGGTCAATGAGCCCGTCTGCCAGGGCGAGCCGCGCCGGGTCTCCGCCTTCGGCCGCGAGCCGCGTCGGATAGCTGTTGATGTGCGCAGCAACGGCCCCGGCCGGCAGCGCCCGACGTGCCTCTACCAGCGCCGTGTACTGGCTCCAGAGGTCGTCGAGCCAGGCCCGGGTGATCGTCTTCTCATCCTCGGACATGTCCATGCGCGTGAGCGGCTCGGCGATGGCCTTGTGCTCCCCGGCGCGAAAAACGTGCATGTTCACGGCGAGCTTGTCGAGGGCATCACGGAAGTAGTTCTGGTAGCTGGCAAAGCCTTCCAGCGCCAGCGCACCGTGGGGATGGAGGATCAGCTCGTCCGCCTGCACTGCGAGCAGATACTGGTCCTGGGTGAAGTAATCCCCGAGGGCAACGATGGGCTTGCCACCGGCCCGGAAGCGCTCGAGGGCCGGCGCCAGCTCCTGGGCCCGGCTGAGGCCGAGGTAGAGCAGGTCGTCGGTGTCGATGACCAGGGCGGATATCGCGGGATCATCGGCAGCACGGTCCACGGCATCGATCAGGTCGCGGAGACGGACTTCCGCCGTCGCCGGAGACGGATCGCCGAGAAGCGCCAGGGGCTCTACCCGGCTGCGCTCGTCCACCACCCGCCCGGCCGGGGCGAGGAGCAGCGCCGCCCGCTCCGGCAGTTCCCGGGAAGGCCCGCCCGTCAGGGCAAAGTAAAGCAGGAGCAGCGCAACCAGGAACAGCAGGTTGGCCAGCGCCAGGCGCAGCACCGTGATGCCGCGCCACAGGCCGCGGAAGAAGCGTCGTAAAAAGGAAGCTTTAGCCATCGGTATCTCCCGGGGCAGAGTCCTCAGCGCGGCGAAGCTGGGGGCCGCGCTGGCGCACATAGAGCATGGCGCAGGTAAACAGGCCGATAACGGCAACCATGCCGACGATCGGCGCCGGCGCACCGGGCTCGGCGAAGAGCCGCTCCACAAGCCGGATGAAGTAGAGCAGGCTGACGAAGCACAGCCAGACATAGCTGCGCAGCCGGTCCCGGAGCATACCCGGGAGGAAGATCAACAGCGGCACCAGGTAGGCCACCCAGATGATCCAGGGCGCCCCGCGGGTGAAGGCGTCCAGGCCCTGCTGGAGCAGCAGGACGAGCCAGCAGCCCCAGCTCAAGCCCCAGAACCAGGCCGCGGCGCCGGTGCGCGGCACAGCGCTCATGACACACCCCCACCGCCCGCCAGGGCCGATGCCAGCCGGGCCACCCGCGCGCCGAGGCTGCGACAGAGGCCGGCTTCGTCTTCATCGAGGGCTCGCTGGTTGTCGACACCACCGACGTGGCTGGCGCCGTAGGGCGTACCGCCGCCTTCAGTGCGCATGAGGCCGGGCTCGCCGTAATCGAGGCCCACGATCACCATGCCGTGATGCAGAAGGGGCAGCATCATGGACAGCAGCGTGCTCTCCTGGCCGCCGTGCAGACTCGAGGTGGAGGTGAAGACGCCCGCGGGCTTGTCCACCAGGGCACCGCTGAGCCAGCTGTCTCCGGTCTGGTCGAGGAAATACTTGAGGGGCGCCGCCATGTTGCCGAAGCGGGTGGGGCTGCCGAGCACCAGGCCGGCGCAGCCGCGCAGGTCTGCCTGGCTGCAGTACAGGGGTCCCTCGGCGGGAACCTCGTCGGCCACCTGCTCCGTTTCCGTGGAAACGCGGGGCACCGTACGCAGCCGCGCCTCGAGGCCGGAGACCGTGGCCACCCCGCGGGCGACCTGCGCCGCCATGGTCGCCGTGGCGCCGCCGGCGGAATAGTAGAGCACCAGAATGTAGGGTGCTGAGCTCACGACAGGAGCTCCAGCACGCGCTCCGGCGGCCGGCCGATCACCGCCCGCTCACCGGCGACTGCTACCGGCCGCTCCATGAGCTTCGGGTGCGTCGCCATGGCGGCCAGCAGCTGGTCCTCGTCGCTGGCGGGGCCGAGGCCCGCCGCCTTGTACTCGGGCTCGCTACGGCGCACCAGCTCCGCCGCTGGCCGCCCCAGGCGGCGCAGCAGCTCGCGCAGCCCTGCCTCATCCAGCGGCGTAGCAAGATAGCGGACAACCTCGACCGCCGCGCCACGCTCCTCAAGAAGCGCAAGCGCCGCCCGGGACTTGGAGCAGCGGGGATTGTGGTACAGGGTGACCGCGACCATGCGGGACCTCCTTGTCATGCAGGGCGCCGCAGTATAGCAAAGGGTGGCCCCGGCTCCGGGGCGCCTTGCCGCGGCGAGCGGCCGCGCCCCCGGGGCACGGTTCGCCCGGGGGAGCCATCCCGCCAGCGCCGGATTTCATGCGATACTGACCCCCATGCCGGCGATACCCGCTCAATTCCTCCCCTGGCTGCACCGGCTGCAGTACCTCTACGAGCGCTTCATCAGCGATCGCTGCCGTGACACGGCTGCGGCGCTCACCTACATGAGCCTGTTCGCCATGGTGCCGCTGCTCACGGTGCTCTACACCATGGCATCCGCAATACCGGCTTTCCAGGGCGTCGAGGCCAACATCCAGAACCTGCTCTTCGAGCACCTCATGCCCGAGACGTCCTCGGAGATGGAGCAGTACCTCGAGGATTTTTCGCGCCAGGCCAAGAACCTCACAGGCTTCGGTATCGCCTTCCTGGTGGCCACCGCCATTCTGATGCTGCGCAACATCGAGCGCAGCTTCAACCGGATCTGGCGCACTCCGGAAAACCGCAGCCCGGTGTCCAGTTTCCTGCTCTACTGGGCCGTGCTCAGCCTGACGCCGCTGACCATCGGCCTGGGGCTGGCGGCCAGCACCTACCTCGCCTCCTTCGCCAGCCGTCTCGACTACCTCGACGTCCTCGGCGCCGGCACCGCGCTGCTGCGCGTCGCACCCTTTCTGCTCAGCATCCTCGGCTTCACCCTGGTCTACGCCGCCGTGCCCAATTGCCGGGTTCCCCTGAAGCACGCGCTCATCGGCGGGGCACTGGCGGCGATCGCCTTCAACATCGCACGCTCCCTGTTCACGACGCTGGTGGCCGGCTCCAGTATCACTTTCATTTACGGCGCCTTCGCCGCCGTTCCGCTGTTCCTGTTGTGGATTTTCATCTCCTGGAATATTGTCCTCATTGCTGCCATCGTCGTGCACAGCCTCTCCGCCTACCAGACCTCGGAGCAGGCAGCCCGGCCACTGGTGCTGAAGGCCCTGGAAGCGCTCTATTTACTCTGGATCCGGCAACGCCGCGGCGAGGCTCTGCGCGAGATCGACCTGCTCACGGACCGGAGCTGTGGTATCGACAGCGAGAGCTGGGGCAGGCTGCGGGACAGCCTCCTCGCCCAGCAGGTGATCTCCCAGAACGACCGCGGCCACTACCTCCTGGCCCGGGACCTGCACGACATCACGCTCTGGCAGGTGCTCCACTGGACCCGCGGCGATGCGCTGGCGACGGCGTACGACCGCTCCCACAGCGTCAACGGCTGGGAGCAGCGCGCGCTCGCTCTGCTGGCAGCCCAGGAAGACAGCAACCGGGACGCCCTCTCCATCAACCTAGCGGAGCTTTTCGACCAATGACCCTGCCTGCTCGTATCGCCTGTCTCACCCTGTCCCTCGGCCTCACTCTGGGCGTCGCCGGCTGCGGTGAGCGCCCGGGGGCCCTCGGTCCCATCGAGGAGCAGCTTGGCAGCTGGGTGCTCGTCAACTACTGGGCCGAGTGGTGCAAACCCTGCATCCGCGAGATCCCGGAGCTGAACAGCCTCGATGGCGAGGATGATATCGCGGTCCTCGGGGTGAACTACGACGGCGTCACCGGCGACGCTCTGGCCGCGCAGATCGACGCCCTGGACATCCGCTTCGCCCAGCTGCCGACGGACCCGGCCGCCGACCTCGGCATCGACCGGCCCCAGGTCCTGCCCACAACGGTAGTGATCGATCCGGACGGCCGCCGCGTCGCAACCCTGCTTGGCCCGCAGACCGCCGAGAGCCTGCGTGAGGCCATGGCCGGGAGCGGAGGCTGACAAAAGGTTCCTCGTAGCTTTCCGGGGCGGAGACCGTGGTTGCACCGTACCGGGGTGAGCACCGAGGGCAGACGCGGCTGCAGGAGGGTCCCCCCACCAGGCGAAGATCGTGGAGCGACCGGGGACACCCGCCTGTGGCCGCGCCGGCAAGCTAAAACGAGCTCAAACCATGGAGCGCCCCGACCGGATAAGGCCTGGGGCATACCCCCGGCATCCGCCCCGGAAATCCACGATGAACCAAAAAAAAGGCCGGCAAAAAGCCGACCAGGGAGGAGTCTCGCTCCAGAGGGGTTTACATGACCTGAACGTCGTCTGTTCATGGGGAGCGGGCGCAGAAAGCAACGCCCTCCCAGTCACTATGACCCCCTCCTGCCGCCCCGGTTCCACCGCCGGACGAATTTTTTTCAGGTCAGCAGCGTCGGCCGCCAACCTCGGCCACGGAGACCGCGCGGACGGTCATCGTCGCGACCGTGTCAGGACCCATCCGCACCGTAGCGTTCAAACCAGGCGAGCACCGCCGCCACCTTCCCGGCGAGCTGGCTCGGCCGCTTGGCAATGCTGTGGAAGGCACCGGGCATGCGCACCAGGGCCGTCTCCACCCCGCGGAGCTTCAGGGCCTGGTAGTACTGCTCGCTCTCTGAAATCGGCGTGCGCAGGTCAGCCTCCCCGGTGAGCAGCATCGTCGGCGTGGTGACGTTGCCGACCAGGGAGAGCGGAGAGCGCGCCCAGTAGCCCTCAGGGTCCTCCCAGGGCATCGCCGGGAACCAGTAGCGGGCGAAATACGGCGCCATATCGGCGGTGAGCACAAAGCTTGCCCAGTTGATTACCGGCTTGGCCACCACCGCCGCGCGGAAGCGGTCGGTCTTGCCGACAATCCATGCAGTGAGCACACCGCCCCCGCTGCCGCCGGTGACAAAGAGCTGCTCCGGGTCGACGTAGCCCTCGTCGATCACTGCGTCCACAGCGGCCATGAGGTCATCGTAGTCCCGGCCCGGATAGGCGTGATGGATCAGATTGCCGAAGTCCTCACCGTAGCTCGTACTGCCGCGGGGGTTCACGTAGAGCACGACATAGCCCTGCGCGGCATAGAGCTGCACCTCGGCGCTGAAGCGGAAACCGTAGTTGGTAAAGGGGCCGCCGTGGATCTCGAGGATCATCGGGTACTGCTTTGACGGATCAAAACCCGGCGGCAGGGCCACCCAGGCCTGGATGTCGCGGCCGTCGGCGCCGGAGGTGACCCAGCGCTCTTCAACGCGGGCCAGCTCGCGATGGCCAAGGAGGTTCTCGTTCAGTGCCGTGACTTTCCTGACCCCGTCGCCGCCGCGGCGACCGACAGCGATATCCGCAGGCCGCGCGGTGTCGCCGGCGGTGTAGGCGAAGCGGTCCCCGCCGCCCACGGCAAAGGCGGCCCCGGCGTAGGGGCGCCCGATCGTGGTGCCGCCGAGCCCGGCGGCGAGCTGCTCGAGCCCCCCGGCCAGATCAGTGGCTGCGAGCACGGTGTCGCCACGATCGTCATAGCGGAAGAACAGGCGTTTGCCATCGGCCGACCACCGGGGGGCTTCGATAGCGCGGTCAAGGTCCGGAAGCAGCTCGCGTCGGCCGCTGCCATCGAGCCCCATGACATAGAGCCGGCTGCGATGGTAGCCGAGCCGCCGGTCATCCCAGCCCGTCCAGGCGACCGCTTTGCCGTCCGGGGAAACGACGGGGCCGCTGTCCGGGCCCTCGCGGTCCGTCAGACGCGTCATGGCGCCACCGTCCAGGGGCACATGGAAAAGATCCGTGTTTGCCGGATTCGTCTCCCAGTCCTCGCCGCGGTTGGCGGAGACAATCAGCGCCTGGCTGTCGGCAGTCCAGGCGAGGCCGCCGTCGTGCTCGTAGTCGCCCCTGGTGAGCTGGCGCGGGCTGCCGCCCTCGGCCGGAATCACGAAAACATGTTGAAAGCCGTAGGGGCGCGGGCCCGTGCCATCGTTGCGGAAGACCGAACGCTCCACAATCACGGGGGGCGGCGCCCATTCGGCGCCCTCCGGTTTTGCCGGCAGTTCGCCCAGTACCGTCGGCTCGTAGGGCACCAGCATGGTGAACGCCAGCCAGCGGCCGTCGGGAGACCAGGCCAGGCGGCGCGGCGTGTGCGCAACGCGGGTCAGCTGGGCGCGCTCGCCACCCTCGACCCACTGCACAAAGATCTGCCGGCCCACGTCATCGGCATCGACGTAAGCAATCCGGCGCCCGTCCGGTGACAGGGCGGGGTTCGACAGGCTGCGTGGGCCCGTGGTCAGGGGCCGGTGGCCACTGCCATCGGCGCCGACGGTCCACAGGTTGGCCCGGCGCCGGTCCTTGAGGGCATCCATGGTGTGGCGCAGGTAATAGACACGCTCCCCGGCGGGGTCGACGATCGGATCGCTGGCGTAGGCGAGGCCGAAGACATCGGCGGGAGCAAAGGGCTTGCCGGCCGTCGCGGCGTCGACAGGCAGGGCCAGGGCGGCAGCGCAGAAAGCCAGAGCGGTGCGAAAGGCACGGGTTGCAACAGGCATAATGATCCCCATTGACACTAGACGTCACTTTGAATGTGGTCGCCGGTGGCACGCCGTCCTGCGTCAGGACCGCGGGCCCGGGCCGGCCCGAGCGCGGAGTATAACCCCGATGAACCACCCCCTGCCGGCAGACGCCGAACTGCCCCGTTACGGCGCCATTGATCCCGCGAGCATCGAAGCGGACCTCGACCAGCTGCTGGCGAGCAACCGTGCCGCCATCGAGGCGCTGCTTGCCGAGCCGGGCCCGGCCACCTGGGAGCGGCTCTGTGCGCCCCTCGAGGAGCTGGAGGACGACCTCGAGCGCTTCTGGGCGCCGATCAGTCACCTGAACAGCGTCAACAATAGCGAGCCCCTCCGCCACGCCTACAATGTGTGCCTGCCGAAGCTCTCCGCCTGGCGCAGCTGGCTCGGCCAGCATCGCGCGCTCTACGAGGCCTTCCAGGCGGTGGCGAAGGAAGACCCGTCGGTCGATGCCGTGCCCGGCCGGCGGCGTGCCCTCGACAACGCCCTGCGCGACTTCGCCCTCGCCGGCGTCGCCCTGGAGCCGGCGCAACGGGACCGCTTTGCCGAGCTCAGCCAGCACCTGGCGACGCTCAGCGCACGCTTCAGCGACAACCTGCTCGATGCTACCGACGCCTGGTCGCTCACCGTGGACGAAGCACGCCTCGCGGGCCTGCCCGGGAGCACACGGGCCGCCGCCCGGCGGAACGCCGACGCGGCGGGCGAGAGCGGCTATCGGCTCGCCCTTGACGGCCCGACCTACCTCGCGGTCATGGCCCACGGCGAGGACCGCGACCTGCGCAAAGCCTTTTACACCGCCTGGCAGACCCGGGCATCGGACCAGGGACCGCACGCGGGGCAGTGGGACAACAGCACGGTGATGCACGAGATCCTCGACAGCCGCCGCGAACTTGCCGATCTGCTGGGCTTCGCCAATTACGCGGAGCTATCCCTGGCGACCAAGATGGCCCCGGACACGGCGAGCGTCATCGCCTTCCTCGAAGACCTCGCCGCCCGCGCCCGGCCCCAGGCCGAGGCCGAGTGGGACGCCCTCTGCGCCTTTGCCCGGGAACACGATGGCACGACGCAGCTCGAGGCCTGGGACGTGCCCTACTACAGCGAACAGCTGCGGCAGGCCCGTTATGCCATCTCCCAGGAGGACCTGCGCCCCTACCTGCCGCTACCGCGGGTTCTCGAAGCGCTCTTCAGCCTTTGCGGCGAGCTCTTCGGTATCGAGTTCCGCCCCGGGGAAGCCTTCGACAGCTACCACCCGGACCTTGTTCTCTATGCGATCTACCGCGACGGCGAGCTGCTGGCGCACTGCTATCTGGATCTCTACGCCCGCAGCGGCAAACGCGGCGGGGCCTGGA
The DNA here is from genome assembly GCF_000764025.1 of Pseudohaliea rubra DSM 19751. GTDB lineage: Bacteria > Pseudomonadota > Gammaproteobacteria > Pseudomonadales > Halieaceae > Pseudohaliea > Pseudohaliea rubra. The sequence continues at coordinate 24,340 of NZ_KN234768.1, read as the reverse complement.
TGGGCGACTGCCGGGTGCGCCGGGAGGGTGTCCACGGTCTGCAGCGGCCGGTAGCCTGGCTGGTCTGCAACTTCTCGCCGCCGGAGGACGGGCGCCCCAGCCTGCTCACCCATGACGAGTTGACCACCCTGTTCCACGAGTTCGGTCACGGTCTGCATCACCTGCTGACGCGGCAGACTGTCGCCGCCGTTTCCGGCATCAACGGCGTCGAGTGGGACGCGGTGGAGCTGCCGAGCCAGTTCCTCGAAAACTGGTGCTGGGAAGCCGGCTTCCTCGCCCGCCTCGGCCGGCACGTGGACAGCGGTGAAGCTATCCCGCAGGCCCTCGTCGAGCGCCTCCTGGCCGCCCGCCGCTTTCAGGCCGCAATGCAGACCGTGCGCCAGCTCGAGTTCGCCCTGTTCGATTTCCGCCTGCATCTGGTTTGGAAACATGCCGAAGAAACGCCGGTGGAGACGGTGCTGGAGGCGGTACGCCGGGAGGTCGCCGTGGTCCATCCACCCGCCTGGAATCGCTTCCAGCACGGCTTCGGCCATATTTTTGCGGGGGGTTACGCGGCAGGCTATTACAGCTACAAATGGGCCGAGGTGCTGTCGGCGGACGCCTACGCGCGCTTCGAGGAGGAGGGCATCTTCAACGGCGAGACCGGCCGGGCTTTTCTCCGGGAGGTGCTGGAGATGGGCGGCTCACGGGATGCGATGGCGACGTTCCTGGCCTTCCGGGGCAGAGCGCCCGACATCGAGCCCCTGCTCAGACATAGCGGCATAGCGGCCTGAGACTCAGCCGGCGCGCCAGCTGGCACAGCCCTTCTGCCCCGGGCCGGAGGCCACGCAGACCCGCAGCTCGCGAAGATCGTCGCCGCGGGAGGTGTGCTGCAGCCGCTCGAGCAGATAGCGGGACAGCTCCTCAACGGTGGCATTGACAATGGGGAGCACCAGCGTGTCGCTGCGCAGGAAGTGCATCACTTCGTCGCCGAAGGTCACGCGGTACTCGTGGCCATGCTCCTCGATGCGCTGGTACGGTGAATCCGCCGGGAGAATCAGGTACTCGTCGAGCTCGTCGCAAAGCGCCTTGATGCGATCTTTATACACATTGTAGTCAGCGGCAAAACCATTGTTGCCCATGGGCGCGACGATCTTCGCCGAGACAGCGTAGTTGTGGCCGTGCAGCCGCTCCCGATCGCCGGCGGCGAAGATCGTGTAGTGCGCAACGGAGAACTTGTGACTCTCCTTGTCGATATACAGCGTGGTCAGGCGCTCACGGTTGCTCATCAGCGTTCCTCGCTCGGCATGGGTGCGGGAGGATGGCATGGCCGCTCACCGCGGGCAATGCGCAAGCCAATCCAGTGGCGCCTGCAGCCGGTATAATGCTGGACAGGCGGCGGCCAACCGGCCGCGAAAGCACCGTACAACTTCCGGGGGAATCCATGCCCATCGCCATCATCACCGGCGCCAGCGTCGGCATCGGCCGCGCCAGCGCCGCCCGCTTCCTGGACCGCGGTTTCACGGTCTACAACCTGTCCCGCCGGCCCTGCCCGCTTGACGGCGTACACAACCTTGCCTGCGATCTGACGGACGCCGCCAGTATCGCTGGGGCCCTGGAGACCCTGGCACCGGCGGTGGCCGCCGCCGACAGCGTGGCCCTGGTGCACAACGCAAGTCAGATGCACAAGGATTCAGCCCTCGACTGCCCCGATGCGCAGCTGCGCGCCGTGCTGGAAAGCAATGTCCTGGCGGTGAATGCCCTCAACCAGGGCCTGCTGCCGGCGCTGCCCGCAGGCTCGAGCGTGGTGTACGTGGGTTCAACGCTCTCTGAGAAGGCGGTCGCCGGCGCCTTCAGCTACGTGGTCTCCAAGCACGCCCAGCTCGGCCTCATGCGCGCGACCTGCCAGGACCTCATGGGCCGCGGCGTGCACACGGCGCTGGTCTGCCCCGGCTTTACGGATACGGAGATGCTGCGCACGCATCTGGGCAACGACAGCTCGGTGATCGACGCCATCGGTGCCATGAACAGCTACCATCGGCTGGTCGACCCCGACGAAATTGCCGAGCTCATCACCTGGGTACATCACAACCCGGTCATCAACGGTGCTGTGCTGCACGGTAACCTGGGGCAGCGGGAAAGCTGATGGCTGAGCACATTCTGCAGGAGCGGCGCGAGCGGGTCTTTCTGGTCCTGGCCGGGACCTTTCTCTGCGCGATGACGCTGCTCAACGTGATCGGCATCACCCGTTTTGTCCAGCTCGGGCCCCTGGCGCTGGCCGTGGGTGTTCTGCCCTACCCGCTCACTTTCCTGTGCACGGACCTGGTCTGCGAGCTTTACGGCAAAGCGCGGGCAAACTTCCTGGTAACGGTGGGCCTGGGCCTGAACTTCCTGATTCTTTTTGTGCTCTTTCTCGGCAACAGCATGCCCTCAGTGCCCCTCGAGGCCATGCCGCCCTGGCAGATCCTCCAGCTTGCCGCACCCGTCGCCCTCCCCAACGGCGAAATGGTCGAGTCGAGTATCGGTCTGTACCAGCTCATCTATGCGACCACTTCCGGGGCCGTCTTCGCGTCCATGCTGGCCTATATCGCCGCCCAGTACTGCGATGTGCACCTGTTTCACTTCTGGAAGCGGGTCACCCGCGGGCGCCACCTGTGGATCCGCAACAACTTCAGCACGCTCATGAGTCAGATGGTGGATTCGCTGATGGTGGTGTCGGTGACCTTCGGCGCCGCCTTCCTCCGCGGCGAGATCGCCCTCGGCGCGCTGCTCGTGCTCGTCGGCAGCAACTACGCCTTCAAAGCGGCGGTGGCGCTCCTCGACACGGGGCCCTTCTATTTGGCCGTGCACCTGCTGCGCCGCTATCTGTGCCTGGAACCGGGCCAGGCCGCCGTGCCAGGCGGCGCCTCGTTGTCACCGGCGGCGGACTGAGACCACAACGCAACTGCGCTAAACTGAGGCCCCCTGGCCGAACGGACTCCCTGCAGTGACCGACCGACGCAGTGCCTCCCTGTCTCTCAAACAGCTCGCCTACCTGCTCGCCGTACGCGACACGCTGAACTTCACCCGCGCCGCCGAGCAGTGCTTCGTCACCCAGTCCTCCCTGTCCGGCGGCCTCGCCGAGCTCGAACGCACCCTCGGCATGAAGCTGGTGGAACGGAGCCGGCAGCACGTAGCCATGACCCCCGCCGGCGAGGCGGTCTGCGGGCGCGCCGAGCAGATCCTGAGTGCCAGCGAGGACCTCCTCGCCTTCGCCCGGGCGCAGGCGGAGCCAGGGACCGGCAGCCTGCGCCTGGGCATGATCCCGACCATCGCTCCCTACCTGCTGCACGAGTTCCTTGCCGGCACCGCGGAGCACTTCCCGAAGCTCGAGCTGTTCCTCCACGAGCGCCAGACCGAAAGTCTCCTGGAGCAGGTCTCCGGGGGCGAGCTCGATGCCGCGGTGCTGGCGCTGCCGATGGATACGGGCACCCTGGCGGTCACCCACCTGTTTGACGACCCGCTGCGACTGCTTGCCGCTCCCGGGCATGCGGTAGCGCAGCAGAGGGCGCCGCTGCGCCTGTCGGCGATCGATACCAGCCAGGTGATCCTGCTCGAGCCCGGGCATTGTCTGCGCGAACACACCCTCTCCGCCTGCGGGGTCGGCGCCCAGGCCAGCAGACGCTTCGAGGCAACAAATATCGATACGCTGGTGCAGCTGGCCGAGGCCGGTTGCGGTCTCGCCCTGCTCCCGGCCATGGCCGTCGCCAGCGGGGTCCTCGAGGGGACCTCCCTGCGCGAAGTACGCCTGCAGGCACCGCCACACCGCGGGATCGCCCTGATCACCCGCGCCTCTCACCCGTTGCGGGCTTTCCTGGAGCGCGAAATCGCTGCTCTTCTCACCGGCAATCGATGATCGGAGCCGGGAAGAAAAACGCGAACAGGCTCACAAGCTGCGAAAAAACTTTGAGCGTTGCAACGCAAGAACTAGGCGAAACGAGAGTTTTATTGCAAAATGCATGGCTGGATGTGACCGTGTGGGACAACAAAGACGGTTCACGTGAACGAGCGAGGCGGGCGCAACGACACATGAGAAATTCTCCCAGAGTATTACTGGTCGAAGACAGCCAGTCGATGACCTCTATTTATCGGGGCTATCTCAGCAACGCCCCCTACGAAGTCTCGGCCGTGGCCTCCATCGGCGCTGCGCGCCAGGCCCTGGCTGAGATGCCCGTCGATATCGTTCTGCTGGACGTACAGCTGCCCGACGGCAACGGCCTCGATTTCGTCGATGAACTCCTGTCCCACGAAGACGCGCCGGATATCGTGGTGATGACGGCTTATGCCACCGCCGACATGGCCGTCGAGGCCGTACGGCGCGGCGCCGTCGACTTCATCACCAAGCCCTTTGACGCCACCCGGTTGCTGGTCACGCTTGACAACACCGTTGCCCAGCAGAAGCTGCGTCGCGATTACGCCCGCATGACCCGCCGCCAGGGCACCGGCTTCGAGCAGTTTGTCGGTGATTCGCCGGCCATGCAGTCGGTCTACCAAACCATCGAGGCTCTCGCCGCAAGCGATGCAGCAGTGTTCGTGGTCGGCGAGAGCGGCACAGGCAAAGAGCTCGCCGCCCGCGCCATCCACGACAACAGCGTTCGTGCCGACGCCGGTTTCGTCGTCCTGAACTGCGGCGCCATGCCCAGTGACCGCCTCGACCATGCCCTCTTCGGCAGCGATGGCGCCGCCCGCAGCGCCGATGGGGGGACGCTGTTCCTCGACGAGGTCTGCGAGCTCGAGCCGGAGCTGCAGACCAAGCTGCTGCGTTTCGTCCAGTTCGGCACCTTTCATGGCAGCGGCAGCGACGAGACGCAGGTGGACTCGCGCATTATCTGCGCCACCAATCGCGACCCGCTGCGCGCGGTACAGGAAGGCACCCTGCGCGAAGACCTGTACTACCGGCTGCACGTGGTACCGCTGCGCATGCCCCCGCTGCGCGAGCGCGGAGGCGATGTTGCCCTCCTCGCCGCGCACTATCTCGCCCGCTTCGCCAGCGAAACGGGCAAGCGTTTCCGCGGCTTCAGCGAGGACGCCATGGAAGCGCTGCAGCGCTACCCCTGGCCCGGCAATGTCCGTCAGCTCCAGAACGTGCTGCAGGAGATTGTTGTGCTGCAGGATGCGGGTCAGGTCAGCGAGGCCATGCTCCCGAATTACCTGCAGACCGGGCATATACCCATGGAGGAGCCGACGGCGGAACCTGCGTCCCCAGTCGTCGCCTCGCCCACCGCCCGGGAGGTGGTCGAACCGCTCTGGATGGTGGAAAAACGCGCCATCGAGGATGCCATCGCCGCCTGCGACGGCAATGTCAACCGCGCTGCCGGACTCCTTGAGGTCGCCCCCTCCACGGTGTATCGCAAGCTGCAGTCCTGGAAGCAGTCCGGGGACGAGGAGTAGACGGATGAGCCGGGGCACGGCCTACGGGCCGGATCAGAAGCAGCTGGCGCGGCTCCGCACGGACCTTGGCAGTGAGACCCTGACCGCGATCCTGGCCCAGTGCCATGTCGAGTCCGGCGAACGGCTTGCGGCGCTGCGCGAGGCCCTGGCTCTGGGCGAAAGAGAGACCGCGGCCCGGGAAGCACACACCCTTGCCGGCCTCCAGCGCAGCGTCGGCCTGCCGGCGCTGGGCGAGGCCTTCGCGACCCTCGAGGGCGGGATCGAAACCGGCGAACAACCCGACGACGATCGCCTCGACGCCCTCGCCGCGGCACTGGCCGAGGGTCACCGCGCCGCGCAGAGCTTCCTCGGCGCTTGAGCCGCTAGCGGAGCGCCTGCACTCGGCAGACCACCTCAGGCGGCCTCAACGATAGTGACCGGGTCCCCGGCGCTCCTGCCGCGAAGCTGACTTAACAGCCGCTCCCGCCGCGGGGCCAGCTGTTCCCGATGGCGGTCCTTGACGTGCCCGAAGCCGCGAAGCTGCAGCGGCAGTGCTGCCAGCTCGACCACGAGCGGGTAGGCGTCCTCGTCCAGCTGCGGCAGGGCCTCGTCCAGGAGCGTGAGGTAGTCGGCGATGTCGGCACGCTCCTGGCGCCGTTCGGCGGTGTAACCGAACAGATCAAGGGCCGTGCCGCGCAGAAAGCGCAGCTTTGCCAGCAGCCGGAATGCCGGCAGGATCCAGGGGCCGAACTCACGCTTGCGCAGGTGTCCGGTCACCGGGTCCCTGCGGGCCAGCAGCGGCGGCGCCAGGTTAAAGCGCAGGCGGGGCCTGCCCTCGAACTGCGCCTCAAGTCCCTCAAGGAAAGCCGGAGCGGCATAGAGCCGGGCGACCTCGTACTCGTCCTTGTAGGCCATGAGCTTGTACAACGACCGGGCCACGGCCCGGGTCAGCGAATCCGCGGCCTCCGGTCGGGGGTCCACAGCGCGCACGGCGGCAAGGCGGTCAGCATAGCGCTGGGCATAGCGCGCATCCTGGTAGTCCGTGAGCCGTTGCACGTGGTCCGCTAGCAGCGCATCGACGCTGTCGTCCCGGGCATCGGCCTCTCCGTCCTCACCGGCTAGACCGGCCGCGGCCAGCACTTTCGCAGGCTGATGCGCGTAGCGGCGGCCCCAGAGGAAGGCCTGCTTATTGAAGTCCACAGCAACGCCGTTGAGCTCGATGGCGCGTTCGAGGGCCGCCGCGGACACCGGCACCAGGCCCTGCTGCCAGGCGTAGCCGAGGAGGAACAGGTTGCTGGCGATGGCATCACCCAGCAGCCGCGTGGCGACCTCGGTACTGTCGAGGAAGTTGCAGGCATCGCTACCGACCTCACGGCGGATGGTTGCCTTCAGTGCCGCCGTGGGAAAGGGCGCGTCGGGGTCGAGGATGAACGCGGCCGTGGGTACCTCCGCGTCGTTGATCACCGCGTGGCTGCGGCCGACGGCGGCCTTGCCCATGGCTTCATAGTTGGTCGCCACAACAAGGTCACAGCCGACCAGCAGGTCGGCCTCGCCAGCGGGAATACGCACCGCCTTGATGGCGTCCTGCGTTGGCGCCACGCGCACGTGACTGACCACCGCGCCGAACTTCTGCGCAAGGCCCGTCTGATTCATGGTGGCGCAGCCCTTGCCCTCGATATGCGCCGCCATGGCAACGAGCGCAGTGATCGTGAGCACGCCGGTGCCACCGACGCCGGCGACAACGATGTTCCAGGGCTGTATGAGCTCGCGCAGCGCAGGCTCCGGGAGCGGATCGAAGACCTGCTGGCTGTGCGCTGCCGCCTCCGGCTTGCGCAGGTCGCCGTCAAGCACGGTGACAAAGCTCGGGCAGAAGCCCTTGGCACAGCTGTAGTCCTTGTTGCAGCTACTCTGGTCGATCTGCCGCTTGCGCCCGAGAGGCGTTTCCTTCGGCACCACGGACAGGCAGTTCGACTGGATGCTGCAGTCGCCGCAGCCCTCACAAACCGCATCGTTGATGTACAGCCGCTTCGGTGGATCGGCGAGGATACCCTTCTTACGCCGGCGACGTTTCTCCGCCGCACAGGTCTGCACAAAGACAATCACCGACACACCCGGGACCTCGCGCAGCTCACGCTGCAGCGCATCGTAATCGTCGCGGTGGTGCACCGTAAGGCCGTCGAGGCGCGGCAGCCGACCGCGCCAGGCGCCGGGATCGTCACTCACCAGGGCAATACGCCGGACCCCTTCCCCGGCCACCTGGCGAAGGATTTCCGGCACCGTGAGAGAGCCGTCGATGGGCTGGCCACCGGTCATGGCTACGGCGTCGTTATAGAGAATCCTGTAGGTAATGTTCACGCCGGCGGCGACAGAGGCGCGGATCGCCAGCGACCCCGAGTGGAAGTAAGTGCCGTCGCCAAGGTTCTGGAACACATGCGGCGTGTCCGTGAACGGCGCCTGGCCGATCCAGGTGGCCCCCTCCCCGCCCATCTGCGTGAAGGTTTCTGTCGGCCGGTCCGGCATCCAGGTCGCCATGTAGTGGCAACCGATGCCGCCGAGGGCGTGGCTGCCCTCAGGCACCCGGGTGGAGGTGTTGTGCGGGCAGCCGGAGCAGAAGTGGGGCACGCGCTCGACGCGGGTCTCCAGCCGTGCGAGGGAGGCTTCCTTCTCGTCGATCCAGCGGATGCGCCGATCCATGGTTTCGGACCGGTAGAAGCGGCGGATGCGGCTGTGGATAGCCAGGGCCACCGTTGCCGGCGTCAGCTCCCCGAGATTGGGCAGCAAGTCCCGGCCGTTCTCGTCGAACTCGCCGAAGACCTTCGGCCGAGAACCGACGGGGTAGTTGTAAAGCTGACCGGTGAGCTGGTCCTCGATGATCGAGCGTTTCTCTTCGACCACGAGAATCTCCTCGAGGCCCTCGGCGAAATCGTGGGTCGTCCGCGGCTCCAGGGGCCAGGGCATACCAACCTTGTACACCCGCAGACCGATCTCCGCCGCCACGGCCGCATCGATGCCCATGTCCTCGAGGGCCTGCATGACGTCGAGGTAGGCCTTGCCCGAGGTAATGATGCCGAACCGGGGCCGCGGACTGTCGACGACAACCCGGTTGAGGCCGTTCACCCGGGCAAACTCGCGGGCGGCGTAGATCTTGTACTTGTTGAGGCGGCGCTCCTGCTCGAGAGGCTTGTCGGGCCAGCGTGCGTGCACACCGTCCGCCGGCAGCTCGAAGTCCTCGGGAATAACGATGTTCACCCGCGACGGATCGATGTCCGCGGAAATGGCCGAGTCCATATTCTCGGTGATTGCCTTCAGCGCCACCCAGCAACCGGTGTAGCGCGAGAGCTCCCAGCCGTAGACGCCGAGGTCCAGCACCTCCTGCACGTTGGCGGGGCTCAGTACCGGCACGGAAGCGGCAATGAAATTGTGCTCGGACTGATGCGGCAGCGTCGAGGATTTACAGGCGTGGTCGTCACCGGCCACAGCGAGGACACCGCCGTAGCGGGCGGTACCGAAGGCATTGGCGTGCTTGATGACGTCCATGCTGCGATCAACGCCCGGGCCCTTGCCGTACCACAGCGAAAACACACCATCGTAGCGCGCGCCCTGGAACAGGTTGGTCTGCTGGCTGCCCCAGACCGCGGTGGCGGCGAGTTCCTCGTTGATGCCGGGCTTGAAAACGACGTTGTGGCGGGCCAGCCAGCGCTGCGCTTTCCAGATGGCCTGGTCGACGCCGCCGAGCGGCGAGCCGCGGTAGCCGGAGATGAAGCCGGCGGTATGGAGGCCGCGCTGCTGGTCGCGTTGATGCTGCAGCATCGGCAGCCGCACGAGCGCTTCAACGCCCGTCATGTACGCGCGGGTGGCGTCCAGGGCGTACTTGTCGTCAAGGGAAACCTGCGCAAACGCGCCTGACTGATCCGTGCCCACCGTTCGGCCTCGCTATGCTGTTATGCGGTGGTAACAGTCTAGCGAACGCCTCAGGAATTATTATCTTTCTTATCCTCTTTTACCGGCCGCTATTGCATACTTTATGCATCAAAACGCTCAAGGAGACATGAAATGGCTAATTCCCTGGCACAGGCCGATCTGCAGATCCTCTCGCTGCTGCAGAGCGACGCCACCCTCAGCACCGGCGAGATCGCCGAGCGCGTCAACCTGTCGCAGTCGCCCTGCTGGCGGCGCATCAACAAGCTGGAGCAGGAGGGGCTGATCCGTGGCCGGGTCGCTCTCCTCGACCGCACGGCCCTGGGCATGGACGTGGTGGTCTTCGCCACCATCAACCTCACCTCAACGGGGCGCCAGAACCTTCTCACCTTCGAGCAGGAGATCGTCCGCCACCCGGAGGTCGTCGAGTGCTACACCATGACCGGAATCTGGGACTACATGCTGAAGATCGTCACCCGGGACATCCGCCATTACGAGCGCTTCGTCCGGGACACGCTGGCGGCCAGTCCCTCGGTGCGGGAGATGCACTCGCACGTGGCCGTCACCGAAATCAAGAACACCACCGCCCTGCCCCTTGAGACACAGTCCGCAGGTTGAGCGTTACCAGCTCATCACCTCGCGGACGAAGGGCTGGGTGAGGGGCCGCCGGGCGGCGAGGGACGCCTGGTCGAGACGCTCGAGCACCGCGAGGAGATCAGCCAGGCCGCGGGGCGCCCGTGCCAGGATGTAGCCAGCAAGTTCCGGCGCCAGGCGCAGGCCCCTCCGTCCGGCGCGGAAGCTGAGAATCGCCCGGCGGGCGGCGTCATCGGGCGCCGGCAGGGCAAAGACCAGGCCGGCGGCAAGGCGCGAGCGCAGGTCCGGCAGCTCCAGGGGCAGCGTCCCCGGCGGCCGGGCAGCAGCCACGCAGAGGCGGCAGGCGCTTTCCCGGGCGCGGTTGTAGAAATGGAACAGCGCCTGCTCCCAGTCCTCGCGTCCGGCGAGCAGGTCGAGCTCATCGATACACACCAGCGCCAGGCCCTCGGCCCCGGAAAGCACCTCCTCGGCCGGGTAAGCGGCCACGGCGGACCCCGGCAGGTACAGCGCCCCGGGGCCGGCTGCGTGGCAGAGGGCCTGCAGCAGGTGCGACTTGCCGCCATCGGCGGGACCATGGAGGTAGACCTGATCTTCGCCGCCGCTGCCCAGTGCCTCCAGGGCGGCGCTGTTGCCCGGCAGCGACAGGAAATTCTCCAGCGTCGCGTCGTCCCGCGGCCGGAGGTTGAGGAACAGCTGCCGGGGCGCTAGCGCTGCCACCGGTAGGCCCGCTCTGCCCGCACAGTGTCCGGCACCGCCGGCAGCGGCTGCAGCCGCTCGTTCAGCTCGATCACCGGCGCCAGGCGGGCGAGATCGGTCCGCGCAACAACGCGCAGCACCAGACCGTCGCCATCGATAAGCTCCGGATTGACCCGGTCGACAAGATCCAGTCCCTCGAACCAGGCCATCACCTCAGCGTACGCAGCAAAGCTGTCGATGCCCAGCACCAGAACGCGGGTTCCGCCGGCCGCAGCCTCACCGGCAGAGGCAACCGCGTAGCGCCGGGCGATAGCCCCGGCGGCAAGGGCAGCACCGGCCTCGGCAAAGGCGGCCGGGTCGGAGGCGGTCACGGCCCGGTTCAGACGTTCGCCGTCGTGAAGATAGACCCAGTCGCCCAGCCAATCGCCACTGGAGAGCGGCAACACGCGGCCGGCGAGCACATCGGCCAGGCCGTAGCGCGCCGAGGCTGCGGCGATGCTCGCCGCGTCCAGGCGCCAGGCCGGGCCGGGACCGAGGGCGGCACTGTCCCGAAGGTCCAGCAACGGTGTCCGCAGCGGCACCCCCCGGCGTGCAAAGGCCTCCGTGAGCGCCTCGGCCAGCCCGGGCTGGTGCGCAGGCCTCACGAAATCGCGCCCCCCGGGGCCCTCGGCCACCAGCCAGACCAGCACCGGCGGCCGCCGGGCCGTCCACAGGGGCGCGCCGGCCTCAAGGAGCAGGCCCCGGAGCACGGTCTCGTCATACAACAGCTCCGCCGAGAGGGCGCCGTCTTCGGCCTCGCGGTAGGTGTACTGCTGCAGGTAGCGACTGGCGTCGTCCAGGGCCGCCTGCACCGGAGGCAGCGCAAGCGCCTCGTCGCTGCCGGTTACCTTCAACACCACCGCGGCGAGGCCCTCCCGGGCCGCCGCATCCAGCGCGCGCCGACCGCGATCGTCCACCATCACCTCGGCCTGGTAGAGGTTATCGATGACCGCCGCGCGCAACCCCGGTGCGAGGAGCACGGCTACGCAGAGAGTGGCGATGACGAAGAGGAGACGCATGGCGACAGTTTACCAGCACGAACCTCAATCGCGGCACAAGCACAGAAGACGAGCTCGCTCAGAGGCTTTTCGCCGATTCCCGGAACGGCTGCGGTCCGGTGCCCCCAGTCGCTCCCCGATACACGCCTGGTAGGGGCACCGGACCGCACCCGTCCCTACCGCCCTGGCAATTCTATCGCGCTGGAAGTACGCGACGCGCCAGGGGCGGGCGCGGGAGAGTTCTCTCACAAACCGTGTACCGGGGAGCGACTGAGAGAATTCTCCCGCGCCCGACCCGACCCGGCACGGCACGGCTGCGAAGGCTTGAAAAACAAACTACGTTACGACGCAGCTGGCACCTCGCCGGGCCCTGCCCTAAACTAGCGCGCCTGCGAAGGGGGCCGGCCCATGGGTGACAGCGACAGACAACAGCTCAGCTACCGCGACGCGGGGGTCGACATCGACGCCGGCAACCGCCTCGTCGAGCGCATCCGCCACGTCGCCGCGCGCACGCGCCGGCCAGAGGTGCTGGGCAACCTGGGCGGCTTCGGGGCGCTCTGTGAACTGCCTGCGGGCTACCGGCAGCCGGTGCTCGTGGCAGGGACCGACGGCGTCGGTACCAAGCTGCGCCTGGCCATGGACCTGGGCCGCCACGACACCATCGGCATCGACCTCGTCGCCATGTGCGTCAACGACCTCGTGGTCGCCGGCGCCGAGCCCCTGTTCTTCCTCGACTATTACGCCACCGGCCGTCTGGATGTCGACATCGCCGAAGCGGTGGTGCGCGGCATCGGCCGCGGCTGCGAACTGGCCGGCTGCGCCCTTGTCGGCGGAGAGACCGCAGAAATGCCCGGCATGTATGAGGGCGACGATTACGACCTCGCCGGCTTCTGCGTCGGCGTCGTCGAAAAGGACGCCATCATCGACGGCAGCACCGTCGCCGCTGGCAACCTGCTCATTGCCATCGGCAGCAGCGGGCCTCACTCCAACGGCTACTCGCTGATCCGCAAGGTGCTGGAAGTCAGCGGCGCCAGCACCGACCTGGACCTGGAGGGTACCCCCCTGGGCGAGGCGCTCCTCGAGCCCACCACCATCTACGTGCCGGCGATTCTCGACCTGTGCCGGCGCACTCGCGTAGGTGCCCTCGCGCACATTACCGGCGGGGGCCTCACGGAGAACCTGCCGCGCGTTCTCCCCACCGGTTGCCACGCGCGCATCGACACCGGCAGCTGGGAATGGCCGGCGGTCTTCCGCTGGCTCGCGGAGGCCGGCAACATCGACCGGGGTGAGATGTTCCGGACCTTCAACTGCGGCGTCGGCATGGTGGCCTGCGTGCCGGGCGCCGCGCGGGACGAAGCGCTCGCCTGCCTCACAGCGCACGGCCTCACGGCCTGGGTCCTCGGCGCCATCGAAGGCGGGGACCACGGCATCACCCTGACCCCTTGAGCGGGCGTATCGCGGTCCTCGCGTCGGGCGTCGGCAGCAATGCCGAGGCCCTGGCAGAAGCCTGTGAGCAGGGCCGGATCGACGGCCGGCTCTGCGTGGTAGCCAGCAACCGGCCGGAGGCGGCGGTGCTAGCACGCGCCAGTGCCCGGGGGCTGCCGACGCTGGCCCTGGACCACCGCGCCTACCCCGACCGGGCAACCTTTGACGCCGCCCTGCACGACGCCCTGGCGAACTTCGAGCCGGATCTCGTCGTCCTCGCCGGTTTCATGCGCATCCTGAGCCCGGCGTTCATCACGCCCTGGCGCGGCCGCCTGATCAATATCCATCCCTCATTGCTGCCGCGCTATCCGGGGCTGGACACGCACGCGCGTGCTCTGGCCGCGGGCGATCGCGAGGCCGGGGCCACGGTGCATTTTGTGATCGAGGCGCTGGATGCGGGTCCGGCGATCCTGCAGGCGCGGGTGCCTGTCGAGGTCGATGACAACCCGGAACGCCTCGCAGCGCGGGTACAGGAGGAAGAGCATCGCATCTACCCGCTCGCGGTGCAGGCCTGCCTGAGCGGACGCGTGCGCCTTGCCGGGGACCGGGCAGAGCTGCTCGGCCGGCCCCTGCCGCCGGCCGGCGCAGACCCGGCTGCGCTCGCCGGACGCTGACTCAGGCCCGGGGGAGAGTCACGCCGCGCTGGCCCTGGTACTTGCCGCCGCGGTCCTTGTAGCTCACCTCGCAGACCTCATCGGACTCGAAGAACAGCATCTGGGCCACGCCCTCGTTGGCGTAGATCTTCGCCGGCAGCGTCGTGGTGTTGGAAAACTCGAGAGTGACGTGCCCCTCCCACTCCGGCTCAAGCGGCGTCACGTTGACGATAATGCCGCAGCGGGCGTAGGTCGACTTGCCGAGGCAGATCGTCAGCACATTGCGCGGAATGCGGAAGTACTCCACGGTGCTGGCCAGCGCGAAGGAGTTCGGCGGGATCACGCACTCCTCGCCGCGCACGCTGACAAAGCTGCTCTCGTCGAAGTGTTTCGGGTCCACGGTGGCCGAGTTGATGTTGGTAAACACCTTGAACTCGTCGGAGCAGCGCACATCATAGCCGTAGCTCGAGGTACCGAAAGAAATGAGCTTGTGTCCGTCGCGCTCGCGAACCTGCCCGGCTTCGAAGGGCTCTATCATGCCGTGCTCCGCCGCCATGCGACGTATCCACCGGTCCGCTTTGATGCTCATGGCTGCGTCTCCCTGCTGAGGTCCCCGGCCCGGGGCCCCTGTCAATCGTCCGTGATGCTGATGGTGGGACCTGCGCCCCCATCGTCCTCGCCCGTTTCGACCACCGCGCGCAGGGCGCGGGCCGCGGCGATAAAGGCTTCTCCGGCATCGGACCCGGGCGCCGAAGCGACCGTCGGGCGGCCCGCATCGGTCTCGGCGCGAACGGCGGCGGTCAGCGGCAGGCTGCCGAGGAGCTGCACACCGTACTCTTCGGCAACGCGCTCACCGCCACCCTCGCCGAAGATGTGCTCCACGTGGCCGCACTGGCTGCAGCGGTGCAGTGCCATGTTCTCGATAATACCGAGGACCGGCACGTCCACCTTGCGAAACATCTCGATGCCCTTGCGCGCATCGAGGAGGGCGATGTCCTGCGGCGTGGTGACGATAACCGCACCGGCAAGCTTCGCCTTCTGCGCGAGCGTCAGCTGAATATCGCCGGTCCCCGGCGGCATGTCTATCAGGAGGTAGTCGAGCTCCCCCCACCGGGTCTGTTCGAGCATCTGCGCCAGAGCGCCGCCGGCCATCGGACCCCGCCAGACCATGGGCGTGCGCTCGTTGGCGAGATAGCCCATGGACATGGTGGCAAGACCCTGGGCCGGCACCGGCAGCAGCCATTTGTCGTCCTCAGTGTCCGGCCGGGTACCAGCGGGAAGACCGAGCATGGTCGGCTGGCTGGGACCGTAGATGTCGGCATCGAGCAGGCCGACCCGGGCGCCGTCAGCAGCCAGCGCCAGCGCCAGGTTGACCGTGACGGTGGACTTGCCCACGCCGCCTTTGCCCGAGGCGACAGCGATGATGTGGCGAATGGACTGCATGGCAGGGCTCGCGAGCTTGGGGTGAGTCGGAGACCGGGCAGTATAGGCACTCAAGGAAGTGCACACAATGCGCGGCAAAGCGCCCGTGCGCGGGCGCCGGGCTGCGTGAAAAGCCCTCGCAAAACCGCTATAGTGGCGCCCCTTTTTTTCGAGCCGGACCCCATCCATGAGTGCCCAGAAGCGCAGCATCCTGGTGACCAGCGCCCTGCCCTACGCCAACGGGCCGCTGCACCTTGGTCATCTCCTGGAGCAGGTGCAGACGGACATCTGGGTGCGCTTCCAACGCTCCCGGGGCCATGAATGTCACTACGTCTGTGCCGACGACGCCCACGGCACGGCCATCATGCTCAGCGCCGAGCGGCTGGGCATCAGCCCGGAGGAGCAGATCGCCCGGGTGCACGCCGAGCACAGCCGCGACGCCGGCGATTTTCTCATCAGCTTCGACAACTACTACACAACGCACTCGGACGAGAACCGACACTGGTGCGAGTACATCTTTGCCAGGCTCCGCGAGGGTGACCACATTGTCGAGCGCGAAATCACCCAGGCTTTCGACCCGGAAAAGGGACTGTTTCTCGCCGACCGCTTCATCAAGGGCACCTGCCCGCGCTGCAAGGCGCCGGACCAGTACGGGGACAACTGCGAGGCCTGCGGCGCCACCTACACACCGGCGGAGCTTATCGACGCGGTCTCCGCTCTGTCCGGGGCGACCCCCGTGGAGAAGCAGTCCCGGCACTTTTTCCTGTCCCTTGACAGCCTTGTCGACATGCTGCGCGAGTGGATCGATTCCGGCACGCTGCAACCGGCCATCGCCAACAAGCTGCGGGAGTGGACCGACGCCGGCCTGCAGGCCTGGGACATCAGCCGCGACGCGCCCTATTTCGGCTTCCGCATTCCCGGCGAAAAAGACAAGTATTTCTATGTCTGGCTGGACGCCCCCATCGGCTACATGGGCAGCTTCCAGGAGTACTGCGACCGCGAGGGCCTGGACTTCGACCGCTTCTGGCGGCCGGGCCACGAAACGGAGCTGTATCATTTCATCGGCAAGGACATCATCAACTTCCACGGCCTGTTCTGGCCGGCGATGCTGCACGCTTCGGGGCTGCGCACGCCCACGGGGGTGTTCGCTCACGGCTTCCTCACGGTAAACGGCACCAAGATGTCCAAGAGCCGGGGCACCTTCATCAACGCCCGCAGCTACCTCGACCACCTCGACGCCGAGTACCTGCGCTATTACTTCGCGGCCAAGCTCGGCGGCGGCGTGGACGATATCGACCTCAATTTCGACGACTTCGTCCAGCGCGTGAACTCGGACCTGGTCGGCAAGGTCGTCAATATCGCCAGCCGCTGCGCGGGCTTCCTCAAGAAAGGTCACGACAACTGCCTCGCTGCCGACTGCGCCGAGCCGGCGCTCCTGGAGGACTTCCTGGCCGCCGGCGACACCATAGCCGCGCGCTACGAGGAGCGCGAGTTCGGCAAAGCCATGCGCGACATCATTGCCCTGGCCGACCGCGCCAACCAGTACATCGACCAGCACAAGCCCTGGGTGCTGGCCCGGGACCCGGCAAACGCCGGCGAGGTGCAGGCCATCTGCTCCGTCGGCATCAACCTCTTCCGGGTGATCATGATCTACCTGAAGCCCGTGCTCCCGGCCATGGCCGACCGCGCTGAGAACTTCCTGAACGCCTCCCTCGACTGGCCCGCACTCGGCGAACCGCTCCTCGGGCACAGGCTTCGGGCCTTCACGCCGCTGATGACACGGGTTGACCCGAAGGCCGTGGACGCTCTGCTCGAAACCGGCCGCGAAGAAGCGCCGGCGGGCGATGCCGGCACCGGCGAAAAGCCGGTGGCCGCAAAGGCGAAGCAGCAGGGACAAGCGCCCCGGGCGGCAGACGCGGAGGGGCTCGCCGATACCATCGACTTCGATGCCTTCATGCGCGTTGACCTGCGCGTAGCGCGCATCCAGCGGGCAGAGCAGGTGGATGGCGCTGACAAGCTGCTGCGCCTGACCCTGGACCTGGGTGAGCTCGGCGAGCGCGAAGTCCTGTCGGGCATCCGCGCGGCCTACGATCCGGCCGCCCTGGAAGGCCGGCTGACCGTGGTCGTGGCGAACCTCGCACCGCGTAAAATGCGCTTCGGCGTATCCGAAGGGATGGTCCTGGCGGCCGGCCCCGGCGGCAGCGAGATCTTCCTGCTGTCCGTCGACAGCGGCGCCGCGCCGGGCCAGCGGGTGAGCTAAGCCCCTGCAGCAGCAAGGGTTTTTAAGCGCCGGAGCCTTGCGCCAGATCACTTTACCGGCTCATTCACGGTTATATACTTAGTGCGGATTGGTCGTTGTGTCGCCCGGTCGGCTTCCTTACCATTGCGCGCGAGCCATTTGGCATAAAGGTGTGTGAAGCCGCCCCGGCCTCGACGCACGCGGCGCGGCGTAACCGGACGGGGACAGCATGCTCGCGGAATATTCGGTGCTCCTGATCGGGGCCATCCTGGTCAACAACTTCGTGCTGGTCCAGTTTCTGGGCCTTTGCCCCTTCATGGGCGTCTCGAACAAGCTCGAGACCGCCATGGGTATGTCCC
Organism: Pseudohaliea rubra DSM 19751; assembly: GCF_000764025.1. Taxonomy (GTDB): domain Bacteria; phylum Pseudomonadota; class Gammaproteobacteria; order Pseudomonadales; family Halieaceae; genus Pseudohaliea; species Pseudohaliea rubra. The sequence goes on along the minus strand of NZ_KN234768.1, from coordinate 6,609 downwards.
TCGCCACCACCTTCGTACTGACTCTCGCAGCCGCCAGCAGCTACCTCGTCTACAACGCCATCCTCGAGCCTCTGGGCCTTGGCTACCTGCGCACGATCTCCTTCATTCTGGTAATCGCCGTAGTGGTGCAATTCACAGAGATGGCCGTGCGCAAGTCGAGTCCGCTGCTGCACCGGGTTCTCGGTGTGTACCTGCCGCTTATCACCACCAACTGCGCCGTGCTGGGAGTGGCGCTCCTGAATATCAACAAGGAACACGACTTTCTGCAGTCACTGCTCTACGGCTTCGGCGCTGCCGCCGGCTTCTCTCTCGTGCTGGTGCTGTTCGCCGCCATGCGTGAACGCCTTGCGGTCGCCGACGTGCCCCAGGCCTTCGCCGGCCCGGCCATCGGCATGATCACCGCCGGGCTCATGTCCCTCGCCTTCATGGGCTTCGCGGGGCTGGTTTGATGCTTGCCTGGCTCGCCGACCACCCCCTCGCCGCCGCGGTCCTCGCACTGGTCGCCCTCGGCCTCGTCTTCGGTGCCGTGCTCGGCTATGCCGCCGAGCGTTTCCGTACCGAGGGCAACCCCGTCGTCGAGCAGATCAACGCCATTCTCCCGCAGACGCAGTGCGGGCAATGCGGCTACCCGGGCTGCCGCCCCTACGCGGAGGCCATCGCCGGTGGCAGCGCGGAGATCAACCAGTGCCCGCCCGGGGGCGAGGCCGGCATCCAGGCACTGGCGGACCTCCTCGACGTCGAAGCCAAACCGCTGGATGCTGCTCATGGCGAGGAGGCACCGGTGAAGGCTGTCGCCTTCATCCATGAGGACGACTGCATCGGCTGCACGAAGTGTATCCAGGCCTGCCCGGTAGACGCGATCCTCGGCGCCGCCAAGCAGATGCATACGGTCATCGGCAGCGAGTGCACGGGTTGCGACCTCTGCGTGGAGCCCTGCCCCGTGGACTGTATCGAGATGATTCCGCAGGCCGAAACGCTCAAGACCTGGCACTGGCCGCTGCCGGACCCGGCCGCCGGCCGGGTTGAAATAATCGCCACGGACCGGCTCCAGGACCGCGCGGCGTGAGGCGCGTTCACACCTTCCACGGCGGCATTCATCCGCCGGAGCACAAGGCGCAGTCGCTGCAGGCACCGATCCAGCCGGCGGGCATCCCGCCGCAGCTGGTGCTGCCACTCGCGCAGCACATCGGCGCCCCGGCGCAGCCGGTGGTCCGCGCCGGTCAGGCGGTGCGTGGCGGTGAGCTGCTGGCGGAGGCCGACGGCTTTGTCAGCGTCCCGGTGCACGCCCCGACCTCGGGCACGGTCAGCGCCATCGAGGAGCGGCCCGTCCCCCACCCGTCGGGGCTCTCGGCGCCGTGCATTGTCATCGACACCGATGGCGCCGACACGTGGCTGCCCCCGGCCCCGCTGGCGGCGGCGGAGCGAGCCGACCAGACACGGCTGCGCGAGTGCATTCAAGGCGCGGGCATCGCCGGCATGGGCGGCGCCGGTTTCCCGACGGCGGTGAAGCTGTCGCCGGGGCCCGGCAAGGCCATCGATACGCTCATTATCAACGGCACCGAGTGCGAGCCCTACATCACCGCCGACGATTCGCTCATGCGCGAGCGCGCCGGCGACATTGTCGCCGGTACGCGCATCCTCGCCGAACTGCTGGCGCCGAGGGACATTCTCATCGGCGTCGAGGACAACAAGCCTGAAGCGATCGCGGCGCTGCAGGCCGCCGCGGACAGCACCATGGAGGTCGTGGTCTTCCCCACCAAGTATCCCTCCGGTGGCGAAAAGCAGCTCATCGAGATCCTGCTGGGCAAGCAGGTCCCGAGCGGCGGCATCCCCGCCGATATCGGCGTGGTGTGCCAGAACGTCGGTACTGCGGTGGCCGTGCACGAGGCCGTCGCCCGCGGCCGCCCCCTCGTGTCGCGGGTAACCACGGTGACCGGCGAGGCCGTGACCCGGCCGGGCAACTATGAGGTCCTCCTCGGCACACCCATGGGCTGGCTGCTGGAGCAGGCCGGCGTGGACCCGGACCGGGCCCGGCGCCTGATCATGGGCGGCCCGATGATGGGCTTCAGTATCCCCGCGCCGGAGTGCCCGGTGGTCAAGACCACGAACTGCCTCCTGGTGCCCACGGAGGCCGAGCTGCCCACCCCGCCACCGGCCCAGGCCTGCATCCGCTGCGGCCTCTGCGCTGAGGCTTGTCCGGCGACCCTGCTGCCGCAGCAACTCTACTGGTTTGCCCGCGGTAAGGAATACGACAAGCTGGAGGGCCACAACCTCTTTGACTGCATTGAGTGCGGCGCCTGCTCTTACGTCTGCCCCAGCCACATTCCGCTGGTGCAGTACTACCGGGCGTCGAAGGCGGAAATCATCGCCCGCCGGCGCGAAGCCGAGAAGGCAGACCACGCCCGCGAACGCTTCGAGGCGCGGCAGGCGCGTATGGAGCGTCTGGCTGCAGAGCGCGAGGCCAAGCGCGCCGAGCGCAAGAAGGCGGCGGAGGCCAAAGCCAGGGCGAAGGCCCGGGCTGCAGCGACCGAAGGCGCTGAGACGGTCGACGGCGCGCAGGCTGCCGCCGATGAAGATCCGATCCAGGCCGCCATCGAGCGGGCCAAGGCGCGCAAGGCGGCGCTGGCCGCGGGCGACGCTGGCGAGCCCGCGGACCGGGTCGCGAAGCTCACCGCCAACGTCGACGCCATTGCGAAGCGCCTCGCCGCGGCCCGGGAAAAGCTCGAGAGCTACGACGGCGGCGAAGCCCCGGTCGCTGAGGCGCTGAAGCGCGGCGTCGAGAAGACGGCAGACAAGCTCGCGAAGGCCGAGGCGGAACTCCGGGAAGCCCGCGAGGGCGTCTCCGAGGAGGCCTGAAAAGGAAGCCTGCATGAGCCTGCTGCGCATCACCTCCCCGCACGCCCACGGCCCCCTCTCTACCACCCGGGTCATGCAGACGGTGCTCCTGGCAACGCTGCCGGGAGTGGCGGCCCTGGTGTGGTTTTTCGGCCCCGGGGTGCTGGTCAACATCGCTGTCACCAGCTTTTTTGCCATCGCCTTCGAAGCGGCGGTCTTGAAGCTGCGCGGCCGGCCGGTGCTGCGCACCCTCGACGATCACAGCGCGGTGGTGACGGCGACCCTGCTCGCCATCGCCCTGCCGCCCTATGCACCCTGGTGGCTGCTTGCCGTGGGCGCCGCGGCCTCTATTCTCCTGGCCAAGCAGCTCTACGGCGGCCTGGGCTACAACCCCTTCAACCCGGCCATGGTCGGCTATGTGGTCCTGCTCATCTCCTTCCCGGTGCAAATGAGCACCTGGGCGGCACCGCGCGGGCTCGCAGCGGAAGTGCCCGGTCTGGTCGATGCCCTGCAGGCCTGTTTCATCCCGGCGAGCTTCGATGGCGCGACCATGGCAACGCCTCTCGATATCCTGCGCCAGAACAGCGACCAGTCCCTGGCGGCGCTCTACGCCGGCACGCCGCAGCTCGGCGCCTGGGGCGGCGTCGGCTGGCAATGGGTGAGCCTCGGCTTTCTCGCCGGCGGCCTGTGGATGCTCTATCGCGGTATCTTTACCTGGCACGCGCCGGTGGCCATGCTCGCGGCCCTCGCCGCTCTGGCGGCGCTGTTCTATGACGGCGGCGGACCGGGCAGCGGCGGCTCCCCGCTGTTCCACCTGCTCTCCGGCGCGACCATGTTCGGCGCCTTCTTCATCGTCACCGACCCGGTATCTTCCGCCGTCTCGACGCGCGGGCGCCTGATTTACGGCGCGCTGATCGGGGTGCTCATCTACCTCATCCGCACCCGCGGCAACTACCCGGATGCGGTGGCCTTCGCCGTGCTGATCATGAATTTCGCCGCGCCGTTCATCGACTACTACACGCAGCCGCGCAGCTACGGCCACGCACGGGGAGACCGTCCGTGAGGGTGCTCGGCCAGTCGATCACCCGCAACGGCCTGATCCTCGCCGCCTTTGCTGTGGCCACGGCGCTGCTGATCGCGGGCACCTACCTCCAGACCCGGGAGCGCATCAGCGAGGAGCAGCGCGCCGCCGAAGAGCGTGCCCTGCTGCAGATCGTGCCCCGGGAGGCCCATGACAACTCGCTGCTCGACGACACGCTGCCGGCGCCCGTGGGTGACGACAAGCTCAAGCTGGCCGAACCCCGGCCGATCTACCGCGCTCGCCGGGACGGCCGCGTGGAAACCGTACTGGTGCCCGCGCGGGCCCCGGACGGTTACAGTGGCGCCATCGACCTGGTGGTGGGCGTGGAGCGCGATGGGAGCATTGCCGGCGTTCGCGTGCTCGCCCACCGCGAGACCCCGGGCCTGGGCGACAAGATCGACCGGCGCAAAGGGGACTGGATCGACAGCTTCGCCGGGCGTTCTCTCAAGAACCCTGCCCCTGCGCAATGGAAGGTCAGCAAGGATAAAGGCGTCTTTGATACCTTCACCGGCGCCACGATCACGCCGCGCGCGGTGGTTGCAGCTACCCGGCGCACCCTGGAATATGTAAAGGCGAACGAAGCGACCCTGTTCGCAGGCGACGCAGCGGCCACCGGCACGGAGAAAGGCCCATGAGCGAGCACGTTTACCGCGACCTGTCCCTGAACGGCCTGTGGAAGAATAACCCGGCGCTGGTGCAGCTGCTCGGCCTGTGTCCGCTGCTCGCGGTCACCGCCAGCGTAGTCAACGCCCTGGGCCTTGCCGCGGCAACGCTGTTCGTCCTGATCTGCTCGAACACGGCCGTGTCTCTGATCCGCCACGTAGTCTCCGACGCCGTGCGCCTGCCGGCCTTCGTCATGATCATTGCCTCGGCGGTGACCTGTACGGAACTGCTCATGCAGGCCTATGCGTATGAGCTCTACCAGATTCTCGGTATCTTCCTGCCGCTGATCACCACCAATTGCGTGATCCTGGGCCGCGCCGACGGTTACGCCAGCAAGAACGCCGTCGGCCGCTCGTGCTTCGATGGCGCAATGATGGGCCTGGGTTTCGGCGTGGTGCTGGTGCTGCTTGGTGCGCTGCGGGAGGTCTTTGGCACCGGGGCGCTGTTCGCGGACATGGACCTGCTTTTCGGGCCCGCAGCCGCTGGCTGGAAAGTCGTCCTCGTCGAGGGCTACCAGCCCTTCCTGCTCGCGATCCTGCCGCCGGGCGCGTTTATCTTCACCGGGCTGCTTATTGCACTGAAGAATCGCATCGATAGCGGCATCGAGCAGCGCGCGGCGGCCCGGCGCGAAGCGCCGGTGCGGGGCAGCAAGCGGGTGCGGGTAACCGGTACGATCAGCTGAGGTCCGGGTCCAGGGCAAGCGTGCCGAGAATCTCGTCCACCGCCGAATCATCCATACCCCGGTTGGCGAGGTCGCAGCTGTAGGTGATGTAAAGGGCAATAGCGCCGCGCCCGAGGCACCACTCGCGCAATGCAGCATCGCCGTCGAGGCCCGCCGCGTAGAGCCCCGGCACGCCGGCCACCATGGTCCGCGTCCAGCGCCCCTCACCACCGATGGCGGCAGCCAGGGTGGCGAGGGAGGCATCATCTACCGGTCCCGCCTCCGGGCGCAGTTCGCTGATCTCGATGCAGCCGACACCGTCGCGATCGCCGATCACGACCGTGTCCTCCTCCCGCTCGGCCCACCATTCCGGGGGCAGCAGCAGGCTCCAGCCATCGGTTTCCAGTACGTGCACGTTCACTCCCGCTCCAGCTCTCTGGACATGAGCACGGCATCCTCCCGCTCCAGGGTACCCGCACCGGGGTAATAGCCGCGCCGCCGGCCATCCTCGCGGAAGCCGGCGGCGGCGTAAAGGGCAAGCCCGGCGGCATTGGAGGCGCGCACCTCCAGCAGGCACCGGGTGGCACCAGCGGCAGCCAGGGCCTCAACGGAGGCTGCAAGCAGGGCCGTACCGAGGCCGCTGCCGCGCCGTGTCGGCTCGACCACGAGGGCGAGCAGAGTGGCCTCGTCAAGCACCTGCGAACAGGCGCTGAAGCCGGCAATATGCTCGCCATCGGTCTCGGCGACCAGCAGTAGCCCCTTGCCGCCCTCGCCGCCCTTACCGTCGGCGGCGCAGGGCAGCAGCTCTGCGTAGAGGGAGGGCAGGAGACCCACGCCGTCGTTGCCCTGGTCGATGGCGACAATCGCCGGCAGGTCCTCGGCCAGCGCCGGCCGCAGCACCGCGCTCACGAAGCTGCGAGGTCCCGCAGCACCGCCCAGGCGTCGCGCTTGGCGCCGGCGCTCACGAGCATGTCCCGCGTTGATGGAAGCGCAAAGGCCGGCAGCGCCAGCGCGCCCGCGCGCTCCCGGGCCTCGGTGCCAAGGAGGAAGATCCGGGTGAGCCCGGCCTCGTTCGCCAGCCTCGCCAGGAAGGCCTCCAGCGCCACGCCCGCGGCCGCAGCGCCCTGGTCCAGCTGCGGGTTGCGATGCATGGGCCAGGCAAACTCCTGCACCCGGGGCGCCTCAGACGCCCAGCCGCAGGCCCGGATCATGGCCTGCACGAGAGCAACCTGTTCCCGCGCCAGGGGCGCAGTGCCCAGATCCTCGAGCCAGAGCGCGCCGCCGGCGAGCACCGCCGCAAGGCGGAAGCGCAGCGCTTCACCCCGCGGCGCCGATACCCGGGCGGGCCCATCCACCCGCGGCGCGGAGC
>NZ_KN234767.1 GCF_000764025.1 Pseudohaliea rubra DSM 19751 | reverse complement strand
GGACGCCCGCGGCGAGGCCAGCGCGCCGGTGCGCGAACGCGTCCTCGCGGCACGGAACCGGCAGCGCGCGCGCCAGGGCCACTGCAACGCAGCGCTTTCCGACGAGGCCCTGGCCCACTACTGCCCCCTCGACGACGGCAACCGCGAGCTCCTCGCCCAGGCCACGGAACGCCTCGGCCTGTCACCGCGGGCGCTCAAGCGCTGCCTGCGCGTGGCGCTGACGCTGGCGGACCTTGCCGGGGTGCCGGCGCCCGGGCGGGCGCAGCTGGTGGAGGCGCTGAGTTACCGGCATTGAACGGCCGAGGGGAGAGGCGTTATGCCGCCCCGCAGCTGCCGCCGGACCCTGTGCGGGCCTTTTTAGAGAAGCGCCGCTGCCGCCAGCCAGGCCTGTAGCTGCGGCACGACCAGGGTGATGATGATGAGCCCGAGCATCCAGGTGTGCAGGGACTGGCCTTTCTCCAGGGCCGCAAAACGCCCTTCCATACGGGCGCCCTGCGCGGCCAGGCGCTCATTGAAGCCGGCCTCGAGTTCGCCAAGGCGCCCTTCGAACTTTGCCTCCTGCTCCACCAAGCGTCTTTCGAACTTGGCCTCGAATGCACCGAAACGGCTTTCAAACTTTGCGTCCTGTTCCGCAAAACATTTCTCGAACTTTGCCTCAAGCTCGGCAAAACGCCCTTCAACTTCGACAAAGCGCCCATCAAGCTCGGCAAAACGACCTTCAAATTCGGCAAGGCGACCTTCAAGTTGGTTAAAACGCCCCTCGAACTTCGCATCCTGCCGGGCGAAACGTGCATCCAGCACTGCCTCGAAATGGTCTTTCGTCAGGATGTTGTACGCGTAAAAGCCGAATGCTTCTGCCATGAGTTCCGCCTGCGCATCCGCCTGAGGTTCAGGCACCCCCGCCTCTCGCAGCCGGCGGGCATACCTGAGTGAATCGGACGCCATGGTGGACATGATAGCTCTCCCCGGGACACTGGCAAGAACAGCCAAAAGGAAGCTGGCATGGCTGTAAGCACAGCATGCCGCAGGCGCGGTGCTGCGGGTACATCAGAAGCGCTCCGGAGGCCCTGCCATGCAGGCGATTCACTCCGCCCCCGGGCTTTCAAAGCAGCCCAAGGTCCACCAGCAGGGGGGTCAGATGGTGTTCAAAACGTCGCCAAGCCTCCGAGCTGCCCTGGTACAGCGGCCGGCGGACCTGCGTAGCGCTCGCGGTGCGAACGGCGCGCCCACTTTTATGAAAATCTAGGCAGGCTTCGTTCCAGCTCAGGCCGGCAAACTCGTGCACGCGCTGCATGGTTTCCCGCGGCGCTTCCACGAGAGCCTCGTAGTCAACGGTTAGCAGGCGCTCGGGACAGCGCTGTTCCCAGAAGGCCATCATAGACTCATAGAGGCGGTAATAGCTCGCAAGATCCTCCAGCCGGTACCCCCAAGGCAGCGCCACACCGCTGAAGCGGCGCTTGTAGATCGATCAGCAGACCGCTACCGGGTCCCGCTTCGTGTGAATGATGCGCGCCTCGGGAAATGCGAGCAGCATCCAGCCGATGAAACGGAAGTTTTCGGGCAGCTTGTCGGTAAAACAGGGCGTATTGACAGCGTGCCGTTCCAAGCGCTTGAGATAACTCGCGCGCACCCGCTCCATGGCGGCCGGGGACAGGTCGCCCGTATCAACGACCTCGTTATCCGCGAGCGCTAGACGCATGAAGGGGAGCTCTCCGCAAGGGGTCACGTCGCCATGAGCGCCGAGCATCTGCTCCATGAGGGTGGTGCCGGACCGGGGCATGCTGACGATGAACAGTGGTGCAGGGGTGCCGCCGGCGCGTGTGGCACCTTGCTCAGGGATGCCCGGGGCAAACAGTTCCCGGATGCGCGTGGCCAGCCGCTCGTCGTCCTCGGGGCGATAGTCCAAAACCCTCGCAACGAGATCATTACCCTCTCGATAATGGGCAAAGGATGTCGCGTACTCACCCCTGGCCTCGTGAACCTGCGCGAGGGAAAAACACAGTGCCGCGCGATCCAGCGGGGCCAACGCGTCGCCTTCCTCCGCCAGCAGGCGCGTCACCCGATCCCAGGTTTCCTCATCCCGCCATGCATCGCCAAGGGCAGCCATGCCAGTATAGGTGCTGAATAGCCGCTGATTCCGCGCCAGCGCCTGCCGGTAACTTGCCAGCGCCTCCTGTTCGCGCCCGCGCGATCGGTGGAGGTTCCCCCAAACTGCATGCACCTCAGCGTTGATGGGGTCGCTTGCCAGCGCCTCCTTCAAATACTCCTCTGCTTCGTCGTCACGCCCTACGCTCAGGCTGAACTCAGCCAGCTGCACCAGGCTCGCGACGGGCCGATCGGCATACGCCACAGCCCGCTGTAGATAAAATTCCGCGAGCTCGGGTTCATCAAGTGCCTGGTAGGCAACGGAAACAAGCATAAGGACATCTGCCGCTGGCTCCTCATCGAGTAGCGGGCCCAGCAGATCAATCAGATCGTGATAGCGGCCTTCCCGACTGAGCAGGCCCGCGAGGCGCCTCCGCGCTTCTGCGGCCTCCGGCGCCCGCTCGAGGAGGCGCTCCAGCAGCTCCCGCGCCTGGTCCCGGCGCCCCACCTCCCAGAGGTACTGGGCGACGGCCGGCCGCCAGTCATCATCACCGGCCACCTGCTCCATCAGCAGACGCAGATAACCTTCCGCGTCGGCCTTGCGACCTCGACGCAGTTCCAGATCGACCCGGGCAGACAGAACATAGGGGTCATCAGGCTGCAGCGCTTCCGCCTCCTCTAGTGCCTCCGCAGCCTCGGACGGCCGGCGTAGATCGAGCAGAAGCGTTGCCATGTTCGCGAGCAGGCCGGGGGACGCACCGCCGCTGTCCATTGCGCGTCGGTAGTGGACCAATGCGCCTTCCGGGTCGCCGGCAGACCGGGCGGCGTTGCCGCAGGAGAGGGCGACTCCCGGGTTGCCCGGAAAGCGGGAAGCGGCCTTTTCATACCAGGCGGCGGTGGCCTCGCGATCGCCAAGCTCCTTGTTGACTGCGGCGAGCTCCAGGTAAAAGTCTGCAAAGCCCGGCGTGGCCGCTTGCGCCGCTTCCAGCATCTGCCGTGCTGCCTCGGCCCTCCCCAGGCGGCGCAGCAGCTGCGCGTAGGCCAGCCGGAGGGGCGGAGTAAGGGAGCCTTGCGCCTCGAGCGCACGGAAGGATGCCAGCGCTTCGGGCCCGCTCATCATGCCAAGCGCTATACCAAGTCCCCGGCGGGCATCTCCCAACGCAGGGTCGAGACTCAGCGCACGCGCATAGAGAGACAGCGCATCTGCAAACCGCCCGGCCGTCCATCGCAGGTTGCCGAGGTTGCTGAGGGCTGGCGGGAAGTCAGGTGCAATCGCCAGTGCCTCCTTGAACCAGGCCTCCGCGCCCTCTGCATCGCCGCGATGAAACCGCACGGCCCCGCAGAGGTTTCTGACCCGCTCGCAGTGCGGGTATTCCCCCAGCAAGGCATCTGTCCGTGCCGCTGCGTCATCAAGCGCCCCTCGGCCCAGCATGGCCGCAACCGCTGCCAGCGCACTGGTTTTGTTGTCATCCATTTGCTCCACGTTCGTCACCATTACGCGTCAAAGTTCCTGATAGGTGAGTGTCACCGGCAGCTCATCGCGGAAGGAGCCGCTAAAATAGGATGACACCGTGAGTTCTCCGATAATGCGAAGAATCACCACCTGTGACGCGCCGGGGGCGAATCAAGCGGAAGATCTAAGCAAATCAGAATAAGGCCAGAGCTGATGCGTTGAATTACTTTGCGTTTTTCCATAACACTCAGCGGCGTCATGGCTCGAATAACGAGCTACCACCTGTTGAAATATAAGCAGGAAAAAATAAAACGGCTCAGGAGTTTCTGGAGATTCCGGAGCGATTCAGAAAAATCGCACTGCTTGCCTCTACAAAACACGCCATGCTAACTTATGCTTAGCTATTCCACCTGCACTGATAGACAGTGCCCAGTCAAACTGTAACGAGCCTCCTCCCGGAAGTTGCTGTGGCGAAAAGAAACCACTGCACCAATATCCAATCGGATTTCTGCCTGACCATCAGCTCTTTTATGCTCCGGAAATTCTAACTCGACAAAATCCCCTGCCGGATCCAACCTTCGCGTTTCACCGTTCACGACGGCAATAAGCTCAGCGAACTGGAGCCTACCACGGTGATGTTGCGAGATTTCCTGTAGAGACAATTCAAGTAGAAGGCGAGCTTCAGATGGTCCGTAAACCATCAACGTTGCACCACCCCAAGGCCCCTGATGCACCACACTATCTATACTCGTCGAAATGCCATACATCGGATGTAACTCCAAAAATCCTGATTGACCTGCTTGCGTCCGCACCGTCCCCAAGACCAGATCCGATCTGAATTGTGCGTTGACTCCGGGGCAATCTTCACCCAACACGCTGTCTGCTGAAATCAAACCAATCGAACAAAGCAACAACCACAGACCAGCCACCGCTGTGCTGGATGTGGGGGAATAGTAGTGGTTAGTTTTCATCGACCGTATGTTGCCCGTCTACAGCCCGAAAAATATCGATCTCTAAACCGTCATGCACGCTCCCAGGATCGAGCGACAGCACAGGGGCAGTACTCTCCAGACCGGAAGGTACCGTCTCTTCGAGAACCGCGAATTGCCAGTTTCCATGGCTAAGGGAATCGAAAATAAAATAGCCGTCCTTAAGTGACCGTGTAGTCTCTACAGCCATACCATCAAGCTTCCGGGCTACGACCTGAACTCCAGCGGCAGGCTGATCACTTAACTCAACTTTGCCCGCTACTACCGCACTATCCAAGAATGACAGATCGACCTGATGCGTAACCCCTGGCCGCGCTTGGAGCTGGAACCGTGAACGTGAGGCGGTAAGGAACGGATCGTCAAGCGTTCCACGATCAACAGCAACCGAGACAGGTCGATCAACCGGTAGAGACGGTATTAGAACTCGACCATGCTCGTCAGTGGCCGCAGGAAAAGGACGGCCGTCTACCAGAAAACTAACGTTCTCCAGTGCCCTATCCTCGTCCGGTTCAAACTCACCATCGATTGCTTGGTCCTCAAAGGCCGTGATCGCTACCGCGCCTAGGTAGGAATGCTCAGGACGCATGAGGGATATACGCGATTCCCCCTCTATTCCAAGCCCGAATGTTAACGACAGCCCCGCTGCCCATTGCCCCTGGTCGGTGCTGCTGACGGATGCACTCAGTCTTCCGATAGGAAGCTCATCACTGAATCGCAAACTTGCCGCATAAGCACCGGCATTAAGACTGTATCGGAAACTACCACTTAGTGTGCTGCCATTTTTAAATCTGTAATCCATGGAACCGGAGAAATTTGTATTATCGAATAAATCATCAAATTCTTTCCCCAACGACTCCACCTGTATTCGACTCCGCATTGCCCCACGCCGATACGATCCGAGCAAGCGATAGTTGGTCCTCTTCACACCTTGGCGCTGGAAGCGATTAATGTTTTGGGAAAAATCCATCGCCCCCCATTTATTGCGCCAAATAAGGTCATACTCCTCCCGAATACTACCCTTGGATAACTGATCCCGCCTGTAGGTGAAACCTAGAGACCCAATGCTAAAAGACCCCAATTGCCCCAGTTGCCCCCTCGCTCCCAGCTCTAGACGACTGCTAATAGGCTCCCCACCTATGAACCTCTCGTCACTAACAAATGATTTTTCGTAGAACTTGTAATTTCCTGTTATCGCAGTATCAGCGACGGTAAAACCAAACCCAACGTTTGCGGCGTTCGCGCCGTGGCTCTGATGAACTAAGACAAATTCGCTACGCAGGCGACTCAATGCAGGGCTGAGGATCAAACCGATATTATGGTCGCTTGAATCTTGCGTCTCACCTGCTCTCTCCGGCGCTCCGGGATATAACTGACTAAATTCTGAACTTGATGAATGGTTTGCGCTCAATATCAATCCCGCAGAGAGCCTTGAACTCAGCCCGAAATCTGCTCTGACCGCTATCTGCTCACCTGTCGATTGTTCGTTATTAGTACGACCAAAGACCGACTGGCCCGATTGAAGGAAGCTTCCCCGCAAATGAATTTCTCCGGGTAGCATTTGCCCATCGGGGATGATCTGGCTGACTTCACGCTCCTCGACCTCTCCCTGAGGGCCATACAACATGACTCTAAAATCGTTGGCACCAAAACCCAGCGTCACGTCATCGAAGTTATAACGCCCATCGTCGCCAACAACCAAAAAGTCAATTAGTTCATTACCTCGATATAGTTCAGCGTCCCAGCCGGGCAGGGCATCCCCTTCAATACGTGTGACATCAAAGAGGTCGGGGCGCGAAGTTGGAGTGGTACTGAAAGACACCCCTCGGCCGCGTTGAATACTATCCAACAGTGGCAGTCGCAACGGAGAAATGTCCCCGATTTCTGCGCTGTATAGCCCAGGAATACCAAAAGCTTCGCCCTCCGGAGAAAATCGCCTCCCGGTCCACCTCAGGTTACTGACGCCATCCTGGTCATTCCCGGCGACAAAAATCTGGTTAGTCAGGAAACCCGCCTCAACATTGATCTCCCCAGCGACCGTACTGCTTGCGCCAGAAGTCCCTTCGCCACTGTTGGTCGACACCCCCACGTTACCCCGAGGCGTGCCCCACAGTTTATAAGGGGTATAAAGATTTGTGTAATAGACGTCGGTCTCCATGCCCCCCCGACCGAAGCGCTCCCAGCGTCGTTCCCTTAGCCGGCGAGCATCTGCTGGCAACGGACGAGCGCTCCGCACGTCAACACGCATTGCCCCCTCGTTAAACGTGACACTGAGTCCGAACAAATCCGAAAGTGTACGCTCTCCCATGAACAACTGTCCGTCACGATAATCAATATCGCCCTGGCGCCAATCCCGCACTTCACCATCGATTAAAAGTTTTTTCTCCGCGATATCAATTTCTACATTTGAACTGCCTACACCAAGTCCAATCTGGATAATCTCGTGCGGTGAGAACTCGAAACGCCCTTCGGCGGCGCGTATAAGCGGCTCGACCGACAGGAATAGCTCTCCATTGGGCAATCTTGCTGCGTCTTGAAAATCTGGCAGCAGCTGACCATTGAGCGAGGTTTCTACAAGCAACCAATCAGTGTGACCAACGTCCTCAGCTAAAGCCGAGACACCCGCAAACGCTAAATTTGCCACCGAAATGGAGGCGACAGCAATTAATACTTTGATACATAACCCTGGCGAAAAACTGCGTGTCACTCACCACACACCTCTTTGACAGGGCGACCGCGAGGCGGGTATGTATCCCAGAGGTAGAGGCAGACTGGCTCGCCAAGCACCCCCTCGCCTTCTCGACGCGGCACACGAACGCGCCGCTCTGACGCCGTCTGGCTAATACGTAATCGGCCTTTTGATAGGATCTCACCGGAATTCTGTCCCACCATCGAAACTGTCCCAATGAAACTGACGTCACCAGCATTTTTTTTGACCAGAAAATGGCCGTGAGCATTCTCCTGGTTGGGCGCAGGCATAAATGCACTAATTGTCAGCTCCGGCTGCTCTATCTGATGACGGATATACACTGTGAGCGGTAGGACGGGCTGAATCGCCACCCCTACCGAGAACCGCGTTTCATCCGCCCCCGTACTTTTATCGGGCCCGTCGAAATCAGGTTGATAATCGACTTGACGAGATTTCACCGCCAAGCGAGCAATATATTCTCCAGGGGGGAGATCCGCGGGTGGTCTAAAAACCATCCGCAGCGGCCGACCCCGATTGGCCGGAACTAACACTCGTGGCGGCGACCACCGTAGATAGTCGCTCCCATCAAGAGCACCTTCAGGGACATCAATAGGAGTGATTTCGAACTCCACGGGAGAAGGCGTCATGCTGAGCAGTTGGATTTCACCAGACCTGTGACGCGAATCCAGAACCACCACTGTGTCACTGACAGAAACTGAGATCGCGAGCCCGTAGCGTGGTAGGCAAAAAATAAGGAGCCCCCCAGTCAATGATAAAGCTTTCAACAGGCTTTGCGCTTTGATTTTATCGAGACCAATCAACTCTTTCAGTTTGGACCTTTTCCCGCGCGCACTATTATTGAACAGAGTACATTCCATGACTTATTTATCTCCAGGAAGAAAAGATCCTAAGGAACGTCTGATCTGGTGGTGAAAACTTCAAGCAGCACACTGTCTGTAGTCGCGGACACCAGGCCATCCCTGCAGACGATACGTGTTTTTTGCCTGGTCCCGGTATCGCTGCGTTGTAATGCCGAACTGGCGCTTCACCACCCGAAGGGGATGCTCCGCTGGGGAACGCAAGGCATCCAGCTGCCGGTCCAACTCGCCCCCCTCTTCCGTGGCGGCCGATGATTGTTGTTGCGGTATGGCGTGAAGAGAAGAGAACAGACCTCTCTCAGAGCCATGCTCACGTTGCCTCTGAATGGTCAGTAATCGCTGAGTAATGAATTACCCGTCGCCAACCGCTCTATGCCTCATGTAGGCACGTTGCAGCAGGCACTACCTATAAATTGTCTTCTAGTACAACCTCTATTGTTCCGCCGTATCCACCCATGTTTTCCTGAACGAAATTTGTTGGTAATACCAATGTTCCGCCAATCTTGTATGTAAAAGGGAACCTATCGCCCTCCGTGTATGCGATGAAATCAGGGTCGCCGAGTGACCTCTCTCCGCCATCACCAATTGAAAACAGATCTATTACCTGAATTCCGGACACGGGACTATCTGGCATCCGCAGCCCGGAAGCGCCATTCTGCCCCGCCAAATCGAACGGGAACGAGCTATTGGCCCTAAAAGTGAAATCGAAAGATGTGCGGTTCTCTGGAACTCCAAGCACCGTACACTCACCCAGATGGCCTGGGTGAACCTCACTGATACCAGTGGCTCCATTCAGCTCCAAGCCATTGGGGCCTAGTCGGATCACTCCACTCGCTGGCAACTCAATGCCACCGAGCACGTCGTGCTGGAGGCGGAGGACGCCAAAGTTTACTGCCTTGGTGCAGCTAGCACTGACTGCACCCATGATCCCAATCGTGACCTCCAGTTGAGATGTGTGCGTCGTTGTCTGTGCTGATAATGAGCTCGATATAAAAGCACCCGCAAGAAAAACCGCTCTCGATATTGGTTTCATAATAAGTTTGATCACATGGTCCACGTTTGAAGTTTTTCTTTGACGCTGCCTGACGGACACCGCACCACGAAAAACATGACGCTCAGGGCAAAATGCAGAAAACTGCCTACTGCTCCTGGACGCTAACGTTCATGGTTCCGGAGTACGCACCAAGATCGTCGGCCGTGAGACCGCTGGGGATCGCAACTTCAGCACCAATAAAAAAAGAAGCAGTGCCGCCTGACACGCCGACTGGGTTGAAACCATCCAACGCGAATGCCACGGCTTCGAGAGATTGCTCCGGCCCCGATCCAGCCATTGGCACAATGATCGAAGTTGCACCTCCAACGATAGCGCCGTCGATAAACACCTGCACGGACCCGGCTGACGAACCAGTGACCGTGCATTCGGCTGGCGCGCCTCCGCTTAAGCTGACGCTAGCGGCTCCCGACGCAGTCACCTCGGCTGTGTCCGGATCTACCGCCACCGTCACGCTTGTCTCAGTCATGTCTCCGAATGTAATGGTTCCAAAGCTTAAGTCCGTGCAGGACACACTGACCCCTTGCTCCAGTGTCACCGAGGCTGACGCAGAATCGCTGGCTGTTTGGCCCACCACGACCTGGGGAAAGGCAAGGGCTAGCAAGACTAAGGCCCCGAGCCTAGCCTGAATGTCACGTCTACATTTCACTGTTGGATCACCCTTTGCGGCCGTAAGACCGGTTACCTCTCAACGAATCGACAGATCTGCCGAGAATTGACCGTTAATTGCTCGCGGTCGTTTCAAAGATATCTATCGCCAAACCCACAAAGCCCTCTAATACCCCGATGTCGTTAGCGCCAAGCTCTGCCGGAACCGTTACCTCCCCGCCAATGAAAACAGTCCCAGTTCCATCCCCCTGCAATACGAAATTGCTGCTGCTGGTGCCATCGAATGCTGAACCACTGTGAGTCAATTGGATGATCACGTTACTATCGCCAGCACTACTGCCAGAAAAAAAAACGTCCCCTGAGAACGTCGGGGATATTGGGGTGTCTGGCCCCTCGAACACTACGCCGTTCGCCGCGACCTGGACGTGGTTGTCACCCGGGGCGCCCGAGATAACACACGCGATTGGACTTCCTCCGGATATTGATCCTTCCGTAGTCTTTGATTCAGCGCCCGATACGGGGGCAAGCGTAATCGTTGCGGCGCTTGCCCGAGTGGGCGCAATCGCTAGCACACCGAAATCCAGTCTTTCATCACACGCTATCGATACAGCTTCCTGGATCTCCAGATCAATAAAGGTAGGGCGGTCAAAATCGCCACCAGGCACCGTCTGCGCCGTCGCGAACTGTGCGGTCCCGCCCCATCCTATGGCGAAAAGAAAGGCGATGTTTCGAATTGTTCTATTCCTCATCATGAGAATCCTCCTTAATTCGCTTGAAACAGTGCGCTCTCAAACGAATGGGTCATACAATGCAGACACAGCCCAAACAACCGGCCATTGGCGGCCCGGGCTTGAGTCAACCAGCTGAGCGTGATTAAAGCCGTTGTTGTTGATGACGGGCGGCCCTTTGCAGGAATACCAACCCCAGCATCAAAGCCGCCATCAGCGCCAGTAAAGAGCGCGAGGTGGTCGGCACCGCCAACGCGTCACCGCTGGCAGTACCGCTGGCGCCTCCGGAGGTCGAGACCGACGTCAGCGGGACAATGGGGTCAAGGATTTCGCCATCGGCTGAACCGTGGCGGTCGTATGGTCCACCATCTGTGATGTAGAAGGTGACAGATTGCCCACTCACCGTACCAATCGAGTCCCATTGGTCGGCAACCCTATTCCATTTCAAGACACCCTCCAATGCGGCGTCGGAGTGCACGGTGACCTTGAAGGTCTCTGTGCCCCCATTTGCTACCTGTAGAGCTTTGAACTCGAGCATACCCAGCACCGCCTCAGAACCCTCGGGAAGACCGGGCAAAGAAGCGAAGTTGTCGGTGTCAATCGAACTAGTCGAGACCTCGACGAGCGGGCGGCCACCAAGGGATTCGACCGTTGCATATACAGCCGAGCCGGAATCAGAATCCAACAGAACGGATGCCACCTCGACCTGGTCGGCATCGTCCACACCATCATTGTTGCCATCGCCACTGTTCGGCGCCGCGTCTTCTACTTCTACCGAACCATCAACAAACGCATCGCCATGATTGAAGGCATTGATCTTGACGGTGCAGTCTTCGGTGAGTGCTTCCGTCTGGTAAGTGCTTCCGGTCAAACTGCCTGCGCAGGTGGATGCCGGGTCAATCTGGAGGGCATAACCCGGGTTGACGGTGATATCCAAAGATTGCGTTTGTCCCAATACAACGGTGATTGGGTTATCGCTCGGAGTGACAGAGATTCCAGCGCCAGGTGGGACAGGTGAAGTGTCGACCGTAACCTCAGGATCAGGAAACTCCCAGCTGAGGTAGGGTGCGCCGTCATTGACGGCAGAATTAATGCGCCAAGGACCAGAGGCTGTAAAATCAAACCCACTGAATGTGGCATCATCCAAAAGATCAGCTGCACTGACTCTGGTGCTGGCATACGTTAAGCCAGAGGTATCGCCTACATCCTCGTCGGCACTCTCCAGATAAAGATGCTGAAACGTCAAATCCATGTCGGAGTCTGAAGTCGAAAATGACCCGAATAACGCAATGCTGCTAGGTCGAGTGTTCGAGCCAACTCCATCCCGCAGAACCGCATAACTCTTTTCTACATCACCACTCGGAACATTTGGATCGGTAGCATCGCCATCGAGCCAACCTATTAGCCCACCTGTTCTGGTTGCATTGCCACTAGAATTGGCTATCAGGCTTGCATCGACATAAGCATTTTTTAGCGTAAAGTCTTGCAGGCCTTGAACGTTGCCCACCAGTCCGCCCACAGCGGGAGTTCCAGAGCTGGTTGTCTCCATCGTGGTATCAACAACGGCAAGCTCCTCCAGTGTAACTTCCACACTGATTCCAGAGCCAGTGGGAGGCGGGCCGAGATACGAGATAATCCCACCAATCTTGCCGCTAAAGTCCGTAGTCTTAAGCGTTGAAGAAATTAATTTAAGCCTTGAGAAACTGAGAGCTCGCTCTGATGGGTCCGATGCGCCGGTAGCATATGCGACACTGGATACAATCCCCCCCACGTCCCGAGCATCCTCATCTCCAACTGTAAAATTTTCGAGGACCAAATTCTTGATGCCCGCATCACTCGCGATCAAAAGAGTTCCGAAAAGGCCCAATGCGTTGCCATTTTTATATGCCGTCAAATTTGAAATCCGATGACCATCCCCATCGTAAATGCCTTTTAGCTGAGGGGAATTCCAAGGATCGGGACATTCGTTGATTGATGCGGCATCAATGTCTTGAGTTTGCTTCAAATAAACCGCCGAGGTACTCGCATCAGACAACTGCCCGGAACCGAATCCGTCCCCTACTTCAGACATCCAGTAAAGATTATTAACTGTTTGGATTAGATATGGATCGGTGGAGGTTCCAGATCCCTCTGGCGCTTGTGTCGCTGGACAGCCCGCCTGCGATGGGCTAGCTATGCCCCATAAGCCCGCAACCAACAATACCCCGCAGGTTTGGCGCAGCCGGCCCCGTTTGGTTGCGAATGACAATGTGCCAATTACCATCTGTTGATTCTCCAATCCGGATGTGGGGATAGTTTCGGGACGGGTATTTCACCGGAAGACTCTTAACAGAGAGTTAACAGGGGATGAAGAGCCGCCTAACAATCTGAATTTTTCCGCACGACGTTGTCCAAGCAGCGCTATCCGGCTGCCCGCAGCCTGAGGGCCTGAGCGTAGCGCAGCGGCATGGCTCCCCGAGCAAGGTCCGCCGGGACAATCGACCAAAAGCTCGTCTCGAGGCCTCTTGCCGACTGAGCAGGGGATTACGGCGCTGAACTGGACTTCATCAAGGTGGAAAAAAGCCAACGAAAGGCGGCCCCTCATACATGCACCTCCCGCAGTGAGCCCGACTCTCATACAGCGGTAAGGTCCCACGCGCTTCCCTGGTCATTTTGTGATTTGCGTCACAAGAGAAAAGCTAGCCTCACTCGAGTTATCTGCGTTGCAACGTAATGTTGACCACCGGTTAAACCGCTGCCGCCACACTCTGGGCATCCTTGATGGTCGGTACTAGCATGGACAACGCCGTTGGCGATATCCCCAGAGCTACGGCAGCAAGCCCTACCCGGTCGGGCGACCTAGAAGCTGCGCTGCTCCA
Source organism: Pseudohaliea rubra DSM 19751 (assembly GCF_000764025.1). Taxonomy (GTDB): domain Bacteria; phylum Pseudomonadota; class Gammaproteobacteria; order Pseudomonadales; family Halieaceae; genus Pseudohaliea; species Pseudohaliea rubra. The sequence goes on along the minus strand of NZ_KN234767.1, from coordinate 49,233 downwards.
CGGCGAATTTCGCCCCTGGTACCAGACCGAACACGATGAGCGCGGCCGGGTGCTCGGAGCAGAGGCCCTGCTGCGCTGGGAATGCCCGCGGCGGGGAACCCTGGGGCCCGACCGGTTCATCCCCTGGGCCGAGGCAACGGGCCTCATACATCCGCTCGGCTTCGGGCTCCTCTCCCGGGTAGCACGGGATTGCGAGGCTGGGCTGCTCGAGCACCTCGGTCAGGACTCCACGGTTGCGATCAACCTGAGCCCTGTTCAGTTCACGGAGCCAGACTTCATCCCCCGCTTCGCGGAGCTGCTGGCCCAAAGCCGGCTGCCCCGGGAGCGCTGCAAGCTCGAGGTCACGGAAACGGCAATCGCCGACAACCCCACTGCGGTCACGGCGGGTCTCAACCTGCTGCGCGAGTTCGGCTTCCGGATCATCCTGGATGATTTCGGCACCGGCTATTCATCTCTCACGCATCTCGTCCAGCTGCCCATCGATGGCATCAAGATCGACCGATCCTTCGTGGCGCAGGCGGGCTATTGCGACAAAAATTACGCGGTGATCGCCGCGATGCTGGAGCTGGCGATAGAGCTCGGCCTGTCCGTAACAGCGGAAGGCATTGAAACTCGGGCGCAGCTGAACTTACTCGCAAAGCATGGCTGCCGGAGCTTCCAGGGCTTTTATTTTTCAAGGCCGACGCCCTTTCGCAAAGGCCGACTGTTGCGATAACGGCTCGGTCAGGACGGGACGCCCAGGGTGCTGGCCCCCTGCTGCGTGCAGCGCGGCGTCAGAGAGCTGCCTGTTCGACCGCCACCCCCTCCACGCTGGCGGCCAGCCTATACAGCAATTGTTCCAGGCCGTGACGGTCGAGGCGATGATCGCGCCTCAGGTGGTCATTTACCGCACGTGCCTGCTCAGCAAGCCGCTCGCGGGCCGCGGCAGAAGCGCTGCCCACAAGGCGGTGACTGGCCGACAGGGCAAGCTCGACGTCATCATACTTGAGCGCAAGCCGCAGCGCGTCCTGCACCTCGCCCGCTGTTGCCTTGAAGCCCTGCAGCACCTGCCTCCGCTGCTCTGGAGCGAGCAGGTCGAGGTAGTTACGGTGGCCTACCGCGGGCACGTCAGGGAGGCGGCCGGAGCCACCAGCGAGCGCATCACGTAGCTGCCGCAGCGTGTATGGCTTCAAGAGCAGGGAGTCGAAGCCGTTGTTCAGCGCGCTGTCCCGCGCCTCGGCGCTGGAATCCGCCGTGACGAGTACGCAGCGCGGGTAGTAAAAGCGGCTGCGGCAAAGCGCGCGCAGCTCCTCGAGTGCGGCCAGCCCGTCGCCGTCCGGGAGCTGGCGGTCGAGCAGCAGCACGTCATAGCTTCCCTCGGCAAGCGCCTCCCGCGTCTCCCGTAACGATGCGACGGCTACGACCTGCAGCCCGAAGGAACGCAGCATCGCAGAGCCGATCAACTGGTTTTCCGGCACATCCTCCACCAGCAGTACACGCTGGACCTCGAGCAGCGCATTCGCGGGGTCCAAGTCCTCGCTAGCCGTGGCTATTTCTACCGGTATGGTAACGATGACGGTTGTCCCCTTGCCCAGCTCACTGTCGACTGACAGCCTGCCCTGAAGCGCGTTGACCAGGTCACCCACTACCGTGAACCCGTAGCCTGCGACATCCCCACTACGAAGGGCGGCTAGCGCCTCCGGGGCAAGCCCACGGCCCGCGTCGGCCACAGTCATCATGAGTTCCCGGCCCGTTTCGCCCTGTCGCAAAGCAAGATCCAACTGCACTGCCCCACCGGAAGACGTCGCTGCCAACGCATTCGTCGTCAGGTTGACCAGTATCCGCGATACGTAGCGCCGGTCGCATACGACGTCAGGCAGCCCCGGCGGTATGTCGATCGACAGTAGCACGCCGTTATCGGCCGCCCTTTCGCCCAGGAGACCCTCGATATCCTCGGCAATCCCAACCAGTGAAAACTGGTTAGAAGACGGGCGCTGAGAGCCTGACTTAAGGCGCTCGTAGAGGGTCAGATCCTCGATCACATCGAGGATGTATCGCGAAGCGCGCCGCAGCATGCCGCGCTGCCGGTCCGCACTCAGGTCATCGGCGCCCGATTCGAGAAGCTCAACAACACCGACGATGGTCGCCAGCGGCGTGCGCAGGTCATGCGAGACGGCCACCATGAAACGATCCTTCACGCGCGCCAGTTTCTCTGCCGCCAGGCGGGCTCGCTCCGCCTCCAGGGTCCGGCGACGCACCTCTCGCTCAAGCTTCCGCCGGGCGTCAGCTTCAACACTGGCGAGATCCCGGCCGATACGCCGCCGCTCGTCGATCTCTGTCAAAAAGCGGCTCAAAAGCAGGGCTATGCATAGCAGTACGGTGGCAAAGGGCAGCAGCTGCTGCACCTGGTCCCAGCCGCCTACCGAGCGCTCAGTGAAGAGCAGAGGGCTGCGCAGAAGCGCCACAAGGCCGAGTGGCAGGGCGGAACACAGGCCCAGGCCAGCCCATTTTTGCCCCCGCTTAATCAACAGAGCGAAAGTCAGCAGAATGACAAGCAACACACCGAGCACCGACACGTTGGTGATCACCAGCAGCCATCGCCCTCCGCCGGCCAGGCCAGCGACCCAGCAGGTAATCAGCAGCCCCTGCCCGCCCAGACACACACGCTCCAGCCACGGGTAGTGCTGCGCAAGGGGGAACGCGGTTCTCAGCATACCCAGCATGGCGATGACAACGGGCAGCATGTAAAGCGGGTTCCATACAGCAAAATCACCATGCAGCTGCACCAGCCAGCTGCCCGGCAGGGCGCCGGCATCAAGTATGACGTAGGCTTGCAAACCGACCGTCGCCAGGGCGAGCCAGGCGGCCGATGGGGCCCGAAGCACTATCGCCGCGATCGCGAGAAACAGAGCACAGACCCCCATGCCACCGAGTGCGCCCACAGCCAGGAGACGGCGCTGTTCCAGCAGCTTGACGAAAGCTGTCGGAGAAAAGGAAGACAGCTGCGGCCTTATGGCGGTTTCCGACGCGAGGCGGAAAACCAGCTGTGTCCCGGGTGCGAGGTCAGTCGGCAGGCGAAAGGCGTGGGGCGTGTAGAAGCCGGGCTCGGCAACCGCCGCCAGCCGCCGGACCACCCCGCCCGATGAGCCAACAAGATAGGCGCTCACTGAATCTACCCACCAGTCTCCCATCGTGACGACGACCGGAGCCTCATCGGCAAGCGCTGCCGCCCTATAACGAACCCAGAGAGCCCCCTCCAGGTGCCCGGAGGGGGCAGTGCCGGAACGCCATGCGCGACCGGCTCCGGCGATCGCTTCAGCCACCGTCTGCCCGCCCTCGATATCGTGCAGATAATCGGCGGCGTAATACCGTGCGGGTTCCGCCTTCGCGTCGGGCCCCGCCGACAGAAAGCCGGCCAGAAGCGCTAGCAGAAGCAGGACGTGGATCATTGTGACCCCGTCCATTGAATATGATACCCGCTGCCCTGGATAGCCAGGATCTCGATGTGCTCGAAGCCAGTGGTGGCCCGCAATTTGCGACGAAGCCGGGAAACAAGCACTGATACGGAACGGCCGCTGCCGTAGCCGCTTGAGACAGCGTCGGCGAGGACCTCACGGGCCACCACGGTGTTGCGTCGAAGCAGCCTGCCGAGGATTTCTGTCTCGCCCGCCGTGAGGCGAATAACCCCCCCCCCGGGCGCATGAAATTCCCGGTGCTCAGGATGGAGCGCGAAGCCACGCCACAGAATATGATCCGCCGTCCCGAGGCGTCTGGGGTCCGGATAGACTCTCGCCCGCTCTACGCGCCAGATTAACTCGTCCGGATGAAAGGGTTTGACGATGTAATCCACCGCCCCGGAGCGCAGGCCCCTGGCGCGCTGCTCCGGCTCGCCGCGCACGGTCATGATCAGGGCTGCCTGGCTCGGGCGCAGCTCGGGGAGCAACTCCATCCCGTCGCCATCCGGGAGACCAAGATCCAGCAGCACGACACTGAAGCGGAAGCGGCGTAGAATGCGCTTGGCCTCAGTGCAGTTACTTACCGAGGTTACGCGGAACCCCGCATCGCGAAGCAGAGCTTCGCAAAGGTATTTGTTGGCGAAGTCGTCCTCGACGATCAGCACCGTAGTACCGGGGTTGCCCCCGATCGTGCCGGTTTTGAGCGGGCTGTCTGACGTCATGACACTTCCTCTCATTTCTTTAAAAGTTTAACAAGTCAAGTCCGGACTCGGAATTAACAGGCCATTAACAGAGCGTCAGCTATTCAACACCTGTGCGCGTCGTCACATTCTTCAGCTGAAACACACCAACGCGATGAATGACCTCAACCCCCCCCAACGCGACGCCGTCCGCTACATCGACGGCCCGCTCCTCGTCCTCGCCGGCGCCGGCAGCGGCAAGACCAGCGTGATCACCCGCAAGGTGGCCTACCTGGTGCGCGAGTGCGGTCTCCGGCCAGACCGGGTCGCAGCAGTGACCTTCACCAACAAGGCCGCCCGGGAGATGCGCGAGCGCCTGGGGCGGCTGCTGCCCCGGGAACAGGCCGAGGGCCTGGCCATCAGCACCTTCCACCAGCTGGGCCTGCGCATCCTGCGCGCGGAGCTCGGCAAGGCGGGGCTGCGCCGCGGCTTTTCCATTATGGACAACCTCGACAGCCTGGCGCTGCTCCGGGACCTCCTGGCCGGTGAACAGGCTCGCGCGGCAGACCCTGCGCCGGTGATCATGCAGCGCATCAGCCAGTGGAAGAACGCCGGCCTTGCACCGGCCGCGGCCGCCAGTGCCGCGGAGGACGCCACCGCCCTGCTGGCGGCGCGCGCCTACGAGCGCTACGACGAGGCCCTGCGCACCTTCAACGCCGTGGATTTCGACGACCTCCTCTGCCTGCCCACGGCCCTCCTCGGGCGCTGCCCGGAGACGCGGCAGCGCTGGCAGGAACAGGTGCACTACCTGCTCGTGGACGAGTACCAGGACACCAACGAGGCGCAGTACCTGCTGGTGCGCCAGCTCGTGGACCCCCGCGGCGCGCTCACCGCCGTGGGCGACGACGACCAGTCCATCTACGCCTGGCGCGGCGCCCGGCCGGAAAACCTCGGCCAGCTGGGGCAGGACTTTCCGGCGCTGCGGGTGATCAAGCTCGAGCAGAACTACCGCTCGCGCACGCGCATCCTGCACGCGGCCAATACCCTCATCGCGAACAACCCGCACCTGCACGAGAAGTCACTCTGGAGCGACCTGGGCCCCGGGGAGCCGCTGCGCGTGATGCAGTGCGCCGACGAGGACGCGGAGGCGGAGCAGGTGGTAGCGGAGATCGTTGACCACAACCTGCGCAAGCGCACCCGCTGGGGTAACTACGCCATCCTTTACCGCAGCAACCACCAGGCCCGGCTCCTGGAGCTGGTGCTGCAGCGCCAGCAGGTGCCCTACCAGCTGAGCGGCGGTACGTCCTTCTTCGCCCGCAACGAGATCAAGGACGTCATGGCCTACCTGCGCCTGCTCATCAACCCGGACGACGACAACGCCTTCCTGCGCGCCGCCAATACGCCGCGCCGGGGCCTGGGTGCAACGACCCTCGCCGCACTCGGGCAGGCGGCCACCGCAGGGGGCACCAGCCTGGCCCGGGCCTGTGACGGTGCCGCGGTGCCCACGGCCACGGCGGAGCGGCTGCGCCAGTTCACCGCCCTCCTCGCACGCACCCGCCGCGCGGCCCGCGAGAGCGGCGGCACCGATGCCCTGCGCGATCTGCTGCGGGAGATCCGCTACGAGGACTGGCTGCTCAAGCAGAGCTCCGACGAGACCGTGGCGGAGCGCCGCATGCGCAATGTGTGGTTCCTGGTAGAGAGCCTGGGTTCACTCATGCGCCGGGAAAACTGCTCCCTGGAAGACGCGGTGGCACAGCTCCTGCTCCGCGACCTGATGGAACAGCAGGAGGAAGAGCGCGCCAGCGAGAGCTCGGTACAACTCATGACCCTGCACGCCGCCAAGGGGCTGGAGTTCCCCCACGTGTTTCTCATCGGCATGGAAGAGGGGCTGCTGCCGCACCGCAACAGCCTCGATGACGGCGCCATCGAGGAGGAGCGCCGCCTGGCCTACGTGGGCATCACCCGCGCCCGGGAAACGCTGACTTTGACCTGGGCCCGTCAGCGGCGCCAGTACGGGGAGAAGATCGACAGCACACCGAGCCGCTTCCTCGACGAACTGCCGCAGGATGACCTCGAGCGTATTGGCGGCACCGAGGCGGATAAAGAAAAGAACAGCGAGCGAGGCCAGGAGACCCTGGCCTCGCTGCAGGCGCTGTTTGACTGACGCCGGCGAGCAATAAGGAGCTGAGGCACCCCCGGATCACCGGGGGCCTAACGGTTCAAAGCGACCGGGCTCGCGGAAGACGACGCAGGCCGACGAAGCCAAGCAGGCCCGCCAACAGGGCCAGCAGCCCCGAGTCCCCCCAATAACCCCCTGAACACCCTTCTTGCTTCTACGGATAAACCCCGTAATAATTCATGCAATTACGGATTTATTCCGTAGAAAAATATCGGAGCTAACCATGCCCAAAGTCTTGCGTTATGAAATGCAGTGGGATGAAGAAACCTATGTACTGGCCGAGCGCGCCGCGCGTGCGTCGGGCTTAACCAGCATCAAGGCTTATGTCACCCAGCTGGTGAAGCAACATGCGCCCGAGGTTCTGGAAGCCTACAGCAGCATGCAATTGACCAACGCGCAGTTCGACGCTTTTTGCGAAGCCTGTGACAATCCGCCAACGCCAACTGACAAGCTGCGTAAGGCAGCACAAGCCCTTGACCAGGAAGGCCTCGTGCTGAATGCCGACCGTTGAGTTTTTGCCACTGGATCCACGCACGGTCAATGTCAGAACATTTGATTGCGGCAAGGAAGCCATCAACGTATATCTTCGCCGCTATGCGGCGAAGAACATGGCGCTGAACCTGAATCGGACCTTTGTACTTCCCTACACCGCCGAAGACAGTACAGGAAAGCCCAACGTAGCCGCGTACTACACCCTGGCCCATCAGACATTAGTGCGCGAGGAGCTGCCAGACCCGTCACGCCTGCCTCGCTATCCCGTTCCTGTCATCCTGCTGGCGCAACTGGGCATCGGCCGGCGGGTCCATCGGCAAGGCCTGGGCGCAAAAACACTGGTTACTGCGCTCAGGCATGCCTACCAGATTGCCAGCAACCCGAAGGGCTTGCCCGCCATGGGCGTGGTTCTTGATGTACTAGACCAGGACGCACTGGACTTCTACCAGTCTTTCGACTTCTTCCTGCCACTGACGGACAACCCGATGAAACTGTTCGTGCCCATGGCCTCCCTGGAGACGCTGTAACCACCCTTCCCAGAACATTTTACACCGCACGTCGGCTGGACAACCGGGGACGTGGACGCGCAGGGCATCGGCCGCGGCGGCCTGTCCCTGGCGCATTCGCCCTGCCGGGATTGCCAGCGGCTATCGGTGCTGAATTCGGGCGAGAGCTACTTCGGCACCGCGGACCCGGAATCCGCGAAGAGCCGTTCGACGTCATGCTTGCGCCGACGCGGAAGAATGCCACGCTGCTCAGTTTCAAGGGCGACGATATCAAGCATATGGTGCGCTTCAGCTAGCGAAGACCCGCCACAGTAAAGAGCAGCTCGAGGCGTCGGGGGGCCTATAGCGGCAATGGAGAGCGAGGCCAGGAGACCCTGGCCTCGCTGCAGGCGTTATTCAGCTGATTAGCGGCACTGATTGGAACAGGCCGCCGTGATGACCTCTTCGCCATCAGCCAACACGCTGCCGTCGCCTGCTGTGTCCCTGCCGAACTTAAGCTCTCCGCACGCCTCGCTGACGTTGCTGTAGCTGAGCGTCACCGGCTCTCCGCAGACGTTCCTGAAGCTCGCTCCGACGCCCGTCACCCACGGGGTTGAAGCGCCCGACATCAAGGCCGACGCCGCCCGCCTGCTCTGCTGGCACAACCCGGCAACCTGAAGGCTTCTGAAGCCCTGGAGGGCCGCTGACCGCGCGGCCATCATGGCTGCATCCGGGCCCCGGGGAACCTCGTCGGTCTACTGGCTGTTCTCAACCATGTAGTCGACGGCCGCGACGACCTGCTCGTCGGACAGGTCCGCCCGGCCGCCCTTGGCCATCATGGCCGTGCCGGCGACACCGTTGATACCGCTGTTGTGCAGCGCGTCCATGCCCTTCTCGATCCGGGGCGCCCACTGGCCGGCATCGCCGATCATCGGCGCACCGCCAGCGCCCGTTGTATGGCAGGCCATGCAGGCCTCGTTGTAGACGGCCTCGCCATCGACGGCCGCCGCCATCGCATCGCCGCCGCCCGCTGCAGCGGCACCGCCGGCCTGCTTGACGCAGCTGCTATCGCCCTGGAGGCACAGGGAGCCGACGGGCTCCAGGCGCTTGGCGATCTCGGCACGCTGCTCATCGGTGAGGTCAACGGCCAGGGCCGACAGGGCCAGGCCGCCGGCCGCGGCCGCCACAAGAATCTTTTTCAACACGGTGTGTCCTCCCTATTGGTCGGCGCGCATTATAGCTACTCGGCCGCCGGCCGGAAACTCGCGGGACAGGGCCCGCAGGGGCTGCTACGCTACGCGCCCGACCCAGTCACCGTGGGAGTCACCACATGCACCTGTACACCTATGACCCGGCCCCGAACCCCCGGCGGCTGACCCTGTTCCTGGCCTATAAAGGTATTGAGCTCGAGACCACTCAGATCGACCTCATGAAAGGGGAACAGCTGGGCGAGAGCTTCCGCGCCATCAATCCCGCCGGCACGGTCCCGGCCCTCGTGCTCGATGGCGGCACCGTCATGACCGAGGTCATCGGTATCTGCGACTACCTCGAGGCGCTGCACCCGGAGAAGCCGCTGTTCGGCGATGGGCCCCTGGCCCGCGCCCAGGTCCTGTCGTGGGACCACCACCTGTTCCTGAGTGTTTTCATGGCGATTGCCGAGACCCTGCGCAACGGCACCCCCGCCTTTGAGGACCGGGCGCTCCCGGGCCCCTTCAAGGTCACGCAGATACCGGCTCTCTGCGAGCGTGGCCGCTCGCGGCTCGCCCAAAGCTGGCCCGCCCTCGACAGGACCCTGGCCGGACGCGACTTTCTGGTGGGCAACAGCGTGACCCTGGCCGACATCGACCTCCTCGTGGCAATGGAATTCGCCGGCTGGATCAAGGAGTCCGTTCCCGAAAGCTGCGCGCACCTGCACAGCTGGCAGGCCCGCACCCGCGAGGCCCTCGGCATCACGGGCTAGGCCCCTGCCCCGCCGCGCGCTGACAACCCTCGCCCTCGCCGCCGTCCTCCTTGCGGGCCCGGGCGGCTGCAGCCGGGGGCCCGGGGACGCACTCGAGCGGTACCTCAGCCGCCTCGCGGGTGCCCTCGACACGCCGGCACCGGCTGCGGACAACACGGCCCCGCCGCTGCCGCCGCGTGTTGCCGCGCTACAGTTCGAGGTTGCCGCAGATAGCATCGATGCCCTCGACTTCCTCGCCCTGCGCGGCTGTGCGCTTCAGGTCACCGTCGGCAAGCGCAACAGCAGCCTGGGTCGCCTCGCCGCACCGTCCCAGCGTCTACTGCTGGAGCTGGAGTTCCTGCGCCTTGCGCCTGCCTGCAGTGACCGGCTACGCGAGGATGGCCGCGACGAGCTGGCAGAGACTCTCGACCGGGCAGTGGCGACCAAGCGCGAGCAGCTACCGGTGCGCATCTACAACGCCACGCTCGGGAGCGAGGAATTCCGGGACTTCTGGCGTGCACCGGCGGGCCTGGGCAATTACCCGGAAGCAACGAGCAGCGAGCCCGTCAGTGCGCTGCTTACCCTTGATGCGCTCGCCGCGCGCTGGCTGGCGGGTGACTACCGGGCCGACAACCAGGCCTTTGAGCTGCTCCTGTCCACCATCGCCCGCGGTGACGGCGGGGCGCTGCTGGCCGCGCTCACCCTGCAGCAGGAGGTACTGGCACGCGCCGACACGGTGCTGGCAAGGCGCGGAGCAGCCGGTCCTCTTTGCCCCGGCGGGCTGGTGCCCGGTGAGGTGGACGTGCTGCGCACCGTGGTGCGGAAGTTCTTTGTCGGCGAGGTGCAGCCCTGGTCCGCCGCCGTAGACCGTCGGCGACAGCAGCTGCTGCCGCCCCTGCAGGCCCTCGAAGGTCGGCTGGCAGCCGCGTTGCCGCCGAATTACGCAACCTGGCGCCGTCAGCGGGATACTGCCCTGGCGGCGGCCGGCGCGCCGCGGCAGCATGTCGAGGCCATTCTCAAGCTGCTCGCTGACTGTCCCGGTGGCCCGGGCCTGGCGCCGGCCTGACAGCGGCACGGGCGGACGCGCCAGGCGCCGCGCGGCGGTGGTACCATTAGGCCACGACAAGAGAAGGACGCCCGCCATGAGTGACAGCACCCGCTCCGCAAGCCGCCGCACCAACGCGCTGCTCGCGCTTTTCTGTACCGCCCTCCTTGCCGCCTGTGCCAGCGGGCCGCCAGAACCCATGGTCGACTTCAATCCCGGTTACGATTTCAACACCGTCGATACGATCGCCTGGTACCGGGACTCAGGCCATGTCAGCGGCGAGAACCCGCTCAGCCTCTCGGACATGACCATCGATCGTGTCGATCTTGCGCTCCGGCGGGCCCTGGAGGCGAAGGGCATCACCGTCGTCGATGATCCGGCGAAGGCAGACCTGCTCCTGAGCTGGCACCTGGCCACGGAAGAGAAAACGGATGTACGCACCTACGAAACGCCTGTCTACAGCGGCATGTACGGCGCAGGCTGGGGGCCCTACAACCGCTATGCCCTGTACAGCTGCTGGTCCTGCATGCCGACCCGCACGCAGACCACCGTTCGCCACTATACGCTGGGCACTTTTGTCGTAGACATGATCGACCCGGGCATGAAGAAATCGGTCTGGCGCAGCGTCACCAGCTCAAGATTGAAGGGCGAGCCGCAGCGCGATCAGGACAAATACGATACGGCCGCGGCGCGCATCCTGGCCGCCTTCCCACCGCTGCAGGGTCTTTCAACGGCCGATTAGAAGCGGCCGACGGGAAGCCAGCGCAGCAGCCTGCCGGGGCGGGCCACCGCGCGGCAGGCGCTAGCACATCTGCCGGAACAGCAGCATCAGGCGCTTGGCCCGGGAGAGGCGGGTGAACAGCTCCCGGGGGTCGAGGTCGCGGGTGAGAAAGTCGGAGACGCCCTCGACCGCTGTCACATCCACACCGTCGAGCTCGAGAAAGCCCATGCGCCAGTCGGCGAACTCGCGTTCCTGCGCGGGCTCATCAAAGAGCACCTCCAGCCGCTCGTGCCGCGGGTCACTGTTGACGCGGCTGAAGATCGCGCGCACATCGCTCTCGGTGCCCTCAAGCACCTGGAAAAAGGAATTGTCGCGGTGCAGCAGCACGCCGGTGACATCCCGGGCCCCGTTGTAGGCCCGTGCACTCTCCAGCAGTTGCAGGAGCTCATCGGCCGGCATGGGCCTACGCTGGGTACTGACGTAGCCGATGTGGTACAACGTGGGCTGGCCCCCGTTTTCGCGGCGACGAACGCTTTCGGAACCATCTGGCATAACCTTCCCTCCCTGGGGCCGACAGGAGAGCCGGCCGACCGCCGCTCGCGGGCAGTTCACTTGAGGCCCTTAGTATAGTCACCTATACTTTACATGTATAATGTCAAACTTAGTTGACAGTTTCGCGCCGCTGGCCCATGCTTCTGGGAGTGATTCGCATTGCTCCCCGCAGGGCACCGCGCGTGAAATTGACGAGGATCCCAAGCCATGAGTCAGACCATCGCCGCCACCGGCATCTCCGCCACCACAGAAAAAGCGACGCAGGAAACCCTGCTCTCACCCCGCTTTTACCGCACCGACTACGATGCCATGGATCGGCTGGATATCTCTCCCGTCCGTCGCGAATGGGACGAGATGATGGCCGAATTCGAGCGCGATGAAAACCGTCCTCATTTCCGCAAGGAGATCACCTTCGAGGACGTGAATATCCCCGAAGAACTCCACGACGAGTTCCTGGATTTCCTCACCACCTCGGTCACCTCCGAGTACTCCGGTTGCGTGCTCTATCAGGAAATCCAGAAGCATGTGAACAACAAGGATATCGCCGACCTCATGGGCTATATGGCCCGGGACGAGTCCCGCCACGCCGGCTTTATCAACAAATCTCTCAAGAACCTCGGCGTTGCCGTAGACCTCGGCTTCCTCAAGCGCGAAAAGGCCTATACCTTCTTCAAGCCGAAATACATTTTCTACGCGACTTATCTCTCCGAGAAAATCGGCTACGCGCGTTATATCACCATCTACAGACACCTGGAGCGGCACCCGGAGCATCGCTTTCACCCCATCTTCAAATGGTTCATGGAGTGGTGCAACGACGAGTTCCGCCATGGCGAGGCCTTCGCCCTGATCATGCGTGCGAATCCCCACCTCACCCGCGGCGTCAACAAGCTGTGGATCCGCTTCTTCCTGCTCGCGGTCTACTCCACCATGTACGTGCGCGACCACACCCGGCCCCAGCTGTACCGGGCCCTGGGCATGGACCCGACAGAGTTCGATTACAAGGTCTTCGACATCACCACGGAGATCAGCAAGCAGATCTTCCCGCTCACGCTCGATACAGACAACCCGGCCTTCCGCCGCGGCCTCGAGCGCCTGCGGGATATCAACATCGCCACCCAGGCGGCCAAGGCACGGGGCGGTGTCTTCAGCCGGCTGCAGCGGGGCTGGCTGGCCCTGCGCGGCGGTGCCATCTTCGCACGCCTCTATCTCATGCCGGTAAAGTCGAACGAGCTGCCGGAGCAGGTGCGCATGGCACCGGCCTGGTAGCGCGCCAGCTCTCCCGCCAGCGGCCGGGCCCCGTGGCTTACTAAGGCTGGCCGCCCCGGAAACGGGCGGCCACATCGAAGGCATGCGCCACCCCCGCCAGCGCCAGCCATAAGCCGAGCACCGCACCGGAAGCGCCGGTGAGCACTGCGCGCAGCGCGAGCAGCAGACAGGCACCGGCGGCAAGGTTTGGCAACAGGGCGGTGCCGCGCCCGAGCCGGAAGGACAGCAGCGCCTCCAGAACGACCAGCAGCAGGATCACATCGACGACGCGCCCGCTGGCGAACCAGCCCTCCACGGAACCGGTGCGGCCGGCTAGCGGGCGAAGCCGAGCAGGTGGGCCACGTCTTTGAAGAAAATGCGCACGTGCGCCACCGGGCGGGCACGCTGCAGCTTCTTCTGCGTATAGGCCTGCCAGGTAAGGTACTGCACGTCCGGATCCTTGCAGATCTTGACGAACTTCTCACGGCGCTTGTCGGTGGTGTACCAGAAGCGCTGCATCATGCCGAGGATGAAGAAGACGCGGCCGTGCTCGCGCATGAAGCGCTTGCGGGCCCGGCGCAGCACCCGCGCATCGCCTGTGGCGAGGAACTGCGCCACGGCCTCGCCGGCCAGGCGGCCACCGACCATGGCGTAGTAGATGCCCTCACCGGAGGCCGGCGCAACAACACCAGCCGCATCACCGGCGAGGAGCACGTTGCGACCGTCATCCCAGCGCTTCAGCGGCTTGAGCGGAATCGGTGCGCCCTCGCGGCGGACCGTGCGCGCCTCGGCAAGACCCACATCCGCACGCAGCTTCGCCACGGAATCCGGGGCCGAGAAACCCTTCTGCTCGCTACCGACACCAATACTGGTCTTGTCCCCGTGCGGGAACACCCAGGCATAGAAATCCGGCGACAGCCGCCCCTGGTACCACACGTCGCAGCGCTGCGGATCGAAGTCGGCACCATCGTTGGCGGCCGGCGATTCCACGATCTCGTGGTAGGCGAAGACGGTGCGCACCTTCTCGCCACCGGGTACGCAGCGGGCAGCAACCCGGGAGCGGGCGCCGTCGGCACCGATCACCGCGCGGGCCACCACCTGGCGCCTTTCCCCCACGGTGTCCTTGTCGAGATAGGTCACGCAGACGGTACCGTCGTCCCGGTACTCCAGGTCCTTGAAGGTCGCCGTGCGCACGGTGGCGCCGGCTTCCGCCGCCCGCTTGCGCAGCCAGGGGTCGAAGACATCGCGGTCCACCATGCCGACATAGGTATCGCCCACCGGCATGTCCACGCGCTCGTTGGCCGGCGAAACCATGCGCGCAGCGCTGATCCGGGCCACCAGCAGGTGCTGGGGAATGTCGAAATCCTCAATCAGCCTGGGCGGAATGGCCCCGCCACAGGGCTTGATGCGGAAAGCCCGCTCCAGCAGCAGCACGCTGTGCCCGCCGCGGGCGAGGTCTGTGGCAGCGGTAGCGCCGGCGGGGCCGCCGCCGACGATGACCACATCAAAATGTTCTGTAGCGTGCATCCGGGTTACCTCCCCTGGAGGACTTCGGCCATGGCTACGTCCCCGAAGGACGGTGCCGGCCGGTCATCTGTGTCAGCTGAAGTGGCAAGGCGCACGGTCATACCGAGCACTGCCGCGTAGAGGAACAGCGCCGCTTCGCCGGAAAAGACGATGGCGTAGGCGTGCGCCGGGTTATCAAGAAAGAGACGGGCCACATCGATGGCGACGGTGCCGAGGAAGCCGCCGAGCCCGAAGGCGATGGCCTGGGCACCACCCCAGAGCCCCATGCGGATCCCCTCACTGCGACGCTTGCCGCCGCCCGCCAGGGTCATCATGGAGGCAATGGCGGCGACTGCGAAGGCGCCATTGGCGAGGCCCAGCAGGAACACGTTCAGGCGCAGGGGCCAGGATGCGGCGTAGCCACCACCCAGCGCAATACCAGCAAGAGCCAGGGCGGAGGCGGCGCAACCGCCAACGGTCCACCACCGCAGAAGCCCGGGCGCGGCACGGCGGGCGGCGGTGCCGGTTATCGCAACCAGCAGCATGCCGAGAAGCACGCCGCCGTGCTGTACCCCCGCAAGCTGGGTCGACTCCCCCGGGGTCATGCCGAAGACCAGCCCCGCGAAGGGCTCGAGGATCAGGTCCTGGGTGCTGTAAGCGAGCATGGAGACAAAGACGAAGATGGTGAAGCGGCGCGCATCGGGCTCTTCCCACACCTCGCGCAGCGCCTGACCGAAGTGCGGGCGGGCTGCGGCACCGTGCGGTGACGCCGGGTCTGCGGCGGCAGGCGTCT
Source organism: Pseudohaliea rubra DSM 19751 (assembly GCF_000764025.1). Lineage (GTDB taxonomy): Bacteria > Pseudomonadota > Gammaproteobacteria > Pseudomonadales > Halieaceae > Pseudohaliea > Pseudohaliea rubra. Next base: position 34,162 of record NZ_KN234767.1, on the reverse strand, counting down.
GCGCCGCTCCCTCCACGCCCCAGAGGGCAAGCACGGTGACCAGGAAGGCGGCGGCCGAGACGGTACTCGTTACGGCTACCAGCCGCTCAGGGCTGAAGGGGTCAAGAAAGTGCCCCGCGGCGCCGGCGGTGATCGCAAAGCCGGCGATCATCATGATCCACACAATAGTGGCGGCAGCGGCACGGCGGCCCGGCTCGACCCGTTTGGCCAGGAGAGCGAGCAGTGACGTACCGGCGGCGCCGACGCCGAGGCCGATCACGACGAAGGAGCAGACGGCGATCGCCACGCCAAGGGCGTGGGCCGTCGCCATCACGGCGGTTCCCGTGGCTGCGCCGACGCCGCCCAGGGCCAGGGCGAACATACCGCCGATAATCCAGGGCGTGCGGCGCCCGCCGACATCGGAGCGATGACCGAAATGGGGCCGGCTCATCTGCACGACGTGGTGCAAAGCCACCAGAAAACCCGGGAGCATGGCCGGCAGAGCCAGCTCGACAACCATCACCCGATTGATCGTTGATGTGGTGAGGACAACGATGGCGCCGAGCGCCGTCTGCACCAGGCCGAGGCGGACGATGGACAGCCAGCCGAGGCCCGGCCCGCTCACAGGACGCTCCCGAGGCCGCGCACGGCCGCCGCACTGGTCATCATCCCGAGCACATAGAGGAGGACGCCGGTGCCGTTATACCAGGGGGCCAGGCCCTTGGGGTCCGTCAGCAGGCGCTTCATGGCGAAACCCTGCAGCACCAGCAGGGCAGCAACGATGGCCGCATGCCAGGGCCGATCCCAGGAGGCCAGGAGAGCGACGACCACTAGCTGCGGCACGGCCATGACCACGCAGGCAAGCTTCGCCGCCCGCTCCGGCCCCAGTTGCACGGGGATCGTGCGCACCCCGAGACGGCGGTCACCCTCGATGGCCTTGAAGTCGTTGAGCGTCATGATGCCGTGCGCGCCGAGGCTGTAGAGTACCGCCAGCATCAGGATTGGCGCCGGGGGCAGCACCCCGCCGAGCATGACGGCGGCGCCGGTGACCCAGGCCAGCCCCTCGTAAGCAAAACCACAGGCAGCATTACCCCACCAGCCGTTGAGCTTGAGGCGCAGCGGCGGCGCGCTGTAGGCCCAGGCAAGGGCAAGCCCGAGGAGCGTCGCCCAGAACACCGCCGGCCCCAGAATCCAGGCAACGGGCAGGGCAAGCAGAGACCAGCCAATAGCGTAATAAAGGCCGATGTTGCCGGGCACCCTTCCCGAGGGGATGGGCCGGTCGGGCTCATTGATGGCATCGACCTCGCGGTCGAACCAGTCATTCACCACCTGGCTCGCCCCACAGACGAGGGGGCCTGCCAGCAGGACCCCGGCGACCAGGGCCACGGGGCGCTCCAGTACCGGCGTACCAGCGGAAACGACGCCACAGGCGAAAGCCCACATGGGAGGAAACCATGTGACGGGCTTCAGAAGTTGCAGGAGCGCCCTGGGGTCAAGGCGCGCACTCCCGCTGACGATAGACTCGGAGCCTTGCATAGCTTCGACTATAGAAGGGGCGTCGGAAAGCGTCAATCGGGATTTACACATTTAGAGGAAAAACTGTCAGTTTTTTTTGACAGCCACCCGGAGCACCGTGCTCAGGAGGAGATCGCGTCCGTCTCCACGCCGGAAATATCGTAGCGGCGCAGCTTCGCGTAAAGGCTCTGCCGGCTGAGGCCAAGCAGCTCTGCCGCGGAAGCGCGATTGTCCTGGGTAAGCTCCAGGGCAGCGCGGATGCACATGGCCTCGATGATGTCCGTGGACTCGCGGACCAGCTCCTTGAGGGGCAGGCGCCCGACCCGGCGCGTTATCTGCTCGATCGAGGCCGGCAGGTTCTCACCGCTGGCCTGACCATCGCTCACCCGGCGGCTGACATCGCGGATATAGAAGGCGAGCCGGCCCCGGGGCGCATCCTCCAGGGTGCAGGCGGAGATCTCCACATCCGTATTCACGCCGCCGTCGCCGCGCAGCACGGTAGAAAAGAGCTTTACCGATCCACGCTCGTTGAGATTCGACAGCAGCACCGACAGGTCCACCCCCGAGCGGCCCAGCCAGCGGTCCGCAGACAGACCGATGACCCGGTCATCACTCAGCACCTGCGCGAGGTCCAGAAAGGTCTTGTTGGCGGCGAGCACCCGACCGTCCGTATCGGTGAGCAGCACCGCATCGGGCGCCCGCTGGAGGCTGGAGGGCAGGGACTGCTCGTCGCCCCCGGCGCCGTCGGCACTCTCCCGGGCAAGACGCACGAGAAAGCGCGTCTCCGTGCCCTGACGGAGGTAACTGACGACCGCGGAGAGCGGCGCGTCATCGACGGCCCGGGTGACGCCGGAGAGCAACGCCCGGCCGGTGGCCTGAGCCTCGCCGAGGAGACCGGCGACATCCCGCTGGGAACGCTCCGACAGCCCGAGAGGGAAGGGCTTGCCGACCACCCGCTGACCACCGCCGCCGAGGAGCTCGCCGGCAGCCGGGTTCGCCTCCAGGGTGCGCCCGCTGCCCGCGTCCACCACCAGAATGGCATCCGCGATCATATCGAACAGCTGCCGGTAACGGGTCTCGACCTGGCGCAAACGCCAGTAATCCTGCTCCAGGGCCTGCTGGGCATTGAGAAGCTGCTGGCGAAGGCTGGCGACCGGCCGCATGTCACGGCCGACGGCGATCACGCCGCCGCCGTCGGGCAGAGCGGCGAGCCGGTACTCGACCGGCAGTGAAGCGCCGTCCTCGAGGGTGTGTACGAGATCAATGCGCTGCGCGACGGCGGGGTTGGCAAGCGCCGCAGCAAGAACGCCGGCAAGGCGCTGGCGACTGTCGCCCGCCACGGTATCAAGGAGGGATCGGCCGAGCCAGTGATGATCAATATGCGCTGCCAGCTCACCGCCGTCTGACGCAAGCTCAGTGATCCCGCCGTCTCGATCGAGGACGAAGGAAATATCGGCCACTTTCGCAAGTAACCCAACCAGCGCTGCAGCGTCCCAATCGACGGCCATGCCCTCGCGTCCGCAAATATAAAAAAAGGCGTTTTTATATCTTTTGCCGATAAACGGCGGAAGCGCAGATTATACACATCCCCCACCCACACACGCACTTGCAGCCTGTGCATGTAAATAAAGTAAACGCCAAGATGCGATGTTTGTCAATTTCACTAGACTCATTTATGTGTCAGGTTTAGTTGACATGATCCGCCCAGGGGACTAACTTTTCCAAGGCAGCAGATGAGTAGCGGTTGGATGCGATCCATGGCAACACATTCCCCCGGCGGAGGTAGCTCGGCCTTGTACACCCCGGAACAGCGTCGCCGGCGGGACGAGTCCCCCTGGACGCTGGTTCAGGGCATCCTCGCCCCGCTCCAGTTCCTGGTTTTTCTGGTGAGCCTGGTACTCGTGGTGAACTTTCTCCTCAACGGGACCGGCCTCGGCGCCGCGACGGCTTCCGTGGTCGTCAAGACGGGCATCCTTTACGGGATCATGGTGACCGGCGCGATCTGGGAGAAGGTCGTGTTCGGCCAGTACCTGTTTGCCCCGGCCTTCTACTGGGAAGACATGGTCAGCATGCTGGTCATCGCCCTGCACACCGCCTATCTCCTCAGCTGGCTGTTTGACTGGTTCACCCCGGCGGGTCAGCTCTGGATAGCCCTTGCCGCCTACGCGGCCTACGTCATCAACGCGGCGCAGTTCCTTCTCAAGCTGCGCGCCGCCCGCCTGCAGGAGGCCGCCAATACGGCCGCCGCAGGTACACTTGCGGGAGCCGCAGAATGAGCAACGCCGTCCTCGCCAGCGACCGCCCCGGCAGCGCACCGATCATCCAGGAGCGTGGCCAGCGCGCTGTGTTCTGCGGCCTGACGTCAATTATCTGGCTGCATCGCAAGATCCAGGATGCCTTCTTCCTGGTCGTGGGATCACGGACCTGCGCGCACCTTATCCAGTCCGCTGCCGGCGTGATGATCTTCGCCGAGCCGCGTTTCGCCACGGCGGTGCTGCAGGATCGGGACCTGGCGGGCCTTGCGGACGCCAACGAGGAACTGGATCGGGTCGCCGCCCAGGTCATCGCCCGGCGCCCGGAAATCAAAACGATCTTCCTGGTCAGCTCCTGCCCCTCGGAGGTGATCAAGCTCGACCTGGCTAACGCCGCCCAGCGCCTGGGCCAGAAATACGACGGCCGGATCCGCTTCGTCGACTACTCCGGCAGCGGTATCGAGACCACCTTCACCCAGGGCGAGGACAGCTGCCTCGAAAGCCTCGCCGCGCAACTGCCCACCGACGACAGCGGCAAACCCGCCCTGATGGTCGCCGGCAGCCTCCCGGATATCGTCGAGGACCAGTTCGCCCGGCTTTTCGAGCAACTCGGCATCGGGCCGGTACATTTTTTCCCGGCACGCAGCTCCAATGAAATGCCGCCCATAGGCCCGCAGACACGCCTTCTGCTCGCCCAGCCCTTCCTCGGCAACACCACCCGCGCGCTCGGCAAGCGCGGCGCGACGCTGCTGCCGGCGCCCTACCCCTACGGCGCGGAAGGCACCACGGCCTGGCTCCGCGCCGCGGCTGATGCCTTCGGCGTCGCGCCCGAGCACTTCGACCAGGTGACCGCTGCGCCGAAGGCGCGCGCCATGCGCGCCCTGGAAGCACCGCGGGAGCGTCTTGCGGGCAAGCGCATCACCTTCCTCCCGGACTCGCAGATGGAGCTGCCCCTCGCGCGCTTCCTGCACCGCGAGTGCGGTATGGCGCTCGGCGAGGTGGGCACCCCCTTCTTTGACCAGCAGACCATGGCGGCAGAGCTGCCCCTGCTGCCCGAGGGCGTGCGCATCACCGAGGGGCAGGACCTCGACCCGCAGCTCGACCGGGTGCGCGCAGCGCGACCGGACCTCACGGTCTGCGGGATGGGCATCGCCAATCCGCTGGAATCCGAGGGGCTGCGCACCAAGTGGTCCATTGAACTGGTCTTCACGCCCGTGCACGGCTACGACCAGGCTGGCGATCTCGCCGGCCTGTTCACCCGGCCGCTGCTACGGCAGGACATGCTGGAGGTATAGGCGGCAATGGAGCTGACCTTCTGGACTTACGAAGGCCCCCCGCACGTCGGGGCCATCCGCATCGCCAACGCCATGCGCGGCGTTCACCTGCTGCTGCACTCGCCGCAGGGCGACACCTACGCCGATCTGCTGTTCACCATGATCGAGCGGGACCGCAAGCGGCCGCCGGTCACCTACACGACCTTCCAGGCCCGTGATCTCGGCTCGGATACTGCCGAGCTGGTCACCGACACCCTGAAAAGCACCGTCGAGCGCTTCCGCCCCAGCGTGCTGCTGGTCGGTGACTCCTGCACGGCGGAGCTGATCCAGGACCAGCCGGGCACCCTGGCCACCGGCGCCGGGCTCGATGTGCCGATCATTCCCCTGGAGATGCTCGCCTACTCCCGCAAGGAGAACTGGGGCGCTTCCGAGACCTTCTATTCGCTCGTCCGCGGCCTCCTCAACCGCCGGGCGCCGGAGCCAGGCTGGACCCGGCCGCCGCGACCGGAGGGGCAGCGGCCGAAGGTCAACCTCCTTGGCGCCAGCTCCCTCGGCTTCCGCTGCCGGGACGATGTCATTGAAGTGCGCAAGCTGCTCGAAAGCATCGGCGTGGAGGTCGGTGTGGTCGCCCCCCTCGGGGCGAGCCCCCAGGACCTGCTGCGCCTACCGGAAGCGGACGCCAACGTCTGCCTTTACCCGGAGGTAGCGGAAACCACCTGCGCCTGGCTCCAGCGCACCTTCAAACAGCCCACGATCAGCACCGTGCCGATCGGCGTCGGTGCCACCGGTGATTTCCTGCAGGAAGTCACCGAAACCCTGGGGCTGACCGGGTGCGAGCTTACCGCCGACGCCGTCTGCCGGCTGCCCTGGTACTCACGCTCCGTGGATTCCACCTACCTGACGGGCAAGCGGGTGTTCATCTTCGCCGATGCCACCCACGCGCTGGCCGCCGCGCGCATGGCGCGCGAGGAGATGGGTTTCGAGGTCGTCGGGCTGGGCACCTACTCCCGGGAGCAGGCCCGTGCGGTGCGCAAGGCCGCCAAGGACTATGGCCTCGAGGCGCTTATCACCGACAACTACCTCGAGGTGGAGAAGGCCGTGGCCGATCTCCAGCCCGAGCTCGTCCTCGGCACGCAGATGGAGCGGCACATCGCCAAGAAGCTCGGCATCGGCTGCGCAGTTATCTCGACCCCGGCCCACGTGCAGGACTACCCGGCGCGCTACTCACCGCAGATGGGTTTCGAGGGTGCCAACGTCATCTTCGATACCTGGGTCCACCCGCTGGTGATGGGCCTGGAGGAGCACCTCCTGACCATGTTCCGGGAGGACTTCGAATTCAACGACGACAAGGTGCCCTCGCACCTGGCCGCCGTCGGCGGCAGCAGTCACCGGCCCGCCGAAGCGCCGGCGGCCGATGGCGATGCCGCCATCCGCTGGGAAGCGGACGCCGAAAAGGAACTGAAGAAGATTCCTTTCTTCGTCCGCGGCAAGGCCCGACGCAACACGGAAAAGTATGCGACAGAGCGCGGCGTAGCCGCGATCAATGTGGAGACGCTCTATGAAGCGAAAGCGCACTTCAGCCGCTGAAACACCGCTGCGGTTTGTCCTGGTCACCCTGGACAACCACGTCACCGGCAGCGTAGACCGCGCCGCTGCAGCCCTGAGCAAGGAGCTGCCGGGGCTCGACATGCGGACGCATGCCGCCGCAGCCTGGGACAAGGAGCCGGAGCAGCTGGCACGCTGCCTGGCGGACATCGCCGAGGGCGACATCATTGTCGTCACCATGCTGTTCATGGAGGAACACATCAGCCCTGTGCTGCCGGCGCTGACTGCACGGCAGGCAGACTGCGACGCGATGATCTGCTGCATGTCCGGCGCCGAGGTCATGAAGCTGACCCGCATGGGCCGCTTCACTATGGAAGGCGAGGCCAAGGGGCCCGTCGCCCTGCTCAAGCGCCTGCGCGGCAAGACCGGCAGCGCCAAGTCCAGCGCCGGGGCGCAGCAGCTCACGGTGCTGCGCCAGCTGCCGAAGATTCTGCGTTTCATCCCGGGCACGGCGCAGGATGTGCGCGCCTACTTCCTCACGCTCCAGTACTGGCTTGCCGGCTCCGAAGAGAACCTGCAGCGGATGATGGCTTTCCTCATCGACCGCTATGCCGACGGCCCCCGCGCTGCGCTGCGCGGGCAGCTGAAGACCCACTCCCCGATCGAGTACCCCGATGTGGGGCTTTACGACCCGACTCTCAAGCGCGGCATCAGTGAAGACCTGAAAGACCTGCCCCGGGCGCCGAAGGGCTGCCGCGGCACCGTAGGCGTCCTGATCATGCGCTCCTACGCCCTCGCCGGTAACGCGGGCCACTACGACGCCGTCATCAACAGCCTCCGCGAGCGCGGACTGCGGGTGATCACCGCCTTCGCCAGCGGTCTCGACGCCCGCCCGGCGGTGGAAAAGTATTTCATGGTCGACGGCGAGCCGATGGTCGACGCCGTGCTCTCGCTGACCGGCTTCTCGCTCGTCGGCGGCCCGGCCTACAACGACTCGAAGGCCGCCGAGGACATGCTGGCCAGCCTGGACGTCCCCTACATCGCCGCCCACGCCCTGGAATTCCAGAGCCTGGAGCAGTGGGAGGGCTCTGCCAACGGTCTCATGCCTATCGAGGCGACCATGATGGTGGCCATCCCGGAACTGGACGGCGCCACGGGCCCCGCGGTCTTCGGTGGCCGCTCGGACGCCGCCGAGGGCAGCAGCGAGCACGACATGCGCGCCCATCCGGAGCGCGTTGACGTGCTCACCCGCCGCGTGGAACGCCTGGTTGCCCTGCGCCGCGGCCAGCGCGCGAAGCGCAAGGTCGCCATTGTCATCTTCAACTTCCCGCCGCACGCCGGAAACACCGGGACCGCCGCCAACCTCGCGGTCTTCGAATCGCTTTTCAATACGCTCCGGGCCATGGACGCCCAGGGCTATGACGTCGATGTCCCCGACGATGTGGATGCGCTCCGTCGTGCCATCATCGAAGGCAATGCGGCCCGCTACGGCGCCATGGCCAACGTGCACGCGCACATCCCCGCCGACGACCACGTCGCCCGGGAGACCTACCTCGAAGACATCGAGGCCCAGTGGGGCCCGGCGCCCGGCAAGGAACTCACCGACGGACGCAACATCTTCGTCATGGGCGCGCAGTTCGGCAACGTGCTGGTGGGCGTACAGCCCGGCTTCGGCTACGAAGGCGACCCGATGCGCCTGCTCTTCGAGCACGGTTTCACGCCCACCCATGCCTTCAGCGCCTTCTACCGCTACCTGCGCGAGGACTTCGGCGCCGACGCCGTGCTCCACTACGGCACCCACGGCGCACTGGAATTCATGCCCGGCAAACAGGCGGGCATGGCCGGCTCCTGCTGGCCGGACAGGCTCATCGGCGACCTGCCGAACTTCTACCTCTACGGCGCCAACAACCCCTCCGAGGGCCTGATCGCGAAACGCCGCTCCGCCGCGACGCTGGTCAGCTATCTGACGCCGCCGATCACCCAGTCCGACCTCTACAAAGGGCTGCTCGATCTCAAGGCTTCCATCGAACGCTGGCGCAGCGAGCAGGACAAGGGTGCTGAGGCCCGTGCCGATCTCGCTTCCCTGATCCAGAGCCAGGCGGCGGAGCTCGAACTCTGCCTCGCTGAACCGATCTGGGACGAGACGGCCGCCGACGCGATCGAGGCGCTGCGCCGGGAACTCATCGAGGTGGAGGAAACACTGATCCCCTACGGCCTGCATGTGGTCGGGGAAGTGCCGTCGCGCGAGGAGCAGCTCGATATGCTCGACGCCATCGCCCTGGCAAGCCACGATCTCACGCTCGACCGGGAAACGATCGCAGCCCTCCTCGACGGCGAAGAACCCAAAACCGTCGCGGCGCAGCTCTCGAAAACCCATAGCGTCGACGCCGACGAAGAGACGCTGCTCGAGGCCTGCCGCCAGCTTGCGCAGACCGCACTGATGCTCGGGACGGACAGCGAGCTGGATGCCATCCTCCGCGCCCTCGACGGCCGCTTCATCCGCCCGGCGCCGGGTGGCGACCTGCTGCGCACGCCGGACGTACTGCCCACGGGCCGGAACCTGCACGGTTTCGACCCCTTCCGCCTGCCCAGCCACTTCGCCCTGCGCGACGGCGCCCGGCAGGCACAGACGCTCCTCGACCGGCACGTCGGCGAGGGCAACGGCCTGCCCGAGTCCATCGCCCTGGTGCTCTGGGGCTCGGACAACCTCAAGAACGAGGGCGGCCCCATCGCTCAGGCCCTGGCACTCATCGGCGCCGACCCGAGGTTCGATGGCTACGGCCGCGTCTGCGGCGCTGTCCTGAAGCCCCTCGAGGAGCTGGGCCGGCCGCGCATCGATGTCATCATTACGCTCTCCGGCATTTTCCGCGACCTGCTGCCGCTGCAGACGCGCATGCTCGCCGAGGCGGCTTATCTCGCCGCCGAAGCGGACGAACCGGCGGAGATGAACTTCGTGCGCAAGCATGCCCTGGCCTACCAGGCCAAGCATGGCTGCGACCTGGAAACGGCGGCCCTGCGGGTATTCTCGAACGCCGAGGGCGCCTATGGGTCCAACGTCAACCTGCTGGTCGACAACAGCCGCTGGGAAGACGAGGGCGAGCTCGCCGACACCTACACGTCGCGCAAGTGTTACGCCTACAGCCGTTCCGGCCAGTCCGCCCCGCAGGCAGATCTCCTCAACTCGGTGCTGTCCAATGTGCAGCTCGCCTACCAGAATCTCGATTCCGTCGAGGTCGGCGTGACCACCCTGGACCAGTACTTCGACACCCTCGGCGGCATCAGCCGGGCCGTGAAGCGCTCCCGCGGCGAGGACGTGCCGATCTACATCTCCGACCAGACCACCAGCAACGGCAAGGTGCGCACCCTCGCCGAGCAGGTGGCGCTGGAGACCCGGACCCGCGTACTCAACCCGAAGTGGTATGAGAGCGTTCTCGAGCACGGCTTCGAGGGTGTGCGGCAGATCGAGTCCCATGTAACCAACACCATGGGCTGGTCCGCCACCACCGGGCAGGTAGCGCCCTGGGTCTACCAGAAGCTCTCCGAGACCTTCATCCTCGACGAGGACATGCGCAAGCGTCTCGCCAAGCTCAACCCCGCAGCCTCGGTCAAAGTAGCCAATCGGCTCCTCGAGGCCCACGACCGCCAATACTGGAACCCCGACGACGCCACCCTCGAGGCCCTCCGCCGTGCCGGCGAGGATCTGGAAGACTGGCTCGAAGGCGTCACAGAAGAGGTAGCAGCATGAGTCTTGACAATAACATCCCCGTACAACTCGTTGATCCCCCCGGCAGTCCGCCCGATGGCGACGGCAGCGTCCAGGTACACCTGGATCCGGAAATCGACATCGGCCAGGCCCAGGTCTTTGCCGTCTACGGCAAGGGCGGGATCGGCAAGTCCACCACCTCGTCGAACCTCTCCGTCGCCTTCTCCAAGCTGGGCAAACGGGTCATTCAGATCGGCTGCGACCCGAAGCACGATTCGACCTTTACGCTGACCAAGGCCCTCATGCCGACGGTCATCGACGCACTCGAAGAGGTTGAGTTCCACTCGGAGGAACTGCAGATCGAGGATTTTGTCCACGAAGGCTACAACGGCGTCATGTGCGTCGAGGCCGGCGGCCCGCCCGCCGGTACCGGCTGTGGCGGCTACGTCGTCGGACAGACGGTCAAGCTGCTCAAGCAGCACCACCTCCTTGAGGATTCAGACGTCGTCATTTTTGACGTCCTCGGCGACGTGGTCTGCGGTGGCTTTGCCTCGCCGCTGCAGCATGCCGAGCGTGCCCTGGTGGTCACCGCCAACGACTTTGATTCGATCTTCGCCATGAACCGCATTGCCGCGGCCATCGGCGCAAAATCCAAGAACTACAAGGTCCGCCTCGGTGGTGTCATCGCCAACCGCAGCGAGGCAACCGACGAGATTGACCGCTTCAATGCGGCCGTCGGCCTGAAGCGCCTGGCGCACTTCCCGGCCCTGGACGTCATCCGTCGCAGCCGCCTAAAGAAGTGCACGCTGTTCGAGATGGAGCCCTGCGAGGGCCTCGAGGAGGTTCAGCAGGAATACCTGAACCTTGCCGACTCCCTGCTTCGCGGCATCGAGCCGCAGGAAGTGACGCCCATGAAAGATCGGGACCTCTTCGACTTCCTGGGCTTTGATTAAGGCTTCGACTGATGACATCGACAAGCTATGACGAGCGGCGCACAGAGATCGAAACCTACTTCGATCGAACCGCCGCAGACGCCTGGTCAGCGCTGACCTCCGATGCGCCGGTCAGCCGTATCCGGCAGACCGTGCGCGCGGGCCGCGACGAGATGCGCGCCACGCTGCTGTCCTGGCTGCCCGCGGATCTCACGGGGCTGAAGGTGCTGGATGCCGGCTGCGGCACCGGGGCCTTCAGTGTCGAGGCTGCGCGCCGGGGCGCCAGCGTCGTGGCCATCGATCTCTCGCCCACGCTGGTGGAACTGGCCCGGGAGCGGCAGCCGACGGATCTCGCCCCCGGCCATATCGACTTCCGGGTCGGGGACATGGCATCTGTGGAAGGCGAAGCCTTCGACTACGTCGTGGCCATGGACTCGGTGATCCATTACGACCCGCACCACGCCGTCGAAGTACTGGCGAAGCTGGCGGCCAACGTGCGCCACGGCATCGTCTTCACCTTCGCTCCGCGCACGCCTCTGCTGGCGATCATGCACGCCGTCGGCGGCCTGTTTCCGCGAAAAGACCGCGCGCCGGCCATCGTCCCCATCGCTGAGAAGCGCCTCTACGGCGACCTTGGCGATGCTCCGGGTCTTGCGACCTGGGAGCGCGGGCGCAGCCACCGCGTGAAAAGCGGTTTCTACACCTCCCAGGCCTGCGAGCTGCGCCGGCAGGAGGCAAGCGCCGGGTGAAACGGTCCGTGGCCATCACGCAGCAGGTGCTGTCCCGTCTCGGGACACGCTGGCTGCCTTTTGCCGACGCGGTAACCGAAGACCTGCCGCTGGACCGACTGCTGCGCCTGTCGCTGTTCCAGGTCTCTGTCGGCATGGCCATTGTGCTTCTGAACGGCACCCTCAACCGGGTCATGGTCCTGGAGCTCGAACAACCGGCCTGGCTGGTCTCCGTCATGGTGTCCCTGCCGCTGCTGTTCGCGCCCGCGAGAGCCCTGATCGGCTTTCGCAGTGACCACCATCGCTCTGCCCTGGGCTGGCGGCGGGTGCCCTACCTCTGGCTCGGCAGCATCGCCCAGTTCGGCGGCCTTGCCATCATGCCCTTTGCCCTGCTGGTTCTCTGGGAGCCGGCCATGGGCCCGGCCTGGGTGGGCCCGGCGGCGGCCGGCCTTGCTTTTCTACTCGTCGGCGCCGGGCTGCACACGACCCAGACCGCCGGCCTCGCGCTGGCCACCGACCTTGCCAATGAAAAGAACCGCCCGCGAGTGGTCGCCCTGCTCTACGTCATGCTCCTGGTCGGCATGATCGGCAGCTCCTTCGTGTTCTCGTTCATGCTGGCGGATTTCAGCCCAGTGGTGTTGATCCAGGTCATCCAGGGTGCCGCCGCCGTGACCGTTGTACTCAACGTCGTCGCCCTGTGGAAGCAGGAAGCCCGGGATCCCTCGCGCAACCGCAGCGCCGAGCGGCCGCCCTTCCGCGAGGCCTGGGGTGAGCTCTGCAGCCAGGGTCGCACGGCGCGGCTGCTGCTCGCTGTGGCCCTGGGCAGCGCCGGCTTCGGCATGCAGGATATTCTCCTTGAGCCCTACGGCGGCGAGGTGCTTGGCCTTTCCGTAGGCGCCACGACCGCTCTCACGGCCCTCTTCGCCCTGGGTATGCTCGGGGCCTTTGCCTTTGCCTCCCGGCAGCTGAGCCGGGGCGCGGACCCGATACGCCTTTCTGCCTATGGGGCGCTGCTCGGCATCTTTGCGTTTTCCGCGGTCATTTTTGCCGCGCCGCTCGCTTCGGCAGACCTGTTCCGTTTCGGCACTTTTGCCATCGGCCTCGGCGGCGGCCTTTTCGCCGTCGGCACACTGACCGCAGCCATGCGCCTCGGCGAAGACGGCCAGGCTGGCCTGGCCCTTGGCGCCTGGGGTGCAGTGCAGGCGACCGCCACCGGCCTTGCCATCGCAGCCGGCGGGGCGCTGCGCGACGGCGTTGGCCACCTGGCCGCCAGCGGCGCCCTCGGCGAGGCCCTCAGCGGGCCGGCGACGGGCTACAGTGCTGTATACCATCTTGAAATTGCGGTGCTCTTTGCCGCTTTGGTGATTATCGGGCCGCTGGTCAGGGGCCCGGAAGACGAGGTTCTGCGCCAGCCGGCGTTCTACCTCGCAGAGTTCCCCGAATGACTAAGCCCTGATGGAGGTGCTGACATGATTGGTGACATTACCGGCTACATGGACGTGGCCCAGATGACGCTCTATGCGTTCTGGTTGTTTTTCCTGCTTCTGGTGCTCTACCTGCACCGTGAAAACAAGCGCGAGGGTTATCCGCTGGAGACCGACGATTACCGGCGGGTCAAGGTTGTCGGTTTTCCCGGCCTGCCCGATCCCCACAGCTACAAAATGCTCCACGGCGCCGACGATATCGTCCGACCGGGAACAGACAGGCCGGAGTATGAACTCAAAGCCAAGCGCATCACGCCGCACTACAGCGACCCCTTTCACCCCACCGGTGATCCGCTCGTCGATGGCGTCGGCCCCGCAGCCTGGGCCATTCGCCCGGACTTCCCGGACCTGACCTTCGAGGGTGAACCGAAGGTTGTACCCATGCGCGTAGCCACGGACTTCAAGGTCGCGCACCAGGACCCGGACCCGCGGGGCAAAGCGGTACTTGGCCTGGATAACGAGGTTGCGGCCACGGTCACCGACCTCTGGGTCGATCGCAGCGAACCCCAGGTCCGCTACCTGGAAATCGAGGTCAGGGAGAACGGCAAGCGAGCCCTTGTCCCGCTTACCCTGTCCCGGATACGTAGCGACGGGACCGTCAAGGTCCACTGCCTGCGGGCGGCGCAGTTTGCCAACATGCCGACGCTCTCCAACCCTGATCAGATAACGCTCCAGGAAGAGGACCGCGTTTGCGCCTATGTCGGCGGTGGCACCCTCTATGGCACCCGGGAGCGCACGGAGCCCCTGCTATGAGCCACCAGCACGCCAACAATGAGTACGACCACGAACCCATCCGCGGCCTGCCGGAAGCACTACCGGCGGGCGAGGAGATCCTCTGCCAGACTGAGCCCGACTGGTGGAGCATGGCAAGACGGACCTTTCATGCGCTGCAGGTCGGCGTCTATTTTGCGCTGCTCATCACCGCACACCAGATCTATCATTACAGCCAGGGCGGCGGGGTCATGGAAGGCCTCACCAGCCTGGGCTGGCAGCTCGCACTGGCGGCCGTCGGCCTCGGCATTCTCTGCGGCCTGGGCGTGCTTTACGCCCGGACCACGGTGTACACGCTGACCAACCGTCGCGTCGTGCTGCGCTTCGGCGTCGCCCTGCCCATGATGATCAACCTGCCCCTCGAGCGCATCGCCGCAGCGGACCTTCTTCCCTTCGGCGATGGCTCTGGCGATATTGCCCTGCGCCTCGCCAAGGGCGAGTGGATCTCCTATTGGGCCCTCTGGCCCCATGTCCGCCCCTGGCACCTGTCGCCGGTTATTCCCAGTCTCCGCAGCGTGCCCGATGCGGAGCGGGTCGCCGGTCAGCTCATCGCTGCCGTCAAGGCGGGAAGTAACGACGTTGCCGTTGCCCGCGAGCGAAGCAAGGAGCGCTTTGCCGGCGGCGATCGCCTCGCACCGGCCGGGGCGCTGGCGTGACCATGGCGGCGCAGCCACCCTGGCCCCTCTCGCGATGGATCGCTTCGGCGGTCGGTGCGGTGGTGGTGTTCACGGTGATCGGCGTCGCCAGCCTGCGCCTGTCGGGCTATGAGCCCCCGGCAGAGCCTCGGGGAGCCATGGTAGACAGCCGCCTGCTTCGTTTTGAGGACGTTCGCAACGGCCTGGTCTATGTCTATGATGCCCAAAGCGGCGACCGCCTCGCGCAGCTTGCCCCGGCAGAAGACAGCTTCATCCGCGGCATCATGCGCAGCATGGCCCGCGCCCGTCGGGCCCGGGATATCGGCATGCAGCCGGCCTTCCTGCTCGCCCGCTACGCAGACGGCAGCCTGGTGCTGGCAGACACAGCGCTTGAAAACGAGGTGAACCTCGTCGCCTTCGGCCAGACCAACGAGGCGTCCTTTGCGGCGCTGCTCACCGCCGAGCCCCGCTGAGGCCGCCTGCCGTGTCTGCATACCTCGTCGCGTTCCTGACGGCCCTCCTCGGCTGGTGGCTGAGTACCGGGGTGATCCTCTACCTCAACCTGTTGCCGCGCTACAGTCATCGCTGGAGCGTACTGGCCTTTTCCACCCTGAGCCTGTTCAGCCTGACGCTCCTGCCCCAGGTCGCGCGGGACGCGACCCCCCTGGGAGCGGCCGCCGGTTTCGCCATTGCCCTGGCCGTCTGGGGCTGGCTCGAAATCAGCTATCTCATGGATTTCATCACAGGCACGCACAAGCGGTCATGCCCAGCCGACGCCCGCGGCTGGCGCCGCTTCCGCCTCGCCCTGGGCACGAGCATCCATCATGAGCTGGCCGTGGCCGGCGCCGGCATCGCCGTCGTCGCCCTGAGCTGGGGCGGGGACAACCAGGTTGCCACCGGCACCTATCTCGTGCTCTGGATCATGCGCTGGAGCGCCAAGCTGAACCTCTATCTGGGTGTCTCCAACTTCAATGAGCACTGGCTCCCGGAGCGCAGCCGCTACCTGGTCACCTATATGCGCAAGCGGCGCATGAACTACCTGTTCCCGGTCTCCGTGTCGCTGGGCACTGCGGCCACCGCGCTACTGCTGCGAGCCGCCCTCGGCGCCCCCGACGACTTCGGACGCCTGGGCAACACATTGATCGGCTCGCTCCTTGCGCTCGCGGTCCTGGAGCACTGGTTCATGGTGCTACCGCTACGCGATTCGGCACTCTGGCAATGGGCTCTCAGCGCCGCTGACCGCGCCCGGGGGCGCCACCGTCCTCCCGCCAGCCGCCCGCTGACCGAGGTTTCGCCGGCCCCCCGGCAGCCCCGGAGCGTCGGCACCGGCTGAAGGGCAGCTGAAGGCAGCGTCCAATTTCTTTGACAGTGATCAAGGCGGGTTCTACCCTCTCAAGGGCAGCATAAGCAAAAGATGATTGAACTCGAAGCTCCCTGCACACGCCCAGGCCCTGAAGCGGGCCCGCTGATCCGCGCGAAAGCCCGGCCGGGCGACACGCAAAGCGCCACTGGAGGTGCCGAATGAGCCCCCTGGTAACACCCCCCTTCGCATCACGCGGGGGCACGGCTGATGACGACGCGCTCCCAGAGCTCTTCGCGACGACAGATCTTGGCCTGACGCCCGGCGCCTATGCCGAGTTGCTGGCCAGCAAGCATGGCAGCGGCGACAGTATCGCCGTCCATGTACGCCTGCCTTTCTGTCCCTCCCGGTGCCTGAACTGCGACCACCACACCACGGTGACGCACAACAGCGAGACCATCGACGAGTACATCGTCGGCCTGGAGCGCGAAATCAGCATGGTGACAGACCGTATCGGGCGCGGCCTGACGCTCAACCAGCTCCACCTGGGTGGCGGCACACCCAACTACCTGAGCGACACACAGCTCGTTCAGCTCATGGACGTGCTTGATCGTCATTTCCACGTGACCAGTGACACGGAGACTTCGCTGGAGGCCAACCCGAAGCGGTGCTCACCATCACAGCTCACGCTACTGCGCGGGCTCGGTTTCCGTATCCTGGATCTGCAGATCCGCGATCTCGACAGCAGCGTGCAGCTGGCCATCGGCCGCTCCCACTCCCTGTCGGTACTCGAGGACGTTATTAACAGCGCCCGCAGCGAGGGCTTCGAGACCATCAGCATGGATCTGGTCTACGGCCTGCCCAACCAGTCTGTAGAATCGGTACACGGCACCGTCGCCAATATGATCAACCTCAACCCGGACCGCATTATCTGCCAGAGCTTCTCGCCGCGACCGTCGGTCTTCAAGCACCAGCGTGCCCTTGATGCCGAGAGTCTGCCGTCCCTCGCAGACAAGGTGGCCATGTTCAACACGGCCAGCGAAACGCTCATGGGCAACGGCTACGAGTGGGTCGGGCTGGACTGCTTTGCGCTGGAACACGACGCCCTCACCCGCGCCAAGCACGCCGGGCACCTGCATCGGAACTGGGTGGGTTACACGGATCGCGATAGCGGCGATCTCTACGGCTTCGGCGCCGACGCGATCAGCCAGCTCCGCGAGGCGAACGTGCAGAACAAGGTACAGCTCGGTGAGTGGCACGAGGCCGTGCAGTCGGGGGTGTTGCCGCTCTGCACGGGCGAGCGCATCAGCGAGAGCGAACAGCGCCAGCAGGCTGCCCTGAGCGCGCTGCTGTGCAACCTGGAGCTATCGGACTACGGTGACCTCCTTGAGGACAACGACCTCCTCAAGGAGCTCGCAAGCCAGGGCTTCGTGGAAATCTCCGACGACAAGGTATCGGTGACCGAGTACGGCCGCTTCGCCCTGCATCAACGCTGGAGCGATGCATCCCCCCATTACCGCGCGGCGCGAGGCATCGCCCTGGCGTCCTAGCCGGGTATCAGCTGAGCCTCAGCTGAGAAAGCCGGCGCCTTAACGGCTTCAGCCCGCCTCAGCCAGGCGCTTTCCCGGCGTCGGGAACAGGTCTTCCACCATGCCCCGGTAGGGGCCCCGGAGCGCAGCCCACTCAAGCTTGAACCAGGGCGTGAAGCGCTCCGGCTCCCGAGCCAGCCAGGCATCTACGGCTGCACAGTCAAACCAGCCCCACGCTGCAATCTCGCGCGGATTCGGGCGCGGTGCCAGGGGCTGCGCCAGCGCGCCGATATAGACGGAACAGAGCTCTCGCTCGCTACCCACATCAAGGTAGCGGGCCGCGTATTCAAACTTGTACAGGTAGGTGAGCTCGGCGGCCACGCCGAGTTCCTGCTCGAGGCGCCGCTGCGTGGCCGTGTGGTTGCACTCGCCGCGGCGCGGGTGGCTGCAGCAACTGTTGGTCCAGAACCCGGGCCAGAGCGGTTTCTCGCCGCTGCGCTCGTGCAGGAGCACCGTGTCCGCGTTGAGAAAGAGAAAAACCGAAAAGGCACGATGCAGAAGACCTTCCCCGGCGTGCACCGCTTCCTTGCTGTCGTGCCCCCTGGGGAGGTCGTCACTGTCGACGAGGATGAGTGGCTCGTCGGCAAAGGAAACCTGTTGTCCCCTGGCAAGCTGCATGATCCGCTCCCGCGAAGGCACGATGAAAGCCGCGGGCGCCAGGCGCCGCGGCAAAATGTTAGAGAGCTCTGCCCGCCGCGAACGGCGGGCGTCACTCCGTCAGCTTAATGACGAACTACGCTTTCGACTCTGGCAGGGGAGCCACTTCGGTAGAGGCCGTAGCCGCTGCCGACGCGTCTGCCTCAAGCCAGTTGAAGCGTTCTGTGCTCAGCAGGATGAAATGAATCAACAATGCCAAGGTAAACAGAAACGCCGCCGTCGCGATCATGATTCGCCTGGGATCAAAAATCAGCCAGATCCTGTACATTTCGCTTCTCCAAGTTGTTGCGGTCTACCGGTCCAACGCCGGCCTTGCCACGGGT
Organism: Pseudohaliea rubra DSM 19751; assembly: GCF_000764025.1. Classification (GTDB taxonomy): domain Bacteria; phylum Pseudomonadota; class Gammaproteobacteria; order Pseudomonadales; family Halieaceae; genus Pseudohaliea; species Pseudohaliea rubra. Next base: position 15,475 of record NZ_KN234767.1, on the reverse strand, counting down.
TTTAACTCGCGGTGCTTCCGACTTATACCAGCCAGGGCTTCCACATCCAGACCAGGATGTGTGCGACCACGGCTACTGCAGTAAAGCCCAGGAAACCTTGCATAAAGAAGCTGTGGAATTCCTTGGCCTCGTCACTAGACAGCCCGGAAGGACTGTTGATTTGCTCACTCATGGTTTATACCTCCCATGTGTTTCTTCGTTAACAGCCCATGCTGTGTTGCCTGGGTTGTCCACTTCGCACAACCACCACGCCTTGCGGCGCTGACTGCGCAGTTCCCTCGTCCGGCAGGCCCCGGAGGGCCCGCAGGGCTGGGAATTCCTCCTAGCGCGCGGCCGCGCGCTACTCCCCGCCACCCATGTTGCCAACGGCCGGCACCGGGCCCTGCCGCTCGGCCTTCGCCGCAGCGGCCGCTTCGGCCATGTCAACAGCCACACCGGACTTCCTGGCAAGGCTGGGGAAGGGGTCAATCATGTTCGCACCGTACATCGGCTTGTAGGCGCCCTGGTGGCAGGTCATGCAGCTCACCTTGGGCACATCACCCTCGGAACCGAGGCGGTGCGGCGGCAGCCATTCGCCTGTGGGCTTGATGTAGCCATTGTTGGTCTCGCGCACCATACGGATCGCGTGCCAGGCCTTGACCCGTTGATAGGGGCTCTGCTCCCAGTTCGAGAAAGCACGGCTGTTGTGACAGAAGGTGCAGTTCGCATTCAGCGAGTCCGAGAAGTGCATCATCAGCGCGTAGGTCCACTCGGCCTGCTTCGTACCGACGTTCGGGCCCGTCGGGAGTGCCGTGTTGCCCTGCAGGCTGATCGGATAATCCTCTTCGAGGAACGGTGTCAGCGGATCGTAGGGCAGGGACGCATAGGCCACGGCCGGCGACGGGATGTTTTGCCCGCTATTGCCGAACTTATCCGAGGTCTCGGGCCCCGGATCATGAGACCACACATACTGAGGGACCGCCTGGCCGCGGTGGCAGGTGTAGCAGGTGACACCGGCCGGTGCGACGTGCTTCTCACCCCAGTCCTCGTTGAGGCGCTGGGTCATCGCCAGCATGCTGCGGGCAACCTTTTTCGTGTACACATCTTCCGAGGCGAAGTTGCCCGGCACGTGGCAGTAGTTACAGCCCTCTTCCGGCGCTACCCACTGGGTGATGGAGGCCATCACGCGAGTGAACTCACCCACGGTCAGGTCACCGAGGACCTCCACGTTCTCGTAGAGGTCGCTGGCCTTCGGACCGCCCGGCGGCACCTGCGGGATCACATCCGGCGCCTCGTTGGCTGCCACGCTCTCGGCGCGCTCGGCCTTGTCGACTACCAGTTCCATGCCGGTGCCGCGAAAGCCCCGCTGCACCGTGTCGTGCGGCGGCGGGTTGCAGGCAGCCAGGGTGGCCGCGGCGGCCACGGCCACCAGCGGCAAACGGATCGTATGCAGTAGGTTCATTGCCCCGCTCCTGTAGTCATCGGGTTCGCCGGCGGAATCGCCTCGATCGGCGGGTAGCCCGGCGCAATACCGTGTTTCACGCCCCAGAGGTACCAGTTCTCGACCACAGTTCCGGTCAGCAGGATGCCGATACCGCCGGTGATTACCGTGAGAACCGCGAACCAGAGGCCCCAGCGGTGGATGGATTCCATGGTGGCGTTGAAGCCCATGGTCCAGCGCCAGAACAGCTGGGCCCGCTCGGCTGCAGTGCCGCGGTAGGTAATCTGGTCAATCTCCCGGTCACCACCGTAGCGACTGGTCGCGAGAATGGTGGCGCCATGCATCGCGAACAGCAGCGTCGAGCCGTAGAGGAAGGCAATCGACAGCATGTGGAAGGGGTTGTAGAACAGGTTGCCGTAGCGGATCGAGAAGGCCGCGGTCCAGTCGAGGTGCGGAAAGATCCCGAAGGGAACCGCTTCAGACCAGGACCCCATAAGCACCGGCCGGATAAGACCGAGTACCAGGTAAAGCCAGATGGCAGCCATGAAGGCCCACGCCAGGTGTGTGCCCATGCCGTTACGCCGCGCCAGGTTATAAGTGCGCACCCACCAGAGCAGAATCGACGCGGTCAGGAAAAAACCGGCCATGAGCCACCAGCCCCCTTCGGCCAGCGGCGGAATGCTGAGGCCGTACTCCGGGGGCGGCGGCTCGAGCGCCAGCCAGGGCAGAAGCCGGATAAACTCGACCGGGTCCCAGTTCACCGAGGCCCACATGTTCAGGCCGATGATCTCGATGGCGATGAAGCCGAACAGGATCGACAGGATCCCGGTACCCCCCAGGTAAATGGGGCCAAGCTGCGCGTCACCGATCTTGCCGAGCCAGTAGTTCTCGGTCATGCCGGAGCGCTTGTCCGTGTCGGGACCGAGATCCAGGCCGGGATGCAGCGGGGCCTCGACCTGGAGGCGTGTAAACAGATTCTGATATTCCATGGTCGTCTACCCCCTTAGTTCCAAATACCCAGCTCGAGCCACCAGTTCCACCACTCGGGCCAGCCCCTGGTCCAGAAGGGACCACTGATCACAATGCAGACCGCGCTCCAGAAGCCCGCCGACAGGGCCAGGAACAGGCCGAGACGGTGGATACCCAGGGCGCCGATCGAATAACCGACGTCATCACGGAAGAACGAGTTCTCGTGCTCCGCTGTTTTGACCTTCTGGCCCTTCGGCGGGTTGGTGACCGACAGGATCAGGCCACCATGCATGGACAGCGCGAGGGTGGTAGTAAAAAAGAAGGTAATAGCCAGCATATGCGCCGGGTTGTAGTGGAAGTGCAGGTACTGGTAGCCAACGTTAGACACCCAGTCGAGGTGGCTCAGAATGCCGTAGGGGAAACCGTGGCCCCAGGCGCCGAGAAGCAGCGGCCGGATGATCACCAGCGTGACATAGGCAAACACCGCGACGCCGTAGGCGAAAGGTACGTGCAGACCCATGCCCAGCTTTCGCGAGATTTCCACCTGCCGAAGCGCCCAGGACACAAAGGCGCCGGTGGCGCAGATGGTAATGATCTGCCAGAGCCCCCCGTCGCTCAAAGGCGCGAGCCCGAGGCCGTAACTCAGGTCCGGCGGCGCGATATTGATCTGCCAGATGTTCCAGGTCGGCCCCTGCGAGGCGCCATAGAGGATCAACGCGGTGCCCAGCACCGAGAAGAATATAGTGGTCACGCCGAAAAAGCCGACGTAGAAGGGGCCGACCCAGAAATCGAAAAGGTCACCGCCCAGGAGAGTCCCCCCCCTGACCCGGTACTTTTTCTCGAAGCTCAACATCGTCATCTTTCTTCCTCCGGTCCAACCCAGGGACCCCGTATACACAATCTCACCGCCCGCCCCGGGCCAGTGTCATCTTTCTCAAGCGCCGCGATCGCCGCAGCGCACGGCACCTTCAGCGCATGAATGCGTAGGGAATAACCGTATAAGCCGTTCGTCGCGCCTCGGCGAAAAGCGACTCGTGCCGCGGCGCCGAGCCGGCGAGGGGCCGGCAGCTGCGGGGCAGCAGCCGGCTTACAGCGGCAACCAGCAGGAACCACAGCATGGAGACCGCGATCAGGATGCGGAACTCGATGCGGTCGTGCAGGGCGGTCGCGTGGACGTCGTGGTGCGCTTGACCTGTTTTCATGTCTTATCCCTCCCCCTCGTTTCTCACGGGGCTGTTGTCATCGCGCCGGGGTTCTGCCCCGGCGTCATCCGCCCGGTAGCACCGCTCACGCGGTGCCTACCGTGGCGAGCAGCTGGCGAGCCAGCTGCAGGTGTTGAAGTGTGACCTGCTCTGCGCCGCTGCCGCGGGCGGCACTCTCTGCCGCATCGCGCAGGCGCTTCGCCGCCGAGATCCGGACCAGAATCGGTTCTGCGGCCACAAGCTTGTCGAGGGCCATTTCCGCTTCCACCTCCCAGGCAATGGAGGTCCGCTCCCGGGCCGGCGTGGCCTCGGCCTTGTCGAGATCGGTACCGAGCGGCAGGATGTAGAACAGGGCGTCGAAAAGCGCGTTGCAGACTTCCTGGACCAGGTAGCAGGCGCCGCCATAGCCCATAAACGGCGTACCCGTATGCCGGCGGATGATCGTACCGGGCAGGGAGGCCGGTATGTACACGGCGCGGGCGCCGACCTCGGCGAGATACATGCGCTCGTTGTAGCCACCGAAGACCACCAGGGGCGTCTTCTGCTGCACCGCCGCACGGACGGCCTCGTTATCGGTCTTCTTGCCGGCGCGGCGCTCGAAGGCAAAATGACACGGCAGCCCCAGCTCTTCCTCCAGGAAGTGACGCACGCCACGGCTGTAGGTCTCGCTGGCGGCTATGCCGAAGCTCGCCGTACCGAAAAAGTCCTGGGTAACGGAGCGCCACAGGTCCCAGATCGGCTTGATGGTGGTGTGCTTCTCCCGCGCGATGAAAGGCTGCGGGTCGAGATCGAGCAGCTCGCCCAGCTTCTCGAGAAACTTCGTGGTGCTGTGCAGGCCGATAGGCGCCTGCAGGTAAGGCATCTCCAGCTCCTCGCAGAGCAGGCGCCCGAATTCCCGGTACATGCAGATGTTGACGTCGGCCTCGGCGAGCTTGCACACGTCATCAATGTGGCTGCCGAGCGGGAACACCATGTTGACCTCGGCACCCATGCCCTCGACCAGGCGACGGAGCTCGGCGAGATCCGACCAGGTGTTGAACATGCCGTAGATCGGACCGATGATGTTGACCCGCGGCGCGGCCTTGCCGGCCTCGCGCTTTTTCTTCCAGGCGGCGCCGAGCTTGCGGCCCTTCTTCTCGCCGAAGCGGGTCCAGAGCCAGTTCATGGCTCGATCGGCGCTCTGCCACTGATCCTCGTCGATGGTCCGGGGCAGGAAGCGCTCAATGCCCGTGCCTTCCGGCGTAACACCGCCGCCGATCATCTCGGCGATGGAACCGGTAACCACCACGGAAGGGCGATCCGGATCGAGCGTCTCGTGGGCCCGGCGCATGGCGCCCTCGGTGCCGTGCTGACCCAGCTCTTCTTCCGCGAGGCCGGTGACGACCACCGGCAGCTCATGAGGCGGCAGCGCGTCGGTGTAGTGCAGTACGGAGGTCACGGGCAGGTTTTCACAGCCGACGGGACCGTCGATGATGGTCTGCAGGCCCTTGATGGCCGTGAACACGTACACAGAGCCCCAGTAACCCCCCGCGCGATCGTGATCAAGCACCAGCATCAGACTGCTCCTCCTGCGCCCAGGGGCGCATGTTTCGCATCGAGCATTTCCGGCTGCCAGATCCCGGCATTGTCGCCTTCGCCAACGCCGTCAAAGAACGCTTCCATGGCATCGAAGCGGGCCTTGTTGGCCACGGCTGCGTTGATGACCTCGGCGATGGAGCCTGGCCCGGCGGCACCCATGAGCGGACGAGCGGAAATGAGATTGGTGAAATACAGGCCGGGGATGGCCAGCTCCTTGGCTTTCTGCACCACCGGGGTGGTGCCGATGGCGAGATCCGGCTGGTAGTTGCGCATGGCGGCCACGTCGTCCTCGAGGGACGCCCGGAAGTTCACCTCAACGCCCCGCGCCTCCAGCCACTCCCGGTCCGCGTCGGACCAGCGTGTCTTCGGACAGGCGGTGCCTACGTAGCGAAGGTCGGCACCGCTTTCCACCAGCAGCCGGGCCACGAGCAGCTCCGAACCCTCGTAGCCCGAGAGCGTTATGCGCGCGTCGATCTGCGCGGCCTTGAGGGCCTCCGCGATCGCCGGCAGCACCGCATCCTTGGCAGCCTCAAGGTCTTCACCGGCGACGTCGAAGGTCGCCGCCACGGCCTCGAGCCAGGCTTCCGTACCTTCGTAGCCCACCGGCGCGGAACCGAGACAGGGCCGGCCCGCGGCCTCGAACTGGCGCTGCGTGGCCGTGTAGAAGGGGTGGATCATGGCGACGGCAGCGCAATCAAGGGCGGCGTAGAGCTCCCGCCACTCCCGGGTGGGCACCGTCGGACCGGCGGCAAGGCCCATGGGCGCCAGCAGGCGACCGATGGTCATCGCATCAACCGGGAACATCTCACCCACCAGGGCGATCGCCGGTTTCTCACTGTGGCCGCCCTTGGGAGCCGCCACGGGACCGGCCTCGATCTCCGTGCGCGCGTAGCGCAGCATGGCGCCGGCAAGGATGTCCTTGGCTTCGGCGTGCGTCGGCACACCGAAGCCCGGCACGTCGATGCCGATGATCCGCACACCGTTGATCGCCTTGGGCAGCAGATCCAGGGGGACGCCGGAAGCCGTCGGCACGCAGAGGTTGATAATCACAACAGCGTCGTACTGCTCCGGGTCGGCGAGCTTGTGCACGGATTCGCGGATGTCTTCGAAAAGCTTTCCGGTCACCAGGGTCTCGGAATCGAAGGGCACGTAGCCCACCGTGCGGCGGGCACCATAGAAGTGCGAGGTAAAGGTAAGGCCGTAGACGCAGCAGGCTGAGCCCGAGAGCACCGTCGCCGTGCGCCGCATGCGCAGACCCACACGCAGGGAGCCGAAGGCGGGGCACATGCTCTGCGGCTGATCGTGCGGGCCTGTCGGATAGTCCTGCTTGTACTGCTCAAGTACGGCAGCCTTGCCGCTGGCCCTGGCGTCAGCCTGCATGCGGTCGGCGCCGGCATGACAGCCGCCACCCTCGGAGGCGACCGCCTCTTCAACGTTCTTTATGTCTGCCGCCGGAAGGTCCTCGACCGAGGCAACGGGAATGCGCTCGGCACCGTTCACGGCCGGCGCCTCGGACGCCTGCTCGTGCTCAGACCGTGTCATAGATCACCTCCAGGGACGGCTTGGGCGCATGGTCGGCACCGCAAAGATCCGCCTGACTGGCCGGCTTCAGGACCACATCCCGGCCAACGGCATCGCCGGAGAAGAGCTCCAGCAGGCCGTCCTGGGACAGCGGTGTCGGGTGATGCGGCGGCGCCGCGGCCACATTGCTGGCCAGCTGACCGAAGAGTGATCCCCACTCGCCATCGGGATAGCCGATGATCTCGTAGTTGGCGCTCTTGCGCCGGATGTCCTCGTGGGCCGGGATGCTGGCCAGCTCCGGGATACCCACGGCCTCGCAGAAGGCCTGGGCCTCGCCGGTGCCGTCATCCTTGTTGGTGACCATGCCGGCGACACCGACATTACCGCCGAGCTTGCGGAAATATTCGACGGCGGAGCAGACATTATTGGCCACGTAGAGCGACTGCAGGTCATTGGAGGCGACCACGATGACCTTCTGGCACATGTCGCGGGCGATGGGCAGGCCGAAGCCGCCGCAGACCACGTCACCGAGGAAGTCCAGCAACACGTAGTCGAAATCCCACTCGTGGAAGCCGAGCTTCTCCAGCGTTTCGAAGCCGTGGATGATGCCCCGACCGCCGCAGCCACGACCCACTTCCGGACCGCCGAGCTCCATGGCGAAGACGCCGTCGCGCATGAAGCAGACGTCTTCAACACGCACTTCCTCGCCGGCCTCTTTCTTTGCCGAGGCGGTCTGGATAATCGTGGGGCAGGCCTTGCCGCCGAAGAGCAGCGACGTGGTATCGCTCTTCGGATCGCAGCCGATGAGCAGGACCTTCTTGCCCTGCTGCGCCATCATGTAGGAGAGGTTCGACAGCGTGAAGCTCTTGCCGATGCCCCCTTTGCCGTAGATGGCGATGATCTGTGTTTTCGGTCCACCTCCGGAGCTCGCCAGGAGATCTCCGGCGTCTTCTTTTTCGTGATCCGGTGTGTATTCGTTTACGGATGCATCAGTCATTTAGCGGACCTCCAATCCAGGATCATTTTTAGGCATTCACTATCGCCAAAAGCCTGGCGATAGGCTGGCGCGGCCTGAGCCGCGGGCTGGCGGTGCGTGATGAGGCCGTCGAGGTCCAGCCGCCCATCGGCGACCAGCCTGACCACGGCCTCGAGGTCTTCCTGCTGCCATTCAGCGGAGATGCGCAGCTGCGCCTCGCGCATGAAGGCCGGCGGGAAGGTGAAAGACACCGGCTCTTCGTAGAAGCCGGCGAGGACGATGCAGCCGCCCGGGGCGAGGTGCCCCACGAGCGTATCGAGGAGCCCTGCGGCGCCGCTGACATCGCAGATAAGACGGTAATCGCGGCGCGTTTCACTGCCGGGATCGATGACCGGGTAGCCGTTGGCGCCCGCGCGACGACTGGCGTCGCGCTCCCACACGGTCGGCGCCTCGCCGCCCAGGGCAAGCACCACCCGGGCCACCAGCCGGCCGAGCACGCCGTGCCCGATCACGAGATCGGGAAGCACACCCTCCGGCCCCCGGGTTACGGCACGAAGGGCCGTCGCCGCGAGAGCCAGGAGGGCTGCCTCTTCCCCCAACGCGTCGCTCAGGGGCGTCACCCGCCTGGCATCGACCACCAGGCGATCGGCGGCGCCACCGAATAATCCCTGAACATCGGTATAGCCGCGGGAGCCCGGCACGAAGACGCGCTCGCCCACGGTCAGGGCACCGCTATCGCCAACGGCGGCAACACGGCCTACAGATTCGTAACCGGGGACCAGCGGGTAGGCGAGGCCCGGGAAGGCCGGCATACGGCCGTGCCAGAGCAGACGCTCGGTGCCGGTGCTGATGCCGCTCCACTCAATATCAATGACGCAGTCGCCCTCACCGGGCTCGACAAGGCCGACCTTACGCACGGACATTTTGCCCGGTTGCTCGAAGACGACGGCTGTAGCTTGACTGCTCACCAGGAAATCCCCTGACCTGACAATGAATTACCAGCTGACCCGGCACCTTGGTGCGGCGGGCAGAGCGGCTGTCTTAGCAAAACCGCTGGGTGTAAGTTTAAGTTTACATCCACAGATGTCAAGTTCATTTAACATTCTGCCTGTCACGCTCCGCCACCAGCACCCGCGCAAGCATCGGCTGGGCGGTTTTCAATTCCCGACAACGATCGAAACCGGCCTCCAGCACCCAGCGCCTGAGTTCACCGGCTGTGCGCGGCCGGCCGCTGCCCATGGCCCAGAGGTAAAAGCCGAAATAACCATCACCCATAGCTTCAGCACCCCGGGTCCCGGCCATGGGCTCGGCGATCACCAGCCGGCCCCGCGGCGGCAGCGCCTCCCGCGCCCGGGCGACCAGCGCACGGGCCGGGGCATCGTCGTGATCGTGCAGCACCCGCACCAGGGAAATGGTGTCAGCCCCGGGCGGCCAGGGATCTTTGAACATGTCGCCGCCGACCGCCTCGGCACGGGCAGCGAGGCCACACTGCAGCAGCCGCTCCCGGGCACGGGTCGCCACCTGGGGCAGGTCGAGCACCGTGCCCTGCAGTGCGCTGTTGCGGCGCAGGGCTGCGGAGAGAAATACCCCCTCACCACCGCCCACATCGAGCCAGTGGCGGGCATCGCCGGCACCGCAGGCATCGAGAACGTCCTCGGATAGCAGGCTCTGGGAGGCCGCCATGAGCTCGCTGTAGGCCGCCACCTCGTCGGCTGCCATAGCGTCGCGCTCACCGGCGGCGTAGGGCCACAGCCTCGCCAGGTTCGTCGCTGCGCGGCCGCCGAGTAACGCAAGGGGGTCAGCAAGGTCGGCGTAGAGGCGCTCGTGATGGGAAACCATGGCGCCGATAGACGGATTACCCAGCATCACTGCGCCCTGGACGCCGAGGCGCCAGTAGCCGGCACCCGCGGGCTGCACCAGGCGCAGCGCCACAGCACCCCGGAGGAGACGCAGAGCGCCCTCTTCCGGCAGACCGGTGGCGGAGGCGATCGAGGCGGTACTGCGGGGACCGTCAGCGAGCAGGTCGAACAGCCCCGCGCGGACGCAGGCAAAAAGAATCTGGGAGTAGACAAAACCGGCACTGAGATCGAAAAGTCCCCGGGCACGCTGCCGGGCGATCGGCCGTGTCAGCGGAAAACGCGCAGCGAAACGGTGGAAAGACGGGTTACCCAGGAGCCGGTCCCGCCAGCAGAGGAACCGCTTGCGCAGGCCGCCGGGCCGCGCCGGAGGTCCACTCACGACCGTAGCCGCCTGGCTGCCGTCTTGCTCGCTCACCGCGCTCAGGCAGCCTGGCCGGCCAGGCCCCTCGGCAGAAAGCGCCGGGACTGGTTGCGGACCAGTTGCTGCAGCTGCTCGCGACCGGCGCAGGGCGGCACCGCCTCCACGCTCGCATCGACCAGCGCCTTGAGGTGGGCAACGGCGCCGTCGAGACCGAGACTGCGCACGGCCGAGGGCCGGCCATGGACCTCGTCCTGCCCGGTCGGCTTGCCGATCTCGGACGCCTCGGCGGCAGCATCCAGGATATCGTCGGCCACCTGGTAGCTGTGGCCGATGCAGTCGCCGAGGCGGCGCCAGGCGGCAACATCGCCCCCGGACACCACGGCACCGGCAGCGGTCGCGGCAATGAACAGCGCCCCGGTCTTGGCGCGGTGATAGCGCTCGAGATTGACACGGGGCTCGCATTCCCAGGCCTGACCGGCACAGATACCGTGGGGCGCGCCGACGCCCTCGGCGATCACGGCCAGGAGCGCCGGCAACCGCGCCGGGTCGCCGGCACCGGCAGCACGGCCAAGGGTCTCGAAGGCGGCGACGATCAGCGCATCGCCGGCGAGCAGCGCCAGCTGCTCGCCAAATACCTGGTGAACCGAGGGCTTGCCCCGGCGCTCACTGGCATTATCGAAGCAGGGCATGTCGTCATGCACGAGAGATGCACAGTGGAGAAGCTCGATGGCCGCGGCCGCCGCGCCGGTGAGCGCGGCGTCGCCGCCACCGTTGGCGGCCGCAACGGCCATGCACAACTGTGGTCGCACCCGCGCACCGCCGGGGAAAACCGCGTAATGCAGCGCCCGACCCAACTGCGGAGGACACGCCTCCCCCGCCGCCCCGGCAACGGCATCCTGCAACGCCAACTCGTATCCGGGGAGCCCCTGTGCCTCGATCTTGCCCATCGCGCCACCTTCCTTGCGTGCCTGCCTTGCGATCATCCCGCGCCGCCTGCAGGGCTGTTCCGTGGACCGCTAGCGGAGGCCGAAGGCCAGCCTGCAAACATGTCCAATTTTATTGACAGTGTAAACTGTAATTTAAGTTAGACATTGCTAGACTGCAAGGAACTTTACTGATCCAGGACAAAAAGCCATGCTCGAGCGTGCGGCCGCACCGGCGCCCGGGTTCGCCGCCCCGGTAACAGCTGGCGGCTACCATTGGTGGTACCTCGACGCCATGAGCGACGACGGCGAGCACGCACTCACGGTGATCGTGTTCGTCGGCAGCGTCTTTTCGCCTTACTATGCGGCCGCCCGGCGGCGCCTGGCGGCGCCGGACCCGGAGCAGTACTGCGGCTTCAATGCGGTGCTCTACAACCCTGGCCGCAAGCACTGGGCGATGACCGAGCGCGGGGCCGGCGACCTGATCCGCGACAGCGAGCACCTGCGCGCCCGCGGCTCAGCGATCCACTGGCAGGGCCGGCAGATCAGCGTCACCCTGGACGAAGTGACCGTGCCGGTACCCGGCCGCCTGCGCGGCCGCATCGAGCTGGAGCTGCCCGGCATTACCGCCACGGACTACGCCCTCGACCCCGCCGGCAGACACCGCTGGTGGCCCGTCGCCCCGAGCTGCCGCGCCCGGGTCACCATGGAAAAACCCGGGCTCAGCTGGGAGGGTCACGGCTACTTCGACAGCAACCGGGGCGCCGAACCGCTCGAAGCGGCCTTCCGGGACTGGGACTGGTCGCGGGCTCCGCTGGCCGACGGCGGCAGCCTGGTGCAGTACCACGCGCGCCTTCGGGACGGCAGCGAGCGCCTGCTGGCGCTGCGCTTCGGGGCCACCGGCGCGGTCAGCGAGCTGGACCCGCTGCCAAGGCAACAGCTGCCGCGGGCCAGCATCTGGCGCATGGCGCGCAGCACCCAGGCCGACCGGGACACCCCGGTGACCGTGCAACGCACCCTCGAGGACACGCCGTTCTACTCGCGCTCCCTGCTGCAGTACCGCGCCCTGGGCGAGCCGGTGCGGGCGGTACACGAAAGCCTGAACCTGGATCGCTTCAGCCGCCGATGGGTTCAGCTGCTGCTGCCGTTCCGGCTGCCGCGAAGAGCCCGCAGGGATAAGCAGGGGTAAGGTGTCGTCTGCCAGACCCGACCCCGTAAAAGGGGCGGGCAGCGTCAGGCGCGGCGGGCGCCGCTGGCAGAGATGGCAGCACGCGCCGGCATCCGGGCGCGCTCATCGAGTTCGGCCCAACGCTCCAGAACCCAGGAGATCCGCCCTTCACTCTCGAGCAGGGAACTGACTCGCGGCCCCGGGTGCGCATTCACCGCCTCCACGAGGAAATGATTCTCCGCAAGCACCGGCGCCGCAAGATCAGCGTCACTGAGCCAGGGCATGCGCCCGAGGCTGAGCAGGCGCTGCAGCTTGCCAAGGCCCGGCACCACGGTGCGCCGGCTCACGGCGTCGTAACCGCGCTCCGCCAGCTGTTCACCAATGGCTGAGTAGAGCAGGCGCGCCGCGTACATGCCGGGGCGGCAGCGGGAAGGCAGCCGCGTAAGGCCACTGTCGGCCCGGCGATAAAGCGTAGCGGCGATGGCCAGCAGGCGGGCCAGCACCTCGGCAAGGCCTTCACTGTGCGCCGGCGCGGCAAGGAAAGCCTGCGGGTCGATGCCCGCCTCGCGCAGCCAGGCCCGCGGCAGGTACAGGCGGCCATTGCGCGCGTCCTCGCCGACGTCCCGGCTGATATTCGTGAGCTGCATGGCAACGCCCATGTCCGCTGCCCGGGCGAGCACATCGGCATCGCGCTCACCCATGAGCACCGCCATCATGACACCCACGGCGCCGGCGACCCGGGCCGAATAGGATAGTACGCCCTCGAGATCCTCGTAGCAGCGACCTTCCGCATCCCAGGCAAAGCCCTCGAGCAGCGCCTCGAGCAGCGCCTTGGGCAGGCCGCGCCGCTGCGCCACCGCGGCGAGGGCGCGGTCCGCCGGGTAGTTCTGCGGCGTGCCGTCGTAGAGCGCATCGAGGCGCTCGTGCAACACCCCCAGCGCCTCGGCAGGCGCGCCGCTTTCGTCCACCGCGTCGTCAGCCTGGCGGCAGAACGCATAGAGCGCCGTCGCCGCGTCGCGGCAGTGATAGGGCAGGAAATGTGCCGCCGCAAAGAAGGAGCGCGAGCCGGTTTTCAGCAGCGTCCGGCAGGCGGCGAGATCCGCCTCCCGCAGCGGCAGCGGGCGCTCAGCGGAAGGTGTTGGCATGGGGAACGACCGTATCGAGAACCCGGGCCGAGGAAATAACCCCGGGCATCCCGGCGCCCGGATGCGTGCCGGCGCCCACCAGGTAAAGCCCCTGCACATCCTCGCTGCGATTGTGCGGACGGAAAGAGGCGCTCTGCGTGAGCACCGGCTCGAAGCTGAAGCCGGCACCGCGGTAGGACAGGAGCCGGTTCTCGAAATCGAGGGGCGTGGTCACCAGAGACGTGGCCAGGGAGGCGCCAAGGCCCGGCAGGACCGTCTCCTCCAGCCGCTGCTCGATCGCCTTGCGGTAGGTCTCGGCGTGCTCCGACCAGTCCACATCGCCCTCGAGATGCGGCACCGGCGACAGGGCATAGAAGCTGTCACAGCCTTCCGGCGCGAGGGCCGGGTCCGTCGCCGTGGGCCGATGCAGATACAGGCTGAAATCCTGGCTCAGCCGCTTGTGCTTGAAGATGTCGGTGACCAGCCCCTTGTAGCGTGGACCGAGCACGATGGCGTGGTGCGGCACATCTTCGTAGCGTCGGTTGGTGCCGAAGTACCAGACAAACAATCCGTTGGAAAAGCGCGAGCGCTCGATACGTCGGTTCGTCCAGGTGCGCCGGGCGCTGGCCGGCACCAGGTGGCGGTAGGTCCAGGCGGCATCGGCGTTGGAGACAACGATGTCAGCCTTGAGGGTCTCGCCGCCGGCAAGGCGCACGCCGGTAGCCTTGCCCTCCTCGACCAGGATTTCGTCGACCTCCGCATTGAAGCGCAGGCGATTGCCCTGACCACGGATCAGGCCGACCATGCCGTTGATGATTGCCCCGGTCCCCCCCATGGCCGAGTACACACCGTACTGGCGCTCGAGGTAGGAAATGAGCGTGTACACTGCCGGCACAGAGAAAGGATTTCCCCCGACCAGCAGCGGGTGAAAACTGAGCACGATACGCACGTAGGGGTCCTGCACGTAGTGCGAGACCTGGTTGTAGACGCTCCGGTAGGCGCGCAGGGCAAGGAAGTCCGGCGCCATTTTGACGAGATCGGCGAAGGAGTCGAAGGGCAGGTGCCCCACCTTCTCGAAGCCGATCTCGTAGGTGCGGCGGCTGATTTCCATGTAGCGATCGTAGCCGGCCACATCCGCCGGGTTGAAACGGGCGATCTCCGCGCGGGTCGCGTCGGCGTCGCCGCTGTAGTCGAAGACTTTACCGTCGTCGAAGCGGATACGATAAAACGGCGACATCAGGCGCAGGTCCACATCGTCCTCGAAGCGTTTGCCGCATAGATTCCACAGTTCACGGAGAAGGAACGGCGCGGTAACGATGGTCGGCCCGGCATCGAAGGTGAAGCCGTCCTGCTTGTGCACGTAGGCCCGGCCCCCGGGCGCATCCAGGCGCTCCAGAACCGTAACGCGGAAACCGCGGGCACCGAGGCGGATCGCCGCGGCGAGGCCGCCGATACCGCTGCCGATCACGACGGCGTGAGGGGCATCGGGCCCGGCGATGGGCGTGGCGAACTCCGGCAGCGGACTGTTCATTTTTTCTTACACCATAAAGTGTCAAGCTGTCTTAACAGCATAGCACAGCCTCCCCCCCTGTGAAGCTTGATTCAGGACAAGGCTCGATCCATCGATCGGCTCCTCGCAGCTTTCCGGGGCGGGCGCAGGATGCTTCTCTCAGTCGCTCCACGATATTCGCTTGGTGAGAGAAGCATCCCGCGCCCGCCCCTACCGCTCTGCGGACTTCCAGGGCGGTAGGGACGGCTGCCGGAGGGTGCCCCCACCAAGCGAATATCGTGGAGCGACTGGGGGCACCCTCCGGCAGCCGTCCCGGCAATCCACGATACATCCACAAAAAAAATCATGGCAGGCCCGCCTCGTCGACGATCCCCATGATCAAAGCCGCAAACAGCTGCGGGTTCTCCTCGTGGCCGAGATGACCGAGCCCCGGCAACGGGTGCAGCACCGCGCCGGGCACGCGACCAAGGAGGCTGCGTGCCTGCGCCGGCGGCACCGCCCGGTCATTCTGGCAGGCCACCAGGTGTAGCGGAATGGCCAGCCCGGCAAGGTCCGCCTCGAGCCCTTCCAGCTCCCAGGCCGCCATCATGCCGAGAACGCCGCGGATGTGCTTCGAGGATCGCGACAGCCCGTGGTAGAAATCGACGCCGATATTGTCGGCAGTAGAGCCCGTCTGCTCGATAAAGCGGTCCATCATCGGCCGCCGCCGGGCGCTGAAGGCCAGCAGCTGCGGCAGCGCCGGCACCCGGTCGAGCACCCGGGCCGCACCGGGGAAAAGCCTGCCCATCATTCCGGGCAGCGGCAACAGTGCGCCGTTGAGCGCAACCAGGGCCGCGGGGGCGGCGGCGCCGTCGAGCGCCAGGC
>NZ_KN234766.1 GCF_000764025.1 Pseudohaliea rubra DSM 19751 | reverse complement strand
GCTGCCGCCGGCCCCGACGGCGATCTTTCGAGGGCCGCCCGGCGCCTCTTCGACGCCCTGGACGCCGGCGAGCGCGCTCCGGACAGTCTTGCTGAGGATCTCGGAGAGACTGTGGAGTGGGTGCTTACTGCGGCAGGAGAGCTTGAAATTTCAGGGCTTGCAGATCGGGGTCCCGGTGGTTACCGGCGTTTGCGCTGAGAGCGCCTTGCCTGGTCCCCAGCGCCTGCTAGAATCCCTCCTCGCCGGCAGTTCGCGCCGGCCCCCGCCTGGGCCGCACCCCGCCAGAAGGACTGACGCCATGACCGACACCCTGCCTATTGATGCCGTCAAGGCTTACCTGCTTGAGCTGCAGGACCGCATCTGCGATGAACTTGCAGAGGAGGATGGTCGCGAGGGCTTCATCGTCGACAGCTGGGAGCGGCCCGGCGGCGGCGGCGGGCGCAGCCGCGTACTTGCCGGTGGCGCTGTGTTTGAAAAAGCGGGGGTCAATTTTTCTCACGTGCTGGGCGAGGGCCTGCCGCCTTCGGCTACGGCTTCCCGGCCGGAACTTGCGGGTCGTAGCTACCAGGCCATGGGGGTGTCGCTGGTTATTCACCCGGAAAACCCCTACGTGCCGACGTCCCACGCCAATGTGCGCCTGTTCGTGGCCGAGAAGCCGGGCGAGGCGCCGGTCTGGTGGTTTGGCGGGGGTTACGACCTCACCCCCTACTATGGCTTCGAGGAAGACTGCGTGCACTGGCACCGCACGGCGCAGGCGGCCTGTGCGCCTTTCGGCGAGGAGGTCTACCCGCGGCTCAAGGGCTGGTGCGACGACTACTTTTATCTCAAGCATCGCAAGGAGCCCCGGGGTGTGGGCGGCCTGTTTTACGATGACCTTAACGACTGGGATTTCGACACCTGCTTCGCCTTCATGCGTGCCGTGGGTGATTCCTATCTTCAGGCTTACCGGCCGATCGTGCAGCGGCGGCGGCAAACGCCCTGGGGCGACCGGGAGCGCCAGTTCCAGCTCTATCGCCGCGGGCGATACGTGGAGTTCAACCTGGTCTTCGACCGCGGCACGCTCTTCGGCCTGCAGTCGGACGGGCGCACCGAAGCGATTCTCATGTCCCTGCCGCCCCTCGTGCGCTGGGATTACGACTATCGCCCGGCGCCCGGCACGCCGGAGGCTGCGCTCACCAGCGAGTTCCTCACCGGCCGCGACTGGCTGGCCCTGTGATGGACCGGGAGGACGAGCCCGTGAGCAGCGCCCGCAAGTTCGCCGTCTATGGCAACCCGATCAAGCACAGCAAGTCGCCGATCATCCACACAGCCTTCGCCGCGCAGTTCGGCCATCGTATCGAGTACCGGGCCGTGCGCGTGGAACTCGGCGATTTCGAGCGCTCAGCCCGCGCCTTTTTTGAGCGTGGCGGTGCCGGACTGAACGTCACCGTACCCTTCAAGCCGGAAGCGGCGGCTTTTGCCGACCGGCTCTCGGAGCGGGCCCGCCGGGCCGGCGCCGCGAATACGCTGCACCCGGCTGCGGACGGCGCGATCCTCGGCGATAACACCGATGGTCTGGGCCTGGTGCGCGACATGGTGGTCAATCTCGGCTGGGCCGTTCAGGGCGCCCGGGTGCTCGTGCTCGGCGCCGGCGGTGCCGCCCGCGGGGTGCTGGAACCATTGCTGCTCGAGCGCCCGCACAGTCTGTACATCGCCAATCGGACGGCGTCGAAGGCCGGGGAGCTGGCCGGCATCTTCGGCGAGCTGGGGGACGTTGCCGGCGGTGGCCTCGAGGATCTCGAAGGCCGCGCCTTCGACCTGGTTATCAACGCGACCAGCGCCGGTCTTTCCGGCGAGGTGCCTCCGTTGCCGCCGGCGATGCTTACGGAGCGCAGCTGCTGTTACGACATGGTCTACGGCGCGGAGCCGACGGCCTTCATGCGCTGGGCCGCCCAGCACGCCGCCTGGGCCGTCGCTGACGGCCTGGGCATGCTCGTGGAGCAGGCGGCGGAGTCGTACTACCGTTGGCACCAGGCCCGGCCGGAAACAGGCCCCGTGATCCGCCAGGTGCGCGAGGTCCTCGCCGCAGCCGCTTAGGCGCCGCTCCTCCCCCCCGGTCCACTAGCCCCCGGGCTGTTTCCCGGACAATGCCGCCTATCCCGCGGGCCCTGCCAGGCGCGCGGACCCATACGCCGCGTGCGTCGGAAGAAGGCGGCGCGCCCGGGACCAGGAGGAATAGCGGTGAAACTCGTCTGTCCTGCGGGCAATCTGCCCATGCTCAAGGCGGCGGTCGGCGCCGGCGCCGACGCGGTCTATCTCGGTTTTCGCGACGATACGAACGCGCGCCACTTCGCCGGCCTCAACTTCAATGACGGCAGCGCGCGCAAGGCCGTGGCCCATGCCCACGAGCGCGGCTGCGAGGTCTACGTCGCCATTAACACCTATCCCAGGCCCGCGGGCTGGCGCCGCTGGCAGCGAGCCGTGGACACGGCCGCAGAACTCGGCGTGGACGCGTTGATTCTTGCCGATCTCGGCGTTCTGGACTACGCGGCGCGCAAGCACCCCGGAGTACGCCGGCACCTGTCTGTGCAGGGCTCGGCAACGAACAGTGAGGCGCTGCGCTTCTACGCCGACAACTTCGGGGTCGAGCGCGCGGTGCTGCCGCGGGTGCTGTCCCTGGCGCAGGTGGAGCGCCTGTGCGAGGACAGCCCCATGGCGCTCGAGGTGTTCGGTTTCGGCAGTCTCTGCGTGATGGTGGAGGGCCGCTGCCTGCTCTCTGCCTACACCACCGGCGAATCCCCGAACACCGAGGGCGCCTGCAGCCCTGCGCAGGCCGTACGCTGGGTGGAAAGTGATGCGGGCACGGAAGTGCGCCTGAACGATGTGCTCATCGACCGCTTCGGCCCCGGCGAGAGCGCCGGCTATCCCGTGGTCTGCAAGGGCCGCTTCACGGTGAATAATGCCACCTATCACGCCCTCGAGGAGCCCACCAGCCTCAATACGCTGGCGCTGCTGCCCGCCCTTGCCGGGGCGGGTGTCGCCGCGGTCAAGCTTGAGGGGCGTCAGCGCAGCGTGGCCTATGTCGACAAGGCCGTTCGAGTCTGGCGTGAGGCCCTGGACAGCTGTCACCGGGACCCGACAGCCTACCGTCCGCGCGGTGAGTGGATGGCCGCCCTGGCCGGCCTGTCCGAGGGTGCCCAGACCACACTCGGTGCCTACGATCGTCCCTGGCAATAGGAGCCCGCCATGCGCCTTTCCCTTGGCCCCCTGCTCTACCCATGGTCCCGCGAAGCTATCGAGGCTTTTTACGCCGAGCGCGTGGCGGACCCGGTGGATATCGTCTACCTCGGTGAGACCGTCTGCGCCAAGCGGCGCAGCCTCGCCCCCGATGAGTGGCTCGCGCTCGGCCGGGAACTGGCCGCAGCCGGCAAGCAGGTCGTGCTGTCGACGCTGGCGCTGGTGCAGGCGGGGTCAGAGTTGTCGACGGTGCGCCGGCTCTGCCGCAACGGCGAATTCCTTGTCGAAGCCAATGACATGGGCGCGGTACGGCTCCTCGCGGAGGAAGGTCTTCCCTTCGTCGGCGGCGCGAGCCTCAACCTTTACAACGTCGCGGCGCTCCGGCTTCTGCGTGACCGCGGTATGGTGCGCTGGCTGCCGCCCCTGGAGCTGTCCCGGGAGAGCCTCGGTGACCTGCTCGGGGAGGCCCGACGTGCGGGTGTGGTGCTGGAGACGGAGCTGTTTGCCTTTGGCCGCATCCCCCTGGCCTGCTCCGCGCGCTGTTTTACCGCGCGGCACGTGGGCCGGCCCAAGGATCGCTGCGCGATCGTCTGCGAGGACTACCCGGAGGGCCTGCCCATGGCAAGCCAGGAAGGCGAGCCGCTGTTCACGCTGAACGGCGTGCAGACGCAGTCCGGGGCGGTGCAGCACCTGCTGCCCTATGGGCGGGAGCTTGCCGATCTCGGCGTGACGACGCTGCGCCTGAGCCCGCAGCCGGAGCACCTGGGCGCGGTGATCGACCGCTACCGTGCGGTGCTCGACGGCGCCAGTGACAGTACGGACGTGACGGCCTGGGTGAGTGCGCCGGTTTGCGACGGGTTTTTCCGAGGCGCTCCGGGCATGGCTGTCGCCCCGAACGCCTGATGCACCACGCCTGCCCCGGGGGCCGGTTCCGGGGGGCTGCCTCAGGCGGCGTCCGCGCCGGGCAGCGCTTCGGCGAACGCCGCGCTGAAGCCCAGCGCCCGGATCAGCGGCGCCGGCAGGTCGTCGAAGTCGATGCTGTCGATGAGGTTCTTCACCTGCAGGCCGAGCTCCGTATCTCCCTCGATGTCAAGCCGGCGCTGGAAGAACAGCGTGTCCGGGTCTTCGCGGCGGGCGGCGAGGAGCAGGAGACTGCGCGCGTCGCCGGCAAAGGTCGCCTCGGCCTCATCGCGGCCGGCGCGGAAGGTGAGCCGGGAACCGGCCTTGGTCACCAGCCAGTCGCAGCCGATATCGGGAATGCGTATGCGCAGGCTGCGGCCTTCAAGGAAATCGACATCACCATCGGCCAGCTGCGGGGCCAGTGCGCGGTTGACGGCCACTTCCGCCGCTGCCCGCTCTACGGGCGCGGGGATCAGGGCCAGGGGCCCGGGCCAGGGCAGGCGTCGTACGCCGGGCAGCCTGGCAAGGGTGCGCGGGATCGACGGGGAAACAGAGCTGGCGTTCATGGCGGTCTCCTTGCTGGCTACTGACTGAGGACCCTAGTCCTCGAGCTCGGCGAGGTGGCGGTCCTTCAGACGGACATAATTATCCGCGCTATAGCGGAAATAGTCTTGCTCTGCGTCAGTTAAAGGGCGCTGTTGCCGCGCCGGAACGCCGGCGTAAAGGTAGCCCGAGGCCAGCCGCTTCCCGGGGGTCACCAGGGCGCCAGCGGCGATGACCACCTCGTCCTCGACCACTGCGCCGTCCATTACCGTGGCGCCCATGCCGACCAGCACCCGGTCGCCGATGCGGCAGCCGTGCAGCGTGGCATTATGGCCCACGGTGACCTCGGCGCCGATCGCCAGGGGCCAGCCTTCCGGATTGTAGGGGCCCGCGTGAGTGATATGCAGGACGCTGCCGTCCTGGATGCTGGTGCGCGCGCCGATGCGGATCCAGTGCATGTCGCCGCGCAGCACCGCCTGCGGCCAGATGGAGACATCGTCGCCCAGCGTGACGTCGCCGAGGACCACGGCGGAAGGATCGATCAGCACCCGCTCGCCGAGCTGCGGCTGGTGTCCGTCGTAACTGCGCAGGCTGGTCCGAGTGTGGTGACGCATGGTGCCCCCCTTTAAGTTGCTAAAATGGTCTCAACGTCAAGTGTAACCGCAGCCCCTGTTCCTGAGCACGGAGAACCCCCATGGAACCGCCCTTCCGGCCCCGCCGCCGCTTTATTGCCGGTGCCGTCTGCCCTCGCTGCGCCGCCATGGACCGCCTGGTGGTGAACCTGGACACGGACCATCGGGAGTGCGTCGCCTGCGGCTTCAGCGAGGCGCGGCCTGAGCCGCCGGCGGCGTCCGAGGTGCCCACGCGGGTCACCCGCGCCAGCGCCCGGCGGACCGAAACCGCCGCCGATGTGGTCAGGCTCCTGGATCCGGCCCGGAAGGCTCCCGAAGACGACAGCCCCTAGGATCACCATCTTCAGCACGCCGGCTCCCGGGAAGCGGACGGCAGCCAGCGGCCCCGGCGGCTGAACTGCAGGAACACCCCGCCGAGCGCCACCCCCCGGGCCAGGTTGAACAGTGTGAAGGCCAGCCACAGGCCATCGTTGCCCAGGGGCTGAGTCAGCCACCAGACGGGGAGATAGATACCGAGGGCACTCAACCACATCGTGGTCATCATCGGCCGCGTTTCCGCCGCGCCGATAAATACACCGTCGAGCAGATAGCTCGGCGCAGCCAGCAGCGGTAGCGCTACCAGCCAGCCGCTGTGCGCGGCGAGCACGGCCTGCACGCCGGCAAGGTCTGTCAGCAGGGGAAAGATCAGCGGCCGGCCGGCGTAGATAAGGGCGCTGATCGCCAGCGCGCTGGCCGCGCTCCACATCGCGCAGCGGCGGACCACCCGGCGAAAGCCGGGCAGGTCCCGCGCTCCGAGGCGCTCGCCGGCGAGACCCTCGACCGCATAGGCAAAGCCGTCGAGGGAAAAAGCCGCAAAGAGCAGAAACTGCAGCATGAGGGCGTTGCCTGCGAGCACGTCCTGGCCGAGCTTTTCGCCGGCGGCGGTAAAAAAGGCAAAGCAGCCGAGCAGGCAGAAGGTACGCAGGAAAAGGTGGCCGTTGGCCCGCCACAGCTGGCGGTAGCCGTGGCGGTCGCCGAGCGCCCGGCGCAGGTCCCCGGCCGGAAGGTGGATGCCCGCGCGGCGCACGGCCAATACGGCAACCGCGAGGCCCAGGTACTCGGCACAGGCCGTGGCCAGGGCGGCGCCGTCGCTGGCCAGGCCCAGGCCGAGGATGAAGGCGATATCCAGCACGATGTTGCTGCCGTTGGTCACCAGCAGGATGGCCATGGGCCAGCGTGTGTTCTGGCGCCCGATGCACCAGCCGATCACGGCGTAGGTCGCCAGCACGGCGGGCGCGCTCAGCAGCCGCAGGCGAATATAGCTCGCTGCCGGCGCGGCGAGGACCGGGTCCGGCTGCATGAGCGACAGACCCAGGGTCAGCCACAGCGGGTGCAGGATGACGATGAGCGCAGCAATCGCCACGCCAAGGGCAGCGGAGCGCACAAGGATCTTCAGCGCTTCGTCGGGCTCGCCGGCACCGCCGGCCCGGGCCACCAGCCCGGTGGTGCCCATGCGCAGAAAACTGAAGCCCCAGTACAGGAAGGAAAGAATGGCGCTGCCGATGGCCACGGCGCCGAGGTAGCGGGTGCTGTCGAGGTGCCCGAGAATCGCCGCATCGACCAGTCCGAGGGTCGGAATAGACACGTTGGCAAGGATCGCCGGCCAGGCGATACCCCATATCTTGTGGTCCAGGCGGCGGTTTTTTTCCACTGGTGGTGGTGCCCTTGTGCTGTCATCCCCGGGGGATGATCTGAATGCAAATCGGTTACGTACCGCTGCGCCTTTCGCTATACTTCCCGGCGCTCGCGCTGCGCCCTTTTGTCGCAACGCCGGCGGCACACAGTCCACTCCGCGCTCGTCCACCACGGCCCCCGGGGCCAGAGCGGCCAGCGCGCTCAGCAGCTCTTCGGGCCTGAAGCGGTGGTAGTGATGTTCTCAGGCCTGGAACTGGAGAATTACTCGATGTCCTTGAATACGTTTAAAAGACTGCTCGCGTTCGCGGCCGGCGTTCTTGTGACGCTTCCGGGGCTGGCGCTTGCGGCCGGCGGCGAGAAGAACGCCCTCAATATGCCGGTCGGTGTGACCGATGTCGGTCGATCCATCTTCGATCTGCACATGATCATTCTCTGGATCTGCGTGGCCATCGGCGCGCTCGTGTTCGGAGTCATGTTCTACTCCATCATCTACCACCGCAAGTCCCGCGGGGTGAAGCCGGCGCAGTTCCACGAAAGCACCAAGGTGGAGATCGCCTGGACCGTCGTGCCCTTCCTCATCCTCATTACCATGGCCGTGCCTGCGACCTCGACGCTGCTCGACATCTACGATTTTGATGATGCCGACATGGATGTGCTGGTAACCGGCTACCAGTGGAAGTGGAAGTACGAATACCTTGCCGAGGATGGCGAAAGCGTGGCGTTCTTCTCCAATCTGTCCACGCCTCAGGCAGAGATCTACAACACCGACGGCAAGAATGAAAACTACCTGCTGGAAGTGGATGAGCCGCTGGTGATCCCCGTCGACACCAAGGTCCGCTTCCTGGTTACGGCCAACGACGTCATCCACTCCTGGTGGGTGCCGGAGCTGGCTGTGAAAAAAGATGCAATCCCCGGCTTTATCAACGAGACCTGGACCCGCGCAAACGAAATCGGTACCTACCGCGGTCAGTGCGCGGAGCTGTGCGGCAAGGACCACGGCTTCATGCCCATCGTGGTCGAAGTGGTCAGCAAGGAAGACTACGCGGCGTGGCTCGGCGAGAAGCAGGAGCAGGCGGCCAAGGTAAAAGAGCTCATGGCACAGACCTTCTCCCTCGAGGAGCTCATGGCGCGCGGCAAGGCGGTTTACGAACGCAATTGCCTGGCCTGCCACGGTGCCCGCGGCGAGGGGGGTGTCGGCACCGCCATTGCCGGCAGCCCCATTGCGACCGGTGAGCTTGGCGGCCACCTCGAGATCGGCATCAACGGCGTCGCCGGTACGGCAATGCAGGCTTTCGGCGGCCAGCTCAACGACGTCGACCTGGCAGCAGTGATTACTTACCAGCGGAACGCGTTCGGCAACAATATGGGCGACCTTGTGCAGCCCATCGACGTGTTCAACTACAAGCAGGGCTGAGGAGAGAAAGACCATGGGAGATCATCATCACGGCCCGGCCAAGGGCCTCTCGCGGTGGCTCTTTACCACCAACCACAAGGACATCGGGACGATGTACCTGTGGTTCTCATTTGCAATGTTCCTGCTCGGTGGGACCTTTGCCATGATCATCCGGGCAGAGCTGTTCCAGCCCGGCATGCAGCTGGTGGAACCGGCCTTTTTTAACCAGATGACCACGCTGCACGGCCTCGTCATGGTCTTCGGGGCGATCATGCCGTCCTTCGTGGGCCTGGCCAACTGGCTGATTCCCATGATGATCGGTGCACCGGATATGGCGTTGCCGCGGCTCAACAACTGGAGCTTCTGGATCCTGCCCCCGGCGTTCCTGCTGCTCGCCTCCACGCTGTTCATGGAGGGCGGCGCCCCGGCGGCCGGGTGGACCTTCTACGCGCCGCTGTCGACCACCTACGCCGGTCCGTCGGTCACTATCTTCATCTTCTGCATCCATATCCTCGGCGTGTCCTCGATCATGGGTTCCATCAATATCATCGCCACGGTGATGAACATGCGCGCGCCGGGCATGAGCTACATGAAGATGCCGCTGTTCGTCTGGACCTGGCTGATCACTGCCTTCCTGCTGGTCGCCGTCATGCCGGTGCTCGCCGGAGCGGTGACGATGATGCTCATGGATGTGCATTTTGGTACCAGTTTCTTCTCGGCCGCCGGCGGCGGTGACCCGGTGTTGTTCCAGCATATCTTCTGGTTCTTCGGTCACCCCGAGGTCTACATCATCATCCTGCCGGCCTTCGGTGTGGTATCCCAGATCATCCCGGCCTTCTCGCGCAAGCCCCTGTTCGGCTATGACTCCATGGTCTATGCCACGGCAGCTATCGCGTTCCTGTCCTTCATCGTCTGGGCCCACCACATGTACACCGTGGGTATGCCCGTGGCCGGCGAGCTCTTCTTCATGTATGCCACCATGCTCATCGCGGTGCCCACCGGTGTGAAGGTCTTCAACTGGATCACCACCATGTGGCGCGGTGCGCTTACCTTCGAGACGCCCATGCTGTTCTGTATCGGCTTCCTCGTGCTGTTCACGATCGGTGGCTTCACGGGCCTGATGCTGTCCATTGCCCCGGCGGACTTCCAGTACCATGACAGCTACTTCGTGGTGGCCCACTTCCACTACGTGATGGTTGCCGGTGCCGTGTTCAGCATGACTGCGGCGGTCTACTTCTGGCTGCCCAAGTGGTGCGGCAAGATGTACAACGAGACCATGGGCAAGACCCACTTCTGGATCTCCTTCATCGCCTTTAACGTCACCTTCTTCCCGCAGCACTTCGTGGGCCTGGCGGGCATGCCGCGGCGTATCCCGGACTACTCGCTGCAGTTCGCGGACTTCAACATGATGTCCTCGATCGGTGCCTTTGTTTACGGGGCCTCGCAGCTGCTGTTCCTTTACAACGTCATTGCGACCATCGTCGCCGGCAAGCCGGTTTCCGATGACAAGGTCTGGGATGGCGCCGAGGGTCTCGAGTGGACGGTAGCGACGCCGGCGCCGTATCACACCTTCGAGGTGCCGCCGAAGATCGATCCGGCGCACGCGCACTTCTGAGGCCTGCGGACTGTGCTGCGCGTAAGCAGAAACCCCGCCGTCGACACCGCTTTAAAGCTGGTGGCGACGGCAGTGTTGATGTTCAGCTTCGTCTTTGTGGTGATGGTGCCGCTCTACAACGTCCTCTGCGACGCCCTCGGTATCAACGGCAAGACCAGCGGGCAGGCCTATACGGCGGCGCCCGCCGGGATTGACGAGAGCCGGGAGATCACTGTGCAGTTCATCGCCCGCAACAATGACGGTATGCCCTGGGCCTTCAACCCGGGCGACCGGATGTTGCGGGTGCACCCCGGGGCGGCTACGAGCACGGTGTTTCACGCTCGCAACCCGTTACCGAAGGCCATGGTGGCGCAGGCGATACCGAGCGTGTCGCCGTCCCGGGCCGCCGAGTACTTCCACAAGACCGAGTGTTTCTGCTTCAACCAGCAGCCGCTGGACGGTGCCAGCACGGCGGAGATGCCGCTGCAGTTCATCGTCGATCGGGATCTGCCCCGGGATATCAAGACCATCACGCTGTCCTACACGCTTTTTGACGTGACGGACATGGCGAGCGACGCCGTCGCCGCCCGCTGAGGCGCCGCGCAGGGAGCGGCGCCTACGTAAACGGAGAGAGAGAATGACAGCCCAGACGTCTACCGCACACGAAAACTATTATGTGCCCGAGAAGAGCAAAATGGCCGTTATGGCCACGATCGGGCTGGTATTGAGTGTGTTCGGTGCAGCCAACGTCATGAACGACATGACCTTCGGCGAGCCCGGGGTGAGCAGTAACAGCAAGTTTATTATGTACACAGGCCTGGCCGTCTTCGGTGCCACCCTGTTTGCCTGGTTCCGCCAGGCGATCCGGGAAAACCTCGCAGGCATGAACAGCGCCCAGCTGAAGAAATCCTACGTGCTCGGCATGGGCTGGTTCATCTTCTCGGAAGTGATGTTCTTTGCGGCTTTTTTCGGTGCGCTTTTCTACGTGCGCAACCTCGTGGGCCCCTGGCTCGCCGGTGAAGGTGATGGCGGACGCATGAACCACCTGCTCTGGGAGGGCTTCCAGTTCTCCTGGCCCATGATGCAGACGCCGCAGGAAGCTGTCGGTGGCGCCGGCAGTCAGCTGATTGCCAACAACGGCACCTTCACCAGCGCGCATAAGAGCATGGCCTTCGCCGAGGCCTCAGCCTGGTACCTCTGGCTGCCGCTCTGGAACACGCTTATCCTCCTGTCCTCGAGCGTAACCGTGCACATCGCCCACATGGGGCTGCTCGACAACAACCGTCGCAAGTTCAACCTGTGGCTGGGCCTGACCGTGTTCCTGGGCGTTGTTTTCGTCTGCCTGCAGGCGCTGGAGTATTACGAGGCTTATGCGCACTTCGGCCTCACGCTGAACTCCGGGATCTACGGCTCCACCTTCTTTATGCTGACCGGCTTTCATGGCTTCCACGTGCTTATGGGAACGTTCATGCTGGCGGTGCAGCTGTACCGGTCTGTGCGTGGTGGCCACTTTACCGCCAATGATCACTTCGGCTTCGAGGGCTCCAGCTGGTACTGGCACTTCGTCGACGTGGTGTGGGTGTTCCTGTTCCTCTTTATTTACATCCTCTGAATCATCACTCCGCGGCCCGGGAAGCTGCGCTTTCCGGGCCGGCGTCCCAGGGATTACCGTGGCCAAGCTGGCCCGTGGCGACGCCGTAGACGATTACGGTCGCCAGCCCCAGCGCCAGTCCGAGACGGACCCCGAGGGAATGCAAGGTTCGCCGGCTGTTCTTGTCACCCTGGTCCACAAGCAGGAAGTACAGCCCGCTGCCGAGGCTGGCTACGAGTAGTACCATGAATACGATGATCAGCCCTTTCAGCACAACGGCCCCCGGATCCTGCGCAAACGGCCAGTATAGCGCAGTGGACGTGTGCTGATGCAGGCGTCCTTCGGTGCCCTGGAGCTGGATCTGGAGTGGCGCACCACCGTGCTGGTGCTGCTGCTGCTGCCGGTGCTGGTCACCCTCGGGTTCTGGCAGCTCGA
Organism: Pseudohaliea rubra DSM 19751; assembly: GCF_000764025.1. Taxonomy (GTDB): domain Bacteria; phylum Pseudomonadota; class Gammaproteobacteria; order Pseudomonadales; family Halieaceae; genus Pseudohaliea; species Pseudohaliea rubra. Next base: position 33,701 of record NZ_KN234766.1, on the reverse strand, counting down.
CCGCGAAAGGGAAAAACGTGAACTGCTCGCCCGCTTCGAGGCGCGGCAGGCGGCGGCCCCCGCACGGCTTGGTCAGGCTCTCGCGGCGCGGGAACCTGCGGCCCTTGCCTACCTGCCGGTGCGCCTCCAGGGGCGCTACGTGGCGGGGCGTTATCTGCTCCTGGACAACCGGATTCAGGGCGGCCGCTTCGGCTACGAGGTGGTGTCCCTGTTCGCCAGGGACGACGGCGCTTACACGCTGGTGAACCGCGGCTGGGTTCCGGGAGATCCGGCGCGACGCTCGCTGCCGCAGCCCGCCGCCCCCGCCGGGCGGGTGGAGCTCACGGGGCAGCTTTACGTGCCCCCGGACCCGCCCTACCTCCTGGGCGAGCAATCGCAGGCCGTGGACGACTGGCCGCGGGTGGTACAGGCCCTGGAGATGGCGCCGCTTACGGCGGCGCTGGCCGCTGAACTCGGCGCTGCGGTCTTTCCCTGGAGCGTGCGCCTCGATGCGACCGCTCCCGGGGCGCTGGCTGCAGCGTGGCCGGTGGTCAACGTCAGCCCGGCGAAACACCGCGGCTATGCCGTGCAGTGGTTCACCATGGCCGCCGTACTGGGGTTGTTTTTTGTGCTGCGCAGCAGCAATCTCTGGGCCCTGCTGCGCGGCGGGCCCAAGGCAACGGGAAGAAAGGATGACTGAACCGATGGGTAAAACGGCGCCGGCGTTCGATCGGGCCACGGTAAACCGGAACCGCCTGGTGCTGCTGACCATTGTCGGCATCCCGGTGACCATGATCCTCGCCGCGACCTGGCTCTGGTACTTCGTTGTCAACGGTGAGCTCGATCTCGTCGGTTCCCTGGGAACTGCGAACAACGGCGAGCTCCTGGCGCCGCCACGGCCGGTCACTGAGCTCGGCCTCGTTGATCAGGCCGGCAACGCCTTTACCCTGGCCTCCGGGGAGCCGAAGTGGACCCTGCTGGTGCCCGCCCCCGGCGCCTGTGATGCCAGCTGTGAGCGACGGCTCTACCTCACGCGGCAGATTCACGTTGCCATGGGCAAGGCGTTCAATCGCCTGCAGCGGGCCTGGGTCGGGGACCGTCCGCTGGCGGACACCGCGTTTTCCGCTGAGGCACTCAGCGATGGCAGCGCTCCCCCGGCAGACTTCAGAGCCTACCTGAGGACGCAGCACGTGGGTCTGTTAACCCTCGGCGCGGACCGCGCTGCCTTGCGCGCGCAGTTTCCGGAGCTCGCCGATCGCCCCGATACCTGGTACCTCGTGGACCCCGCAGGCTGGGTGATGATGGCCTACGATGACAGCGTCAGCTACAAGGATGTGATGGCCGACTTGAAGTTCCTCCTCAAGAACTCGAACGGGTGACCGCGATGACCGAAGCCGTTACCCGGGCCCCGGGCGCCAGCTGGCGCGACTACAAGGAACTCACCAAGCCGGGGGTAGTGGCGCTGATGATCCTCACCTCGGTCATCGGCATGTGCATGGCCGTGCCGGGCTGGGTGCCGCTGGATGCGCTCATCCTCGGCAATCTCGGCATCGCCCTTTGCGCCGGCGCCGCGGCGGCGGTCAACCATCTCGTGGATCAGCGTATCGATGAGCGTATGGCGCGGACCCGCAACAGGCCGATCGCCCGCGGCCGGGTCTCGCCGCTGCACGCCGCCCTCTTCGCCCTGGCCCTCGGTCTTGCCGGCATGGCCATTCTGCTGCTGTGGGTGAACGCGCTCACTGCCTGGCTGACCCTGGCATCCCTGGTCGGCTATGCATTCATCTATACCCTGTTCCTCAAGCGCGCGACGCCGCAGAATATTGTCATCGGCGGCCTCGCCGGGGCAGCACCGCCCCTCCTCGGCTGGACGGCGGTCACCGGGGAGATCCACGGCCATGCGCTGCTGCTGGTGCTGATCATTTTCGCCTGGACGCCGCCGCATTTCTGGGCTCTGGCGATCCACCGCAAGGAGGAGTACGCCCTGGTCGATGTGCCCATGCTGCCGGTAACGCATGGCGAGGCCTTCACCAAGCTGCATATCCTGCTGTATACGATCATCATGTTTCTCATCACGCTGCTGCCTTTTGCCACGCGTCTTTCCGGTCCGCTCTATCTTGCCGGTGCGCTGGTGCTCGGTGGCCGCTTCCTCTGGTGGTCCATTGTGCTCATGCGCGGCACGGACCCGCGGGCACCGATCATGACCTTCAAGTTCTCCATCAATTACCTGATGCTGTTGTTCCTGGTCATGCTGGTGGATCACTACCTGTTCCAGCCTGGATATCCGGTACCGTGAGCGGCGCCAGCGGCAAGCCCATGACCCGCGGCATACGCCTGACGATTGTCGGCGTGCTCGCGTTCGTTCTGCTGATCGTGGCCGGCTTTGTGCACCGCATCCAGCAGCCGCGGGTCCTCACGGTGAGTGAGATGCGCGCCAACGGGCTCTTTCTCCTCGACACCCCGCGGGAGCTTGGTGACTTCGCCCTGGTGGACCACCGCGGCGAGCCCTTTGTTCCGGCGCGGCTCGAGGGGCAATGGAGTCTGGTGTTCTTCGGCTTTACCCACTGCCCGGACATCTGCCCCACGACCATGGCCTTCCTCGATCGCCTCGCCGGCAAACTCGAGGGCACGGAGGCGGAAGACACCGCCGTGTTCATGGTCTCCGTGGACCCGGCCCGGGACACGGTGGACCAGCTCGCCAGCTATGTGCCCTACTTCAATGACGATTTCACCGGTGTCACCGGCGAGTTCCTCGATCTCTACAGCTTTGCTACCAAGTTGAACGCGCCCTTCCGCAAGGTGCCCGGGCAGGGTGAGGACTACGTGGTGGACCACAGTGCCAATGTGGTGCTCATCAACCCGCGGGGGGACTACCACGGGTTTTTCAAGGCACCCCTTGATCTCGCCAAGATGAAGGTCACTCTGCGCTCCGCGCTCTATCGCTGGAACCGCTGACCCGGGAGGTACAACCGTGAGTGACGCCGCACCGCTGGTGCTCGTGGACGGATCGTCCTACCTTTACCGGGCTTTCCACGCCCTGCCGGAGCTGTCCACCTCCAGCGGCGAGCCCACGGGCGCTGTCCGCGGTGTCACCAGCATGCTGCGACGGCTGCTCAAGGACTACCCCGGCAGCACGGTGGCGGTGGTTTTCGATGCGCCGGGGAAGACCTTCCGCGACGAACTTTTTGCCGACTACAAGGCTCAGCGCCCGCCGATGCCGGATGATCTGCGCGCCCAGGTCGAGCCGATTCACGCCATCGTCCGCGCCATGGGTCTTCCGCTCATCTGTGAGGCGGGGGTAGAGGCGGACGACGTTATCGGCACCCTCGCCCGGGAGGCCGCCGGCCGCGGCGAAGCGGTGGTGATTTCCACCGGTGACAAGGACATGGCGCAGCTGGTGGACGGGCACATCACCCTGGTGAACACCATGACCGAAACGGTACTGGACGAGGCCGGCGTCAAGGAAAAGTTCGGTCTGCCGCCCTCGCTCATCATCGACTTTCTCGCGCTTATGGGCGACAAGGTGGACAATATTCCCGGCGTGCCGGGTGTCGGAGAGAAGACGGCGCTCGGCCTGCTGCAGGGCCTGGGCAGCCTCGACGATATCTATGCCAACCTCGACCGGGTGGCCGGGCTGTCGCTGCGCGGGGCGAAAAGCCTCGGCAAGAAGCTCGCGGAGCAGGAAGACAAGGCCCGCCTGTCCTACCGCCTCGCGACCATCAAGACCGATGTGGCGCTGCCCTTCGCCCCCGGCGATCTCGCGGCGGGCCAACCGGACAGGGACGCGCTGGTCGAGCTTTATACGCGGCTGGAGTTCAAGGGCTGGCTCGAGGAGCTGCTCGGCGAGGGCGCGGCGCCGGCGCCGGAGACCGCCGCCGGCGACCTGGACCGCGACGGCTACGATACCGTGACCACGGAACAGGCCCTGGAACACTGGCTCGCCCGCCTCGGGGATTGTGAGCTCTTTGCTTTCGATACGGAAACCACCAGCCTCAACTATATGGTTGCGGAGATCGTCGGCGTCTCTTTCGCTGTCGCGCCCGGTGAAGCTGCCTACGTACCGCTGGCGCATCGCTACACCGGGGCACCGGAGCAGCTCGACCGCGACACGGTGCTGGCGAAGCTGAAGCCCCTCCTCGAGGACCCTGCGCGGGGCAAGGTCGGGCAGAACCTGAAGTACGATGCCAGCGTGCTCGCCCGCTACGCTATCGACCTCGCCGGTGTGCGCTTCGACACCATGCTCGAGTCCTACGTCCTCGACGCCACGGCCACCCGCCACGACATGGACAGCCTGGCTTTGAAGTATCTCGGTCACCGCACGATCCCCTTCGAGGAGGTCGCCGGCAAGGGCGCGAGGCAGCTCACCTTCGATCAGGTTGCCGTGGAGCAGGCGGCCTCCTATGCCGCTGAAGATGCGGACGTGACGCTGCGTCTGCACGCCATGCTGTGGCCGAAGCTCGAGGCGGAGCCATCGCTACGGAAGGTCTTCGAGGAGATCGAGCTGCCGCTGGTGCCGGTGCTGTCACGTATGGAGCGCCACGGCGCCCTCGTCGACCGCGGCCGCCTCGCCGAGCAGAGCGCTGCCCTGGGCAAGCGTCTTGAAGCGCTGGAAGCCGACGCCCATGAGCTCGCCGGCGGCCCCTTCAACCTGGGCTCGCCCAAGCAGCTCGGGGAGATCCTTTTCGAGCGCCTGGGCCTGCCGGTGCTGCGCAAGACGCCGAAGGGCGCGCCGTCCACGGCGGAAGAGGTGCTGCAAGAGCTGGCCCTCGATTACCCGTTGCCTAAGGTGCTTCTCGAATACCGCGGCCTGTCCAAGCTGAAGTCCACCTACACGGACAAGCTGCCGACCCTGGTGAACGAGAAAACGGGCCGCCTGCATACGTCTTACCACCAGGCGGTGACCGCTACCGGCCGCCTGTCTTCGTCGGACCCGAACCTGCAGAATATCCCGATCCGGACGGAGGAGGGCCGGCGCATCCGCCAGGCTTTCGTCGCCCCCGAGGGCTATCGGCTTCTCGCTGCGGACTATTCGCAGATTGAGCTGCGCATCATGGCGCACCTTTCCGGCGACACGGGTCTGCTCACCGCGTTCAACGAAGGTCTGGATGTGCATTGCGCCACGGCCGCGGAGGTTTTCGCGACGGACCTGGACAAGGTGTCGACAGAGCAGCGACGCAAGGCCAAAGCGATCAATTTCGGCCTGATCTATGGCATGTCGGCCTTCGGGCTCGCCCGCCAGCTCCACCTGGGCCGCAGCGAGGCTCAGGATTACATCGACCGCTATTTCGAGCGTTACCCGGGTGTCGCCGACTACATGGAGCGCACCCGTGCCGGTGCCCATGAGCGGGGCTATGTGGAGACGCTTTTCGGCCGCCGCCTCTATCTGCCGGAAATCAACGCCCGCAACAAGCAGCGCCAGCAGGCCGCCGAGCGCACGGCGATCAACGCGCCGATGCAGGGCACTGCCGCGGATATTATCAAGCGCGCAATGCTGGCCGTGGACCATTGGCTGGCCACGGAAGCTCCGGCCGTCCGCCTGATCATGCAGGTGCACGACGAGCTCATCCTGGAGGTGCCGGAGGACGAGGTCGATGCGATCGCCCCGGCGCTCTGCGAGCGCATGGCCGGCGCTGCGGAGCTGGCTGTGCCCCTGCTGGTCGAGGCCGGCAGCGGTCACAACTGGGATGAGGCGCACTAGCTTTTTTTTCCCGCGCCGGGGAACAACGGCGCCTGTCCCCTGTCTATCTGAGTGTGGCGCAAGTCACACTGGGTATTTTCGCCATCCCCGGTGGAAATGCCCCTTTCTCTTCCCCTGAGAAAGCCAAGCCTGCCCGGCCGGTGCTCCCTCTCTGCACTCGCCGGGCTTTTTTATGGCCGCCTTAATTCTTTCTGGTTCTGATGGGTCTTTGTCGGGTGCATTGTTGTTTGTGCCGGGGGCGCTTTGTGGTTGGCTCAGGGGGGGCTCCGTAGCCCGGCGCCGGGGCTCGCGACACCCTGTCCCGGGGTCGCAAAAGCGCCATCCATGGCAGCTCGGCAGCGGACGTCCTGTCCGCTGACGCCCCGGGACAGGGTGTCGCAACCCCCGTCGCCTGCCTCTGGTGGGTGCGACAGCGCTGTTCGAATAGCACCACGTCAGGCGCCAGTGGCGGTGAAACCCTCTCCGGGACCGTCGCGGGCCATGGATGGCCCGCGTCGAGCGCACATGGATGTGCTTGTAGCGTGTCCCGGAGAGGGTTTCACCGGCGCTGGCGCCGGCATCGAAGGGTCCCGACGGTGGTCCATGCTACCGAGCGGAGCGCCCATGGATGTGCTTGTAGCGTGTCCCGGAGGGGTTTACCGCGGCGCTGGCGCCGGCATCGAAGGGTCCCGACGATGATTCGTGCCACCGAGCGGAGCGCCCATGGATGTGCTCTGGCGTTCAGACCGGCATCGAAAGGCCCCGGCCGCGCTTCATTCCTCCGGGTCGGGGGTCTCCGGTTCCAGAACGCTCTCATCAGTGAGCCAGGCGTCGAGGACGGCGGTGAGTTCCTTGCGGCCCTCGTGCTTGAGGGCCGAGAAAAGCTGAACGGACACCATGTCATCCGGGTAGGCGGCCGCCTCCTGGCGGGCGGCGAGGAGGGCGCTCTTGGCGGCGCCGCGCCCGAGCTTGTCGGCCTTGGTGAGGAGGATATGCACCGGCATGCCGGCCATCGTGCCCCACTCGAGCATCTGCCGATCGAAATCACGGAACGGGTGACGGATATCCATGAGCAGGACCAGGCCGCGGAGACTCTGGCGGGCCTGCAGATAGCGCTCCAGCTCGCGCATCCACTTCGCCTTCACCGCCAGCGGCACCTTGGCGTAGCCATAGCCTGGCAGGTCTACCAGGCGCTGCGAAGCCGACAGCTCGAAGAAATTGATCAGCTGCGTGCGTCCCGGGGTCCTCGACGTGCGGGCCAGGCTCGCCTGCCCCGTGAGGCTGTTGATGGCGCTCGACTTGCCGGCGTTCGAGCGGCCGGCAAAAGCGACTTCCCAGCCCTCATCGGGCGGGCATTGGTTGAAGCGTGCCGCGCTGGTAGAAAAGGCGGCACGACGGTAGTCGGGGGCTGGGGTAGCCATCAGGGGCACCGGTTTGTCGCCGTGGGCAAGTCGTATATAATGCCACCGCTTTTCGACTCCCGGAAACGGGAAAAAGGATTCGGGCTTACAATACCGAGGTGTTTTCCATGAAGAAACTGCTGATTGCGGCGCTGGTCGCCGCCGGTTCTACGGTCGCCCTGGCCGAGCCGAACATGGACAAGTACAACAAGGCCTGCGCCGTGTGTCATGCTGCCGGCGTCGCCGGCGCACCGAAGACCAACGACGTCGCTGCCTGGGAGCCGCGTATGGCCAAGGGCATGGACGCTCTCGTCGCTTCCGTGAAGAACGGTCTGAATGCCATGCCGCCCATGGGCATGTGCTTTGATTGCAGCGATGAAGAGTACCAGGAACTGATCACCTACATGAGCTCGCCGGCGGAGTGATCCGCCGCGCGCTCCCGCGCCGAGACTTGCTATGAAAAAACTGTTGCTCGCTTGCGGCATCGCCGCGAGCGCTGTCCAGTACGCTTCCGCCGCCGACGTCCGGCCCCAGGGTGACCCTGCTTCCGGTGAGGCGCAGGCCGCCGTATGTGCCGCCTGTCACGCCCAGGACGGAAACAGCATGGTCCCCTCCTTCCCCAAGCTCGCCGGGCTGGGCGAACGCTACCTCTACGAGCAGCTCGTCGCCATTCGTGATGGTGAACGGGTGATCGCCCAGATGGCCGGCCAGGTCGACAACAAGACCGACCAGGAGCTGGCCGATCTGGCGGCCTATTACGACGGTTTCGAGCGCAGCGGCGGTCAGACGGACCCCAAGCTTGCGGACCTCGGCGAGAAGGTCTACCGCGCTGGCGTCGCCGAGCGCGGCGTTGCCGCCTGCACGGCCTGCCACGGCCCGCAGGGGCATGGCAATGATCCGGCGGGCTTCCCGGCACTCGCGGGCCAGCACGCCGAGTACCTTGAGGGCCAGCTCAAGGCCTATGCGACCGGTTACGAACAACCGGGCGAGGGTCGCTACACCGACGGCGAGAGCAAGATCATGCGCAGTAACGCCTTCGGCCTCTCCGACCTCGAGCTCAAGGCCGTCGCGAGCTATATCGCCGGCCTGCAGTAAACCGGAAGCATGCAAAGGGTGGCTTCGGCCGCCCTTTTTTTGTTTGCAGTATGCTTTGCCGACAGCGAAGGTAGCGCGATCGTGAACCCGCGGCGCCCGTTGCGGTCTTACCAGCGATGATGTACACGGAGACAGCCATGCTTACAGTCAAGCACAGCCTGATCGGGCTCCTGAGCGCCGCTCTTGCCCTGGCCGCGGGCTTCAGCGGTAGCGCCCGCGCCGATGACTACGTCGAGGGCGAACATTATGAGGTCATCACCCCGGCCATTCCGACCCGCCACTCCGACAAGATCGAGGTGACCGAGTTCTTTTCCTACGGTTGCGGCCATTGCTATAACTTCGAGCCGCTGGTCAGCAAGTGGAAAGAATCCCAGCCCGAGGACGTCGTCGTGGTGCCGTCACCGGTGATCTGGAACAAGCCCATGGAGCTTCTGGCGAAGGCCTACTATGCGGCGGAGGTGCTTGAAGTTACCGATCTCATGCATCTGGCGCTGTTCCAGGCTATTCATGTGGATCGCCAGCGACTCGGTTCGGAAGGTGAAATCGCCGATGTCTTCAAGGACGGTGGTGTAGCCGGGGACGACTTTCGCAAGGCCTTCAACTCCTTCGGCGTGGGCAGCCTGGCCCGCCAGGCGGACGCGCGGGCCCGTGCGGCGCGGATTACTGGCACACCGGAAGTGATGGTCGCCGGGAAGTACCGTATCAGCACCCGGATGGCGGGGAGTCAGGCCGGAATGCTCGATGTTGCCGCGTTCCTGATCGAGAAAGAGCGCGCGGCGAAGGCTGCTGCAGCGCCCGGCGAAACGGCCGCGGGCGCCTGAGCATCTCTCCCGGGGCGGCAACGGTCGTCCCGTCCGGTTACATGCCGTTTGGATAGTGCTCCAGCGATACCTTGCCGCTGGCGCGGATTTGCTGAAAAGCGAGGCCGTATTCCCGGAGCATCTCCAGGCAGTAGACCATGCGTCCGGCCAGATATTCATGGTGTTCCGGGTCGTTTTCCGCTGGGTCGGCATTGAAGCACTGCGCGGCCTTGCGCACGATCAAATGCTCCGGAAGGTAGCAGATCCGGCTGTTCTTGTAGCTGCTCATACGCAGCTCGGCGATCGGGTAGGCGCCGTTCTGCGAGGCCGATACGGCGACAAGCAGTGCCGGCTTGTGTGCCAGCTCGCCGCTTCCCGGCCAGAGCAGGAAAAAGTTCTTCAGGGCCGCCGGCACCATGCCGTGCCACTCCGGTGATACCACCACGAAGGCGTCGCAGCTGTTCAGGGCATCCCGCAGCGGTCCCATGAGCGCCTCCCAGCCATCCGAGCCCTCGAAGACGCCTTCGTCCCAGAACGGCAGGGGATTGCCGGCCAGGGAGTAGAGCCAGGTCTCGTCGCAGAGGCCGCGGTCGCTCAGGGACTGCTCGATCCAGCCGGCGATCTTCGCGCTTTGGGAGTCAGCCCGATGGCTGCCGCTGATGATTCCGATCTTCATGGGTACCTCGCCTTACGGAATGGCGGAAAAGTATGGCATATCAGTCGGTGGCGGGCAGGCCCTCGACGGGCGCTCCGCGCCACTGCACCCAGCTTGCGAGGACGAGGCCGAGGGCTGAGGCACCGAGCATACACAGGATCAGCGGCAGCGGCGTGTCCACCAGGAGCTCGCCCACCATGGCGGTCACCAGGGCCGCGAGGCCCATCTGCACAAAGCCCAGCAGGGCCGAAGCGGTTCCCGCGATATGGGCGAAGGGACGCAGGGCTATGGCCATGGCATGGGGCATGACGAGGCCGAGGGCCAGGGCATAGAGGGTCATGGGGAGCACGAGCGCAAGCACGCTTTGCGGCAGGAGCCAGTATGCCGCCAGCATGATCACGGTGCTCGCCACGGCGATGCTGCTGCCGGCGAACATGACGGTCTCGGAGCGGTGGTGGCTGGCGAGGCGGGCCGACAGCGCGCTGCCGGACATGTAGCCGACTACCGAGGTGAGGAAGATCAGGCCGAACCAGGGCAACGGCACGCCGAGCATGTCGATGAACACGAAGCCGGAGGCGGTCAGATAGGCGAGGAGCCCGGCATAGACGAGGGCGCCGGCAATGCTCACGGCCAGGAAGAAAGGATGCACGATCAGTTCGCCATAGTTCCGCGCGATGGCCAGCGGATGGAGGCTCTGCCGCAGCGGCAGCGTTTCCGGGAGGTAGCGGAAGACCAGCACGGCGATCACCACCGCGTAGCCGGCCAGAAAAAGAAACACGCTTGGCCAGGGCACGAAGCGCAGCATGACGCCGCCAAGCCCTGGAGCTACCGCCGGCGCCAGGGCCATGAGCATGGCGATCAGTGAAAGGGCGCGGGCGGCGCGGGTGGGTCCGTAGACGTCCCGGGCGATAGTCCGTGCCAGGGTGGGGCCCACACAGGCACCGATGCCCTGCACGAAGCGGTAGTACGCCAGTTCGAGCACGCCGGTGGACTGGGCGCAGCCCAGGGACGCGACAATGAACAGAAGTGTACCCCCGATGAGCACCGGGCGGCGGCCGAAGCGGTCGGCCAGGGGCCCGCAGGCGAGATGGAAGATAGCGAAGCCCCACAGGTAGGCGCTCGCCGTCAGGTGCATATGTGCGATGTCGGTGTCGAAGGCACGCATCATTCCCGGCATCGCCGGCAGGTACATGTCGACGGAGAGCGGGCCGAGGGCCGCCAGGGCCGCGAGCAGAGCAAGCAGTCGGGGTGAGTCGTGGGCAGGGGAGCTGGACATGGCGCGGTAGCGTACACGAAAAGCACGGCGGTGGGCCGTTTTCTTCAACGCAGGCAGGCCCGCCGGGGAGCTTCAGGGTGCCGCGAGACTAGTTCATGTAGTCAAGAGGTAGCACGGTCCGCTGGACCACGCGCCGTAGCTCGAAGCTCGAGTGTACGCCGGTGACCCCGGGAATGCGGGTCAGACGGCCGAGGAGGAACTGTTCGTAGTGCTGCATGTCCGGCAGCACGGCTTTGAGCAGGTAATCGGCCGCCTGCCCGGTGACCACCGAGCACTCGAGCACTTCCGGGTAGCTGGCTACCTCGGCCTCGAAGGCCGCGAAGCGGTCCGGTGTGTGCCTGTCCATGGAGATGCCGATGTAGGCAGTGAGCTTGAGACCGAGGGCATCCTGGTCCAGCAGCGTGACGGTCTCGCGGATCAGGCCGCTGTGCTCGAGGCGCTTCAGGCGCCGCGCGCACGGGGTCGGTGACAGACCCACGGCGTCCGCGAGCTCGAGATTGCTGATTCGGCCGTTGTGCTGGATGAGGTCGAGGATGCGGCGGTCCGTGCGGTCGATACGAGCCATGGTCACTCCGGCTTTTTGCTGAAATAGTTTTATACACCCTAAAATAATTTATAAATAGAGAATAATCTCACATTTATGGTCTTTAAGGGGTGACTTTGCAGCAATTCCCTACGCCGCAGCCCGTATACTGTGCTCTCGGCCAGTGGTGCTGGCGGCAGGCAGCGCGCACGCGACTATCCCCGCGGCGGGCGGACCGGTGCCTCACAAGGGCAACGGGACCGGGCCTCGCTGGCACCAGGGCCGCCCTGTTTTTACAACGTGCAACGAACGAATCCGGGTTCGCCCCGGGGGAGCCGACGACCCATGAGCCGTCTCGACAATATCGACCATCGCAGTTTTGACCACACAAAATATCGCGCCTTCGTGCCCGTCGCGCTGCCTGACCGGCAGTGGCCGGACCGGCACCTCACCGCCGCGCCGCGCTGGTGCAGCGTCGATCTTCGGGACGGCAACCAGGCCCTGATAGAGCCCATGACCACCGAGCAGAAATCCCGGCTCTGGGACCAGCTGGTGAAGATCGGGTTCAAGGAGATCGAGGTCGGGTTCCCCTCTGCGTCAAAGCACGATTACGATTTCGTTCGTGACCTTATCGACGGAGGCCGTATCCCCGACGATGTCACCATCCAGGTGCTCACCCAGGCCCGGCCGGATCTGATCGAGAAGACCTTTGCCGCGCTCAAGGGCGTGCATCGGGCTATCGTCCATGTCTACAACTCCACTTCCACGGTACAGCGAGAGAAGGTGTTCGGTCTCGACCGCGAGGGCATCACAGCTATCGCCGTGCGTGGTGCGCAGCTGGTGCGGGACGAGGCGGCGAAGTACCCGGAAACCGAATGGGTCTTTGAGTACTCGCCGGAGAGCTTCACCGGCACGGAGATCGAGTACGCCGTGGAGGTCTGCGATGCGGTCATGGATGTCTGGCAGCCGACGCCTGAACACCCGGCCATCGTCAACCTGCCCGCCACCGTGGAGATGAGTACGCCGAACATCTACGCAGACCAGATCGAGTGGTTCTGCCGTCACGTCAAGCATCGCGACAGTCTCGTCGTGTCGCTGCATACGCACAATGACCGCGGCTGCGCCGTCGCCGCCGGTGAGCTCGGCATCCTCGCCGGCGCCGACCGGGTCGAGGGCACGCTCATGGGCAACGGCGAGCGCACAGGCAACATGGACATCGTGACCATGGCCATGAACCTCTACAGCCAGGGCGTGGACCCGGAGCTTCAGCTCGGCCACATGGACGAGATCATCGAGACCGTGAAGACCTGCACCCGGCTGCCGGTGCATCCGCGGCACCCCTACGCCGGCGAGCTGGTGTTCACGGCTTTCTCCGGCAGCCACCAGGACGCCATCAAGAAGTGCCTGGCCCGCCGCGACGCTGCCGAGCCCTGGGAAGTGGCCTATCTGCCCATCGACCCCGCGGACCTCGGTCGCTCCTACCAGGAGGTGATCCGCATCAACAGCCAGTCCGGTAAAGGGGGCGTGGCCTACGTGCTCGAGCGCGACCACGGTTATGACTTGCCGCGCTGGCTGCAGATTGACTTCAGCGCTGCCGTGCAGGCCTATGCCGAGGAGCAGGAATCGGAGGTTCAGTCGTCCGCAATCCACGACCTCTTCCAGCGCACCTACCTCGCACCCGACGGCCGCTGGTCCCTGGGCGATTACCAGTTGAGCCGCGCCGACCAGGTGGACCAGCTGACCGTCGTGCTCAGCGAGGGCAGCCGTTCCCACCAGATCACCGGCACGGGTAACGGTGTGGTCGCGGCCTTCGTTGACGCCATGGAGCGTTTTACCGGCAAGCCGATCGTGCTGGTGGAGTACAACGAGCACGCCCTGTCGCAGAGCGCCGATGCCGAGGCTGTGTGCTACATCCAGCTCAACGTCGACGGCGAGCGGGTCTGCGGCGTGGGCCGCAGCCACGATATCGTGCAGGCATCCATGAACGGCATCCTCGGCGCGCTCAACCGCGCCGTCGGCACCGGCGCCGAGGCCGCGGCCTGAGCGCCGGCCCCGGTAGCACCCGCTAGTAGGGGTGGCGGCGGAAGTACTCCACCGCCGCCGCCCGCACCCGCGGCGCCAGCCGCAGGGAGACGATCATCGTCGGGATGGCCATGAGCCCGTAGCAGCCCGAGATGATGTTGAACACCACGTCAATGCTCACCGCAGCGCCGAAAACGACCGCGATCACGTAGAACCAGCGGAAGTGATGCTGGATGTTTGCCCCGAAAAGAAAGCCGAAGCACTTTGCCCCGTAGTACCAGCAGGTGAACATGGTTGTCGTGCTCAGAATCAATGTGACCACGCCCAGGAGCACCGCGCCGGGAATACCGAGCTCGTTGCGGAACGCGCCGGCGGTGAGCGTAATGCCCGACAGCCCTTCCGATCCCTGCCAGTCTCCCGCCAGCAGCACCACCAGTGCTGTGCAGGTGCAGACGATGAGCGTGTCCGCCACGGGCCCGAGCATGGCCACGAGGCCCTCGCGTACCGGCTCGTTGGTCTTTGCCGCGCCGTGGGCCATCACCTCTGTGCCCACGCCGGCTTCGTTGGAAAAAGCGCCGCGGCTGATGCCGATGAGAATCACCCCGAGCAGGCCGCCAGTGACGGCGGTGGGCTGGAAGGCCTCGCCCACGATGCGGGCGAAGAGCCCCGGCACCTGCTCGGCGTGGAGCCCGAGTACCAGGAGGGTCATGGCGAGATAGATGATTACCATGGTCGGCAGCAGCGCCACCGCCACGGCCGCTACCCGGCGCAGGCCGCCGAAGATCACCGCCGCCACCAGAGCCGCGATGAGGCAACCGACGATCAGGTTGAAATAGCCCGGGGCGGCTCCGGCGGGAAGGAAGTTCTCCCGTACCAGGGCGGTGAGCTGGTTGGCCTGGAAGATCGGCAGCGTGCCGATGAGGCCGGCGACGGAAAACAGGATGGCCAGCGGGTAATAGCGGCGCGGCAGGGCCTCGCGGATGATGTACATGGGCCCGCCCTGGAGCCTGCCCAGGTCGTCGTGGCCGCGGTACATAACGCCGAGGCTGCAGGTGAAAAACTTGGTGGCGATACCCACGGTCGCCGACACCCACATCCAGAACACCGCTCCGGGGCCCCCGGCAGAAATCGCCAGAGCCACCCCGGAGATGTTGCCGAGGCCCATGGTGCCCGAGAGCGCTGCCGCCAGCGCCTGGCCGTGGCTCAGTTCACCCTGTTCGTCGGGCTGGTCATAGCGGCCGAGCATGATGCCAAAGGCGTGGCCAAGGTGCCGGTAGGGCATGCCACGGGAGTAGATGGCGAAGAACAGACCGCCGCCGAGGAGCAGCAGGACCAGCGGCGTGCTCCAGACGGCATTGACGAAAGTAAGGGAGAGGGCTTCAAGGGTCTCCATGGGGCTCCCGGGCAAAAGGCCGCAGCTTAGCACGGGGCTGGATCGCAAAGCGGTCTGCGGCGGCCGTTGCGGCGAGACGTTGTGACAGGGGCCCAATCACGCAACAATGAGCCCCCCGAGGCAGCCCCCGAGACCGATGACCGCCGACCAGCAGCCCCCTACCGTCACCCTTGCCGCTATCGAGGCCGCCCACGCCCGCATTGCCGGAGCCGTGCACGAGACGCCCGTGCTTACCAGTCGTCTTCTCGATGCTCACACCGGGGCGAGCCTGTTTTTCAAGGGCGAGCACCTGCAGCGCACCGGCGCCTTCAAGGCCCGCGGCGCGAGCAACGCCGTACTCGGCCTGCCGGAAGCGGAAGCCATCCGCGGCGTGGCCACGCACTCTTCGGGTAACCATGGCGCTGCCCTCGCCCTTGCGGCGGCGCGGCGAGGCATCCCGGCGTGGATCGTGATGCCTGAGAACGCGCCGGCGGTGAAGCGCGCGGCGGTGGCGGGCTACGGTGCGACTATCGTCGACTGCGCACCGACCCTCACTGCCCGGGAAGAAACCCTGGCCGAGGTCGTCGCGGCGCATGGCGCCCATGTGGTGCACCCCTACGACGATGAGCGGGTGATCGCCGGCCAGGGCACGGTGGCGCTGGAACTGCTTCGCGCCGTACCGGACCTCGCTGTCATCGCAGCCCCGGTTGGCGGCGGTGGCCTGCTGGCCGGTATCGCCGTGGCCGCGAAGGCCCTGAGACCGTCGATCGAGGTGATCGGCGTCGAGCCGGCCGGTGCCGACGATGCCTTCCGCTCCTTCGGCCTTGGCGAACTGCAGCCACAGACGAGTCCGCAGACTATTGCCGACGGTCTGCGCACCGGCCTGGGGGTGCGCAACTTCGCGCTCATCCAGCGCTTTGTCGATACCATTGTGACCGTTTCCGAGGAGGCCATCGTCGATGCCATGCGCCTGCAGTGGACTCGCATGAAGGCCGTCGTGGAGCCCTCCGGTGCCGTACCTTTCGCCGGCGTGCTGGAGCACGGTGAGCGCTTCCGGGGGCGGCGCTGCGCCATTGTGGTCTCCGGCGGCAACGTCGACCTCGACCGGCTGCCCTGGTGAGCGGCCCGGTGGGCAGCGGCCTTTTCCATCTCGCCTTGCCGGTGGATGACCTCGAGGCCGCCGCCGCCTTTTATGGCGACGTCCTCGGTTGCCGCCGGGGTCGCACCTCGGCGCACTGGACTGATTACGATTTCGGCGGCCACCAGCTGGTGGTTCACCTGGTCGACCGGGAGGCCATGGCGACCGTGGCCACCAATCCCGTGGATGGCGAGGCCGTACCCGCCGCCCATTTCGGTCTCGTTTTGTCCTGGGAGGACTGGGATGCGCTCCTCGAGCGCCTCGATGCTCACGGGGTGGCCTTTGCTATTGCGCCGAAGACCCGCTTCGCCGGCCGGCGCGGAGAGCAGCGCACCTGTTTTGTTCGCGATCCGGCCGGTAACTATCTGGAATTCAAGTGCTTTCGCAATCCCGAGATGCTGTTCGCGACCGACGGCCTCGACTACCCCTGAGGCCCGTCCGTCTCGCTGTGCTGCTGCTGGTGGCGCTGCTGCTCTCTGCCTGCAGTGCAAGGGTGTTTTTCTACAACCGTCTCGACTTTCTCGTGCCCTGGTACATTGAGGGCTATGTGCCCCTCGACCGGGATCAGGAGGCCCGCCTGGGAGCGCTCCTCGACCCGGTCCTTGCCTGGCACCGCAGCGAGGAGCTTCCGCGCTACGCGGTGCTGGTCGACGAGGCGCAGGCGCTGGCCCGCCGCGACCCGGCGCTGGCGGATCTGGCGGGACTCCTGGCTGCTTTCGAAGCCGCCTGGTATCGGCTGCGCGATCAGGCCCTCGAAGCGCTTATCGGCCTCGGCGAGAGTCTGTCGGAGAGCCAGCTGGAGACGTTCCTTGCCGAGCTCCGGGAGCGGCAGGCCGAGTACGAGGCCGAGTACCTGCCGCGCACCGACGACGCCTACCGCGAAGATGCCCTGGAGCGCCTGGAGGACAACCTTGGCGATTACCTCGGCCGCCTCGACGCCGGGCAGGAGGCGCGCCTGCAGGCCGCGGTGGCAGAGCTCAGGCGCATCGATGGCGCCTGGCTGGCAGTACGCGCTGCCTGGGTGGACCGGCTCGAGGAGATCCTCAGCCGGGAGCCCGGCTGGCAGGACCGGCTGCGCGCATCGGTGCATGACTGGGAACAGTGGGGGTCCGAAGACTACATCGCCGGCACCAATCACAACAGCGCCGTGCTACTGGACGCGGTCACCGACGTGCTCGCGAGCCGCAGCGAGCGCCAGCAGGCCCGGCTCCAGCGCGAGCTCGCTGCTCTGGCGCGGGACCTCGAAAAGCTCATGGTGCCCCGGTAGGCCTCTCGGCAGGGTTCGCCGCTCCCAAAGCGCGTCGTGCCCGGTGGGAGGCGCGCCCCCGCGCCTGCAGGGTCGGTTACAGCGTCTTGAAGAAGACCTTGGAGTTGCGCTGCAGGTTGTAGAGGTCCCGCCGCGCCGCCGGCAGCTCGCCCCGGCTGCCCTCGACGAATCCCTGCTCGAGGAACCAGTGTGCGGTCTGCGTGGTAAGTACGAAGACGCGTGTGAGGCCCTGGGCGCGAGCCTCCATCTCCAACTCCTCGAGCAGGCGCTGGCCGCGGCTGGCGCCTCGGTAGTCCGGGTGCGAGACGATGCAGGCGAGTTCGCCGCAGCGGTCCTGTGGGAAGGGATAGAGCGCGGCGCAGGCAATAATGCGTCCGTCGCGCTCGAGAAGACGAAAGCGGTCGATCTCTGCTTCGAGCAGCTCCCGGGACCGCTTCAGCAGCACGCCCTCGGCCTCGAGGGGCTCAATCAGCTCGATGATGCCCCCGACGTCATCGATCTGCGCCTGCCGCGCCTGCTCGTAGGGACGACGGGTGACCAGGGTGCCGCAGCCGTCGTGGGTGAACAACTCCTCGAGCAGTGCCGCACCGGCCCGGTAGCTGATCACGTGGCAGCGCGGCACACCCTGGCGGCAGGCGCGCCCGGCGGTCTCCAGCAGCCGCGCCTGCTCCGGCGCGGTGGGCGCGAGCGCCGCGATCTCGTCCACGGCGCATTGACGGATGAGGCGGCCCTCGCCATCGCGCACGCCGTCGGCGCTGCCGAAGAGCACGAGCTTGTGGGCACCGATAGCCACGGCAGCCTGCACCGCTACGTCTTCCAGGGGCAGGTTGAAGGCTTCCCCCGTCGGCGAATAGCCCAGGGGCGAGAGCAGCACGATGGAGCCGGCGTCGAGCTGGGCGAGAATGCCGTCCTGGTCGATGCCCCGGACCCGCCCCGTGAGCTGGTGGTCTATGCCGTCGAGTACCCCGATGGGGCGCGCGGTTACGAAGTTGCCACTGACGATGCGCAGGTTGGCGCCCTGCATCGGTGAATTGGGCAGCCCCATGGAGAGCAGAGCCTCGATTTCCACCCGCAGGGCGCCGGCGGCGTCGCGCACGTGCACCATGGCGGCCGCATCGGTGATGCGCAGGCCCCGGTGGAAGGCGCACTGCTGGCCGGCCCCCGCCAGCCGCGCGTCGATCTGCGGACGGCTGCCGTGGACGAGTACCAGGTGCACGCCGAGGCTGGCCAGGAGGGCAATATCGTGGATGAGCGGCGCAAGGGCGCCGCTGGCGGCGATTTCGCCGTCGAGCATGAGCACGAAGCGGCGCCCCCGGTGGGCGTTGATATAGGGCGCGGTGTTCCGGAACCAGGCGAAGCTGCCCGGTTCGCCACGGCGGTCGTCGCTGTTCACTGCTCGCTGTCCTGCGGTCACTGGTGCTGTGAGCGTACCCAAAAACCAGGGCCGGTGTCCTGTCCCGGGGCGCTCATCGGTGCGCTTCCGGCGACGGGTCAGCCGAAAATGCTGCGCAGGATGAAGAAATAGATGATGGCGAGGATCGCCCCGGCCGGGAGCGTGATGATCCAGGACAGGAAAATAGAGCCGATCACGCGCAGGTCGATGGCTGCGATGCCGCGGGCGAGGCCAACGCCGAGCACAGCGCCGACCAGGGTATGGGTAGTCGACACGGGCAGGCCCGTGGCAGAGGCGACAACCACCGTGGACGCGGCGGCGAGCTCCGCGGCAAAGCCCCGGGAGGGGGTCAGCTCGGTGATGCGCCGGCCGACGGTCATGATGACCTTCCAGCCGTAGGTGGCAAGGCCGATGACGATGCCGATCGCGCCGACCAGCAGGATCCACGCCGCCATCGGCGCCTTGCTGCCGATCATGCCGCCGGTCTTGATGGTGCTGGCGACAGCGGCCAGGGGACCTACGGCATTGGCCACATCGTTGGAGCCATGGGCGAAGGCCATGGAGCAGGCGGTGAAGATCATCAGTACGGCGAATACCCGTTCGACGCTGGCGAAGCGGTCATCGGCGTTCTCGACATAGCGGATGCGGCGGAGCAGGAGTGCGCCGAAGCCGGCCACAAGCAACCCGATGGCGGCGGAGATGGGCAGGGCGTTGGCAAACTTCGAGCCGAGGCCGAAGTCCATGGCCAGGCCGAGATGCTTGAGGCCCTTGAGCAGTGTGACCATGGAGATCATGAAGCCCACGGCCCACATGTATAGCGGGATATAGCGCTTGGCGCGCTCGAAGGGATTTTCCGTATCGAGGATCAGCAGTTTTACGCTCATGAACAGGCCGAAGGCGATGCCCCCGGCGAGCACCGGCGAGACGACCCAGCTCGCGACGATGGTGCCGACTTTGCCCCAGGACACCGCCTCCATGGAGATGCCGACGGCGGCAAAGCCGACAATGGCGCCGACGATGGAGTGGGTGGTAGACACCGGCCAGCCGCGCACGCTCGCCACCAGCAGCCAGGTGCCGGCGGCGAAGAGTGCCGACATCATGCCGTAGACCAGCAGCTCCGGGGTATCGACGAGGAGCGTCGGGTCGATGATCCCTTTGCGGATGGTCGCCGTGACCTCGCCGCCGGCGAGGTAGGCGCCGAGGAATTCGAACACGATGGCGATGAGAATGGCCTGGCGGATTGTCAGGGCCCGGGAGCCGACGGACGTGCCCATGGCATTGGCGACGTCGTTGGCGCCGATGCCCCAGGCCATGAAGAAGCCCGCGATGCAGGCAAGAATAAGAAGCTCGGTCCCGTACTGGGCAATGATTTCCACGGTCAGGTCCTGGGGTCGGGTCGCTAGTGGGCCAGGAGCAGACGCAGCCGCTCGCCGATTTCGCCATTGAGGGCGGCGAGGGCGTCCAGGGCATCAACCAGCTGGTAATTGAAGCTGTTGTCCACGGGGCTGAGCTCTGCCTCGCTGCGCAGCAGCTGCTCGCGCAGCTTGTCGGCCTGCCGGTCGCTCTGCTGCACGCGGCGGTGGAGACTGTCGAGCTGTCGCTCGACGCGCCGGGCCTCGGCGCCGGCGAAGCCGGTTTCAAGGAGCTCGTCGGTGCTCTCGATCGTCTCGAGCACCAGCGCCGCCAGCCCCTCGCTGCGCTTGAGCAGGCTGCTCAGGGTTTTGCGCGCCGCCCCGGGTATGGCCAGGGGGCGGAACAGGAGGCTGCGGGCGGTGCGGCGGGCGTCGTCGGCGAGTTGCTGCTGGGCGCTGAGGAGCTGCAGGAGATCGGGCCGCGGCATGGCGAGGAACAGGCCCCGGGGCAGGTGCCGGCGCAGCTCCGTGGCTACGGCCTGAGCCTCCCGGGCCGACGCCTCGAGCTCCAGAGACAGGGCGTCCATGCGCGACCGGTTGCCGTCGAGGGCCGCCTCCACCAGGCGACACAGCAGCTCCGCCGACCGGTAGACCAGCTGCATGTGGTGCTGCAGGGGCTTGATCGGCGAGGTGCCGAAGAGTTTGCCGAGCGGGCTGCCGACGGCCATGGGCGTGCTCCGTTCAAATCCGGGGCGAGTATAGGCAAGTCGGTGGCGCTTGTCTTGCGTGGCAAGATGACAGTTTTGCGAGCGTTTCCGCAGCCTGTGTTAGCATCCCGGCCGTGGGTCGCGATGCGCGCAAGAGACCGTTTATGAGCCGCCAGGAAGCACATCCCCAGGGCGATCCGCCCCTGCGCCTCGAGCAGGTGGTTGCGGACCTGCACCGCGATGACCGGCTTTCTGCAGCCGACTGCCGGCGCCTGGCCGGGGTCAACATCGGCTCTGTACACCCTCTGGTTTTCCTCGCCGAGCAGAAACTGCCGGACGCCGCCCGCCCCGGGCAGATCCTCGATATGCCGGCGCTGCTGGCCTGGCTGGGCGAACGCGCCGGACAGCAGGTCTATGAGATCGATCCGCTGAAGATCAACGTTGGCGAGGTCGCTGAAGTAATGTCCCGGGCCTTTGCCGAGCGGCACCGGATCCTCGCCGTCGAGGTACACCCGGACGAAGTAGTGGTGGCCAGCGCCGAGCCCTGGCGCCGGGACTGGCAGGACAACCTCGAGCACGTCGCCCGCAGGCCCGTGCGCTGTGTGCTCGCAGACCCGCGGGCCATCCAGCGCTACAGCCGGGAGTTCTACACCATGGCCCGCTCCGTACGCGGGGCCGGCGCCCAGGGCACCGCTCCCTCGGGCAGCGGTGTGACCAACCTGGAGCAGATGCTCGAGCTTGGCAGCATGAAGGAGCTCGATGCCAACGACCAGCACGTGGTCAGCATCGTCGACTGGCTGCTGCAGTACGCCTTCGAGCAGCGCGCCAGCGATATCCACGTAGAGCCGCGGCGGGAGCAGGGCCATGTGCGCTTCCGCATTGACGGGGTGCTGCATACGGTTTATGAGCTGCCGACGCCGGTCTGTGCCGCCATGACCAGCCGCATCAAGATCCTCGGCCGCATGGACGTGGCCGAGAAGCGCCGGCCCCAGGACGGACGCCTCAAGACCCGCAGCCCCGCGGGCGGCGAGATCGAGCTGCGTCTGTCCACGCTGCCCACGGCCTTCGGCGAGAAGCTCGTCATGCGTATCTTCGACCCGGAGGTGCTGCAAAAAAGCTTCGAGGAGCTGGGCCTGGCGGATGAAGACCTTGCCCGCTGGCACGCCATGACCGACAGCGGCAACGGCATCGTCCTGGTGACCGGGCCCACCGGGTCGGGCAAGACCACGACCCTTTATTCCACGCTGCGCCAGCTCGCCACCGATGAGGTGAACGTATGCACCATCGAGGACCCGATCGAGATGGTGGAGCCGGCCTTTAACCAGATGCAGGTCAATCACGGCATCGACCTCGACTTCTCCACCGGGGTGCGCACGCTCCTGCGCCAGGATCCGGACATCATCATGGTCGGTGAGATCCGCGATCTCGAGACGGCGGAGATGGCCGTGCAGGCGGCGCTCACGGGCCATCTGGTGCTGTCGACGCTGCACACCAACGACTCTCCCTCTTCCCTGTCGAGGCTGCTCGAGCTCGGGGTGCCTGCCTACCTGATCCGCGCGACGGTCCGAGGCATCATGTCCCAGCGCCTGGTGCGCATGCTCTGCCCGGACTGCAAGGCGCCGGCGGCGCCGGACCCGGAGGCCTGGCGCGAGCTTACGGCGCCCCGGGAGCTGCCCCTGCCCGAGACCATCGCCCGTCCCGTGGGCTGCAAGCGCTGCCGGGAAACCGGCTACCTGGGCCGCCGGGGCATCTACGAGGTCCTGGTCATGACCCCGGCGCTTCAGCACCTGGTCACTGCGCGCCTCGATAGCAGCAAGATCCGCCACGTGGCTCTGGAGGAGGGCATGCAGTCCCTGCGCATGTCGGGCGCCGCCCGGGTCGCCCGGGGGGAAACCACCATGGAGGAGGTCATGCGCGTGGCCCCGGCGGTCGAGCGCTGACAGTGTCCCCGCCAGTGGACCTGCTCCTCGCGTCCCTGCCGCCGGAGCTTGTGGATCGGGCGCGGCGCGCCTGGGAGGCGCTTTGCGAGGCCGACAGCGATGGCGCTGCCCGCGCCGCCTTCGGCGATGACGCCGGGCGCTGCGGCGAGCTTGTCCGCGTCCTCGCAACGAGTCCCTGGGCGGCCGCTACGCTGGCGCGGCGCCCGGTGCTGCTGGCGGAGCTCGCGGCGAGCGGCGAGCTGTGGCAGCGTCTTCCCGAGGAGGCCTGGGATCATGCCCTTGCTGCTGAGCTCGCCGAGCCGGAAGCGGAACTGCCGGTGGTCCTGCGCCGCTTCCGCCAGCGCGCGATGCTGCGCATTCTCTGGCGGGACTTCAATCGCCTCGCCGCGACGGCGGAGACCGTCCGTGATACCTCGCTGCTCGCCGAAGCCTGTATCCGCCATGCCCTCGCCGCCTGCCAGACGCAGCTGGAGGGCCGCTTCGGCCGCCCGATCGGTCGCCGCTCCGGCGAGCCGCAGGCGCTTATCGTCCTTGCCATGGGCAAGCTCGGGGCCCGCGAGCTCAATCTGTCCTCGGACATCGATCTCGTTTTCGCTTACCCGGAGGGCGGTGAGACCGATGGCGAGCGCAAGCCCATCAGCAACGAGGAGTTCTTTACCCGCCTCGGTCGGGCCCTCATCGCCGCCCTCGACCCGGTGACCGCGGAAGGCTTCGTGTTCCGGGTCGATATGCGTCTGCGCCCCTACGGCGAGAGCGGGCCGCTGGCTCACAACTTCGCGGCCCTGGAGGCCTACTATCAGGACCAGGGACGGGACTGGGAGCGCTACGCGCTCATCAAGGCGCGGCCGCTGACCGGTGACCCGGCCCGCTGCGAGGAGCTCATGCGCACCCTGCGCCCCTTTGTTTTCCGTCGCTATGTGGACTTCGGGGTTATCGAGAGCCTGCGCGCCATGAAGGCGATGATCGCCACGGAAGTCGCCCGCCGGGGCCTTCAGGACAACGTCAAGCTCGGCCGCGGCGGCATCCGCGAGGTAGAGTTCGTCGCCCAGTGCCTCCAGCTCATCCGCGGGGGCCGAGACCGCGCGCTGCAGCAGCGCGAGCTGCTGCCGGTGCTCGACAGCTGCGCGGCCCTCGGCATCCTGCCGTCGACGGTGGTCGGGGAGCTCGTCGAGGCCTACCGTTTCCTGCGCGACAGCGAGCATGCGATCCAGGGCTATAACGACCGCCAGACCCAGGAGCTGCCGAGGGACCCGCACGCCCGGGCTGCCCTGGCTCTGGTGATGGGTTGCGCCGGCTGGGATGACTACCGGCAGCAGCTCCAGACGCAGCGCGACCGCGTGGCGCATCACTTTGACGAGCTCATCGCCCCGCCGGCCGATGCGCCGGCAGCGCCCCTTGCCGGCGTCGCCTTCGGCGCCGTCGATGCAGTTACCCTCGCCGGTTTGGGTTACCGCGAGCAAGAGGCGACCCTCGGGCTCCTCGCAGAGCTGCAGGACGGCAGCCGCCTGCGCGGGCTGCAGTCCGAGGGGCGGGAGCGTCTCGAGCACTTCATGCCGCTGCTGCTGGAGGCCTGTGCCGAGGTCGAGGCACCGGACCTGGCCCTGCGGCGCATCCTCCCGCTGGTCCGGGCAGTGCTCAGGCGCAGCGCCTACCTCGTCCTCCTCACGGAAAACCCGCCGGCCCTGGCGGAGCTGGTCGCCCTCTGCGAGGCCAGCCCCTGGGTCGCGGAGCTGCTGGCGGCGCACCCGGTGCTCCTCGACGAGCTCCTCGACCGCTCCAGTCTCTACCGCGCGCCGGACCGGTCGCGGCTTCGGGAAGAGCTGGCGCAACAGGTGGACCGTCTGCCGCTGGATGACCTCGAGGCGCAGATGGACGCGCTGCGCTACTTCAAGGCTGCCCACGTGCTTCGCGTGGCGGCAAGTGAGCGCCTTGGGCGGCTGCCGCTCATGAAGGTCAGCGACAAGCTCACCTTCATTGCGGAGGTCGTGCTTGAGCAGGTGCTCCGGGTTGCCTGGGCCTCCCTGGTGACGCGCTATGGCACTCCGGCCCGGTCGGGCGAGGGTAGCGGCTTTGCGATCTGCGCCTACGGCAAGCTTGGTGGCATCGAGCTCGGCTATGCCTCGGACCTGGACCTGGTGTTTCTCTGGGACGCCGAGCCCCGCGGGCTGACCGATGGCGAGCGCAGCATCGACAACAGCGTCTTTTATACGCGCCTGGGGCAGAAAATCATTCATATCCTGGAGACCCGCACAGCTCTGGGCCAGCTCTACGAGGTGGATTTGCGGCTGCGGCCCTCCGGGGCGTCCGGGCTGCTGGTCAGCAGCCTCGCAGCCTTTGCCGGCTACCAGCGGGAGGATGCCTGGACCTGGGAGCACCAGGCGCTGGTGCGTGCCCGCCCCGTGGCCGGCGACCCGCAGGTGGCCGAGGCCGTAGACGTGCTGCGCTGCGCTATCCTTGCCCGGCCCCGGGATCGGGCAGCACTTGCCGGGGAGGTAGTGGCGATGCGCAACCGCATGCGCGAGCACCTGCTGCCGCGAAAGCTCGCCGAGGCGTCGTTCCATCTCAAGCAGAGCCCCGGCGGTATCGTCGATATTGAATTTATGGTGCAATACGCGGTGCTCGCCTGGTCGCACGATGAACCGGAACTCACCCGCTGGTCCGA
The DNA here is from genome assembly GCF_000764025.1 of Pseudohaliea rubra DSM 19751. Taxonomy (GTDB): domain Bacteria; phylum Pseudomonadota; class Gammaproteobacteria; order Pseudomonadales; family Halieaceae; genus Pseudohaliea; species Pseudohaliea rubra. Next base: position 8,446 of record NZ_KN234766.1, on the reverse strand, counting down.
TAATATCCGAATCCTCGAGACCCTCGGCCGGGAGGGGCGTTTCCCCGAAGCGGTAGCCGCGGATCTGATCGCGGCCTACATCGCCTTCCGCTCCGCCTCGCATCGCCTGGCGCTGCAGCAGGCCGACGGGGTTGTGCCCCTCGATGGCGACGTGCGGCAGCACCGGGATGCGGTGCTGGCCCAGTGGCAGACACTGTTCGCGGGCATAGAGCCCGCGGGCCTGGACAAGAAGACAGAGGCAGGAGCAGGGCATGACATTCGCTGACCGCGACGGGTTGATCTGGATGGACGGGGAAATGGTCCCCTGGCGTGATGCGAAGGTACACGTGCTCACCCATACTCTGCACTACGGCCTCGGTGTTTTCGAAGGCGTGCGCGCCTACCGGACGCCGGACCGGGGTACCTGCATTTTCCGCCTCGAGGAGCATACCAACCGCCTCTTCAACTCGGCGAAGATCCTCGGCATGAAGATGCCCTTCGATCGCCAGACCATCAACGAGGCGCAGCGCGCAGTGGTGCGCGAGAACGGCCTCGAGGAGGCCTACCTGCGGCCACTGTGCTTTTACGGCTCCGAAGCCATGGGCCTGCGCGCCGACAACCTTGAGACGCACGTGATGATCGCATCCTGGGAGTGGCCCTCCTACATGGATCCGGAGGCCCGGGAGCGCGGCATCAAGGTGCGCACCTCATCCTTCACGCGGCACCATGTCAACATCACCATGTGCAAGGCCAAGGCTTGCGGCAACTACATCAACTCCATGCTCGCCCTGCGCGAAGCCATCGACTCCGGCGCCGAGGAGGCCCTGTTGCTCGATAATGAGGGCTACGTGGCCGAGGGCAGCGGTGAGAACGTCTTCCTCGTCCGCGGTGAGCGCATTTATACGCCGGACCTGACCTCCTGCCTCGATGGCATTACCCGGGCCACGGTCTTCGCCCTGGCGGCAGAGCTCGGTTATACCATCGAGGAGCGCCGCATCACCCGGGACGAGGTGTATATCGCCGACGAGGCCTTCTTTACCGGCACGGCCGCGGAAGTCGTGCCCATCCGCTCTCTCGATGGCCGGCAGATCGGCGAAGGCTGCCGCGGCCCGGTGACGGAAAAGCTCCAGACCATGTATTTCGACGCGGTGCGCGGCAAGCGGCCGGAGAATGCCGCATGGCTGACCCCGGTGGCGTGAGCGAACCGGGGCTGGCAGCCGCGGGGGAAGAACGCCTCAGCGATGGCACTTTCTTCCGTCACTGGTCGGTGGCGGCGCCGGTGGCGGTGGTTCTGCTCGCCCACGGCGCCGGCGAGCACAGCGGCCGTTACGATGCCGTTGCCGCGTGGCTGAAGGACCGCGGCATCGCGGTCTTCGCGCCCGATCATCGCGGTCACGGCGAATCTCCGGGGCACCGGGCGCACATCGACCGTTTCAGTGATTTCTTTGTGCCCCTCGACACCCTTCGCGATCGCATTGGCGAGACCTACCCCGATGCGCCCTGCTTCCTGGTCGGCCACAGCATGGGCGGCCTGATTGCGGCGCGCTATCTGCTGGACCGCCAGGACCGTTTCACCGGTGCGGTGCTTTCCGGTGCCGCGCTCGCTGTTGCCGAACCGCCCTCGGCGCCAGCGATCTGGATAAACCGCCTGCTTGCGGCCCTGTTTCCGACCCTTGGCGTACTGCAGCTCGATGCCAGCGAGATCAGCCGCGATCCTGCCGTCGTCGCCGCTTACCGGGCCGATCCGCTGGTGCATACGGGCAAGTTCACGGCCCGCTTCGTGGTAGAACTTTTTTCCGCCATGGGCGAGGTGGCGGCCCGCCGCGGCGAGCTCCGCCTGCCGCTGCTGGTTATGCATGGCGATGCCGATGTGATGACGGCCCCGGCCGGCTCGGAGGCTTTCGTCGCCGGCGTCGGCGCCGAGGACAAGACGCTGCGCCTCTATCCGGGGCTGTACCACGAAATCTTCAACGAGCCCGAGCGGGAGACGGTCCTGGCGGACCTCTACGACTGGCTCCGGGCCCGCTGCCCGCCGTGAGCGGAGGCGTTCTGGTTACCGGGGCCGGGGGTCAGCTCGGTCGCGAGCTGGCCCACTGTGCGCCGTTATCGCCCCCTTGCGTCGCTCTCGATCGCCGGGCGCTGGACCTCAGGGACCCGGCGGCTATCGGTTGCGCCCTTGATGCATACAAACCGCAGGCTGTGATCAACGCCGCCGCCTATACCGCCGTCGACCGTGCTGAGGCCGAGCCCGCGCAGGCCGATGCCAGCAACGCGACAGCGCCGGGCCTGCTCGCCGCCGCCTGCGCCGAGCGCGGGATCCGGCTTCTGCATGTGTCTACGGATTTCGTCTTTGACGGCCGCGCGTCCAGCCCTTATGCGCCGGACGCCGCGCCGGCGCCGCTCGGTGCCTACGGCCGCAGCAAGCTCGCCGGCGAAGATGCCGTGCGCACGGCCCAGCCCGATGTCCTGGTGCTGCGCACGGGCTGGGTGTACTCGCGGCACGGCGGCAATTTTGTAAAGACCATGCTCCGGCTCATGGCGGAGCGCGAGGAGCTTACGGTGGTAGCAGACCAGGTGGGTACGCCTACCTGGGCCCGGGGCCTCGCCCGGGCCCTCTGGTCCTTCGCCGGGCGTCCGGCGCTGGTCGGCACCTACCATTTCAGTGATGCCGGCGTGGCCAGCTGGTACGACTTTGCCGTCGCCATCGGAGAGGAGGCCGAGACCCTGGGACTCCTGGCGCGGGTTCCGCGGATTCTGCCGGTGCCCACGGCGGCCTACCCGACGCCGGCCCGCCGGCCGGCTTACAGCGTCCTGGACAAGAGCGCCTGCTGGCGCGACCTGGCCATGGAGGGGGTGCACTGGCGGCGTCAGCTGCGCCTGATGTTGCAGGATTTCAAGGAGCACGGGGTATGAGCCGAACGCTACTGGCCACCGGCGGTGCCGGCTTTATCGGTGCCAACTTTGTTCACTACTGGCTGGACCACCACCCGGCGGACCGGGTGGTGGTCTACGACGCCCTGACCTACGCCGGCAATCGCGCCAGCCTCGCCAGCCGGGAGGACGACGAGCGTTTCCATTTCGTCGAGGCAGATATCTGCGACCGCGAGGCCGTCGCCCGCTGCCTGCGCGAGCACGCGGTGGACACCATCGTCCACTTTGCCGCCGAGAGCCATGTGGACCGCTCCATCAGCGGGCCCGACGCCTTCGTGCGTAGCAACGTGCTGGGCACCCATAGCCTGCTGGAGGCGGCCCGGGCTGCGTGGCTGGCCGGGAGCGGCCGGCCGCATCGCTTCCACCACGTGTCGACGGACGAAGTCTACGGCACCCTCGGCCCCGATGACCCGGCCTTCTGCGAGGACACCCCCTACGCACCGAACTCACCCTATGCCGCGAGCAAGGCGTCGGCGGATCATCTCGTGCGCGCAGCCCACCACACCTATGGCCTGCAGGTGACCACCAGCAACTGCTCGAACAATTACGGGCCCTACCATTTCCCGGAAAAACTCATCCCCCTCTGCCTGACCAACATCCTCCGGGGCCTGCCGCTGCCGGTCTACGGTGACGGCAGCAACATCCGCGACTGGCTCTACGTGGAGGACCACTGCCGGGGCATCGAGGGCGTGCTCGAGCGCGGCGCCGTGGGCGAGAGCTACAATATCGGCGGCAATAACGAGTGGGCCAACCTCGACATCGTTCACCTGCTTTGCGATCAGCTCGATGCCCGCTTCGCGCACGACGGCGAACTCGCCCGGCGCTTCCTGGACGCGCCGCCGGCCCGCGGCGCCAGCGCCCGCGAGCTGGTGAGCTTCGTCACGGACCGCGCCGGGCACGACTGGCGCTACGCCATCGATGCAGGCCGGGCCGAGCGGGAACTGGGCTATGCGCCGCAGGAGACGTTCGAGAGCGGCCTTGCGCGCACCATCGACTGGTACCTCGCCCGCGAGGACTGGTGGCGGCCGCTGCTGCCGGATTGATGCTGACGGCCGGGGCGAGGGCGGGAGTCTTCTCTCAGTCGCTCCCCATTTCACGCTTTGTGGGGGCACCCTCCAGCAGCCGCTCCGGGAAACTGCGATGATCCAGAAGAAAAGTCTAGCGCAGCTGCGCTGGTTCAGCCCAGCAGCGGCGCCTCGGCAAACGCCAGGCCGTGTCGATCTTTCTCGGACAGGCGCGGCGCTTCGTCACCGAGGAGCGGCCAGTCGATGCCTACCGCAGGATCATCCCAGGCCAGAGTGACTTCGGACTCCGGGTGGTAGCGGTCCGTGCACTTGTAGAGAAAGTCGGCGCTGTCGGAGAGCACATAGAAACCGTGCGCGAAGCCCGGCGGTACCCAGAGCATATGGTGGTTGTGGTCGCCCAGCTCGGCCCCGACCCACTGGCCCAGGGTCGGGCTGTCCCGGCGCAGATCCACCGCTACGTCGAAGACCCGGCCGCTGGTCACCCGCACTAGCTTTCCCTGGGTGTGCTCCGTCTGGTAGTGCAGGCCGCGCAGCGTGCCCCGGGCCGAGCGGCTGTGATTGTCCTGCACAAAAGTCAGGTCGAAGCCCGCATCGCGGAAGGTTGCCGCATTCCAGCTCTCGAGAAAGAACCCCCGGCCGTCGCCGAAGACCGCCGGCTTGAGCAGATAGACGCCGGGGATTGCCGTTGCTTCAAAGTCCATCGAAGACCGCCATGTCGCCCTGGAGCAAGCGCTGCAGATAGAGGCCGTAGCCGCTTTTTTCGAGTGGGGCGGCGAGGGCCTCAAGGCGGGCCGCATCGATATAGCCCATGCGGAAGGCGATTTCCTCCGGACAGGCTATCTTCAGTCCCTGACGCTCCTCTACCACGCGGATGAAGTTGGCCGCATCGAGAAGCGAATTGTGCGTGCCCGTGTCCAGCCAGGCGGTGCCGCGGCCCATAACTTCCACGCGCAGGTCACCGCGGGCCAGGTAGGCGCGGTTGACATCGGTAATCTCGAGTTCGCCGCGGGCGGAGGGACGGATCCCCGCGGCGATGTCGACCACATCGTTGTCGTAAAAGTAAAGGCCGGTGACGGCGTAGCTCGAGCGCGGTTGGGCGGGTTTCTCCTCGATATCGATGGCGACGCCGGCTTCGTCGAAGGTGACTACGCCGTAGCGCTCCGGGTCCTGCACGTAGTAGGCGAAGACCGAGGCGCCGTGCTCCCGGGCGGCGGCGCTGCGCAGCGAGTCGGTAAAGCCGTGGCCGTAGAAGATGTTGTCGCCGAGCACGAGGGCCACCGGCGCGCTGCCGATGAACTCGCGGCCGAGGATGAAGGCCTGGGCGAGGCCGTCCGGGCTCGGCTGCACCGTGTACTGGAGGCTGATGCCCCACTGGCTGCCGTCGCCGAGGAGGTCGGTGAAAGCGCGTTGGTCCCGCGGGGTGGTAATCACCAGGATGTCGCGGATACCCGCCGCCATGAGCGTGGCCAGCGGGTAGTAGATCATGGGCTTGTCGTAGACGGGCATGAGCTGCTTGCTCACGGTGCTCGTGAGCGGATGCAGGCGGGTGCCACTGCCGCCGGCGAGGATGATACCCCGGTAGTTGGTCTGCGCTGTCGCCATGGCTCGCGGTTCCGTCCCTGGGACGGGTAAGTATAGCGACGGCACTGCTGCTCTGTCGCCCCGGCACGGTGTCACACTGGCAGGCCCTTCTTTGGGAGGGTCTTCCTCGCGCCGAGACGCCTTACCCCCGGGAAGCTGCACCGTCGCGGCGGGTGTATTTCCCCGGCGCCATTGTTAACATTGGCAACTTTCCGGCAGCAGAGTTCGCCCGCCCGACCCCACCTCCATCGCGTGCCCTGTGAGGCGCCGGGAGCGGTGTGCATACGGGGCCGGCACCGATCGGGGGACGCCGACATCGCACAGTTCGACAATAACCTGACCCTGCTTCGCGAGGGCATGCCGGCGGCGGGACCGGTACCGCCCTCGCCGGGGGTCTCGGCGGCTCTCGACCGGCCGCTGCGTATCGCCCTCCTTGGTTACCGGAGCCAACCCTACGGCGGTGGCCAGGGCATCTATCTCAAGTACCTGAGTAAAGCCCTGGTGGACGCCGGACATCGGGTCGACGTGATTTCCGGGCCGCCCTACCCCCATCTTGACCCCCGCGTGCCGCTCATCAAGCTGCCCAGCCTCGACCTGTTCGAGAACGGCCTCGGTTGCCTGCGGCCGCGCCACCTGGCCTCCCTGACCGACCTGCTGGAGTGGACCGGCAAGCTTACCGGCGGCTTTGCCGAGCCCTATACCTTCGGCCGCCGGGCCCTGAAGTACCTGCGCCGGCACCGGGACCGCTACGACCTCGTGCACGACAACCAGAGCCTGTCCTACGGTATGCTCGCGCTGCAGCGTCTTGGTATTCCCCTGGTCAGCACGATTCACCACCCCATCACGCATGACCTGCGCCTGGCGCTGGCCGCGGCCCGCGGTCCCGGCGAGCAGCTGCTTATCCGCCGCTGGCACAGCTTTCTGTGCATGCAGAAGCGGGTAGCCCGGGGTCTTGACCACATTGTGACTGTCTCCGAGTGCTCCCGGCGCGATATCGGTGCGGACTTCGGCATCGACCCGGGAAGGGTCGATCTGGTCTATAACGGCATCGACACCGCCGTCTTCCGGCCCAGGCCGGAGGTGCAGCGGCAGCCGCGGCGACTGATGGCAACCGCTTCCGCCGATGCCCCGCTGAAGGGCCTGCGCTATCTTCTCCTCGCCTACGCGGAGCTTTCCCGGGAAGACCCGGGCCTCGAGCTGCTGGTCATCGGGCGGCCGCAGCCCGGCGGCAGGACCGAGCAGCTCATCGAGCGCCTGGGCCTTGCCGACCGGGTGCGCTTCGAGAGCGGCATCAGCACTGAAACCCTGGTGCAGCGCTATGCCGAGGCGACCATCGCCGTGGTGCCATCGCTCTACGAGGGCTTTGGCCTCCCCGCGGGGGAGGCCATGGCCTGCGGCGTGCCGGTGGTGGCCACGGACGGCGGCGCGCTGCCGGAAATCGTCGGCGACGCCGGTGTCACCGTGCCCCGGGGTGATGCCGGGGCGCTGGCTGCGGCCCTGCGTGACCTCCTCGAAGACCCGGCTCGCCGCGAGGCTCTCGGCGTCGCCGGCCGGCGACGCATCGTGGACAACTTCAGCTGGTCGGTCTGTGCCAGTGCCATGGTGGCCTACTACCGCCGCGTGCTTGCCCGTGCAGACCGTTGATTTCAGCTTTCTGGCGCTGCCGACCGGCGCTCGCGTGCTCGACCTGGGCTGCGGCGAGGGCCGACACGTGCACGGTGCCGCCTTCGCGGGCTTCGAGACCGTCGGTGTGGACCTGTCCCCGGGTGACCTGGCTACGGCCCGCCAGCGCCTCGCCGAGCTGCCGCCGCCGGTGCCCGCGGCGGTGGTCGCCGCCGACGCGCTCACGCTACCCTTTGCCGATGGCGTCTTCGACGCCGTGATCATGAGCGAGGTGCTCGAACATATCCCGGACTACCGCGCTGCCCTCGCCGAGGCGACCCGGGTGCTGCGCCCCGACGGGCTGCTCTGCGTGAGTGTGCCGCGGGCCTGGCCCGAGCGCCTGTGCTGGCGCCTGAGTCGCGCCTACCACCAGGTGCCCGGGGGCCACCTGCGCATCTTCCGGCGCGAGCTGCTGGAGCGTGAGATCGCCAGCGTCGGCTACCGCTGCTATTACCGCCACGGCGCGCACGCGCTGCACGCGCCCTACTGGTGGCTGCAGTGTCTTTTCTGGGAGCGCCGTGAGCGCAGTTGGCTGGTGCGCGCCTGGCACCGGCTGCTGGTCTGGGACATGCTCCGGGCTCCCTGGCTCACGCGGCGCCTCGAGCGCCTGCTGGACCCGTTCCTCGGTAAGAGCGTCGTGCTCTACTTCCGCCGCGAGGTGGCCCCGTGAGCGGGCCCTACCTGAGCCCCGGCCTCTTCCCCCGGGAGCTTTTGCGGCCGACCGTACAGTTCATCCTCGACAGTCAGTGCGACAGTGGCGAGATCCCCTGGTTTCCGGGCAACTACACGGATCCCTGGGACCACGTGGAGGCGACCATGGGCCTGGCTATCGGTGGCGAGATCGCCGCCGCCGAGCGCGCCTATGCCTGGCTGGCGGCGCGGCAGCTCGAGGACGGCAGCTGGTGGGCCGCCTACCGCGGCGACCTGCCGGACAACCTGGAGCGCAGGGAAAGCAACTTCGTCGCCTACGCGGCCACCGGTGTGTGGCACCACTACCTGGTGACCGGCGACGGCGATTTTCTGCTGCGCTACTGGCCCATGGTGGAGCGGGCCATGGCCTTTGTGCTCTCGCTGCAGTCGGAGCACGGTGAGATCGACTGGGCGGTGGACGGCGACGGGCGGCCGAAGGGCGATGCGCTCGTTACCGGCTGCAGCTCGATCTTCAAGAGCCTTGAGTGTGCGACCAATATCGCCGCGACCCTCGGCCGGCCCCGGCCGGCCTGGCTGCAGGCGCGGGCACGGCTCGGCGACGCCCTGCGCCGTCGCCC
>NZ_KN234765.1 GCF_000764025.1 Pseudohaliea rubra DSM 19751 | reverse complement strand
GCCGGTACCGGCGGATGGTGTGCGAAATGTCTCTCATCGGCAAAGATCTGCTGCAGCGCCCGCCCGGTAAACGCCGGTTCGATGGCCCGGTGCGCCATGCTGGCCAGATTCGCCGGGGTGAAATGAACCCGACCGTCCGCTGTATCGGCGCTGGGCGACACGGTGGCCGCGTTCGCAGCCCACATGGGTGAGGCAGAGCAGGCGATGGCGAGCAGGGCAGGCGCCTCCCTGGCGGCCCGGGCGAGCATCGCGGCAGGCTTGCCGCTGAAACCAAAGGCCCGCAGCGTGGGCAGGTGCGGCCGTTCGTGCGGCGGCAGGAATCCCTGCACCAGGCCGAGGTCGTGCAAGCGCTTCATCTTGGCCAGCCCCTGCCGCGCCGCCGCCCGGGGATGGGAGGGCGTCTGCGCGTGCCTTGCCGAGGCGAGGTTGCCGGGAGACAGCCCGGCATAGTTGTGGGTGTTGCCGATAAGGCCGTCGAAATTCGCCTCAACCACTGCCGAGGGGCTGTCGTTCCTGCCTGCCATGTTCAGAGCTCCGCGTACCAGAGGTCGCTGCCGATCTCCACGGGCAGCACCTTGATGGCTTCTAACGGCAGCCTGAGGCCTTCAGGACCTGCCGCCGCCGGCACGAGGCAGGCGGTGAAGGTGTCGATGGCGCCAGCGGCCACCAGCGTGGGTGTCGTCGCCTCCGTCCCGGTCAGCGCCCCGGCGAAGATCGCACGGCTGGTACCGGCAACGGTCGCCAGGGTGTCAATTTCCGCATCCACGCTCGGCGCCGCGTCGAAGATATCGACGTGCCCCTGCCAGCGGAAGCCCTCCCGCTCGAGCAGTTTGAGCGCCGGCTCACCGGCCGTGTTGACCCGCCCGATCACCGCCTGAGCGTCGGCCGGCAGCAGGTTCACGTACACCGGCTGCGTCGGCATGAGCTCGGCAATAAACTGGTTGCCGTGGAGGGCACCGAACAGGTCCGCTTCGGCAAAATCCATGTCAAAGAAGTGCCGGCCCACCGCCTCCCAGAAAGCCGAGCGGCCCCCGTCCTCATAATGGCCACGCAGGTCTGCCATGACAGCCTTCGGGAAACGCACCCGGTGCGCGGCCATGAGCAGGTAGCGGCTGCGGGCGAGGAGCTTGCCGTTGCCGCCCTGGCGATAGGCCGGGGACAGGAACAGGGTAGCGACCTCGGCAAACCCCTCGAAGTGGTTGGACAGGTTAAGAGTCGCAACGGTGACCTTTTTGTCGAGCACCCGCGATTTGTGGGTGACCTTGTTGAGCTTGTAGGAGTAGAAGGGCTCCTCTTCGCCGAGGCAGGCGATCACGCTCGCGGTCCCCACCACCGCCCCCGTGGCAGTGTCCTCCATAACCAGCATGTAGACCTCGCCCCCGGGTTTTGTCACCGCCTTTGCCACGCTGGCGCTCGACAGCGCAACTTTTGCAGCGAGCGCGTCCCGGTCGGGGGGCAGCGTGGTCATGCCCGGGGACGCCTCCCGGGCAAGGTCGTAAAGGCTGTCGAGATCGTCCTCGCGGACGGAGCGGACGATGATCATGCCGGCTGCTTCACAGGAAGTGGTCCGCCAGCATAGCTCGCCCCGGGATCGGTCGCCATGGGCCTTGCATACTTCCGGGGTGATACCGCCCGCCCTGGGGGTACGGTAGTCATCAGGGGTGAGGGCAACCCCCGCATCGGCGCCGGACAGCTGCAATGAATCAAAAAAAGCCCGCCGCAAGCGGCGGGCCTGCATGCGGGGGAGGCGCCGCTATAAAAGGGTGACGCTGTAAACCGCAAGCGTGCCGGAAACCTCATTACTCACCAGCAGCAGGGGCTCACCGGTGGGGCTATCGGCGGCCGGCACAAACTTGATGTCCTCAGGACCCAGGTCTGAGATCCCCGCGGCCACGTCCGTTTCGGCGCCCTCGGAGAAAGCACGGCTGCTGACATACTGCACAAAGCTGGCGTTCTGCGGATTGGTGATGTTGTAGACCATGATGCCACCCACGCGCTCAAGAGCGATGAAGGCGAAGACGTTGCCACCCAGCTCGGCGATTTCGACGGCTTCCGGTTCCGGTCCCTTGTCGTCGGAGCGTGCGTCACCCTCGTCATCGTCGTTGCTCGCATTGAAGCCCTCACCGAGCTGTTGCGCAGTGATCACCTCAAAGTCGCTGCCGCTGTCGAAGACCGGCCTGCCCGTGTCCGTATCCCAGATCGTGAAGGAACGCGCGCCAAAGGAATAAAGCGCCTCGTAGACACAGCCGGCTGCCGGCGTTTCATCCGGGTACAGCAGCGGCTGGCCCGTAGTCGCCAGGGTGACGCAGGCGTCCGAATCCACGAGACCGAGATCGGTAATCATCTTCAGGCGGCCGAGGTTCTCGTTGGCCTGGAAATCCGGTCCGAGTCGGGCCTTGAGCTCGTCGGTGAACTGAGACGGGTCGAGATCCTTGACGCGAAGCTCATCCAAATAGTGAAAACAGTCACCATCATCGAAGAGGAAACCACCCTGGGCCGCACAAGCTGCGTCATCGGCGGCGTCGGTCACGTACTCGCGCCCGTCACCCTCGTTGGCGGTGACCAGGTAAGTAGTGCCGGCCACCTCATAACTGTCAAACCCGTCCGGCATATAGGTGCCGTAAACGCTCCAGTTGCGGATATTCACGCCGCCGTCACGGTTGCTGGCATCGAACTCATTGCCCGGCAGCCCATAGTCCTTGAAGCCGATGCCGAGCACAGCAGACACGGTACCGCTGGCGAGGTCGGCGATGGCCACCGCATTGTTCTCCTGCAGCGTGGCGTAGACCGTACTGCTGTCCGCAGAGAAGGCAACGAACTCGGGCTCGAGGTCCCGGGCAACGGATTCGGCCTTTGCGGACACACGCACCGGGCCGGTCAGCGTCTTACTGCCGCCGACGTTGAAAGCCGTGAAATCCGCCGTAGTAGCGACGAGGTTGTCGAAGCCCGCGGAAAGATCGACTATAGTCAGGCTGCCCTCGGGGTCAACGCTGTAGTCGTCGTTGGGCTCACCCTCGTTGGCGGACACGGCGTAACGGCCATCCGGTGAAAAGCCGACTTTGTCGGGCAGGGCGCCTGCTTCCACGGCCGAGAGGTAAGTGCCGTCGGTCGAATAGAAGGCGAGATAACCGTTTTCCTGGGCCACGTCCGCCGCCAGGGCGACCGCCAGCGTATCACCGCTGATATCGACGCTGTTTACGTCGCCCATGGCGCCCTCGGGCAGTCCCTCGGCACTTTCCACGTCAGCGGCCACATCCAGGGTGTCGATGCGGTTCGGTGCTGTCGGGTCCTGCAGGTCAACAATATCGACCTTGCCGACCTCGGCGTTGACCACGAAGGCACGGACCGTGGCCGGATGGTAGGCAACGATCTCCGCCGCCGATTCATCAAAGGCGCCTAGCGGTGCCGTACGGCCGAGAAACGTGAGCGCCAGAGCGGCGTTGGCATCGCTGCCCGGGGCGCCCTCCGCACCGGGCGCACCATCGGTCCCCGGCGCTCCGGCAGGGCCCGGGGTCCCGTCGCTACCATCGTCACCCTCGCAGCCGGCGAGAGCCATTGCCAGGACCAGGCCGCCAACGGCGGCGAAAAGGGGGTTGCGTGTCATCATGACTGCCTACTCTCTCTGCGGAATCACCGGGAACGATAGGAGCAACCTGACAGCGTAAGATGAATCCAGCGTGTCGAAACCGTGAAACTCTCGTGAAGGTTGTGTGACAGAGCCTGACGGGAGCTCCCGGCGGGCGGCTGCGACACTATGCCACACGGCAGGCAAAGCGGATGGCTATATCCTTACGGCCTTTATACATGCAGACAGAAACCTGCCCGCCATGCGTCCGCCCCCCCCGTTCAGCCGTTCGATTCTCGTAAGCTGCCTTGCCGCGGTGCTGTCCACCCCTCTCGCCCTGGCTGCGGAAAAGACGCCCGGCGACGAGCTGCCCAACATCATCGTTATCGGCGTCCGCGAAAGCTCGCTGGGCGAGGACGTCCTCAACCTCGACCGGGAAAACGGTGCCCCCGCCGCCGACGGGGCCGAACTTCTGCGCTCCGTAAACGGGCTCAGCCTCGGTCGCTTCGGCGGCCGCGGCCTCGAGCCGACCCTGCGTGGTCAGAGCCAGGGGCGCATCAACGTTCTCCTGGACGGTGCCTATCTACACGGCGGCTGCCCGAACCGCATGGATCCGCCCACCTCCTTCGCCTCCGTGAACACCTTCGAGCGCATCACCGTGCTGAAGGGCGTACAGACGCTGCGCTATGGCGGCGGCGGCAGCGGCGGCACGCTGCTCTTCGAGCGCGAGAACGAGCCGGACAGGGATGGTTTCAGCGGCGGTCTCCGCGCCGGCACCACCAGCAACGGCCTGGAACGCGACATCGCTGCGGAGCTGGCCTGGGCCGGCAAGCCCGGCTACCTGCGCCTGAATATCGAGGACCGCTCGGCGGACAATTATCGCGATGGCGGTGGCGATGCCGTCCGCTCGGCCTATGCAGAAGACTCGGTCTACCTCGCCGGCGGCCTGCGCCTGCGCGACAGGGATCGGCTTGAACTTGCCGTGGAGCGCACCGAGACCACAGACGCGCTGTTTCCCGGTGCCGGCATGGATGCACCGGAGGACACCAGCGACCAGTACCGGCTGCGCTATCGAGGCTATAACCTCGCAGGCCTGGACGAGCTGTCCGTGGAGCTCTATCGCACGGAGGTCGGGCACCTCATGGACAACTACAGCAATCGGCCTCTGACCGCGCCCATGGCTTTGCGTGTCCCCTCGCGCTCCGACACCACCGGCGCGCGGATCATCGGCGAATTCACCACAGGAGAGGCTTTCGCCTGGACCCTGGGCCTCGATTATCAGCGCAATGAACGCAGCGCAACCCGCTACCTGGGCCCGACGACAGACAACGTGCAGATGATTCAGAGCTTTCTCTGGCCCGACGCAAGCCTCGAGCAGGCCGGTGCCTTCGCAGAACTGCGCTGGTCTGTCGCAGCGGATCGCAGCTTGAAGGCCGGCCTGCGCTACGACCGCGTCAGCGCCGAGGCCGACGCCACCGGCGCAAAGCCGGCGTCGCCGATGCTCCCCGGTCCAGACGCCCTCTACGAGCAGTACTACGGTGTTACGCACGCGGACCAGATCAACGAAGACAACTGGGGGGGCCTGCTGCGCTATGAGCAGCAGCTCGGCAACCGCTGGACCGCCTTCGCCGGAATCAGCCGCACGGTGCGCACCGCCGATGCGTCCGAACGCTTCCTCGCTGCCGCCAATACAGCGCCCATGATGCGCTGGATCGGCAACCCGGGACTGAACCCGGAAACCCACCGCCAGGCCGATGCCGGTCTCGTACTCCTGGCGGGAAAACACCGGATAGATGGTGTGGCCTTTTACGACAGCGTCAGCGATTACATCCTGCGCGATCGCGCTCACGGCCAGGGCGATGTCCTCCCAGATGACAACGCGACGGTCTACCGTAACGTGGATGCACGCCTCCATGGCGTGGAAGGCAGCTGGACCTGGCGCGTTGGCGGCGGCTGGGAGGCCTCGGCGAGCCTCGCCTGGGTCCGTGCCGAGAACACCAGCGAAAACCGGGACATCGCTCAAACACCGCCGCTGAACGGCAGCCTGAACCTGGACTACGACACCAGCCGCTGGCGCGCCGGTGCCAGCCTGCGCTGGGCCGCGGAGCAGGACCGGGTAGAAGCAAATCCTATGGTAAACAGCGGACTCGATGCCGGTGAAACGCCGGACTGGGCCGTGCTCGACCTCTACGCGAGCATGAGTCTCGGCAGCTTCGGCGACCTGCGCGCCGGGGTCGACAACCTCTTCGACCGTCGCTATGCGGAGCACCTGAACCGCAGTAACCTCGACCCCTTCAACCCGGTAGCAATCCGGGTCAATGAGCCTGGCCGGGTGCTCTGGGCCCGCTACGAATACCGCTTTTGAGGCCGGCCCTCAGACCGGGCGGTTACCAGTCGATAAGGGACGGCTGGCCATCTTCCCGGGCGACGAGGCCCGCGCCCTGCCACCAGCGTCGCCAGGCCGGGTGCCCGCTGGCACGACGTCCTGTGGGTGAGAGGTAAAGATTGTAGAGATCGAAGATGGGCGGCACGCCGGGGCCCTCGCGGGCAAGCAACAGGTCCCGGCTCCGCTCGAGACAGGCCACGGCCCGGTCCAGATCACCGACAAACAGGTAACCGCGAAGGGCGAGCACCGTCTGGGCGGCAATGCCCGAGGCGGCCAGGCTTTCCAGGGCCCCGAGGGCCTCATCCAGCTGGCCTTCAGCCGCTCCCAGCAGGGCGGCGGCCAGCGTGGCTTCGGGCCCCGGGGGCATCGCCGCCACGACGGCCCGGGCCTCGGCACTCCTGTCGAGGCCGAGGAGGGCCTCGACAAGGTCCAGCTCGATCCGGGGCCGGCCGGGATTGAGATGCCGCGCGTGCAGGAGTTGTTCCCGGGCCTCTTCGAGGCGGCCGGCGAGCAACAGATAACTGCCCAGATTGCGGCGGTAAAGCGCATTGGTGGGCTCCCGCTCCAGCGCGGCGCGCAGGGCGTCGATGGCGCCCTCGAGATCGCCCTGCAGCCCCCGGTAGCCCGCCACCATCGACAGAACCTCCGGGTCACCGCCGCCGTACTGCAGCGCCAGGGCCATGGACTGACTGGCGGCCTCGCGGTCGTCCAGCCAGCGCCGCTGGAGCGTCGCCATCCGCGCGTGCGCCTCCGCATGAGAAGAGTCGAGGCTCAGGGCCGTGCGCAGGGCGGCGAACTGCCGCACCAGCGCTTCCTCTGAGGACAGCAGACCCTCTTCAAGCCAGAGCACCCGAATACACTTGGCCACACCAACCCAGGCATCCGCGATGCCCTTGTCCAGCGCGAGAACGCGCTCATAGTGCTCCAGGGCAAGGGAGACATCACCGCTCGCCCGGCGGCCGTAGTAGAAGTCGGCAAGGGCCAGCTGTTCCTGTTCCTGCACCGCCAGGATCGGAGCGGCAGTCGAAGGCCTCACCGGCACGCTTGCCGCGGCTGTCGGTTCACCGTTGCGCGTCACGCCGGCAATCAGGCCGACAAGGGCAGTCATAACCACAAGGGCCGCCACGGCCGGCGAGAATCGCCACCGGCGCGGCTGCGCAAGGGTGTCGGCTACGGCTGGCGGGCCCGTCACCGCGGCCGGTTCAGGCCGGATCCCGGTATCCGCTGGCCAGTCCACCGTTGCGGTGGCCGACAACGGCACGGTGGGTGCTGGCGTCACCGGTGCCGTCGGCGGCAGCGCAGCAGCGTCGGCGGCCGGCACAGGATCGGGAACCGATTGCGGCGCGCCGGGGTGAAAGAGAACGCGATAGCGACCTTTGGGGATCTCAAAGCGGATGGGATCCTCAGCGCCCTCTTCCCGGTAGTAAGCGGCGAGACGGTCGCGCAAGCGGCGGGCGTTGACCCGCACGATGGTATCAGTCTGGCAGTCGAAGTCGCTACCGCGCTTGAAGTGTTCGATGCCGATGATGGCTTCGTGCAGATCGCGATCACCAGCGGTCAGGGAGTGCTCAACCAGGTAGATCAACAGGTGCAGAAGGCGGTGGGCGCGGGCAAAGGAGCGACTGGACTGCAGGCGCTGAAGCTGTGCGCGAATTGACGCCTCCGAAAAGCCCCCGCGGGCATTGTTCGGATCGTCGGGATCGAAGGCAGTCCGTTTTGGATCGTCGGGGGCCACAGGGGCTCCAAGTTTGCTTTTTTTTTCGCAACGCAACTATTGGTCTGATAATAGCACTCATCCCGGGGAGTTGATCCCAAATGTCACAGTAACTGTCACGTAATGTCTCCTCTCGTGACTCACCACTCCTGTGCTCGGCCAACACAGCGCCTGTCACCGAATGTCACCGGACGTCACTGCAAGGGCCTGGGGAAGACGGTCCAGCATTGCAGGCGTGGGCCACGGACACGGGCCTGGAGGAGCCTTCCGGTGATGCGTCTGTGAGCGATCGCTAACCTTTAGGCTACTATCGAAGCTGAATTCAGAGCTGAATAACGAGCAGCAGGTGACCTCTATGGACGATTCGATCATAGGCAGCATTGTCGCAGTGCTCGCCGCATTCACCCTCGGCGCCGGCGCCGTGAAGGCCGAAGATGGCCCGTCGAGCGGCCAAACCACGGAGCCACTCAGGGCACAGCGGGCCGTTGCTTACGGGGATCTTAACCTGGCCTCTACCGCCGGCCAGGAGGCGCTGCAGCAGCGTATCCGGGCCGCAGCACGGCAGGTCTGCGGCACAACCAGCTACCGAAACGCCGGCGGGCTGAGCACAGCGGCGGCAAACCGGCGCTGTATCGATGAGGCCATAGCGGAGGCGCGCAGTGCCATCGATGTGAAAACCCGGTCTCTGGCGAGCACCCGCTGAGTCCGAGCCGGCCTTACTCCACGGTCACAGACTTGGCCAGGTTGCGCGGCTTGTCCACATCCGTGCCCTTCTGCACGGCCACGTGGTAGGCAAGGAGCTGCAAGGCCACCGTGTAGAGAATCGGGTTCAGCACCTCCGGGGCATGCGGCATCGGTAGCAGGTGCAGCCCCGGCGCTGCGCTGAAACCGGCGTCCCCGTCGGCGAAGACATACAACTCACCGCCGCGGGAGCGCACTTCCTCGAGATTCGACTTGAGCTTGTCCAGCAGCTCATCCGTGGGCGCCACGGCTACCACAGGCATGTCCGCGTCCACCAGTGCCAGCGGGCCGTGCTTGAGCTCCCCGGCGGGATAGGCCTCGGCGTGGATGTAAGAGATCTCTTTCAGCTTGAGCGCCCCTTCGAGGGCGATCGGGTATTCGACGCCGCGGCCCAGGAACAGGGCGTGGTGCTTGTGGATGAAGGCCCCCGCCAGCTCTTCGATCGCACTATCCAGGGCGACCACCCGGGCGACCAGTTCCGGCAGCGCATGGAGACCGTCGATAAGGGCCTGCTGCTGACTTTCCGCCATGCCGTTGCGCCGGCCGAGGGCGATGGTGAGCATGAGCAGGGCCACCAGCTGTGTAGTGAAAGCCTTGGTCGAGGCCACACCGATCTCCGTACCCGCCCGGGTCAGAAAGACAAGATCACTCTCACGCACGAGGGAGCTGTTGTCGACGTTGGCGATGGCCAGGCTGGCAAGGAACTCCCCGGCACCTGCGTGGCGCAGTGCCGCCAGCGTATCGGCGGTCTCTCCCGACTGCGACACGGTCACCAGCAGCGTATCCCGGTGCGCCACGCGTCTGCGGTAGCGGAATTCCGACGCCACCTCCACCTGGCAGGGGATACCGGCGAGCTCTTCCAGCCAGTAACGGGCAACAAGCCCCGCGTGATAACTGGTACCGCAGGCCACGATCTGCACGCACCGGGTGCTATCGAAGGCAGCGGCGGCGCCGTCGCCAAAGACCGCGTCGCGGATCCTGTGACCATCACCACTGCTGAAGGTGGCCGCCAGAGCCTGGGGCTGCTCGTGGATCTCCTTGAGCATGTAGTGCTCATAGGCGCCGAGGTCCACGGTCTCGATGCCCGTGGCCACGCGCTTCACCGGACGTTCGACGCTCTCGCCGGCCGCATCGCAGACCGTCAGGGACGCGGCAGTCATGGTTACCAGGTCGCCTTCCTCAAGATAGATGAAACGGTCGGTGACCTGACGCAGGGCAAGCGTATCTGACGCAAGGAAGTTCTCACCGATACCGACACCCACGACCAGCGGGCTGCCCTCCCGGGCGGCCACAATGGTGTGAGGGTCTTCCTTGTCGGCGGCGGCGATGGCATAAGCCCCGCGCAGCCGTGCGACGACCCCGCGGAGTGCATCGAAGAGGCTGTCACCGGCGGCCATCGCCCGGTGCAGCAGGTGAGCCACCACCTCCGAGTCGGTGGCAGAGACACAGGCATAGCCGGCGGCAGCGAGCTCCTCACGAAGCTCTTCGTGGTTCTCGATAATGCCGTTGTGCACCAGGGCAATGCGCTCGTGGGAGACATGCGGGTGTGCATTCACTGCCGCCGGCGGTCCGTGCGTGGCCCAGCGCGTATGGGCAAGACCGGTACAGCCGAGGATCGGATCCAGGGCCTGCGCCTCCTCAAGGCGGGCGACCTTGCCCTGAACCTTGTGCAGCTGCAGCTGGCCCTCGTTGTCAACCAGGGCCATACCGGCCGAGTCGTAGCCCCGATATTCCAGACGCCGCAATCCCTCGAGGAGGATTTCCGACACTTCCCGACGGGCGACCGCCGCCACAATGCCACACATGGTCAGTGCCCTCCCTGTTCGTCGTTGCCGTTGCCGTTGCCGTTGCCGTTGCCGTTGCCGTTGCCGTTGCCGTTGTCATTGTCATTGCGCCTGGCACCGGGACGGCGCCAGCCGTCAATGTTGCGTTGCCGGCCCCGACCGACCGCCAGCTGGTCGCGACCGACGTCGCGGGTCACCGTGGAGCCGGCGGCCACAAAGCCGCCGTCCTCGATAGCCAGCGGCGCCACAAGCGTGCTGTTGGAGCCGATGAACACGCCGTCACCGAGCGCCGTCTGGTATTTGGCAACGCCGTCGTAGTTGCAGGTGATGGTCCCGGCACCGACATTGACGCCCGCGCCCAGGGTCGCATCGCCGACGTAGCTCAGATGGTTGACCTTACTGCCGACGCCGATGGTGGCCTGCTTCGCCTCGACGAAGTTGCCGACGCGGGCGCGATCCGCAAGGGTAGTGCCAGGACGAAGACGGGCGTAGGGACCGACGCTGCAACCGGCACCGACGCTCGCACCATCAAGGTGGCTGAAGGGATGCACTTCGCTACCGGCGCCAACGCGGGTATCGCGGAGCACACAGTGCGGACCCACACGCACGCCGTCGCCGAGAGTGACAGTGCCCTCGAAGACCACGCCAACATCGATGAAAACGTCTTCGCCACAGCGCAGAGTGCCGCGCAGATCGAAGCGCGCAGGGTCGGCAAGGCTCACACCATCGCGCAGCAGCGCCTCGGCAGCCCGGCGCTGGTATTCGCGCTCGGCGCGGGCGAGCTGAAGACGGTCGTTGATGCCGAGCACCGCTCCGGGGTCCCCGGTGCACACCGTTTGCACATCATGACCCCGGTCCATGGCAAGGGGCAGGACGTCGGGGAGGTAGTACTCGCCCTGAGCATTGTCGTTACTAACAGCAGGAAGACAGCGCTTGAGGACAGCTGCCTCGATGGCGAGAACGCCGGTGTTGATCTCATCGATCGCCCGTTCGGACGCTGTCGCGTCGCGGTCCTCGACCACACCGGTAAAGACGCCGGCAGCGTCGCGACAGATACGGCCGTAGCCGGCGGGATCCGGCAGGCGGGCAGTGAGCAGGGCATTCCCCGCCGCCACCAGCTCGCGCACGGGACCCTCGGGCAGCAGGGGTACGTCCCCATAGAGCACCAGCACCCGGGCATCGGCTTCTGCAATTAGCGGCAACGCCTGGCGCACCGCATGACCGGTACCGAGCTGCTCGCGCTGCTCGACCCACTCGATAGCCTCACCAGCGAACGCCGCACGTACGACGTCACCGCCGTGGCCGACGACCACGCAGATCCGCACCGGCTCCAGGCGCCGGGCGAGCTCCAGCACGTGGGCAAGCATGGGCCGACCGGCGACCGGGTGCAGCACCTTGGGCAGGGCGGAACCCATGCGCTTGCCCCGGCCGGCGGCTAGAATAACAACAGTGAGCTTCATGGGATCGTCCTGCCTCCGGGTAGGCGTAGGAACCGCAGGGAAAGCCCCGTATCTTAGCGGTCCCCGGAAGCAATACAACGGCGCTGGCGCGCTGTGTATCGCAGCACCGTGCGTTGCATCACAGGCCGGTCAGGACTTGATGACGAGAAGAAGCCTGTGCGTGACTTTCTCAGCGCGGTCGGCAATGCTCCCGATCCAGTCCAGAATCTGGTAGAGAAACATCACATCTACCGGTGGCAGGTCCCGCTCCACCTGGAACAGCTGAGCGCGCAGCTCGACCTGGCGGCGGTCCGACGCGCGCTCAAGGCGTTCCACCTCGACGATGAGACGTTCCACCTCCGCCGCCTGGCGTTCGCCGAAGCCACTGCGGTACAGGGCCTGGGTCGCCTCTACGGCGGTGAGGGCGCTGGCGGTGGCCTGCACCGAGAGCGCCACGTAGCTGTTGATGCTGTCGGTCATGGTGGCCGGGAAAGCAAGCTGACGGCCGAGCATAAGCCCGGCGACGTCCTTGGCACGATTGGCGATCTTGTCCTGGGCCGAGAGGAGATCAAGCAGGTCGCTGCGTGCTACGGGCATCCACATACGCTTGGGCATGTCACCGCGCAGCTGCTGCTTGAGATGGTCGGCGTCGCTCTCTCGATCGGCGACCCGTTGCTGGGCCTGCAGGGCCCGGTCCCAGGCTCCGGCCTGGGCGACCGTGACGAAATCGCCGAGTCCCTCCACCGCCTGCAGGACCACAACCATATGCTCCTGCAGGGCAAGCATCGGCGATCGCAGCACCGATTCGCCGACGAGGTTGGGTAACACGTGCCTTCTCCCGCGGTAAAACCGCTGTCATCAAAACGTCATGGCAGTGTAACAGCAAACGGACAGCAGCGACTGCCCGCCCGGAGGCCGGGCAGGCAGTTCACAGAGGGGGTGGCCGCCGCGGCGGCAGGGATAAAGGTCAGCCGCGACCGGCGCGGTTGCGCATCTTGCGCAGCGTGGCCAGCTGCGCTGCCGCCTCGGCAAGCTGGGACGAAGCGCGGCCGTAATCAAAGTCGCCGGACTGGTTGGTCAGGGTCTGTACCGCTTCGCGGCGGGCTTCTTCGGCGGCAGCCTCGTCGACATCGTCGGCACGCAGAGCCGCATCCGCCAGAATGGTCACCGCCCCCGGCTGTACTTCCAGGAACCCGCCGGAGACGTAGTAAACCTCTTCGTCACCGTGCTGGGTAACGATGCGCACAGGCCCGGGGTGCAGGGCAGTCAACAGCGGCGCATGACCGTAATTGATACCAAGCTCACCCATTTCACCGGTGGCGACCAGAGACTCGACCAGCCCGGAAAAGATGCCCTCTTCCGCGCTGACGATGTCACAGTGAATTGTCATTGCCATGATCCGGCCTCGCTGACCCTAGAGCTTCTTCGCCTTCTCGACGGCTTCCTCGATGGTGCCGACCATGTAGAACGCCTGCTCCGGCAGCTCATCATACTCGCCCGCGAGGATTCCCTTGAAGCTTGAAATGGTGTCTTTAAGAGAGACGTACTTGCCCGGCGCACCGGTGAAAATCTCTGCAACGTGGAAGGGCTGGGACAGAAAACGCTCGATCTTCCGCGCCCGGGACACCGTCAGCTTGTCTTCCTCGGACAATTCATCCATGCCGAGGATGGCGATGATGTCCTTGAGCTCCTTATAGCGCTGCAGCACATTCTGCACACCGCGCGCCGTTTCATAGTGCTCGCTGCCGATCAGCAGCGGGTCGAGTTGGCGCGAGGTCGAATCGAGCGGATCCACCGCCGGGTAGATGCCCTTGGCGGCGATATCCCGCGACAGCACTACTGTGGAGTCCAGGTGGGCAAAGGTCGTGGCCGGGGAAGGGTCCGTCAGATCGTCCGCCGGCACGTAAACGGCCTGGATGGAGGTGATCGAGCCGACTTTGGTTGAAGTAATCCGCTCCTGCAGCACGCCCATCTCCTCGGCCAGGGTCGGCTGGTAGCCCACGGCAGAGGGCATACGACCCAGCAGTGCGGACACCTCGGTACCGGCGAGGGTGTAGCGATAGATATTGTCGATGAACAGGAGCACGTCGCGACCTTCATCGCGGAACTTCTCCGCCATGGTCAGACCCGTAAGCGCCACGCGCAGACGGTTGCCCGGCGGCTCGTTCATCTGGCCGTAGACCATCGCTACCTTGGAGTTGGCCGGGTTTTCAATATCGACGACCTTCGACTCCTGCATTTCATAGTAGAAGTCGTTGCCTTCCCGGGTACGCTCCCCGACACCGGCAAACACCGACAAACCAGAGTGCTGGAGCGCGATATTGTTGATGAGCTCCATCATGTTTACGGTCTTGCCGACGCCCGCGCCACCGAACAGGCCGACCTTGCCGCCCTTGGCGAAGGGACAGACCAGATCGATAACCTTGATACCGGTCTCCAGCAGTTCGCTGGAGGCAGCGAGCTCTTCATAGCTCGGCGCGGCACGGTGGATGGAGGCCCGCTCCTGTTCACCGATGGGGCCGCGCTCGTCAATGGGGTTACCGAGCACATCCATAATACGGCCGAGGGTTTCGCCGCCCACGGGGACGGAGATCGGGGCGCCCGTGTTATCGACCCCGAGGCCTCGGGAAATGCCTTCCGAGGCGCCCATGGCGATGGTCCGTACCACCCCGTCACCGAGCTGCTGCTGCACTTCGAGGGTCAGCCCCTTCTCGGTGACCATCAGCGCATCATAAACCTGCGGGACGCTGTCGCGCGGGAACTCCACGTCGATGACCGCGCCGATGATTTGAACGACTCGTCCGCTACTCATGTCCGGATCCTCTGTCTCTGAAAGATTGCCTGGCTCGCTGTGACCGGGGCGCTAGCTGATGGCTGCAGCGCCGCTCACGATCTCCGAGAGCTCCTGGGTAATGGCCGCCTGGCGGGCCTTGTTGTAAATCAGTTGCAGGTCATCAATGATCTCGCCGGCATTGTCAGTTGCGTTCTTCATCGCCAGCATGCGCGCCGCCTGTTCACAGGCGCCGTTTTCCACCACCGCCTGATAGATCTGGGACTCGACGTAGCGCACCATCAGGCGATCGAGGAGCTCCCGGGCATCGGGCTCGTAGATGTAATCCCAGTGATGCTTCATTGCCTCGCTGTCTTCCGCCGGCAGTGGCAGAAGCTGCTCGACCGTCGGAGTCTGCGTCATGGTGTTGACGAACTCGTTACTGACCAGGAAGAGGCGATCGATGCGGCCCTCAGCATAGGCGTCGAGCATGGTCTTGATACCGCCGATGAGATCCTCAAGGGTAGGCTCCTCGCCGATATCACGGGTCGCCGCAACCACATTGCCGCCGTAGCTGTTAAAAAAGGCTGCTGCCTTGGCACCGATAAGGGACAGGTCAATCTCGCAGCCCTGCTCGTCCCAGGCCTTCATGGCCCGGATCGTCGCCTTGAACAGGTTGATATTGAGGCCGCCGCACAGGCCACGGTCCGTGGCGACAAGAATAAAGCCCACGCGCTTCGGCTCGCGCTCTTCCATGTAGACATGGCGGTACTCCGGCGCGGAATTCGCCAGATGACCGACGACGGACCGCATACGCCGCGCGTAGGGCTTGCCGACCTCCATGCGCTCCTGAGCTTTCCGCATTTTGCTCGCCGCGACCATTTCCATGGCGCTGGTGATCTTCTGCGTGCTCTGGATACTGGAGATCTTGGTGCGGATTTCCTTACCGACTGCCATCGGAGCCTCCGGGGCTTACCAGGTTTGCGTCGACTTGAAGGACTCGATAGCGCCCTTGAAGGCTGCTTCGATCTCGTCGTTCCAGGCGCCGGTTTCCACGACCTTGCCCATAAGCTCACCGTGCTCGGCGTGCATATAGGGTAGAAGCGAGTCTTCGAAGGCGCCGATCTTCTCGACGTCGACGTCCTTGAGGAAGCCTTCGTTCGCGGCGTACAGCATGAGGCCCATTTCGGCGATGCTCTGCGGCGAGTACTGCTTCTGCTTCATCAACTCTGTCACGCGCTTGCCGTGATCAAGCTGCGCCTTGGTAGCTTCATCAAGATCAGAAGCGAACTGCGAAAATGCCGCCAGCTCGCGGTACTGGGCGAGGGCCGTCCGCACACCGCCGGACAGCTTCTTCATGATCTTCGTCTGCGCCGCGCCACCAACCCGGGAGACAGAGATACCTGCGTTCATGGCCGGGCGAATACCGGCGTTGAACATATCGGTCTCAAGGAAGATCTGCCCATCCGTAATGGAGATGACGTTCGTCGGCACGAAAGCCGAGACGTCACCGGCCTGGGTCTCGATGACCGGCAGAGCGGTAAGCGAGCCGGTCCTGCCCTTGACCTCGCCGTTGGTAAACTGCTCAACGTAGTCAGCATTTACTCGCGCGGCCCGCTCGAGCAGACGGGAGTGCAGATAGAAGACGTCGCCGGGATAGGCTTCGCGGCCCGGCGGACGGCGCAACAGCAGGGAGATCTGGCGGTAGGCCCAGGCCTGCTTGGTGAGGTCATCATAGATGATCAGGGCGTCTTCGCCGCGGTCACGATAGTATTCACCCATGGTGCAGCCCGCGAAGGGGGCCAGGTACTGCATGGCAGCCGGATCGGAGGCCGTGGCGGCTACAACGATCGTATGCTCCATGGCGCCATGTTCTTCAAGCTTGCGTACCACGGCGGCCACCGAAGAGGCCTTCTGGCCCACGGCAACGTAGATACACTTAATGCCGGTGCCTTTCTGGTTGATGATGGCGTCGACGGCGATCGCCGTCTTGCCGATCTGGCGGTCGCCGATGATCAGCTCGCGCTGGCCGCGGCCGATCGGCACCATCGCGTCGATGGCCTTGAGCCCGATCTGCACAGGCTGGTCGACGGACTGGCGGGCAATAACGCCCGGCGCCACCTTCTCAAGGGCATCTGTGAATTCCGCGTCGATGGCGCCTTTGCCATCGATCGGCGAACCGAGTGCATCGACCACGCGACCCTGCAGGGCCGGGCCGACCGGAACCTCCAGAATCCGCCCGGTACAGCGACAGGCCTGGCCTTCCGCCAGCCCCTTGTAATCACCCAGGATTACGGCGCCGACAGAATCACGTTCGAGATTCAGGGCCATCCCGAAGATGCCGCCGTCGAACTCGATCATTTCGCCGTACATCACATCCTCGAGACCGTGGATGCGGATGATACCGTCGGTCACGGAAACGACCGTGCCCTCGTTGCGCGCCTCGGTACCGACATCGAGCTGATCGATGCGCTGCCGGATAATATCGCTAATTTCCGCGGGGTTGAGTTGCTGCATGATCGCTTCCTCAGATTCAGTTTGTCAGTGCGTCGGCCAGCTTGTTCAGCCGGCCGCGCACGGAGCCATCGATGACCATATCGCCAGCCCGTATCAATACGCCCCCCAGCAACGAGGCATCGGTAGCGCTGCTTACCATAACCTCGCGGTGCAGGCGCTCGCCGAGGGCGGCAGCAATGCGCTCGCTGACGTCCGCGGGCAGGTCGAAAGCGGAGACGACCTGCACCTCGATAACCCGTTCGCGCTCGGCCTTCAGCGCATCAAATTGCCGAAGAATGTGCGGCAGTAGCACCAAACGCCGGTTTGCGGCAAGCAGGGCGAGAAAGTTGCCGAGCTGCTCGCCGATGCTGTCCCCGAGAAGACAGCCAAACTGCTCGCCCTGTTCTGCCGCGGTAAGGGCCGGGTCGTCGAGCAGGGTCCGGACTCGCGGCTCCGCAGAGACGGTCGCCGCCAGCTGAAGCTGCGCCTGCCAGCTGTCCAGATCGCCCTTCTCACTCGCATACTCAAAGGCCGCTTTTGCGTAGGGACGGGCCAGCGTTGTTGGTTCAGCCATCGCGACCTCTCGTTACAGCTCGGCTGCCAGCTGGTCAACCAGCTGTGCGTGCGCCTGCCGGTCAATGGAAGCGCCGAGGATTTTCTCGGCGCCGGCAAGGGAAAGCACCGCGACCTGGCTGCGAAGCTGCTCACGGGCACGATTGGCTTCCTGATCGATTTCAGCCTGCGCAGCCGCCTTGACCCGATCGGCCTCAAGGCGCGCCGTGTCCTTGGCTTCTTCGATAAGCTGCGTCGCCCGCCGGTTCGCGGCCTCGACGATGCCCGCCGCTTCCTGCTTCGCCTCTTTCAGCCGCTCGAGGGCTTTTTCCTGAGCAATTTCGAGATCGCGGTTCGCCCGATCCGCCGCGGCGAGGCCCTCGGCTATCTTGTGTTCGCGCTCCGCCATGGCAGCGACCATGGGCGGCCACACGAACTTCATGCAGAACCACACGAAGCCGAAGAAAGCGATTGCCTGTCCGATAAGCGTAAGGTTGATATTCACGCCGTGCTCCTCACTGCTGTGGCGGGGCCGCCGGAACGGCGACCCTGCGCGTCATTGCTTCCAGAGCGCCGGCCTCAGGCCATACCCGGCGCAACGACGAAGATGAGATACATGGCAAGGCCCACACCGATAATCGGGATGGCGTCTACCAGGCCTGCGCCGAGAAAGAAGGTGACCTGGAGCTTGGGGGCCAGCTCCGGCTGGCGGGCAGAACCTTCAATGAGCTTGCCACCGAGCATGCCGATACCAATGGCGGCGCCAAGGCCGCCAAAGCTGATCATGATCGCTGCGGCGATGAGGACGAGTTCCATGTGTTTCTCCTAGCTGTTGATTACCAAAGGTTAAAGGGGTCAGTGGTCTTCGTGGGCCATGCTTAAATAGACGATGGTCAGCACCATGAAAATAAAAGCCTGCAGGGTGATGACCAGGATGTGAAAGATGGCCCAGCCGATCTGCAGGAGGCCGGCGGGAACCATCCACATCACGCCGGCGCTGAACAGGGCGGCGATCAGGATAAAGATCATCTCGCCAGCGTACATGTTGCCAAAGAGCCGCAGAGCGAGAGAGAAGGGCTTGGCCAGCAGCCCGACCACTTCCATGAACAGGTTCACGGGAATAAGCAACCAGTGGTTGAAGGGGTTCATGGCCAGCTCGCGCGCGAAACCAAAGCCCTTTACCTTGATCGAGTAGTACAAAATCAGCAGCAGCACACCAATAGACAGGCCGAAGGTGATATTCGGGTCTGTGGAGGGGACAATTTTCTGGTACTCAACCCCAAGCAGCGCAAGCGTGTGCGGCACGAGGTCGACGGGAACAAGGTCCATAAGATTCATAAGAAACACCCAGACGAAAATCGTCAGGGCAAGGGGAGCGATCATCGGATTGCGGCCGTGGAAAGTATCACGCACGGTTTTGTCTATGAAGCCGACAATCATCTCCACAGCGTTGAGCGCGCCGGTCGGAACGCCCGTACTGGCCCGCTTTGCCATGCGGTGAAAAAACCAGCAGAAAAAGATGCCAAGACCGAGGGACCACACCATGGAGTCAACGTGGACGGCATTAAAGCCCATGGCCGCGGCCTCGTCACCACCGTGGGCCATAACCCACGCGCCGCCGTCCGCGACAATGCTGCCATCGTAGCGCTCGTAACCCGCCGGCAACTTGCCATAGGTGAGGTTCGTCAGGTGGTGGACGATGTACTCGGATACCGTCTGCGTCTCGCCTGCCATGCAACTCGCTCTCTGCTCGTTGTTCGCCGCGGGGTGTCTGTCTACCGGCTCGCCTGCCCACGGCGCAGGAGCCAGATGCCGCCCGCAGCCTGCACGAGCACCATGGCGGCAAACCCGCCAAAAACGGCCATCGGTACCAGCGGCCGCAGCAGCGCAAAGACCAGGGCAAACCCCGCCGCGCTGAGGAAGAATTTACCCGCCTGCGCGGCATACCCGGCCAAGGCCACCTCGGCCCCGCGCCGCTCACCACGCCCGAACAGCTGCAACGCGAACCAAGCCTGCGGCAATGCACTGCACGCCGCGCCGGCGACCAGCGACACCGTTGTTGCGATGTCCGCCAACGCCAGGGTCACGGTAGACAGAAAACCGAGGACCGCCAGCTGGGCCAGCGTGATGCGGTGAACCGGCGGCGGCTTCAACCTGGCCCCTGTCGACGCGATCCCGCTCGCTCCCCCTCTGCCGTCAGTCACGCAAGTGGGTCCTCGTTTCGGGCGCGCGCATTATAGGGGCTATGCCGGTACCCATCAACCGGACAGAGAAGGTCTCAGCGGCGTCGATCGCGGCGCCAGCGAGAAAAACACAGCATGTGGGGGTTGAATGACCCCGTTGCGACAGTATATGGGTATATAAAGAAGTAAGATATTGCCGATTACTCTACTGGATATGACCCAGAATGCCATCCAGCTCATCCAGGCTGTTATAGGAAAGCACCAGACGACCCTTGCCGCCTTTGCCATGTTGTATCTGAACACGGGTGCCAAGACGCTCCGCGAGGTCGTCCTGCAGGCTGCGGATATTCGGGTCGATGGCGGGGCTTTCGCCTGCGCTCTGCTGAGCGTCAGCCAGCAGCCGTCGCACCAGCGCTTCAGCCTGGCGGACAGACAGGCTGCGGGAGGCCACCTGCCGCGCCGCCTGGCACTGCGCGACACCACTGAGGGCCAGCAGGCAGCGCGCATGCCCCATGTCGATGTCCCCGTGTTCAAGGAGCGTCCGCACCTCCGGTTCGAGGCTCATGAGGCGCAGCAGATTGGCGATAGTGGAGCGCGATTTGCCGACGGCGTCAGCCACCTCCTGCTGCGTAAGCTCGAATTCCCGCTGCAGTCGCTCAAGGGCCACAGCTTCCTCGATCGGATTCAGGTCCTCACGCTGGATATTTTCAATAAGCGCCATGGCGATGGCGGCTTCATCGGGTACATCGCGCACCAGCGCCGGAATCTCACCCAGGCCGGCGAGCTGCGCGGCACGCCAGCGCCGCTCGCCCGCGATGATCTCGTAGCGTTTGTCCGAGATAGGCCGGATCACAATCGGTTGCATGAGCCCCTGGGCCTTGATGCTCTCCGCCAGCTCCTGCAGGGACTCGGGCTCGATGTCCTTGCGCGGCTGGTACTTGCCGCGCTGGATCAGATCCACGGGGACATCACGCAGTTCACCGTCGCTTTCGGTCGGTGCCGGCGCCTGCTCCCGACCCGCCGCCGAAGCGGAAGAGGCCAGCAGGGCATCGAGGCCCCGGCCCATGCGCGCTTTTTTGCCGGCCATCAGTCGCTCCCTGTTTCCGCGGCGAGACGTTCCTCGCGACGAATCATCTCTCCCGCCAGCGCCAGATAGGCCCTGGACCCCCGGGAATACTTATCGTAATACATCGCCGGCATACCGTGGCTAGGCGCCTCCGCAAGACGGACATTCCGCGGCACCACCGTACGAAAGACCCGGTCGCCGAAGTGCGCATGGAGCTGTGCGGAAACCTCATTGGTGAGGCTGTTGCGCGGATCGTACATGGTGCGCAGGATACCCTCGAGCTCGAGGGAGGCGTTCACGCTCTCGGCGACCCGGCGAATGGTGTCGAGGAGAGCCGAGAGGCCCTCGAGGGCAAAGTATTCACACTGCATGGCGACGATCACACCATCGGCCGCCACCAGTCCATTCACAGTGAGCATATTGAGCGAGGGGGGACAGTCTACGAGGATGTAATCGTAATCGCCGGTAACTGTGGCAAGGCTGGCGCGAAGCCGACGCTCGCGTCCATCCACCTGCAGGAGCTCGACTTCCGCGGCGGTAAGGTCGCCATTTGCAGGCAGCACGTCGAAGCCGGCATCGCCGGCGGAACAGCGCACCTCGGCCACCGGCACCCGGTGCACCAGGACATCGTAGATGCTCCGCTCGATGGCGTACTTGTCAACGCCACAGCCCATGGTCGCATTGCCCTGGGGATCAAGGTCCACCAGCATCACGCGCTTTTTCATAGCGGCCAGGGAAGCGGCGAGATTGACACAGGTCGTGGTCTTGCCGACGCCGCCCTTCTGGTTCGCGATGGCGATAGTTCGTGTCACGCGCTGGTCTCCGGCCGCAGGGTGATAAGAGAGCGTTGCTCGTCGAGGCCAGGCACGACGAGGGCCGTCACCGTCGCCCGATAGCCCAGCGCTTCAGCGGCCGCCAGCTCCTCCGCAGCTACCTGGGCCTTCATGGCGTAGAAAGCGCCACCGGGAGCAAGGAAGTGGCGGCAGCTCTCCACCATCGCAGGCAGCGCTGCGAAGGCCCGGCTCAGGATACCGGCGTAAGCGCCCTCGGGCCGATGGTCTTCCGCGCGCTCCGACGCGATGCGTATGTTAGCCAAGGCCAGGGCAGTTTTCACCTGGAACAGGAAGCGGGTCTTTTTACCGTTGCTGTCGAGGAGACAGAAAGCGCGCTCCGGTGCGCAGAGGGCAAGAGGTACGCCAGGCAGACCCGGACCGGTACCGACGTCGATAAAAGACCCCGCAACGGGGAGGTGGGGCAATAGGGCAAGGCTGTCCAAAAGGTGGCGGGTAACCATCGCGTCGCGGGTCCGCACTGCCGTGAGATTATAGGCCCGGTTCCACTTCTCGAGAAGATCAAGGTAGGACGAGAGCGCCGCCAGGGTCGCCGGCGGCAGCCTCAGACCGAGCGCGGCGCAGCCGGCTGCCAGCGCCGGGTCGCGCACCTCAGGCGCTGATCCGCGTCGCGTCGCGGTCCTGACGCTCGCGCTTTTTCAGGTGCACCAGCAGCAGGGAAACGGCGGCCGGCGTCACCCCCGGCACCCGCGCGGCCTGTCCCAGAGTCGCAGGCCTCGCTTCGTCAAGCTTGCCCCGAACCTCATGAGACAAGCCATCGACAGCACTGTAATCGAGCCCCTCGGGCAGTGCGAAGGTCTCATGGCGGGCCAGGCGGGCAATATCCTCGGCTTGGCGCTCGATATAGCCTGCGTATTTGGCTTGAATCGTCACCTGCTCGGCGACCTGAGGATCCGTCACGGCACCTGCCGCCAGGGGAGCGATAGCGGCATAGTCAAGCTGGGGGCGCTTTAGCAGGTCAGCAAGTGCATACTCTCGCTTCAGCTCAGTGCCCAGCTTCTTGGTTAATTGCAGTGCCGCCGGTGTTCCTGGATGCAGAAAGGTTGTACGCAGGCGCTGCTGCTCGCGCTCAATGGCCTCTCGCTTGCTTTCAAAGTGCGCCCAGCGATGATCGTCCACAAGCCCCAGACTGCGTCCGATACCGGTCAAACGAAGATCGGCGTTGTCTTCCCGCAGAAGGAGGCGGTATTCGGCACGGGAGGTGAACATGCGATAGGGCTCACGGGTTCCCAGGGTAATCAGGTCGTCCACGAGCACACCGAGATAGGCCTCGTCGCGGCGCGGACACCACGGCGCCTCGCCTTTGACCAGGCGGGCGGCATTGATGCCGGCAAGCAGCCCCTGAGCCGCCGCCTCCTCGTAGCCGGTGGTCCCATTGATCTGCCCGGCGAAGAAAAGTCCTGCCACGGGACGTGTCTCGAGAGACGGGCGCAGGTCCCGGGGATCGAAGAAATCATATTCGATAGCATAGCCGGGGCGAGTGATGACCGCCTGCTCAAAACCGGCAAGGGAACGCACAAACGCCAGCTGAACGTCGAAAGGCAGGCTGGTGGAAATCCCGTTCGGATAGAGCTCCGGCGTATCGAGACCTTCCGGTTCCACAAAAATCTGGTGTGCATCCTTGTCCGCAAAGCGATGAATCTTGTCCTCGATACTCGGGCAGTAGCGTGGCCCCGTACCCTCAATAACGCCGGAATACATGGGCGAACGATCAAGGTTCGCACGGATAAGATCGTGGGTGCGCGCATTCGTGTGCGCAATCCAGCAACAGCGCTGGTCGGGATGCGTCGCTGAATTGCCAAGAAAAGACATCACCGGGCGCGGATCATCGCCCCATTGCTGCTCAAGGGAGGCGAGGTCGACGCTGCGCGCATCGATGCGTGGCGGGGTCCCGGTCTTCAGCCGGTCGACGCGGAAAGGCAACTCCCGCAGACGCCGGGCCAAAGCAAGCGCAGGCGAATCACCAGCGCGTCCACCACTGGAACTTTCGAGGCCGATATGGATGCGACCGCCGAGGAAAGTGCCGGTACACAGCACGACGGCCGGCGCATGGAAGTCCAGGCCCATGGCGGTGCGCACCCCGATCACCCGATCGCCATCCATGAGGAGATCATCGACCGGCTGCTGGAAAAGTTGCAGCCCGGGCTGGGCCTGGATCATGCCCCGGATCGCTGATCGGTAGAGCACCCGGTCCGCCTGCGCCCGCGTTGCGCGCACCGCAGGACCCTTGCGGGCATTGAGCACGCGGAACTGAATACCGGCCTGATCCGTCGCCGCGGCCATGGCGCCACCAAGGGCATCGACCTCGCGGACAAGATGACTTTTGCCGATACCGCCGATAGCGGGATTGCAGGACAGCTGGCCCAGCGTATCAATGCTGTGTGTCAGGAGCAGGGTACGGCAACCCATGCGCGCGGCGGCCAGGCACGCCTCGGTCCCGGCGTGGCCGCCGCCGATCACGATCACGTCAAAGCTGTCCGGGTAGCGCATGGTCAACACACCTGCGGCAGAGGGCTGCGGATTATACGGGCGCTTTGCCGTTGCGCCAAACGCGGTTTTTCTTACAAGAATGAAAGAGTAGTTAGTGTATGGGGTTAAGGATGAAGAATTATTGTAGTGATTATTAGGCGCGGAGGTTCCTGGGGAAAACCCGGTTTTCCTTGCGCATAGCAAGGACTTACGCCAGCGTCAGCTCTGTGGGCTCCCGCGGTAGCTGGCGGTAGCAGGCTGGGTAGGGATTGTGGAGGGCGAAGATCACCGGCCGCACCGGGGGATAAGACGCGTTTTCATCCACCACTAAAACAGCGGCCGCTACCACTGTTCCCACAGGCCGACGGCAGCTGTGAAAACAATAGGGTATAACCCGGGGGTAAGCGGTGGACTGGAGGATAGACTTCAGGGCCGGGGGTAGGGCCTGTGCACAGGCTGTTATTTACCTATGCAGAAGCTGGAGAAAATTTCTCCCAGGAGGTCATCACTGCTGACCCTGCCCGTGATCTCTCCGAGGCTGGCCTGCACATAACGCAGGTCCTCCGCGACAAGTTCGCCTGCAGCGCTTACCGCCAGCTGTTCCCGGGCAGCGGCAAGATGTTCACCGGCGCGGTCCAGCGCATCAAGGTGGCGTCGACGGGCGCTGAAGGTGCCTTCCCCTGCGGCCTGCAGCCCAACACTGTCGCGCAGGTGGTCCCGGAGCAGATCCAGGCCCTCACCCGTGGTGGCGGATAGCCACACGTCCGCACCGCCGGCGGCGGGGCGAAACGCGGGCGCAGCGCCGGACAGATCGATCTTGTTGTGAACGCAAATCACCGGCGTGCCGGGGGGTGGGGGTGCTGCCCCGGCGGGAAGCAGGCTCGTCAGGGCAGGCACTGCGTCCCCGGCGTTGTCATCAACGACAAGCAGTACCCGATCCGCGCTGGCGATCTCGGCCATGGCGCGGCGCACGCCTTCCTGCTCCACCGGGTCATCGCTCTCGCGCAGCCCTGCCGTGTCGACAATATGCAGCGGCAGCCCGTGCACCAGGACAGCTTCCCGGAGCACGTCCCGGGTGGTGCCTGCAATGGCCGTGACGATGGCTCGCTCTTCGCCAGCGAGGGCGTTGAGCAAGCTGGATTTGCCTGCGTTGGGTCGTCCCGCGATGACGAGTTTAAGCCCTTCGCGCAGGAGGCTGCCCTGCCGGGCGCTCTCGCGCACGGCGCCAAGGCGTTCAGCGATATGGCTGAGCTGCCTGGCAACGTCTCCCTCGGCGAGGAAGTCCACGTCCTCCTCGTCGGGGAAGTCGATGGCGGCCTCGACGTAGACACGCAGGCGGGTTACCGCCGTTACCAGCTCATTGACCCGTTCACTGAAGGCGCCGCTAAGAGAGCGCAGGGCGCTGCGTGCGGCTTCGGCACTGGCGCTGTCAATGAGATCGGCGATGGCCTCGGCCTGGGCGAGGTCGAGTTTGTCATTAAGAAAGGCGCGGCGGGAAAACTCCCCCGGCTGCGCCGGGCGGGCGCCGAGGGTGCAGGCTGCCTCGAGGAGCAGGTCGAGGACTACCGGGCTTCCGTGGCAGTTGAATTCCACCACGTCCTCTCCGGTAAAGGAGTGAGGGCCGGGGAAGTACAGCACCAGTCCGTCATCGAGGCGCTCGCCGCCGGCGGCGAAGAAACCGGTGCGGTGTGCATGGCGCGGCTCGAAGCCGTCCCGCCCGGTAAGTTGCCGGGCGATAGTGATGGCAGCAGCGCCGGAGAGACGCAGGATGCCGATACCGCCACGGCCTGCCGCTGTGGCGACAGCGGCTATGGTGTCTTCGGGAGGGGCACCGGCCATGGGCTGGGCATCAGGCCTTCCCGGCGTTCTCAATCTGCCGGGTGATAATAAACTGCTGGGCCATGGAGAGCAGGTTGTTGACCAGCCAGTAGAGCACCAGCCCCGCGGGGAACCAAAGGAAAAAGAAGGTGAATACCACCGGCAGCCACTGCATTATCTTCGCCTGCATCGGGTCCGGTGGCGGTGGGTTGAGCTTCTGCATGAAAAACATGCTCGCACCCATCAGTACCGGCAGCACGAAGTAGGGATCCATCACAGAAAGGTCATCAATCCAGAGCATGAACGGTGCATGCCGTAGCTCGACGCTTTCCATCAGCACCCAGTACAGTGCGATGAAGACCGGCATCTGCACGAGGATCGGCAGGCAGCCGCCCAGCGGGTTGATTTTCTCCTTGCGGTAGAGGTCCATCATCGCCTGCGACTGCTTCTGCTTGTCGTCAGCGTATTGTTCCCGGATGTCCTGGACCTTCGGTGTGATGCGCCGCATGTTGGCCATGGAGCGATAGCTCGTGGCCGACAGCTTGTAGAAGGCGCCTTTGATCAGCACCGTCAGGGCGATGATGGCAATGCCCCAGTTGCCGACAAAGGCGTGGATCGTGTTGAGTAGCCAGAACAACGGCTGGGCTATCCACCAGAGCCAGCCGTAGTCGACGGAGAGTTCGAGGAACGGCGAGATTTCCTCGAGTCGATACTGATCCTTGGGGCCGGCGTAGAAGCGCGCCGTGCTGCTGCCGCGCTCACCCGGATCGACTACCAACGCCGGGCTGGTAAAGCCTGCGATGTTGGAGCCGGCACTGGTAACCCGCGTGGAATACGTATGTGTCTGCTCGGGGTTGGGAATCCATGCGCTCAGGAAGTAGTGCTGGATCATGGCTATCCAGGCGCCTTCGAGCTGACGCTTAAAGGGGTCCTCACGCATGTCCTTGAAGTCGAACTTGGTGAAACGATCATCCGGCTGTGTGGTGGCCGCGCCGAGGAAGGGTTGCAGGCCAAGGCCCGCATCAGCGGACGGGTCGGGGCTCGAGTCTCGCTTGATCTGGCCGAAGAGATTGCCCTGCCAGCGCGTAGCCGTGTTGTTCTCGACCAGATAGCTGACATCGAGCACGTAGTCGCCGCGGCGCAGCGTGAAGCGCTTGGTGATGATGACGCCATTACTGCCGGTCCAGCTGAGATCGACGGTCAGCGTGTCCTGGCCGGGTGCCAGCTCGTAGCGGGTCTGCGCCGCGTTGTAGCGGGCCCGCCGGGGCGCATCGATGCCATCCGGACCGACGAGGCCACTCTGCGCTACATAGGTACGGCGGTTGCTGCGCTCCAGGAGCACGTAGGGATCGTCGCCGTCGAGCTCGGCGAGGTGTTTCGGCAGGGCGACCTCAACGATATCGCCACCGTTAAGATCGATGGCCAGCTGCAGCGTATCGGTAAAGACCTGGACGATCTCTGCGCCCTCGCTCGCAGTTGACGCGGGCGTCGCGCTGTCGTCAGGTGGCGGCGGCAGGTCGGCGGGCAGTTCGTCGGTGGCCGGTGTCTCACTGCTGCCCCCCCCGGGAGCCCGGTCAACCTCCGTGGTATCTGCAGTGAGGCGCTGCGTGGCCGGCGTAACGCTCGCTTCGCGGGCGTCGCGGAAAGCGACCCACTCGGTTAGCA
This sequence comes from Pseudohaliea rubra DSM 19751, assembly GCF_000764025.1. Lineage (GTDB taxonomy): Bacteria > Pseudomonadota > Gammaproteobacteria > Pseudomonadales > Halieaceae > Pseudohaliea > Pseudohaliea rubra. Next base: position 20,421 of record NZ_KN234765.1, on the reverse strand, counting down.
GCATGAACGAGAGCAGGGCGATAGCGCCGATGAGCAGGGTTCGCTGGATATCCATAATCTCTCAGTCTGTGCGTCGGGCAGCGGGTACCGGATCGGCACCGCCGGCGTGCCAGGGATGGCATTTTGACAGCCGGCGCAGGGCCAGCAGGCTGCCACGCCCGGCGCCGTGGGTCTCGATGGCATCCCTGGCGTACTGGGAACAGGTCGGGTAGAAGCGGCAGTGATGCCCCAGGAAGGGGCTGAGACACCACTGGTACAGCCGGAGTACCGCGAGCAACAGGCCCTTCATGCCGTCGCACGCTCAAGCAGGCGGCGGAACTGCCGATCGATACCACGGGCGAGGGCGACCTTGTCGAGGTCCCCCGCACCGGGTCTGGTGAGAAACACGATATCCAGAGGTACGGTCGGCGTTGGCAGGTGCCGGAAGCATTCCCGCGCAATGCGCTTGATACGGTTACGGCGCACGGCTCTGGCGACGTGTTTCTTTGCAACCGCCAGGCCCAGCCGGTGATGCGATTGCTCTGAAGGGCGAGCCAGAAGCAGAAATTCGCGCTGGCCGGCCTTGACGCTCACGCAAGAGAACACCTCCCGGTAATCTCGGGCGGTGAGCAGGCGGTGGTGCTTACGAAAGGACGCGGCCATCAGCGAAGGTACCGGCGCTCGCTGTGCGCGGCACCGGCTTACGCGGAAAGGCGCTTGCGACCTTTGGCGCGGCGCCGGGCGAGAACCAGGCGGCCGTTCTTGGTCGCCATCCGCGCGCGGAAGCCGTGGTTGCGCTTGCGCTTGAGCACGCTGGGTTGGAACGTTCTTTTCATGTCAGTGACTCGATCAGCTCTAAATAAAAGGAGGGCAGTTGCGTCCCCGCCGCGGTGCCGGGGGTGACACAGCCAAAAAAGGACGAAGAGTGTAGAGAAAACGCTCAACTTATTCAATGACTTCCGGCAGGTCCAGGCGGGCCCCCACCGGTGGTTGTGGTCAGCGGTCGTGGAGAGACCGCCGGCCGGTCTGTCCGGGCATTGCGAGCAAAGGTAGCAACACCGGGGGTTGTAGCCATCGGCCAACAAATTCCCCCAAAGATAGTAACAGGTTATACACAGGCATGTAAGGTGGGATGACTATGGGTATCAATAGGGGGTCTTTGTTATTTGTAATCACAAGTCATTGATTTAAAAGAATAAAAAAATACATTTTTTTTGTCGTGATGTGTGGATAAGTGACTTTTAGCGGGTTATGATGCACCGTTCCGTCGCCCAGTGACACAAAGATGTCAACAGGCAGCGAAAAGCACCGGAAACCAGACCAGGAACCATCGGTGTCCCGTTGTGCGCGGGGCACGAGCGAGGTGATCTTTGCCCGAAGCGGTATGGACGCAGTGCAGGAACCAGCTGCAGGACGAATTGCCGGCGCAGCAGTTTAATACCTGGATACGCCCCCTCGAAGCGCGTGAGGATGCGCGCTGCCTGAGGCTTCTCGCCCCCAACCGGTTTATCCGTGATTTTGTGGCTGATAAGTTTGCCCCGCGCATCGCAGAACTGCTGCGGGATGTGGGTATTCAGCAGGATGTCGTTCTCGAGATCATGGAGGCAAGGCAGTCTGTTTCCCTGGCAGCAGTCGCCGGTGCCGTCGCCGCGCCGGCGCGGGAGGCGCCGCTGCCGGCTTCGCGTCCGGCGCCCACGCTGGCCAGCGTGAATACACCGACCTTTGGGCACGCGCAGCAGTCAGAGGTGCATGAGGCCCTGCAGCATCAGCACAACCTGGTTGCCAACTATACATTTCGCAATTTTGTCGAGGGCAAGTCAAACCAGCTGGCCCTCGCCGCTGCCAACCAGGTCGCCGAAAACCCCGGAGATGCTTATAACCCGCTTTTCCTTTACGGGGGCGTCGGCCTCGGCAAGACCCACCTCATGCACGCCGTGGGCAACGCCCTCAAGGAGAGCAACCCGGAGGCCCGGATCGTCTACCTGCATTCCGAACGTTTCGTTGCCGACATGGTCAAGGCCCTTCAGCTCAATGCCATTACCGACTTCAAGCGCTATTACCGGTCGGTGGACGCGCTACTGATCGACGATATCCAGTTTTTTGCGAAAAAGGATCGGTCCCAGGAGGAGTTCTTCCACACCTTCAACGCCCTGTTGGAAGGTGGGCAGCAGATGATTCTCACCTGCGATCGCTATCCGAAGGAGATCGACGGGCTGGAGGAGCGCTTGAAGTCCCGCTTCGGCTGGGGCCTCACGGTTGCCGTGGAGCCCCCGGATCTCGAGACACGCGTTGCTATCCTTATGAAAAAGGCCAGCCAGTCCCAACTCGAGCTGCCGCCGGACGCTGCCTTCTTTATCGCCCAGCGCATCCGTTCCAATGTCCGTGAGCTCGAGGGTGCACTCAAGCGCGTGATCGCCAGCGCAAACTTCACCCGTCGGGCCATCGACGTCGATCTCGTCAAGGAGAGCCTCAAGGACCTTCTTGCGCTCCAGGACAAACAGGTGAGCCTCGATAACATTCAGCGGACCGTCGCTGAGTATTACAAGATCAAGGTAGCCGATCTGATGTCCCGGCGGCGTAGCCGCTCGGTGGCGCGACCCCGGCAGGTAGCCATGGCACTGGCCAAGGAGCTGACCAACCACAGCCTCCCGGAAATCGGCGACAGCTTCGGCGGGCGTGACCACACGACGGTCCTGCATGCCTGTCGCAAGATCAAGGAACTGCGGGAAACAAGCTCCGATATCCACGAAGATTACAAGAACCTGTTGCGCTCTCTGACAACTTGAGCACAATGGAGGGATGGCGCCCCGGCGCGCATCGCATTGATGTTAAAGAAAAAAGTAAGCCCTAACTTACAACAGCAACAGCGGCCGGTTAAGGAACATCCATGAAATTCAGCATACCCCGGGATGCCCTCATCAAACCCCTGAATCTGGTGGCCGGGGTTGTCGAACGGCGCAACACGCTGCCGGTACTGGCAAATGTGCTGGTACAGCTTGAAGGGGATCAACTCTCCCTGACCGGCACGGATCTTGAGGTCGAGCTGGTCGGTCGCGTGCAGCTGCCGACACCCGGCGAGGCCGGGGAGGTAACTCTACCGGCGCGTAAACTCCTGGATATCTGTAAGTCTTTACCTGAAGGTAGCGATGTGCAGATCACTGTGACCGACGCCAAAGCGATAGTCACCTCCGGTCGCAGTCGCTTTACTCTGGCGACGCTGCCGGCGCGTGAGTTCCCGAATATCGAAGACAGCATCGGCACTCACCGGTTCAGCGTTGAACCGCAACAGCTGCGTCGACTTATCGAACGCACCAGCTTCGCTATGGCGCAGCAGGACGTTCGCTACTACCTCAATGGGATGCTCTGGGAAATCAAGGCCAACCGGTTGCGCTTCGTCGCGACTGACGGGCACCGCCTGGCGATTTGTACGCTGCCCGGTGCCCTCGAGGGCGTAGACGATGCACAGGTGATTCTGCCGCGCAAGGGGGTTCTGGAATTGGGCCGTCTCCTCCACGATGATGACGAGGCGGTGACGGTTATCCTCGGCAACAACCACCTGCGTGCGACCACCGCCGGGTTTACCTTCACCTCGAAGCTCGTGGACGGTAAGTTTCCGGATTATGAGCGGGTCTTGCCCCGGTCCGCTGAAAAAGTCGTTGTCGGGTCCCGTCTTGATTTGCGGCAGGCGTTCACCCGGACCGCAATTCTCTCCAATGAGAAATACCGTGGAGTGCGCCTGAAGCTGTCTCCGGACACGCTGGAGATTGTTGCGAACAACCCGGAACAGGAGCAGGCGGAAGAAGTCGTGCCGGTAGAATACGCCGGAGACGGGCTGGAAATCGGCTTCAACGTGGGCTACCTGCTAGATGTGCTCGCGGTGCTGTCCGGTGAAGAGGTGCGTTTCTCTCTTTCTGACCCGAACAGCAGTGCTCTGCTGGAGGAGTCTGAGGCAGGCGACTCGCTCTATGTCGTCATGCCGATGCGGCTTTGATGGGGTTGTTTTTTCCCGGGTGACTGGCGTTCTACCGGGCGGATGCCGGGAGAAGGTCCAGCCTCGTCTGCTGAGTGGCCCGTTTTCCCGGATCTGATCATCTCCGCTCCTACCGCCTGAAAGTCTGCCCTGCCGCTTTCGGTATGCATGAGGCGGTAGAGCTGAGGGCGGGAGGCCTCTTTCACAAAGCGTGTATCGGGGAACGACTGAGAGAGGCCTCCCGCCCTCAGTCCGGAGTTGCAAGATGACCGTTGGCCTTCACCGTCTGAAATGCTGACCCGCGTCGATATCTACAACATCCGCAACCTCGAGGCAGTGCGTCTGCATGACCTCGGCCGGGTCTGTGTGCTGTTCGGGGAGAACGGCAGCGGCAAGACCAGTGTGCTTGAAGCGATTCACATGCTCAGCCTCGCCCGTTCCTTCCGCGCCAGTAGCGCCCGCTCTGTTATCCGTCACGGGGAGTCGCATTGCACGGTCTATGGCGAAGTGTCGCACGGGGGCGGCGCAGTCCGCGCATTGGGAGTACAGCGGGAGCGATCGGGTATGGCCATGCTCAAGGTTGCCGGTCGGCCCGTACGTAACGTGTCGGGCCTGGTTGCGGAGCTGCCGGTGCTGGTGATCAATGCCGACAGCTTTCAGCTCCTGGTTGGTGCGCCTGCGGCCAGGCGACGCTTCCTGGATTGGGGTGTGTTCCACGTGGAACACGAATTCTTTGCGGCCTGGCAGCGTTTTCAGCGCTGCATCAAGCAGCGCAACACGCTACTCCGGCGTGATAAACTGCAAACTGAAGAGCTTGATGCCTGGACACATGATCTGGCCCTGGCAGGGGAGCGACTGACGATGTGCCGGCACCGTTATTTTGAGCAGCTCGTGCCAGTCTTTCACGAAGTCGCTGAAAAACTGGTGCCGGAGTGTGGCAGCTTGGCCCTGCGTTTTCGCCAGGGTTGGGATGCAACGCTGTCTTATGCGGAAGCGCTCAAGGCCTCAACGGCTTCCGATCGTGACCAGGGATATACGCACGTAGGACCGCAGCGCGCTGAGATTATTGTGACGGTAGACGGCCACAGTGCGGCGGATACCCTTTCGAGGGGGCAGCAGAAGCTCGTGGTGTGTGCTTTGAAGCTTGCGCAAGGCTATGTGCTGAAGCAGCAGGATCGATCGATGACATGTGCCTATCTCATCGATGATCTGCCCTCGGAGCTGGATGCGGGGCACACTCGGCGTGTCTGCGCGCAGCTCGAGGCCCTTGGGGCTCAGGTTTTTATCACCTGCATCGCGGAAGACGCGATCGCAGGTATGTGGCCCGCAGCAGCGGCGCCACCGCAATTGTTCCACGTGGAACAGGGGCAGGTGACTTCGGTGGGGCGTGCCAATCCCGGCGCGCCAGCACCGTCGATAGCGGACAGTGAGAACGACGCATGAGCGAACAAGACAACTCTGGCCAGTACGACTCCTCCAGTATCAAGGTTCTGAAGGGCCTGGATGCGGTGCGCAAGCGGCCCGGTATGTACATTGGCGATACGGACGATGGTACGGGCCTGCATCACATGGTGTTCGAGGTGGTGGATAACTCCATCGACGAGGCGCTCGCCGGCTACTGCAGCACTGTTCGCATCACGATTCACCCTGATGAATCGGTGTCGGTGTCCGATGATGGCCGCGGAATTCCCACAGAGATGCACGAAGAGGGCGTTTCCGCCGCTGAAGTGATCATGACGGTGCTCCACGCTGGTGGCAAATTCGACGACAATACCTACAAGGTGTCCGGTGGCCTCCATGGTGTGGGCGTGTCGGTGGTCAACGCGCTGTCGGAGGAGCTGCGCCTGACGATCTGGCGGGATGGCAAGGTTTACGAGCAGGTCTACCACCACGGTGTTGCTCAGGCGCCGCTGGCGGTGATCGGCGAGACGGAGCAGACCGGCACCCTGATTCGCTTCAAACCGTCCGCTGCGACCTTTACAAACATCGAATTCCACTTCGATTTGCTGGCAAAGCGGCTCCGGGAGCTCGCATTCCTCAATTCCGGCGTGCATATCGACCTCAAAGACGAGCGTAGTGGCAAGGCCGAGACCTACCACTATGAGGGCGGCTTGCAGGAGTTTGTGAACTACCTCAATCACAATAAAACGCTCATCAACCGGCCCTTTCACTTCCTGGTGGATGTTGAGGGCGGGATGACCGTCGAGGTGGCGATGCAATGGAACGATGCGTTCCAGGAAAACATCTTCTGTTACACCAACAATATTCCGCAGCGGGATGGCGGTACCCACCTTGCCGGATTCCGCGCCAGTCTGACTCGCAGTCTGAATGCCTATATCGAGCGGGAAGGTCTGGCGAAAAAGGCCAAGGTAAATACTACGGGCGATGATGCGCGCGAAGGGCTTACCGCTATCATCTCCGTCAAGGTGCCGGATCCGAAGTTCTCCTCGCAGACCAAGGACAAGCTGGTTTCTTCAGAGGTGAAAACTGCCGTTGAGCAGGCTATGAATACGCATTTTTCTGACTATCTGCTCGAAAATCCGCAAGAGGCCAGGGCCGTCGTCGGCAAGATGCTTGATGCCGCCCGGGCACGGGAAGCCGCGCGGAAGGCCCGGGAAATGACCCGGCGCAAAGGTGCCCTGGATATCGCCGGCCTGCCCGGCAAGCTGGCGGACTGTCAGGAAAAAGATCCCGCGTTGTCCGAGCTGTTCCTGGTGGAGGGCGATTCCGCTGGAGGTTCTGCAAAACAGGGCCGGAGCCGTCGTTTTCAGGCGATCCTGCCGTTGAAGGGTAAAATCCTGAACGTTGAGAAAGCGCGTTTCGACAAGATGCTGGGTTCTGCCGAGGTCGGTACCATGGTGACAGCGCTTGGTTGCGGTGTCGGCAAGGAAGAATTTGACGCCGACAAGCTTCGCTACCATAGCATTATTATCATGACCGATGCTGATGTAGATGGGTCCCATATTAGAACCCTTCTGCTGACTTTCTTCTTCCGGCATATGCGGGAACTTATCGATCGCGGTCACGTCTTTATCGCCCAGCCGCCGCTGTTCAAAATCAGCCGTGGCAAGCAGCACAATTACCTGAAGGACGAAGCTGCGCTGACGCAGTATCTGACCGAGGCAGCACTGGACGGGGCCGCGCTCTATGTGAATGCGGAGGCTCCGGCAATTACCGGCGAGTCCCTGGCGGCGCTGGTCGGGCGTTTCCGGGCCGTTGCCGCTACCATCGATCGGCTGTCGCGCCGCTATTCGCCCTCGGTGCTGTGGGCCATTGTCGATGGACTGCGCCTGGCTGCAGAGGAGCTGACAGACGAGGCAGCCGTAGCGCGCTTCGCAGAGGACCTGAGTGAGCGCTTACAACCCGCCCTGGGCCAGGGCGAGCGCTACACCGTCCTGGTGCGGCGCGCACCGGAGCAGGGCTACTTCTACCCCGTTGTGCGCTTGCTGGCTCACGGTGTCGAGACCGAGCACGATTACCAGCGTGATTTCTTCGCCTCCGGCGAGTATCGCAGCCTCGCTGAGCTCGGTGACGAGCTGAACAGCCTTATCGATGAGGGCGGTTACTTCCAGCGCGGCGAGAAGACCCTCGAGACCCGCAATTTTTCCGAGGGCCTGGCCTGGCTCATGGCGGAGGCCCGCAAGGGCTACAGTATCCAGCGCTACAAGGGCCTTGGCGAAATGAACCCGGACCAGCTCTGGGAAACCACCATGGACCCGGAGACCCGGCGTCTGCTGCAGGTGACCGTTGAGGATGCGATCAAGGCTGATCAGATCTTCACTACCCTGATGGGTGATCAGGTGGATCCGCGACGGGAGTTTATCGAAGAGAACGCGCTCTCCGTTGCCAACCTCGACGTCTGACTGCCGGCCCGGTAACGGCTGGCCCCGGAGTTTTCCGCGGCCGGTCGCCTAGCTTGATGGTTCCTCCGTGTCGCCGGGCTCCGGCGGCGCCAGGACCAGATCCAGGCGTGCATCGTCCAGCTCCGGATGCAGCGGCTCCATGGCCGGCAGCTCTTTGCTGGCCTTGGCCGAGAGTGTCTTGAAGCGCTCGACCTTCCCGTGCAATCCCTGGTTGCCGACCAGGGCTGTGACCGTATCGTTGTAGTGGTTGCCGGCGGCGGTCAGGGACTTGCCAAGCTTCGACAGGCGCTCGGAGACCAGGCAAACCTGGTTGAACAGGTCGCCGGCAGCGTCGGAGATCTGCCGGGCCTCCCGATTGCTGCGGTCCACCATCCACAGGTTGGCCACCGTGCGCAGAATCGGCATGAGCGTTGTGTGCGATACCATGACCACGTTGCGCTGGTAGCCGTAGTTGAACAGGTCCCGGTTTTCCTTCATCGCCTCGATATAGGCGGGCTCAATGGGCATGAACATGAGCACGAAGCTTGGGCTGCCAAGTTCCGGCAGATTGGCATAGTCCTTGCCGGCGAGGTCATCGATGTGCCGGCGGACCGCCTGTACATGCGCGGTCAGGGCCTGCTGACGCTCCGCGTCGCTGGCGGCGGTGACCGCGCGCTCGTAGTCCACGAGGGAGACCTTGCTGTCGATGACCAGGTGTTTGCCGTCCGGTAGCTTGATCAGGAAGTCCGGCTGCTTGCGCCTGCCCTCGGCGTCGCGAAAGCTCGCCTGGGTTGCGTAGTGTTCCTCGCGCAGGAGGCCCGCCATCTCCAGCGTTCGCTCAAGCTGTGCCTCCCCCCAGTTGCCGGCGGCTTTATTGTCCCCCTTCAGGGCGAGGGTCAGGTTGTCGGCCTGTTCGTTCATTTTCAGACCGATGTCGAGGACTTTCTGGATTTCCTTCTCCAGCGCTGTATTGCCCTTGAGCGTATCGCCATGGACTTCATTGACCCGCCGCTGGAAGCCCTCGATCTGTTCCCGGAAAGGCTTGAGCAGTGATTCCAGCGACTGGCGATTGTGGTCGGAAAAGCGCCGTCCTTTGGCTTCGAAAATACGGTTGGCCAGATTCTCGAACTCCCGGGAAAGCTGTTCCCGACTGTCCTTGAGGAGCGCGAGCTGTTCGCTGTAGCGGCTTTCCCGGTGACTGAGCTCTGCCTTGAGCTCCGCCTCCCGGCGAGACAGCTGCGCACTGTCGGCCCGCGCCTCCGCGAGGGTTGCGCGGGCGCGTTCGCTCTCTGCCGCCGCCGCAGCGAGTTGTCCCTCCAGCCCCTCGCAGCGCGCCTGCCATCGTCCCAGTGCGCGGCCGCGCAGGAGGGCGCCGGTGCCGGCGCCAAGGAGTAGCGCGATGACTAACGCCAGCGCGGGATAGAGGAATTCCGGGTTGGTCATAGGCGCAGTGTAAAGCACCGCCGCCGGTTTCAGCGCGGTTCCAGCAGAGAGATGTCAGCGACGGCGAGGAACTGCTGGCGCAGTGCCTGCAGCAGGGCCCGCCGGTTGGCGCGCAGGGCCGGGTCCTCGGCATTGACCATGACCTCATCGAAGAAGCGGTCTACAGGCTCGCGCAGCGTGGCGAGCGCCGCCAGCGCCTCGCGGTAGGCGCCGCCGGTCAGCTGTGCCTCACTTGCGGCGCCTGCCTGCGTGAGTGCATCCCAAAGCGCGCTTTCCGCGGGCTCAACGAAGCGGGCCGGGTCGACCGCCACCGCCGCGCTGTCGTCGTCCGTTTTGGCGAGGATATTGGCTACGCGCTTGTTTGCGGCGGCGAGGGCCTCGGCTTCCGGCAAATCGCTGAAGGCGTGGACCGCGTGCACGCGCCGATGGATGTCCAGCGGTCGGCTGGGCCCGAGCGCGGCGACGGCGCGGAAGGTGCCGCCGGGAATACCCTCGTCCTCGAACCAGGCGCGGAAGCGCTCGATGCTGTAGGCGAGCGTCTGCTCGATCGTGTCGTCGGCCAGGGTCCCGGCGGGGAACTGGGCCGCCGCCAGGGCGAGGGCGTCGCGCAGGTCGAGGTCGATCGCCTTTTCCACGAGAATGCGCAGCACGGCGAGGGCCGCGCGGCGCAGGGCAAAGGGATCCCGGGAGCCCGTGGGCGGCTGGCCGATGCCGAAGATTCCCACCAGCGTATCCAGCCGGTCTGCAAGCGCCAGGGCCGTGGCGACGGGCCCTTCCGGCAGGCGATCGCCGGCAAAGCGAGGCCAGTACTGCTGCTGCAGAGCTTCGGCAACGCCGGGCGCCTCGCCGTCGTAACGCGCGTAGTAGGTGCCGGCAATGCCCTGCAGATCGCCGAACTCCAGCACCAGCTCGGTGGTAAGGTCGGCCTTGGCCAGGTGGGCCGCGCGCTCGCAGTCATCGGCGGGAGCGCCGAGGGCGCCGGCGAGCTCGCGTACAAGGCATTGCACCCGGGAGGTTTTATCCCAGAGTGTACCGAGGTCTTTCTGGAAGACGACGTCTTTAAGCGCAGCGACGCGGCTGGCGAGCGTTGCCTGTCGGTCCTGCTCATAGAAAAAGGCGGCGTCGGCAAGGCGTGGGCGGATGACCCGCTCGTTACCGGCGATGACCTGGGCCGGGTCCCGGCTCTCGATGTTGGCGATGGTGATGAAGTGCGGCAGCAGTTCACCGTCTGCGTCCACCACATGAAAATACTTCTGGTGCTCCTTCATGGCGGAGACCAGGGCCTCCGGCGGCACGGCGAGGAAGCGCTCGTCGAAGGCGCCAGTGAGGGCGACGGGCCACTCCACCAGCCCGGTCACCTCGTCCAGCAGGTCGTCGTCGATCACCGCCCTGGCGCCGAGGGCACTCGCCTCGACCGCCACCTGCTCGCGGATCATGCTCCGGCGCCGCTCGAAGTCCGGCACCACCCAGGCCTCGGCGAGGGCCTGCTCATAGTCTGCGGGGTGGGCCAGCGGGATGTCCCGGTCTGCGTGGAACCGGTGGCCGCGGGTACAGCTGCCGGCAGCGATGCCGAAAACCTCGCAGGGCTGCAGTTCGTCGCCGAAGAGGGCGACGACCCAGTGCACGGGGCGCACAAACTCCATGCGATTCGCCCCCCAGCGCATGCGTTTGCTGATCGGCAGGCCGGCCAGGGCCTCGTCGATGATGGTACCGAGACTGTCCGCCGTGCGGGCGCCGGCTTCCTCCCGACGCAGCCCGAGGCGCTGCCCCTTGGGGGTGTCGATGAGCTCGAGGTCGTCGGGCGCCACGCCCTGTTTGCGCGCAAAGCCCGCGGCGGCCTGCGTCCAGGCGCCGCTGTCGTCCCGGGCGCGTTCAGCCGGTGGGCCGAGGAGCTCCAGCTGGCGGGCCGGGGCCGCCGCGGCCACGTCCTCAACCAGCACTGCCAGGCGGCGGGGAGTCGCGAACCAGCGCGCTTCGCCGTGGGCCAGCTCCCGTGCTGACAGGCCCCCGAGGACACCCTCACGAAAGGCCAGCCCCAGTGTTTTCAAGTCCTTTGGTGGCAGCTCTTCCGTGCCCAGTTCAACCAGCAGTGTTTCTGTGTTCATGCGCCGGCCTCCGCTGTCTGTCGTTCGGCGAGGGCCGCCTCGCGCAGCGCCGCGTCGGCCATGGGAAAGCCGAGGCGGGCCCGCGCTTCGACGTAGGCGGCGGCTACGGACCGGGCCAGGGTGCGCACGCGCAGAATGAAGCGCTGCCGCTCGGTCACGGAGATCGCGTGGCGCGCGTCGAGGAGATTGAAGGTGTGCGACGCTTTCATGACCATTTCGTAGGCGGGCAGGGGCAGGTCCAGCTCGACGAGCCGGCTGGCCTCTACCTCATAGTGGTCGAACTGGTGAAAGAGCTCCTTCGTGTCTGCCTCGCGAAAGTTGTAGCGCGACATCTCTACTTCGTTCTGGTGAAACACGTCGCCGTAGGTCACGGTGCCCGCCGGCGTCCGTGTCCAGACGAGGTCATATACGCTGTCCACGCCCTGCAGGTACATGGCGATGCGCTCAAGGCCGTAAGTGATTTCGCCGGTGACCGGGAAGCATTCAAGGCCCCCCGCCTGCTGGAAGTAGGTAAACTGGGTGACTTCCATGCCGTTGAGCCAGACTTCCCAGCCCAGGCCCCAGGCGCCGAGGGTGGGCGACTCCCAGTTATCCTCCACGAAGCGTACATCGTGGATGGCCGTGTCGACGCCGAGGGCGCGCAGGGACTCGAGGTACAGGGCCTGGAACGCCGGCGGCGAGGGTTTCATGACAACCTGAAACTGGTAGTAGTGCTGCAGCCGGTTCGGGTTTTCGCCATAGCGCCCGTCTGTGGGGCGCCTGCTGGGTTGCACGTAGGCGGCGTTCCAGTTCTCCGGCCCCAGGCAGCGCAGAAAGGTGGCCGGGTGAAAGGTGCCGGCTCCCACTTCCATGTCCAGCGGCTGCAGGATCACGCAGCCCTGCTCGCCCCAGAAGGTCTGCAGGCGCAGGATCAGCTCCTGGAAGGTCAGCTTGTCGCTCATGCTCAGTCCGTCCGCAGCGCCCCGGCTCGGGAGCCGGGAACAAAAAAGCAGCTATTATACAGGCTGTGCCCCCGGCATAATATGCGCGTGCGCCGCTGCTGCGGCGTCCATCCAGGCTTTCCCGGCCACCAGCGAACCCCATCCTTTAAGCGGAGTCGCGCATGTTCTACGGTAAACTCGTCGCCGGCCTCCTTGGCCTATTGGTAGCCGGCCCCCTGGGGCTGCTTCTCGGCCTGTTCCTCGGCCATCTTTTCGATCGCGGTCTCGCGGCCCAGTTTGCTCTGGGTGGCCGCGAGGGCATTGCCCGTATCCAGCGCAGCTTCTTCGAAAGCTGCTTCCTGCTGCTGGGCTACATCGCCAAGGCTGACGGGCGGGTCTCCCAGGCGGAGGTCGATCACACGGAGGCGCTGTTTCGCCAGCTGCGCCTGAACCCCGAGCAGCGCAGAGAGGCCATCGCGCTGTTCAAGGAGGGCACCGGCCCCGGCTTTGACCCGGCGCCCGTGGTCGCGCGCTTCCTCGAGGCCTGTCGCGGTCAGCGGCTGTTGAAGCAGACGCTGCTGTTCTTCCTGGTGTCGCTGGCGCTGGCGGATCACCAGCTCGATGCGGCAGAGCGGCGCGTCCTCGGCGAGGTCGCCGGCCTCCTCGGCTACACGGAGGCTCAGCTGGAACAGATCCTCGGCATGACCCGGGCCCAGGAGCACTTTCACGGCGCCGGCGGCGCGGCCGTTCAGCCAGGCACCTCCCTCGAGGACGCCTATGCCGCCCTGGGGGTCAGCCCGGAGGTCGACGACCGGGAGCTGAAGCGCGCCTACCGCAAGCTCATGAGTGAGCATCACCCGGACAAGCTCATCGCCCGGGGGGTTCCGGAGGACATGCTGAAGGTGGCGACGGAGCGCGCTCAGGAGATCCAGGTGGCTTACGAGATGATCCGCAAAGCCCGGGACCGGGGCTGAGACCGCCGGTCTACTGGCGCCAGAACATTGGCGTGAACAGAACCAGCAGCGTGAAGATCTCAAGGCGGCCGAGCAGCATGGCCAGGCAGAGTACACCCTTTGCAAAATCTCCAATATCGGCGTAGTTAGCGCTTACTGCACCCAGGCCCGGGCCGAGGTTGTTGAGGGTCGCCGCCATGGCCGAGAAGGCCGTCAGGAAGTCCAGCCCCGTGGCCATGAGCACCAGCATCAGCACGATGAATACAAACGTATAGACGGCGAAGAAGCTCCAGACCGCGCTGACCACGGTGGCTTCCACCCGCCGGTTGCCGACTTTCAGGGGGATCACCGCGTGCGGATGCACCAGCTGCTTGAGTTCACGGATGCCCTGCTTGTAGATGAGCATGAGGCGCATGGCCTTGATGCCCCCGCCGGTGGAACCGACGCAGCCGCCCATGAAGGAGAACATGATCAGCATCATGGGCAGGAAGCCGGGCCAGGCGGCGAAGTCGTGGGTGGCAAAGCCCGTGGTGGTGGTGATCGACACGGCCTGAAACAGGCCGTGAACGATACCGTCCTCGACCTCGAGGGTGCCTGAGGCAATTAGGTAGGCGATGGTCGCGGTGCCGCAGACAAGCATGGCGCTGCCGAAGAAGCGGGTTTCAGAATCCTGCCGGTAGTGGCTCAAGGTGCGCCGGCTCCAGGCACTGTAGTGCATGCCGAAGCTGATGGCCGAAACCAGCATGAACAGGGTGCAGATCAGGTAGATGGGGTTGCTGTCGAAGTAGCCCATGCTCGCGTCGTGCGTACTGAAGCCGCCGATGGCCACGGTGGATAGGGCGTGGCAGAGCGCATCGAAGGGCGTCATCCCGGCGGCAAAGTAGGCCAGGCCGCAGGTAATGGTAAGGGCCAGGTAGATGATGAACAGGGCCTTTGCCGTCTCCGCGATCCGAGGGGTCAGCTTGCTGTCCTTGCTCGGCCCCGGCGTCTCCGCGCGGTAGAGCTGCATGCCGCCGATGCCGAGCATCGGCAGGATAGCCACCGCGACCACGATGATGCCGATGCCGCCGAGCCACTGCAGCAGCTGGCGGTACAGGAGCAGCGACGTGGGCAGGTCGTCCAGGCCCACGAGTACCGTCGCCCCGGTAGTCGTGAGCCCGGAGACCGATTCGAAGACGGCGTCCACCGGGCTCACATCCAGGGACCCGGTGAGGGCGAAGGGCAGTGCGCCGAACAGCCCGAGTACCGTCCAGAAAAGCGAAGTGATCAGGAAACCGTCGCGGATGCGAAGCTCCCGTTGCGCACCGCTCAGGGTCAGCCAGAGCAGCAGACCGGAGGAAAGGGTAATGGCGAAGGCAGTCAGGAAGCCCGGCACGGTCTCGTCCTCGGCTACCACCGCCACCACCAGCGGCACCAGCTGGGCGCTGGAGAAAAGTGTCAGCAGCAGGCCGAGAATGCGCAGGGAGATGGCGAGCTGCATGCGCCTGCCCGGGGCCTAGGAAAAGAAGCCGAGGCCGACGGCGAAGAGCTTCTCCACTGCCGGGATGCGCGTCTTATCCACCACGAAGAGGATCACGTGGTCACCGGTCTCCACCACCACGTGGCGATGGGCGATGAGTACCTGATCGCCGCGGACGATGGCGCCGATCGTCACGCCTTCCGGCAGCGCGATGTCTTCCAGCTTGCGGCCCACGACCCGTGATGAGTAGGCATCGCCAAGGGCCGTGAGTTCCAGCGCCTCGGCGGCGCCGCGGCGCAGGGAATGGATGTTACTGACCTCCCCCTTGCGCACGTGGGCGAGAAGGCTGCTGATGGTGATCTCCTGGGGCGAGATGGCGATATCGATCTCGTCGCCGACGAGCTCCGCATAGGCCTTGTTGGTGATCAGGGTGATCACCTTTCTGGCTCCAAGGCGCTTGGCCAGCATCGACATCATGATGTTGGACTCGTCGTTGTTGGTCAGGGCGCAGAAGACATCAACGGATTCAATGCTTTCTTCCTTGAGCAGCTGCGGCTGCGAGGCGCTGCCGTCGATCACTAGCGTGTGCTTGAGGCGCTCGGACAGATCGCGGCAGCGGGCGTAGCTGTTTTCAATGAGCTTGACCGCGTAATCCTTTTCGATGCCGGCGGCCAGGCGCTCGCCGATGTTGCCGCCACCGGCGATCATCACCCGGCGGTAGGGCTTGTCAACCCGGCGCAGCTCGGCCATTACCTGGCGGATGTGCTTGCGGGCTGCGATGAAGAACACCTCGTCATCGGCCTGCACCACCGTGTCACCCTCGGGGATGATGGCCCGGTCCTGGCGGAAGATGGCGGCTACCCGGGTGTCCACGTCAGGCATGTGCTTGCGGATGGCCGCCAGCTCCTGGCCCACGATGGGGCCGCCGTGCACGGCGCGCACCGCCACCAGCTGCACGCTGCCCCCGGCGAAGTCCATGACCTGCAGCGCGCCGGGGTTGATGATGAGCTGGCGGATGCTGTCGGTGATCAGCTGCTCGGGCCCGATGATGACGTCGATGGGGATGTGTTCGCGGCTGAAGAGCGATTCCTGGCGGTCGAGATAGGCCGTGGCCCGGACGCGCGAGATAGTTCGCGGGGTGCGGTAGAGTGTGTGCGCGACCTGGCAGGCGACCATGTTGATCTCGTCGCTGTTGGTCACCGCGATGAGCATCTCCGCATCGGCAAGGCCGGCGCTTTCCAGCGTATCAGGGTGGGAGGCCTCGCCGGTGACGGTGCCGATATCCAGATGGTCCTGGAGAGCGCGAAGCTTGTCGCTGTTGGTGTCGACGACGGTGATATCGTTCTTCTCGTCGGCAAGGTGTTCGGCGAGGGTACCCCCGACTTGTCCTGCCCCGAGGATGATGATTTTCATGCCGCGCTGACCGCCCCGCTGACGTGCATGAACCTTAAAGAAAACCCGCGGCGATTGTAAGCCTTCGCCGGCATCAGGACGCTTTTTCCAGTAGCGCGTAGTAGAGCCCGTCGGTGCCGTCTGCGTCCGGTAGCAGCTGATAACCATGGGCAGTGCGCTCGGCCCCGGCGATCGCCAGCGTGCACTCGCCGGCGTCACTTCCTGCCTTGAGCAGCGCTTCGACGACGGCATCGTTTTCGGCACCGAAGATCGAGCAGGTGACGTACAACAGCCGGCCCCCCGGCGCGAGGCGGGCCCAGCAGCTCTCGAGGATTGCCCGCTGGCGCGTCGCCAGGCGGTCAGCGTCGTCATCCCGGCGCAACACCTTGATGTCCGGATGCCGGCGAACAACCCCACTGCCGCTGCAGGGGGCGTCCACTAGAATGCGCTGGAAAGGCTCTTCACCGGCCAGCAAAGCCGGATCGGCAGCATCGCCGGTGAGGCAGCGCGCAGCCAGTCCCAGGCGGTTCAGATTCTCTTCAACGCGCCGGAGGCGATGCCGGTCCACGTCCAGGGCCGTGAGTGCGCAGCCCGGGGCGATCTCCAGCAGGTGACAGGCCTTTCCGCCGGGCGCTGCACAGGCGTCCAGCACGCGCTCACCGTCCCGGGGAGCGAGCAGCTGTGCCGCCAGCTGGGCCGCCTCGTCCTGGACGCTCAGGAGGCCGGCAGCGAAACCGGGCAGTGCTTCCACCGGGCACGGTCGACTCAGGGTGATGGCATCTGCGGACAGCGTTCCCGTCCGCGCCTCGATCCCGGCGCCCGCCAGCGCCGCAAGTACCGCGGCGCGGTTGCTGCGCTGGCGGTTCACCCGCAGCGTGAGGGGCGGCTGACTGTTGTTGGCGCTGACAATACGCTCCAGCGCCTGCGGCCATTCCGCTGCAAGCGCCCGGAAAAACCAGGCGGGGTGCGCTGCGGCAGCCGCCGGCGGCAGGGTTGCTTCCAGGGCCGCCTGCTCCCGCCGGTAGCGCCGCAGCACGGCATTCAGCAGTCCGCGGGCCCAGGGTTTGCCGAGCGTGGCTGTCGCGGCCACTGTCTCTGCCACCGCCGCGTGATCCGGAATGCGGGTGGCGTCGAGCTGGTACAGGCCAAGAAGCAGCAGGGCATGAACGTCCTGATCCTTGCGGCGCAGGGGGCGGTCGAGGAGTTTACCGGCGAGGGCCTCCAGGCGCGGTGCCAGGCGCAGGGTGCCGTAGCAGAGCTGGGCGAGCAGTGGCCGCTCGCGCTCCGCGATCTGCTCCTGGGCGCTCGCGAGGAGGGCATCCAGGGAGCGGCCGGCGAGCACTCCGGCGATAACGCCGGCGGCGACGGCCCGGGAATTGGCGGCCATCAGGCCGGCGTTGTGCCGAAGCGCGTGCCCGGCGCCAGCCGGTCGGCGCGGGCACGCAGCAACTCGGCCACGGGCAGGCGACGGCCACCGGGAAATTGCAGCTCCGTGAGACGCAGGCAGCCCTCGCCGCAGGCGACGAGCAGGCCGCTGTCGTCGCCTGCCAGGATCGTTCCCGGTGCGCCGGAGGGTCCCGTCGCCGTGACCGCGTGCCAGACCTTCAGCCGTTCCCCGTTCAAGGTAGTGAAACAGACCGGGAACGGATTGAAGGCGCGGATCTGTCGCGCCAGCTGTACCGCGGGCAGCGTCCAGTCCAGGGCCGCCTCGGCCTTGTCGATCTTGCTGGCGTAGCTGGCGGCGCTGTCGTCCTGGGCAGCGGCTGCGGCCTGCCGCGCGGGCAGGTCGGCGAGCACGGAAAGGAGCAGGGGCGGGCCCAGGGCCGCCAGGCGGTCATGGAGGTCAGCGGCGGTGGTTTCCTCGTCGACAGGGCAGCTGGCGGTGGCGAGCATGGCGCCGGTGTCGAGGCCGGCATCCATCTGCATGATGGTTACCCCTGACACGCTGTCCCCGGCTTCGATGGCGCGCTGGATCGGTGCCGCACCGCGCCAGCGGGGCAGCAGCGAGGCGTGTACGTTCAGGCAGCCGCGGGCCGGCAGGGAAAGCACGGCCTGGGGCAGTATGAGGCCGTAGGCGACCACGATCAGCACATCGGCCGCGTAGGCGGCGAGCGTCTCCTGCACCGAGGGATCGCGCAGGGTCGGCGGCTGCAGCACCGGCACGCCGGCGGCGCTCGCGGTCTCTTTCACCGGGCTGGCGCTCAGGCGCTTGCCGCGCCCGGCGGGCCGGTCCGGCTGGGTGAGCACGGCCAGCACGTCGTGAGCCGGCGCTGCCAGCAGCGCCTCCAGATGGATGCGCGCGAACTCGGGCGTGCCCGCGAAGAGGAGTTTCACTGGCTCAGGCGCGCACGCGCTGGGCTTTTTCCAGCTTACGGCGGATGCGCTGGCGCTTGAGGGGCGAGATGTAGTCGACGAACAGCTTGCCGTCGAGGTGGTCCACCTCGTGTTGCAGGCAGATCGCGGCAAGACCCTCCAGCTCTTCTGTGAACACCTCGCCGTCGCGGCCGAGGGCGCACACGCGGATGCGCTGCGGCCGGTTAACCGCTTCATAGAAGCCGGGGACGGAGAGGCAGCCCTCGTCGTATTCCCCCAGCTCCTGGTCGAGTACCTCGAACTCGGGATTGATGTAGACCCGGGGCTCATTGCGCTCCGCAGAGGTGTCCATGACCAGCAGACGCTGGTGGACGTTGACCTGGGTCGCCGCCAGGCCGATGCCGCCAGCGTCATACATGGTGTCGAGGAGGTCATCGACGAGCGTGCGCAGCGTGTCGTCCACGGACTCCACGGGAGCGGCGCGGGTGCGCAGCCGCGGATCGGGGAAAGAAAGAATGTCCATGATTGCCATTGGCAGCAGCCCTTGTGCGTTCTCCCGGGAAATCCTGCGGGCGGCGTGAATAGTCCCGCGGGGACTTGTCAGTTGCCCGCCGTCACAGCAAACTCTGATTATACAGGTCTGTTTTGCGCCCGGCGACGTCGGCTGCAACGCAGACGTCGGGGGAAGCAGCCGTCCAGGACGACTGCACAAAAACAGCGGGCCAGCCATGAGCAACTCGAGATCACTCGGTAGCAATGTCTCAACGGGGGCACTTTGCGCCGTGCTCCTTGCGCTGCTGCTGGGGATCGTCGCGCCGCCGGCCGCCGCGCTGGAACTGGCCGAGGGCGCGCCGGAGACCTACGTCGTCAGGAAGGGCGACACGCTCTGGGGCATTGCCGGCATGTACCTCGATGAGCCCTGGCTCTGGCCCGAGCTCTGGGACGTCAACCCGCAGATCGACAACCCGCACCTTATTTTTCCCGGTGACCAGCTTTATCTGAGCTGGGTCGATGGCAAGCCGCGGCTCGCGGTGCGCCGGGGCCGGGACGTCAAGCTCACCCCCAACATGCGTGTCTCCCAGCGGGATCTTGCGATCCCCGTGATTCCCCTGGACCAGATCGGTGCCTTCCTGCGTCGGCACCGTATCCTCAACGCCGAGCAACTGGACAACGCCGCCTACGTGGTCGCCGCCTCGGAAGAGCGCCTCATCAGCGCGGCCGGCGATCGCGTCTACGGTCGGGGCCATTTCCCCGATGGCGAGCGCAGCTACGGGATCTATCGCGCCGGTGATGTCTACCGGGACCCACTGACCCTGGAGATCCTCGGCTACCAGGGCAAGGATATCGGCGATGCGCAGCTGCTTTCGAGTAACCGCGACGAGGTCACGGAACTGGAAGTGACCCGGGTGACCGAGGAAGTGCGCATCACCGACCGGCTCCTGCCGCTGGAGGAGCGTATCCTCGACGCCACCTTCCAGCCCCGGGCGCCGGCCGTGAACCTCGACAACGCGTTCATGATCGCTGTCGACGGCGGCGTCAGTCAGATTGGCACCACCGACATCGTGGTTCTTAACAAGGGCGCCCGCGACGGCCTCGAGCGCGGACACGTGCTCGCTATCTACAAGGCCGGGGCGATGCAGTTTGACGAGATCGCCCGCGACAACGTGCGCCTGCCGGACGTGCGCGCGGGGCTGGCGATGGTCTTCGAGGTGTCCGAGAAGGCCAGCTACGCGCTCGTGCTCAAGGCCAGCCGGGTGTTGAAAGTGATGGACAAAGTGAAAAACCCCTAGGGTAGACTCTTACGCTGAACGGGACACAAGCGCGCCGCAGGGACGCGGCGCGCGCGGCGCACCAGGCGCCGCCCGGCCAGGGATGAGTTATGCCCGGGGACAGCCTCGCCCACTGCCTGCTGCTCGACTTCTGTGACGGCCTGACGCCCGCGGCCGCCCGCGCGCTGCTGGCTGCTTCTCCCGACAGTGAACAGTGCCTTGCTGCCGGCCCCGGAGCCTGGCGCCGCGCCGGCGTGCCGGCGGCAGCCTGCGACG
>NZ_KN234764.1 GCF_000764025.1 Pseudohaliea rubra DSM 19751 | reverse complement strand
TCTGCGCGGCCCTCGCCCGGGCCCAGGGTCGCGCGTTGGCCGGACCTACCCTGGCGCCCTGGGCCTGGCGGGTTGCCGCGACGGTGCGGGACGCTCTCCGTGGCGAATGGCCCGGGGGGACAGCGGCGGCGCTCCTCGGCTGGGACCGTTACCGCAATGACGCGGTACGCGCGGTGACGGGCTGGCGACCGGAGCAGCGCTTCGAGGATGTGGCCCCGGCCATGGTTGCCGCCGGGGAGGACCGCTGATGGCGCTTGTGCTTGGCGCCGCTATCCTGACCGTGCTGCTGGCGGGCGCCTACGGGGTGCTCGCTCGCTCCCGGCGCTGGTTGGCCGAACCCACCGGCCGCAGTTCCCACGTGACGCCCACGCCGAGTGGTGCGGGTATTGCGCTGGTGTTCGCGCTGGTGGCGGCGCTGCTGCTCGGCGACGCGGCCCCCGGTCCTTACGCGCTGCCTCTGGCTCTGGGCGTGGGCCTCGCTCTGGTCGGTTTCGTCGACGATCTGCGTCAGCTCCCCGCGGGCCTGCGGCTGGCACTTTACGCGGCTGCGGCGGTGCTGGGCACCGGCTGGGTGATCGTCGGCAGTGGCCTCGTCGGCCTGCTGGCCTGGCTGCCCCTGGCCTTCGCCGTGCTGGCCTTTACCAATTTCTACAATTTTATGGACGGGATCGACGGCCTGGCGGCCCTGCAGTGCCTGTCTGCGGCCGCCGCGGGCGCCTGGCTGGCCGCGGAGGCCGGTGCGGCACCGGGTTATCTGTTTCTCTGCCTCGCTCTGGCCGGTGTCCACGCGGGATTTCTGTTCCATAACCGGCCGCCGGCCCGATTGTTCATGGGCGATGCGGGAAGCATCCCCACGGGCTTCCTCCTCGCTGTGCTTGCGGTCGCCGGCCCCTGGCGCGAGGGCCTGTCGCCGGTCTGCTGGCCTCTGCTGCTGGCGCTGTTTGTGAGTGATGCCGGCTTTACGCTGCTCCTGCGCGTGGCCCGCGGCGCCCCTCTGACCGAGGCCCACCGGGAGCACCTCTACCAGCGCCTCGCTCGCCGCTGGGGTTCCCACGGGCGGGTCGACGGTCTGTTCCTCGCCGTGCAGTGGGCCTGGCTCACCCCGCTGGCCTGGTTTGCCGCCGCCGAACCGTCGCTGGCCTGGCTCCTCCTGGGCCTCGGCTACGCCCCGATCCTGCTGGCCATGGCCAAGTACCGGCACTTGCAGTAACATCCTCGAGTTGGTGGCGGCTAAAGAACAAAAGCCACCGGGCGCACAACCAGCGCGGAGTGAACAACTTGGTCAAGCAAGCAGCGCTTTACATGCTGCAGGCGCTCTCCTGCCGGTGGGCTGCCCTGCGCGCGGCGACCGACAGGGTCATCAAGGTTCCCCGCAACATCAAGCAGGGCCTGGTGTTGCTGGTGGACATGGTGTTTGTCGCTGCGGCTCTGTGGCTTGCCGTTGCTTATCCTTTCGGCAATGCCTCCTTCCACATCGGTTTTGTCGAGGTGCTCTGCGGGGTCGTGACCCTGGCTGCAAGCGCGGTCATCTTCCTGCGTATGGGACTGTACCGGGCAGTGATCCGCTACATGGGCCAGCAGGCGATCTGGTCCATCATCACCGCGGCCAGCTATTCCACCCTCGTCCTCGGCGCCACGATCTTCTTCACCCGTGCTGATGTGCCGCGCTCCACGCCCTTCGTGTACTGGGCTCTCGCCATGTTCTCCATCGGTGGCTCGCGGCTTGTGGTGCGCGCCTATTACCAGGCGCGGCTGCGCTCGAGTTCCAAGAATGTGATTATCTACGGCGCCGGCGAGTCCGGCCGCCAGCTGCTTACGGCGCTGCACCACGGTGACCAGTACCGGGTTGTGGCTTTCGTCGACGACGACCCGCGGGCGCAGCATTCGGTGATCAACGGTCTGCAGGTGATGAGCCCTGCAGACCTCGAGCGGCTGGTGGGGGAACACGCTATCACCCAGGTGCTCCTCGCCATCCCCTCGGCCACGCACGAGCGCCGGCGGGAGATCATCAACTCCCTGGTCGGTCTGCCGGTGCATGTGCGCACGGTGCCCAAGATCAACGAACTGGTTTCCGGGGCCGCCACGGTCAACCAGATTCAGGACATCGACCTCGATGACCTGCTCGGCCGCGACCCGGTGCCGCCCCATCCGGAGCTCATCGACCGCTGCATCACCGACAAGGTGGTTATGGTCACCGGTGCCGGCGGCTCCATCGGCGCCGAGCTCTGCCGGCAGATTCTGAGTGCCGGGCCGCGCGAGCTCGTGCTTCTGGACAACAGCGAGTTCGCGCTCTATCGCATCGAGCGCGAGCTGCGCGATCTCCAGGCCCGGGCCGGCACCTACATCGATGTGGTCTGCCTCCTCGGCTCCGTGCGCGATCAGGCGCGGCTGGAGACTGTTTACCGCACCTTCGGTGTGCACACGGTCTACCACGCCGCCGCCTACAAACATGTGCCCATGGTCGAGTACAACGTGGCCGAGGGTGTCGCCAACAATGCCTTCGGTACCTGGCACGCGGCCGAGGCCGCCCGGCTCGCCGGTGTAGAGACCTTCGTGCTCATCTCCACGGACAAGGCCGTGCGGCCCACCAATATCATGGGCGCCTCCAAGCGCTTCGCCGAGCTCATCCTCCAGGGGCTCGCCCAGGAAGATACGGACACCCGTTTCTGCATGGTGCGCTTCGGTAATGTGCTCGGTTCCTCGGGTTCCGTGGTGCCGCTGTTCCGCGACCAGATCGAGCGCGGCGGCCCGGTGACCGTGACCCACCCGGAAGTGTCCCGCTACTTCATGAGCATCCAGGAGGCGGCGCAGCTCGTGCTCCAGGCCAGCGCCATGGGCACCGGCGGTGATGTCTTCGTCCTCGACATGGGCGAGCCGGTACAGATCGTCGACCTGGCCAAGCGCATGATCCGCCTGAGCGGCCATGAGGTCGGCGGCCGCGGGCCCGCGCACAATGGCGTGGAGATTGAATTTATCGGCCTGCGCCCGGGCGAAAAGCTCCACGAGGAGCTGCTCCTCGGTACTTCCGTCAGCGGCACGGGCCATCCCATGATCATGCGCGCGGAGGAGGAGAGCCTCCACTACCGTGACGTGTGCAAGGCGCTGGAAAAGCTGCGCGAGTGCTGCGAGGGCATGGACTGCCGCGGCATCACCGAGCTCCTCTCGGAGGCGGTGAGCGGTTTTGCCAGCCACGAGGTCCGCCACGACCACCTCTGGGTCAAACAGGGCCGGGTGGTGCGCCGCGCAAGCCGCGGCGAGGCGACTGATTCCAACGTCAAGACGCTGTTCGCCGGCAAGGCCGCGACGGACTGAGTTCACTTCCAGCCAACGAGGGTTGCATGGCTGCTTTCGATGTTTTCAACGGCGACGCGGATGGCATCTGCGCGCTGCTTCAGCTCCGCCTCGCCGAGCCCCGGGAGGCCGCGCTGGTTACTGGTGTGAAGCGGGATATTGCGCTTCTCAGCCGCGTTCAGGCGGGGGAGGGCGACCGGGTCACGGTGCTCGATATCTCTCTCGACAAGAATCGGCAGCCCCTGGTCGATCTGCTCTCAGCCGGCGCCAGCGTCTGGTACTGCGACCACCATTACGCGGGGGAGTTGCCCGAGCATCCAGCCTTCGAGGCGCACATCAACACCGAAGCCACCGTCTGTACCAGCTCCCTGGTCAATGGCGTGCTCCAGGGCGCGCACCGGCCCTGGGCCGTGGTCGGCAGTTTCGGCGACAACCTGCGCGAGAGCGCCCAGGCCCTGGCCCGGCCCCTGGGCTGCAGCGAGGAGCGGCTTGCGCGCCTTGAGAATCTGGGTATCTACATCAACTACAATGGCTACGGACCAGACCTGTCGGAGCTTCATTTTCATCCGGCGGACCTGTTCCGG
This sequence comes from Pseudohaliea rubra DSM 19751, assembly GCF_000764025.1. GTDB lineage: Bacteria > Pseudomonadota > Gammaproteobacteria > Pseudomonadales > Halieaceae > Pseudohaliea > Pseudohaliea rubra. Next base: position 76,350 of record NZ_KN234764.1, on the reverse strand, counting down.
GAGCTGCTGCCCTACAGCGAGCCAGAGGATTTCATGGCCGACAACCGGCCGATCTTCGAGCAGCTGGAGACGGGCTACCACGAGGATCTGGGCGCGGCCCGGCAGCTGTCGCCGGCCTATGCCGACGAGCGCGCCGCGGTGTTCCTGCTCCCCGCCGAGGCCTGGTCCCGCCGGGTCTCCGGGGTTTACAGCAACGAGCTGACCAACGCGAACCCGGAGCGCGCCCACGCGGTGCTTACGCCGAAGCGCGACGGCGGCCTGCTGGTGAGCGTACGCGCGCCCCTCAGCAACCGCTCCGGCGCCGACGAGCTCTGCCGCGAGTTCCCCACGGGCGGTGGCCGCGCCGCCGCTGCGGGCATCAACGACCTGCCCGACGACCAGCTGCAGGCCTTCATCGACCGCTTTGCCGGCTTTTATGGCGCCCGCTGAGGGCGTGCTGGACCCCGCCGCGCTGCACCCGCGCCTCGCCGCTGACAGCCACCTGCTCGGTGCCCTGCCGTCCGCGCTGCTGCTCCTGCATCGGGAGGCGGCGCTGCACTGGTTCATCCTTGTCCCGGCTACGGCCTGTGATGACCTCACGGACCTGCCGCCGCGGCAGCGCGAGGGGCTCCTCGATGACGCGGCGGCGCTCGGCGCCTTTCTCAAGGAGGAATGCGGCTACCCGAAGGTCAATGTCGGCGCCCTCGGCAACGTAGTACCGCAGCTGCACCTGCACGTGATCGGCCGGCGTCCGGGCGATTGCTGCTGGCCGGACCCGGTATGGGGCCGGCCGCTGCCGGGGCACGATTGGAGCGACGAGGCGCTGCAGGGCCTCGTGGGTCGTCTTGGTTCCCTTGGCCTGCGCGAGCTGCCCTGACGTCAGTCCTCGACGTCGTCGACGGAGAGCTGGCCGCTGAACATGCGCCGCAGGTGCGCCCAGGACATCCCCACGCCGAGGATCAGCGACAGCAGGAGCAGCGCCAGCCAGGCGAGAGCCCGGGTGCTGTCGAGGGACAGCCAGCCCAGGTCGATGAACAGCCAGATGATGGCGGCGAAGAGCGCCGCGCCAAGCGTGACCCCCAGCCAGCCAATGGCCAGGAAGGTGGCACGCAGGAAGATGATCCAGCCGATGAGCAGGGCGAGCCCGATGATCGCGACCACCGGCCCGAGGCGGGTCTCGCTGTCGACAACCCAGGACAGGTAGGAAAACGCCGTCGGGTTGTAGGTGCCGAAGACGAGCACTGCCGCGAACAGCCAGCGGATGAAGAAACTACCTGCGTCAAACCGGTTTGCCATGCCCTGGCCTCTGCTCGGGGAGAGCAAAGAAAGTAATCCATCCCCGTCCCGGGGGCAATGGCCGACCCCGTGCTCAGGGCGCCGGGTTCGGGTGCTGCAGATGGATGGCGTCGAGGGCCTTGCGCAGCTCGCGGGGCAGTGCGAGGTCGATGCTGGCGATGTTTGTCTCCAACTGCTCGAGCGTCGTTGCACCGATGATGTTGCTGGTAACAAACGGCTGCTGGTTGACGAAGGCCAGCGCGAGCTTTGCCGGATCAACGCCGGCTTCCGCGGCGAGGGCCAGGTAGCGCTCCGTGGCCGCCGCGGCCTGCGGGTTGTCGTAGCGGCCGAAGCGTGGGAACAGCGAGAGCCGCGCGCCTTCGGGCCGCGCGCCGCCGGCGTACTTGCCCGTCAGGAGACCGAAGGCCAGCGGCGAGTAGGCGAGGAGCCCGACCCGCTCGCGGATAGCGATCTCCGCCAGCCCCACTTCGAAGGAACGGTTCAGGAGGTTGTAGGGGTTCTGGATGCTGGCGATGCGCGGCAGCCCGGCTTCCCGCGCCAGGCGCAGGTATTCGAGGACACCCCAGGGCGTCTCGTTTGAGATGCCGATCTGGCGGACCTTGCCTTCTCTGACCAGCTCGCCGAGGGCTTCCAGGGTCTCGGCGATGGCGATGCCGTCGTCACCGAGGTGTCGGTAGCCCAGGTGTCCGAAGAAGTTCGTGCGCCGTTCCGGCCAGTGCACCTGGTACAGGTCCAGGTAGTCGGTGCCGAGGCGGGCCAGGGACCCCTCGAGGGCCGCGCGCACGGAAGCGGCGTCGAGCCGCGGACCGCCGCGGAGATGGTCGACGCCGGCGTTCTGGTCGCCACGCCCGGCGACCTTGCTGGCCAGCACGACCCGGTCACGCTTGCCGCTCGCCTTGAGCCAGGCGCCGATGTATTCCTCGGTGCGCCCCTGGGTCTCCGGCCGCGGTGGCACCGGGTACATCTCCGCCGCATCGACGAAGTTGACCCCCCGTTCAAGGGCGAGGTCAAGCTGTGCGGCGGCGTCGGCGGCACTGTTCTGCTCGCCGAAGGTCATGGTGCCGAGGCCGATGACGCTGACCTCGATGTCGCTGTCTCCCAGTTGCCGGTATTCCATGGCGCTACGCTCTCCCTGTGTCTTCAGGCCTCTTCCGCCTCCTCGATCTGTTGATCCAGCAGCGGCTCGGCGATGCTGACCGGGTCCTGGTGGATGACGACGTCCGCCGCCGGGTGCTCTGCGCGGATAGCGTCCGCGACTTCATCGGCAATGCGGTGTGCCTCGATCAGCGGCAGGTGGTCATCCAGCTCCAGGTGCAGTTCCATGAACTCCACGCGCCCGGCGCTGCGCGTGCGCAGGTCGTGGACGCCGCGCACCTCCGGGTGGCCCTCGGCAAGGGCGAGCACGGCCTCGCGCCGCGCCTCGGGCAGTTCCCGGTCGAGGAGCTCGCTGAAAGCGTCACCCATGATGCGCCGGGCGGAGGAGAGAATATAGAGTGCCACGGCCAGGGCGAAGACCGGGTCCATGCCCGGCCACCCGAGCTGGGCGAGCACCAGGGCCAGCAGCACGGCGCTGTTGGTCAGCAGGTCCGTGCGGTAATGCAGCGAGTCGGCGCGGATCGCCGCCGAGTGCGTACGGCGGATCACGTACCCCTGAATAAGCAGCAGCACCGCGGTTGCGCCGATGGTGAAGGCCATGACGGCCACGCCAAGGCCGAAGGCCTGCAGCGGCTGCGGATCGAGCAGGCGCTGCACCGACTCGACGATCAGATACAGGCCGGAACCGATGATGAAGGTCCCCTGGCCGAGGGCGGCAATGGATTCGGCCTTGCCGTGACCAAAGCGGTGAGCGCGATCCGCCGGTGCCAGCGCGTAGCGGACCGCAATAAGGTTCAGTAGCGACGCGCCGGAGTCCATGAGCGAGTCAACGAAGGAGGCGAGGATGCTCACCGACCCGGTCTCCCAGTAAGCCAGGGCTTTCACCAGAATGAGCACCGCCGCGGTGAGCACCGAGGCGTTGGTTGCCAGCTTGAGCAGGCGGGCGCTCTGCGTGGGGGTGAGGGTGTCTGCGGACATGGGGCGACGATAACCGGAAAGAGAGAACCTTATAGCACCGGAACGCCTGTGCAAAGTGCCGCTGCGAGCTCAGGTGACCCGGAGCGTCCGGAACCGGGCAGCCGGTCTACAGCACCCACCCCAGGGCCAGTGGCAGCACCAGGAGTGCCGCGAGGTTGCCGGTGAGTACGATGGCGGCGACCCGTTCGGGCTCCTGGCCGTAGCGCTCGGCGAAGAGAAAGTTCATGACCGCCGGCGGCAACGCACCGAAGAGGATGAGCATGGCGCTGTCCCGGGGGCCGAGGCCGAGGAGGTTGCCAAGGAGCCAGCCCAGGCCCATGCCTAAGAGCGGGCGTGCGCCGGCCCCCAGCAGTGAAGCGCCCAGGGCGTCGAAGCGCACGTCCTGCATGCGCACCCCCAGGGCGAAAAGCAGGAGCGGGATGGCGACGTTGCCAAGGAGCTGCAGCGCGTGCACTACCGGCGGCCAGACGGGTATCCCGAGCAGGGCGATGGCCAGGCCGCCGAAGGCGGCCAGGAGTGTTGGATTGCGCCAGAGCGTGCGCAGGCTTGCGCGCGGGTCGAGCATGCGCACGCCGAGGGAGAAGTGCAGCACGTTCGATACGCTGTAGAGGATCACCCCCGCAGCCAGTGCTTCTTCGCCCCAGGCCAGCACCGCCAGGGGAATGCCGATGTTCGCCGAATTGTTGAACATCATCGGTGGTACGAAGGTGCGCCAGGCCAGCCCCAGGCGCCGCGCAACGGGCCAGGCGATGAGGCCACAGGTGAGCAGCAGGAGCGCTGCGCCGGAGGCAAGGCCGGCGTAGCGCGTGGGCTCAAAGGACTTGCTGGCCATGGCGCCGAGGATCAGCGCCGGGACGAAGATGTCTATGTTGAGGCGGTTGGCGACGGACATCTCCGGGTTGTGTCGCCGCCCATAGAAAAACCCCACCGTGACGATAGCCACGATGGGGAAGAGAATGGCAATAATGCGGCCGAGCAGTGCGCCGGCGCTGTTCGCTTCGAGTTCGGGCATGGCCGCCTTTCCGTGGCGCGTCGGCGCAGTTTACCGAAACGCGCCGCCGGGGTCGCCGGCCCGGGCGCGGTGTTCCCTCAGGGGTGCACTTCTTTCAGCTGGCCGTTTTCCACGTGGTAGACAAAGCCCCGGATCGCGTCCTTGTGCGGGACGAAGGGGCTGTTCGCGATACGGCGCATGGACTGCTTGACGTCCTCCGCCGGGTCTGCGAAGGCTTCGAGAGCGAAAGGCGGACGCAGGCCCGTGTCAGCCTCGATGTCAGCCTTCACCGCATCGTCCTTGAAGGTGAGCATGCCGCAGTCCGTATGATGGATAAGCACGATCTCCCGGGTGCCGAGGAGGCGTTGGGAAATCGCCAGGGAGCGGATCACATCGTCGGTGACCACGCCGCCGGCATTGCGAATAACGTGGGCGTCTCCTTCCTCAAGGCCCAGGAGGCGGCCAGTCTCGATGCGGGCATCCATGCAGGCGACCACGGCGACTTGTCTGGCGGGCGGCATGGGCTTGTCGCCCTTGTCGAAGGACTCCGCGTAGCGGGCATTGGCGGTGAGAAATTCGTCGGTGGCAGACATGCTGGTGCTCCGTGGCAGTGCTCAGGAAAAAATGAAGCCTACCGCTGCGGAGCGTCGGCGTAAAATAGCGTTTGTTCCACGTCATAGTGCCGGCGGCTATAACGGCCGGGGCCCCCGGTCGCCGATGCTAGCGCAGCAACAGTACCGGCACCCGCGCGGCGCGGAGGAGGTCCGTGGTCTTGCTGCCGAGGAAGAGCGAGCGCAGCGGCGAATGGCTGTAGGCGCCCATGACCAGGATGTCACTGCCGCGGGCCTGGATCTCCCGGGCAATCACGCTTTCCGTATCGCCGGGCAGCAGGGCGGTGGAGGTGCTGAAGCCGGCGTTTTCGAGCACCCCTGTCGCCCAGGCCACCTGCTTTTCAGCATCGCGCTGCAGCTTGCCGGCCATCACCAGGTGGATGGGCATACCGCGGAAGAGCGGGCTCGCCGCCACCAGCTCGACGCCCCGGCGGGCCAGGCTGCTGCCGTCAAAGGCGATGAGGGCGCGCTCGGGTTCGCTGAAGGAGTCGGTGACCGCGAGGATGGGCTTGCCGAGGCCGCGTACCACACGCTCAACATTGCGCCCCAGGTCGCGCTGGGTGGCCTCGGCGGAACGCCCCCGGCGCCCGAGCACAAAGACGCGGACATTATCGGCCTGCTCGCTCAGGGTCTCCTGCAGCTCGCCGTGGCGCTGACGCGTGTCGGTGTGTGCGGCCCCGGCGGCCTCGGCGCGCTCCCGTAGCCGGGCGAGGAAAGCCCGGCCCTGCTCGCGGGCGGCGCGGCTGCGGGCCTCGTCCTGCTCCGACAGTGTGGACAGGAGCTGCTCCTGAGCGTCGATGCCGATGGCGCCGCTGTGGTCGGGGGCGCTGGCGATCTCCGGGTGCCGATCGATGACGTGAAGAAGCTCCAGCGGCAGCGTCAGTCGCCGCGCGACCCAGGCGCCGTAGTCGGCGACGTGGTCGGCAAAATGAGACTGGTCCACGCAGGCCAGGACGCGCTCTTCATGCTGTGTCATCAGTGGCTCCCGGGTTTTCCTGTCAGTGGCCGAGGATCAGGTCGTCGGCGTTGTCCTTGTCATGCACGGCAAACTTGTCGACCAGAGTCTTGCTGGCCTCGTTGAGCCCGAGCACTTCTACCTCTGTACCTTCCCGGCGGAACTTGATCACCACCTTGTCGAGGGCGCTGACGGCAGTGATGTCCCAGAAGTTCGCCCGGCTGACGTCGATGGTCACCCGCTCGATGACCTCGCGGAAGTCGAAGGAAGCGGCGAAACGGTCCGCGGAGGCGAAGAACACCTGCCCGACGACCTGGTAGCGCCGCACGCGGCCGTCCTCATCGGCGCGGGAGCGCACGATGAGCACCTGCCCCACCTTGTGGGCGAAGAAGAAACCCGAAAGCAGCACGCCGGTGAGCACACCAAGGGCAAGGTCGTGAGTGCTGACGGTGACCGCGACCGTGGCGAGCATGACCACGCTCGAGCTCTTCGGGTTTGTGCGCAGGTCGCGGAGCGATTGCCAGTTCAGCGTACCAATGGAGACCATGATCATGACCGCCACCAGGGCCGCCATGGGGATGCGCGCCACCAGGTCGCCGGCGAGCATCAGCAGCGCAAGAAGGAAGACGCCGGCGGACAGGGTGGAGAGGCGGCCCCGGCCTCCGGATTTAATGTTGATCACCGACTGGCCGATCATCGCGCAACCCGCCATGCCGCCGAGGAAGCCGGCGCCGATGTTGGCGACGCCCTGGCCCACGCACTCGCGGTTCTTGTTGCTTCCGGTGTCCGTCAGGTCGTCGATCAGCGACGCGGTCATCAGCGACTCGAGGAGTCCCACCACCGCCAGCGTGGTCGCTACCGGGAGGATAATCCAGAGCGTTTCCAGCGTCAGCGGGATATCCGGCAGCAGGAACACCGGCAGCGTGTCCGGCAGCGCACCCATGTCGCCGACGGTGCGGATATCCAGGTTCAGGGAGATGGCGGCGATGGTCAGAAGGACGATGGCCACGAGAGGCGACGGTATGGCGCGGGTCAGGTAGGGCAGCAGGTAGATGATTGCCAGCCCGGCCGCGGTCATGGCGTAGACGTGCCAGGTAACGCCGGTCAGCTCCGGTAGCTGGGCCAGGAAAATCAGGATCGCCAGGGCGTTGACGAAGCCGGTGATCACCGAGCGCGACACAAAACGCATCAGCGTGCCGAGACGCACCCAGCCGGCCAGGATCTGCAGGACACCCGTGAGCACCGTGGCGGCCAGGAGATACTCGAGGCCGTGTTCCTTCACCAGCGTTACCATGAGCAGGGCCATGGCACCGGTCGCGGCGGAAATCATCCCCGGCCGGCCACCAGTGAACGCAGTGATCACCGCAATGCAGAACGAGGCATAAAGGCCCACCTTCGGATCCACGCCGGCGATGATCGAGAAGGCGATGGCCTCGGGGATGAGTGCCAGCGCCACAACCATGCCGGCCAGCAGGTCGTTGCGGGTGTTGGAAAACCAGTCGTGCTTGAGAGAGGCCATGGCCGTCGTGCTGTCTCCAGTCCAGTCCGCGCGCTGCTACTCTGCCCCCGCCGCAGCGGGGAACGAAAGCTGTTCCGTCCGGCGCTGGCGCGGGACGGCTCACGGGTCACTAAGGGAAGCCGCAGAGCTTAAGGCGGCCAGCGGCCAGGGGCAACGGCAATTTTCGGGTCTTCGCGCATTTCCAGAGAAGAAGGGGTGTATCCCGGACGGTCGATGTGCATCCCGGGGGGTAGGGGCGGCAGGGGCGCAGCCGGACGGTAGGGGCGCAGCCGGGCGGGAGCACCCCCACCAAGCGAATATCGTGGAGCGACTGGGGGTGCTCCCGCCCGGCTGCGCCCCGGCAAGCCGCAATAAGCCGAAACAAGCTGGATCGACCGGGGGTGCTCCCGCCCGGCTGCGCCCCGGCAAGCCGCGATAAGCTGGATCGACCGGGGGTGCACCCGCCCGGCTGCGCCCCGGCAAGCCACGATAAGCTGGATCGACCGGGGGTGCTCCCGCCCGGCTGCACCCCGGCAAGCCGCGATAAACCGGATCGACCGATGAAGTACTACTCGGCCCGCAGCGCCTCCACCGGGTCGAGGCGGGCAGCCCGCCGGGCCGGGAGCACGCCGGCGAGGAGGCCGATAGTGATGGCGATGCTTTCCGCGAGGACCACATAGAACAGCGACGGCTGCACCGGCAGGGCCGGGATCGCAAACTGCAGGAGCTGGCCGAGACCTGTTCCCAGGAGAAGGCCCGCCAGACCGCCGGCGGCGGCGAGGACGATGGCCTCGCCGAGGAACAGCGACAGCACCTGGGACTGCCGCGCACCAAGAGCCCGCAGCAGGCCGATCTCGTTGCGGCGCTCATTCACGGCGATCGTCATGATGGTGACAATACCGATGGCGCCGACGAGCAGTGACACGCTGCCGATGGCCGCGACGGCAAACGTGAGCACATCCAGCACCCCGCCGAGCACGTCGAGCATCTGCTGCTGCGTGGTGATGGTAACGTCGTCGCGCCCATGGCGCGCTGTGAGCACCCGGCGGATGCCCTCAACCACGGTCTCCACCTTCGTATCCTCGTCGTACATCACATCAATCTCGATCAGCCCGTTGACATTGAACAGGCTCATGGCCCGGGCGGCGGGAATGTAGACCGTGTCGTCGAGGTCGAAGCCGAGCACCGTGCCCTTGGCGGCCATCACGCCGACGACCCGGAAGCGGCTGCCGGCGATCGTGATGCGGCGCCCCAGGGAATTCTCGTCGCGGAACAGCTCGCCGCGCAGCTTGCTGCCGAGCACGGCCAGGGCCCGGGGCGCCGTCGGATCGTCCTCGGGCAGAAAGCCGCCGATGGCTACGGCCATACGGAAAGCCTCGGGCATGGCCGGACCGGCGCCATAGATCGTCGTGCGGCGGCTCAGACCGGCATATTCCACCGCGGCGTTGCCCTGCACGAAGGGAACCACGGCGCGGGCGTAGGGCAGTTGCTCCAGGGCGATGGCATCCTCGATGGTCAGCGGTCGTTCCGTGCCGAAAACGCCGGCGCTGGTGCCGGCGGTGGTCGCTTTGCCCGGGTTGACCGCGACAATAGTGGTGCCGAACTGGGTGAACTGCGCCAGGACAAACTGCTGCAGTCCCTCGCCGATGGACGTGAGCAGCACCACGGCGCCGATCCCCACGGCAATACCGAGCGCCGTGAGCAGGCTGCGCAGCCGGTGTGCCAGGAGCGAGCTACCGGTCAGCGACAGGAAATCCGCCGTCTTCATAGCGCTACCTCCGCGCCAGAGCGCGTACCGGGTCCAGCCGTGCCGCAGTGCGCGCGGGCAGAACGCTGAACACGATGCCCGTGACCATCGCCACGGTAACCACGACAGCGATGACCCAGGGCGGTGGGTAGGCGGGCAGCATGGGTAGCGCCAGGCGTAGCCCCAGCGCGCTCGCCTGGCCGAGGGCGAGGCCGAGGAGGGCGCCGAGAAAAGACAGCAGCGAGGCCTCGGCCAGAATCAGCGTGACGATCTGCCGCGGGGTCGCGCCGATGGCCTTGAGCAGGCCGATTTCCGCCGTGCGCTCAGAGACGGCCACGAGCATGACGTTCATGATCAGGATGCCGGCCACCGCGAGACTGATGGCGGCGATGCCGCCCACAGCGAGCGTCAGCGCGCCGAGGATGTCGTCGAAGGTGGAAAGCACTGCATCCTGGGTGATCACGGTCACATCTCTTTCCCCCTGGTGACGCTCGGCGATCGCCGCCTCCACAAAGTCCCGAACGGGCTCAATGTCCTCCCGACTGCGCGCCTCCACCAGGATGCGGAACAGCGACTGCGTGTTCAGGAGCTGCTGCGCTGCGGCCACGGGGATAATGATGGTCTCGTCCGTATCCACGCCGATCGAGCGGCCCCGGGAGCCGAGGATTCCGATGACGCGGAAGCGACGGTCGCCGATGCGCAGCCATTCACCGAGGGCGCCCTCGGCGCCGAACAGCTCTTCGCGGAGCGTCTGGCCGATTACGGCGACGGGCATGGCGCGGTCGCTGGCCATCACCGGCAGAAAGCTGCCCCGGGCCATGCGCCAGTGCCGCACGGGCAGCAGGTCGCTGGTGGAGCCGAGCATGACCACGTCCCGGGATCGGGGGCCGTGGCTTACGGTCACCGAGCCCACGTTCAGCGGGGCGACGCGCCGTACCCGGCTGCTGCGGGTGAGAGCCCGGGCGTCCCCCAGGGTGAGGTCCCGGGGTGTTTCGCCGAACATCGCGCCGGGGTTCAGCCTCGCTGTCTCGGTGCGGCCTGGCAGGACCACCACAAGGTTGGTGCCGAGGGAGGCGAACTCGCCGGTGACGTAACCCCGGGCGCCTTCCCCCAGGGCAGTGAGCACCACCACGGACCCGACGCCGATGGCCATGGCGATAAGCATGAGCAGAGTCCGGACCGGATAGCCGGCAAGAGCCTGCCAGGCGAAGCGCGCCACATCCCTGCTAGGGGTCGCCATGGGGCGATCCCTGTTCATCGCTGACCAGACGCCCGTCCCTCATGGCCAGCTGCCGCTGCGCCCGTCCGCCCATGGCGGGGTCGTGGGTGACCATGATCAGCGTGATGCCCGCGTCGACCAGCCCTTCGAGAATGGCAAGCACATCGCCACCCGCCTTCTGATCGAGGTTGCCCGTGGGCTCGTCGGCCAGGAGAACCCGCGGTTTGGTGACCGTGGCCCGGGCAATGGCCACGCGCTGGCGCTGACCGCCGGACAGCTGTTCCGGCCGGTGGTGGCTCCGATCGGCCATGCCCAGGGCTTCCAGGGCGCTGGCCACCAGCGGCTGCCGCGCCTCCGCCGTCATTCCAGCCAGCAGCAGCGGCAGGGCCACGTTTTCCGCTGCGGTGAGCCGCGGCACGAGGTGGAACATCTGGAATACGAAGCCGATCTGGCTGTTGCGCACCTGCGCCTGCTCTACATCGCTCAGGGCGGTGACGTCCGTGCCGTCAAGGCGGTAGCTGCCGGCGCTGGGCCGGTCGAGGAGGCCGATAAGGTTGAGGAGCGTCGACTTGCCCGAGCCGGAGGGCCCCATGATGGAAACATACTCCCCGGCACCGATGTGCAGGTTGATGTCGTCCAGGGCCTTGACCCGTTGATCGCCGACCTGGAAGTGCCGGTCGATGTGCGACAGCTCAATCATCGCTGCGCTCGTGCCGGCGGGCTTCGACCAGGGCGCCGGGAGTTACGCCTTCCCGGTCCACGGTGAGTACCAGCGTGGCGCCCGCCACCAGGCCCGCCGTCACCTCGGTCCAGACCCAGTTGCGCAGGCCCACCTCGAGGTGGCGTTCCTCGATGCGCCCCTCGTCGTTCACCAGGTACACGCGGTTGCCCTCACGCACCGCCTGCGTGGGGACGCGCAGTGCATTGTCCTTCCGGGCCAGCACGACCTCGATGTCCGCGCTGTAGCCCGGCAGCATGCAGTCGCAGTCCGCCGCCTCGAGAAACTCAACCTCGACGTCGACAGTGCGGGCCTGTTTCTCCAGGTCGAGCACGTAGGGGGCGACCCGGCGCACGCGGCCCCGGAATCGCTGGTCGCCGAAGGCATCGAGGGAGATGTTCGCCGGCATGCCCACGCGGATTGCCGGCGCATCGACCTCATCGATGGGGGCGGAGACGTAGAGGCAGCTGATATCCATAAGGTCCACGGCCGGCGGCGTGGGTATGCCGACGGGGGAGGGGGTGACAAACTCGCCGACCTCGCCGTTCACCTCGGCAATGACACCGGGGAAGGGGGCGCGAAGCTGCGTCTGGTCCAGAGCCGCCCTGGCGACCTCCAGCTGTGCCTGGCTGACCTCCACGGCGGCGCGCGCCGCCGTGCACGCAGCCTGCTGCGCCAGTGCCCGGCTCTCGGCATTGTCGATGGCTTCCTCGGAGGCGAGCCCCTGCGTGCTCAGTCGCTGCTGCCGCGCGGCCTCCCGGGCGGCGCGGTCGGCAACGATGCAGGCCTGCTCACTGCGCGCCCCGGAGGCCTGCAGCTCGCTCTCGGCGAGCCTTACCCGCGCCCGCAGGTCGTCGTTCCAGAACGCCATGAGGATCTGGTCCTTTTCCACCACATCGCCCTCGCTTACCGGCATGAGATCGATCTGGCCGCCGAGGCGCGGTGAAATCCCGGCCCGACGGCAGGCCTCGATGGTGCCGGCCCGGGTGTTCGCTACCGTGGCCTGGACGGGGCCCCGGGCGACGGCCTCCACGCGCACGGGGACAGGCTCCGGCCGTGCGAGCCAGCCGATGAGCAGCGCCAGGGCCAGCGCCGCCGCGAGGATTGCAAAAATGAGCCCGCGCTTGCTGTGCATGATGGCCTCACCTGCCGTTATCAATCGGCCTCCAGTATGCGCGCCACGATGACAAAGGCCAGTGCGGCGGATCAAGGATGGGGCACGTCACCGCCGGCGGCCGCGTGTCAGGGCCGCGCCTGGGGTATGATGTGCGGCCCCCGAGCCGCTGGTCTCGGAGCTTTTCTGTGCCTGCCCTGGAGGCCTGTTATGCCCTGCAAGCGTTCCCTTCTCTTCGTCCTCTGCGGCCTCCTTGCTGTCCATGCCGGTGCCCAGGGTTTCCGGGACCGTTTCACGGCGGTCACACCGCAGAACTTCGACAGCGGCGGCGCTGTGAGCCGCCAGTTCCATCTGCACACGGCGGCCTACCGGTATCAGGCTACGGTGCATCGCACGGCGGCCCCGCGGCCGCTGCCGGAGGCGTCGCTGGAAGGGCTCGCGGCGCTGCCGGTGGTCCATTCCGGCAACTCTTCGACCTTTTCCGCTTACGTTGCCGGTGACGCGCTGTTGGACGGCGTGATCGTTCTGCACCGGGGCGCTATTGCCTTTGAGGCCTATCCACACATGGCGCCCTGGGAGCGGCACTTCGCCTGGTCCGTGAGCAAGGTGCTGACCGCAACGACCCTTGCCGCGCTGGTGCGCGAAGGCCGGGTCGCCATGGCGGCCCCGGTGGAACGGTACCTGCCCGTCCTGGCCGGGACGGCCTGGGCCGGCACGCCGTTGCAGGCCGTCGCAGCTATGGGTTCGGGCATTGATTGCCTGGACAGTGACGGCTACCAGGATAGTTCGACCTGCATTTACCGCCTCGAGGAGGCGCTGGACATTACTGCTCCCACGGGCCGGAAGAGCAGCCTCCCGGCGGAGCTTCGGGCCATGGCCCGCCGCGGGCCGCCGGGCGCGCGCAACGAGTATGTCTCCGCCAATACCGCCGTGCTGGGTCTCGTCATCGAGGCCGTAACCGGAAAACCCTTTGCGGAGGTCGTGCAGGCGCAGCTGTGGGCCCGCCTTGGCCCCGAGGCCGACGCGCTCATCGCTATCAGCAGCGATGGCTACCCTTACGCGGCCGGCGGCTTTTCGCTGCGTCTGCGTGACCTCGCCCGCTTCGGGGAGCTGTTCACGGTTCCAGAGCATTTCGGCGCCATCGACAGTGGGCTGGTCGAGGCTATCCAGAAAGAGGGCATCGCCCTCGAGGCGGAAGATCTTGACGAGCTGCGGGCGACGCTCGGCGACGACCTGCCCCGCCACTCGTCCTGGCAGTGGGATTACGTCTGGGGTGATGGCGCCTTTTTCAAGAGCGGCTACGATGGCCAGGGACTTTACGTTGACCCCGCCCGGGAGCTGGTCATCGCCTGGTTCGGCACTGGCCTGGACTTCAGCGAGAGCGTCAACGGCATGCTGCCGGTCGCCCGGCAGCTGGCGAACAGCGGCCTGTTTGACCACCACGGGACGCCGCTTGACGCAGTGGATTCGAGCGCCTCGGGCGATGGTCAGCCCGTCGCTCCCGGCGCCCCAGAGCAGGAAAAGACACCATGAAAGCCCCCCGGCGCCTCCAGCCGCTCCTGGAAGAGGGCCTCATCGACGAGGTCATCAGCCCCCTCATGAGCGGCAAGGAGGCTGACGTCTTCATCGTCCGCAGCGCCGGCGAACTGCGCTGCGCGAAAATCTACAAGGATGCGGCCAAGCGCAGTTTCAAAAAGGCGGCCCAGTACACCGAAGGGCGCAAGGTGCGCAACAGCCGGCGGGCCCGGGCCATGGACAAGCGGTCCCGCTTCGGCCGGCAGCAGCAGGAGGAGACCTGGCAGAACGCCGAGGTCGACGCGCTCTACCGCCTGGCCCGGGCCGAGGTGCGCGTACCCCGCCCCTTTGGCTGTTTCGATGGGGTGCTGCTCATGGAGCTGGTCACCGATGAGGCCGGTGACGTGGCGCCGCGGCTGAACGATGTCACCATGGATGCGGAGCAGGCTCGGGAAGACCATGCGCTGCTTATGCACTATGTGCTGCGCATGCTGGATGCCGGCCTCATCCACGGTGACCTCTCCGAGTTTAATATCCTCGTCAACGAGGACGGCCCGGTGATCATCGACCTCCCCCAGGCGGTTTATGCCGCCGGCAATAACAACGCCCAGGCCATGCTGGCCCGGGATATCCTTAACGTGACTCGCTACTACGGACAGTTCGCGCCCGAGCTCCTGAACACGCATTATGCGGAGGAGCTCTGGGACCGCTTCGAGTCCGGTGAGCTCGACCCCGAGGTCCCCCTCACGGGTCACTTCGACCTGCCCACGGAGGCCGCTGACACCGAGGGCGTGCTGGCGGAGATCCGCGCCGTGCTGGCGGAGGAAGCACAACGTCAACGTCGCCTCCGCGCGGCTGAGGAGGGCGGCGAGGACGGCGATGAAGACGGGGAAAACGAGCGGGAACCCAACTAATCACACCCTGCAGCGGCCGGGTACCTGTATAGTGGACAGATCGCCCGCGACCGGGTGAATCACCTTTACTTCCGGTATCCCGCCCATGACCACGGCAACCCCTATCGGCAGCTTTGCCGAGCTGTCACTCCCCCCATTCCTGCTCCAGTCCCTGGCCGAGGTGGGCTATGAAACGCCCTCCACGATCCAGTCCCTGACCATCCCCCCGCTGCTCGCGGGGCAGGATCTTGTGGGGCAGGCGCAGACCGGCACCGGCAAGACCGCCGCCTTCGCGCTGCCCGTCCTCGCCACGCTGGACCCCGGACAGACAAAGCCCCAGGCGCTGGTGCTGGCGCCGACCCGGGAACTGGCGATTCAGGTCGCCGAGGCCTTCCAGAAGTACGCCGCCCACCTCAAGGGCTTCCGGGTACTGCCTCTCTACGGGGGGTCGGACTACCGCACGCAGCTGCGCACGCTGCAGCGTGGCGTACAGGTTATCGTGGGCACGCCGGGGCGGGTCATGGACCATATGCGCCGGGGCTCCCTGGACCTCTCGGGGCTGCGCACCCTGGTCCTCGACGAGGCCGACGAGATGCTGCGTATGGGCTTCATCGATGATGTGGAGTGGATTCTCGAGCAGACGCCGCGGGAGCGGCAGATCGCGCTGTTCTCCGCAACCATGCCGGACGCGATCCGGCGCATCGCCGGCAAGCACCTGCGCAACCCGGAAGAGATCACCATCCGGCAGAAAACCGTGACCAACGCCTCCATCCGCCAGCGGGTGTGGATGATGGCCGGAGTGCACAAGCTGGACGCGCTGACCCGCATCCTCGAAACCGAGGATACCGACGGCGTGATCATCTTCGTGCGCACGCGGCTGGCGACCCAGGAGCTGGCCGACAAGCTGGCGGCCCGAGGCTTTGCCAGCGCGGCTCTCAACGGTGACATCGCGCAGGCGCAGCGGGAAAAAACCGTGGAAAAGTTAAAGTCCGGCGGCCTCGATATCGTGGTGGCGACGGACGTGGCCGCCCGCGGTCTCGACGTGGAGCGGGTCAGCCACGTGATCAATTACGATATTCCCAACGATCCGGAGGCCTACGTTCATCGCATCGGCCGCACCGGCCGTGCCGGGCGTAGCGGCGAGGCGATTCTTTTCGCCGCCAGTCGTGAGCGGCGGCTGCTGCGCGCTATCGAGCGCGCCACGGGGCAGCCCATCGAGCCCATGGCGCTGCCAACGGCGGAGCAGGTGACAGACCGCCGTTCCGCCCGCTTCAAGGCGCGGATTACCGAGACCCTGGCCAGCCGGGACCTCGACGCGGCCCGGCGCCTGGTGGAGGAGTACCAGCAGGAGTTCGGTGTGCCGATCATCGAAGTGGCCGCGGCGCTGGTGCTGCTCAGCCAGGGGGAGGCACAGCCCGGGAGCAGCGCGAAGGCGGCCTTCACGGAGGCGGCGGAGCGACCGCCGGCGCGGGAAGTGCGGCCGGGCCGGGAGGAGGGCGGCAAGCCCCGGCGGCAGGCCGCGGATGGCGCTCGGGAGCATCCCGAGGCGGGCCTGGCGCGTTACCGGGTCGAGGTCGGCCGGCAGCATGGCGTCCGCCCCGGTAACATCGTGGGCGCGATCGCCAATGAGGCCGAGGTGGATGCGGAGTATATCGGCCGCATCCAGATCTTCGACGATCACAGCCTTGTGGACCTGCCGGAGGGTATGCCCGCGGAGATCTTCCGGCACCTTCAGTCGGTATGGGTGAGCGGCCAGAAGCTGCAGATCTCCCGCGCCGGCGACGGCGCGCCGGCGGCCACCGGTCGCAAGGACAAGGACCGCAAGCCCGGTGGTCACAAGCCCTCGGGCAAAAAAAACGGCGGCAAGAAACCGGCGGGCAAGAAGCTTGTGAGCAAGAAGCCTGCGAGCAAAAAGCCCGAGGGGAAGAGCCGCTGAGCGGCAACAGGCCCTAGGCGGTTGCCTGCAGCACCAGTACGGTGCTGTAGGCGATATAGACAGCCAGCAGCACCATGCCCTCGAGGCGGTTGATGCGCCCCGGGCCCCGGAAGCCGTAGGCCATGACCAGGAGCAGCAGCGTCAGCCCGACCATGGTCGCCCAGTCCCGGTAGAGCACCGCCGCTTCGATAGACGACAGCGGAGCGATGGCGCCGGCGATGCCGATCACTGCCAGCAGGTTGAACATGTTCGAGCCGACGACGTTGCCGATGGCGATGTCGTGTTCCCCCCGACGGGCGGCGATGACTGAGGCCGCCAACTCCGGCAGCGAGGTGCCGAGGGCCACGATCGTGAGGCCGATCACCAGCTCGCTGATACCCAGCGCCTGCGCGATGGTCACGGCGCCGTAAACCAGAACGCGCGAACTCACAATCAGCAGCAGAAAACCGGCGATGAGCCAGAAGATGGCACGCCCCAGGGGCATCGCCTGCGCTGCCAGCTCCTGTTCGACCTCGCCGGCAAGGGGGTCCTGACGGTTGCGCAGCCCTTCGACGATGGACCAGCCGATAAGAACAAAAAAGCCGGCCAGGAGCCCGAAGGCCTCAAGACGTCCGAGGGTCCCGTTCCAGAGCAGCGCCCCGATCAGCAGGCTGATGAGCAGCAGCAGCGGCAGCTCCCGGCGAACAACCTTCGATTGTACCGCGATGGGCGCGATCAGGGCCGTGATGCCCAGGATCAGCCCTGTGTTGGTGATGTTGGAGCCGAGCCCGTTGCCCAGGGCGAGGGCCGGGCTGCCGTCGAACGCCGCCATGGCCGAGACAACCATCTCCGGGGCCGAGGTGCCGAAGCCCACGATCACCATGCCGATGAGCAGCGAGGGCATGCCCGCGTGCCGGGCGGTGGCTGCTGCACCCTCCACAAAGCGGTCTGCGCTCCAGACCAGGAGTATGAAACCGACGACGATGGCGAGGGAGGGTAGGATCATGGAGAGCCCGGGATGGCGGAAAAACAGATGTGTAGTCTAACGGTGATTGCCGGCGGAGGGGTCAACAATCTCGCGCCGGCCGGGGGTGCGGAGGCTAGCGCACGTAACCGATCACGGCGATGAAGTGCAGCACCGACCCGCAGAGCACAAAGGCGTGCCAGATACCGTGGGCGTGACTCAGGCGCTTCAGCTTATCGAGCACGTAGAAGATGACCCCGGCGGTATAGGCGATGCCGCCAAGAAGAAGGAGCAGAAAGCCGGGGCGGGGCAGGGCGGCGCGCAGGCTGTCGAGGTCGAGGGCGCAGGCCCAGCCCATGGCGAGAAAGGTCACCAGCTGTATCACCTTCACGATGCGCCCGCGCAGGAACACCTCCGAGAGTGTACCGGCCGCGGCCAGGCCCCAGACCACGGCGAGGATCATCGTCGCCTTCGGCCCCGGCACGCTGACCAGCATAAAGGGCGTGTAAGTGCCGGCGATAAGCAGGTAGATGCTGATATGGTCCAGCACCTTGAATACCTGTTTGAGGCGTGGCGGGTGGAAGCTGTGGTACAGCGTCGACATGGTGTAGAGCAGCACCAGGGTCAGGCCATAAACGGCAAAGCCGGCGAGGAGCCTGCCGTCGCCGCTCTGCACGGCCACCGCCATGAGCGCGCCGAGGCCCACCAGGGCCAGCACGGCGCCAACCAGGTGACTGATGCTGTTCAGGTACTCACCGTAATACATGGCGGCGGGCCTTTCCCCATGACCGTTTGCAGTGCTCACCCAGCATACCGGCCGCCCGGCGGGTCAGGGTAGCCCCCGGCCGCCCCTTGCCTTGCGCGCCCGGGCATTGAAGAATGGAGGCAGCGGGAGTGATTCCCGGCCTGAATGCACATGATCGGGGAATCCCGCTGGATCTTTTTCGCTACAGTTCCGCGCTGCGCACCGTGCTCGAGAAGCACCTCGAACCCTTCGAGCCGCGGGTGATCGCCGCCGGAGGGCGTCGCGCCGCCGCGGTCTGCCTGACGGTCTGCCGCGACGGTGACAAGCCGGCCATCATCGTCACCCGGCGCAGTGCCACGCTGCGCGCCCATTCCCGCCAGTGGGCGCTGCCAGGGGGGCGGCGCGACCAGGGAGAATCCGCGATCGAGGGCGCTCTGCGCGAACTGCATGAGGAGGTGGGGCTCTTTGCCGGCGGTGACGCCGTGCTCGGCGTGCTCGATGACTACGCCACGCGCTCGGGCTATGTGATCACCCCGGTGGTAGTCTGGGGTGACTGTGACTGGCGTGACCTCACCCCCAACCCCGCCGAAGTGGACTTCCTGCGTCCCTTTCCCTTCCGGGAGCTGGCGCGGCCGGATTCACCGGTACTCCAGCGCATTGCCGAGAGTGATGGTGAGGTGCTGTCCATGAACTTCCACGATGACGTTATCTATTCGCCCACGGGGGCGATGCTCTACCAGTTCCGGGAGGTGGCGCTTTTCGGTCGCCATACCCGCGTCGCTCATTTCGAGCAGCCGCTCTTCGCCTGGCGTTAGCGCCATGGCCGCCGTGACCACCGGGCAGGGTCCAGTGTATGGTCTCCTCCTGCCTACCTTTCCGGCTACCCGCGGTGGGGCCGCCCTTGTCTGACCTGAGAGCCGATTGTCCATGCAGCCAGCGCATATCGACGACTTCCACTACGTGACGGCCGAGGTCTTCTGCAAACTCTACGCGGCCTTTCCGGTCCGGCATCTGCTGCTGGTGGAGGATCTGACGGGGCCGATCCGCTGGGATATGACGGGCCTGCCGGACCGCAAGTCCCGGGCCAGCTTCGAAACGCTGATCTGGCTGTCTGAGCACGGGCTTCTCAACTACCGCACCGTGGAGCCGCGGGATATCGGCGTCGAGGGCGCCGTATTGTCACAGCACGGATTTGTGCTGCTGAGCGGCCGTCTCACTTGGCATACCGGCGAGAGCAGCAGTCGCATCAATGCGCTGCGCGAAGCCCGGGCGGGGCGCGCCTACGGTGATCTCGGGACAATCGTCGAGGATCTTCTCGCGGCGAACTGCCACTGGAGTGCGCCGCGGCAGCCTGCGCCGCTGGTCAAGGGAGCCGCCATGGCCGTCACGGAACTGGAGGCGGACGAGGACGCCCTGTGATGCGCGCGGCCACGCCCGGTGGTGCTGGCCGAGCTCACGGGGCTGTCGGTGATAATGCGGGTGTGCCCCTCGATGCGCGCCCCCTGCGGCGTCTACCAGGGCAGTTCCTCGCCGGCGTAGGTGAGCAGGCGCCCGCTGTCGCCGGGCTTCAGTCCATCGATCACGCGAAGGATCCCAGCGACTGACGCCTCCGTGCTGAGGGATGCGTCGGGCCCGCCCATGTCGGTCTGCACCCATCCTGGATGCATGGCGATGGCGGTGACGCCCTCGTCGCGCAGGTCGACGCTGAGGCTGCGCATGATCGCGTGCAGGCCCGCCTTGGCGCTGCGATAGCTGTACAGCCCGCCCTCGTTGTTGCTGGCGATGCTGCCAAGATAGCTGCCCATACCGACGATGATCCGGCGCTCGCTCGTCGCCACGTGCCGGCGGAAGGCCTGGGCGCAGATCGCCGGCGCGACCACGTTGACCTCAAGGACGTGCAGGAAAGCCGAGGCGTCGAGCTCGCCGAGGGTGTTGGCCCCAGGGCTCATGACGCCCGCATTCAGGACGAGTACGTCGATACGGCTGCTGTCTAGGGACACCGCCAGGGCCGCTACCGCGGCCGCATCCGTCACGTCCAGCGCGTGCAGAGAGACGCTGTCGTGGGCGTCCGCCAGGGCCTGGGCGGCGCTTGCTGTTTCCGGGTTGCGGCAGGTGCCCAGGACCCGCCAGCCCTGCTGCGCGTACTGCCGCAGCAGTTCGAGGCCGATGCCCCGGTTGGCCCCGGTGATCATTGCCGTTGGCATGACTGAACGCTCCATGATGCTGTGTCTTGTGGTGAAAGATGCAGGGCCGGACAGTGGCCCCGCTACCCGCGCCGAGGTGTCATTGTAACGCAGGCGCTGGCGGGCCTCCTGGCGCGACTCAGTTCTGCATCGGGGCCGAAGCGTCCCAGCGGAAGCCGATGCCGCCCGGCTGCCAGACGCCCGGGCCGAGAGGGCTCGGTCGGTGGATGGGCAGGTGCTGCGGCAGGCCGAAGTGTGGCTCGAAGGCTTCGAAGGGTGCCGCGACAGTGGCGCGATGCATGATGCGCAGGCCCTGTTCTGCAGCGGGCCGGTGAGCCTCGGCGGTCGCGCGGTGAGCGACCGCGTAGTTGTCGATAAAGATGCAGTCGCCCGGTTCGTACTCGTAGGCGAGGGTGTAGCCATTGCTAAAGCCCGCCTCCAGCAGTTCGTTGTAGTCCCTGCAGAGCTGCCGAAGCTCCTCTGCCTCCAGCAGCCTGTGGCGGTCTCCCGCCGGAGAAGTCTCGATCACAGCGCCGGTCATGCCCAGGTGCAGCCAGACGCTGCGACGACCGGAGAGCGGATGATCATGCACCAGCGGATGGGCCACTCCCGTGGTTGAGTTCACGGAGGTCAGCCTGGCCCAGTAGGCCTGCTTTGCGGGCGGCAGCGCCGCAAAGGCCGCGCCAAGGTGGGCAAAGACCGTCCCGCCGCCGTGCTCCGGCACACGCACGATGTGGTAAGCCACGTGGGAGAAAGGCGCGTCGCAGAAGGCGCCGTCATTGTGGAACTGCGGGCCAACACCGGGTATGCCGTGGCTGTGCTCGTTAGACAGCCGGAAGATGTGTCGGTTGCCGTCCGGCGTCGCCGGGTGCACGCCATGCGTCGAGTGCATTGCCCGGCCGCCCCACCAGACGCTGGCGTTTACCAGCTCGTCGGTCGAAAGCGTCTGCTGGTCCTTGAAGACGAGGAAGCCCCGGGCGGCCATGACGGACTCCAGCGCTGCGATCACCGCGGCGTCGGGGCGCGGGGCGCGCAGATCAATTCCCCGCAGTGACGCGCCGATGGGTGACAGCGCCGCGAGGCGGCCTCCGGCCTGCTCGACGATAGCAACGTGTTCCGGTGCCGGTGCGGGCACGGCTGGCGCCAGCTGTTCTGTGTGGCTGTTCATACGGACCTCTCCACAGGCTGTGAGTGGGAGCGGGCCGGCGGTGGCTGGCGAGGACTTAGCCGCAGCGGGTACCGCCGCTGCTCTCGGGAGAGGCTAACAGCTGTGGCGGGTCCGACGCGAGCGGGGCTGCATCGTTGCAGCCCCGCGCCGGAGCGTACGCGCGGTCGGCGCTACGGCGCTGCAGCCTTGACCACGAGGCGGGCGTCGTAGATGCGCGGCGGGTCGCAGTCGACCACGCCGGCCGTTGCTTCCTGCATGATGGCCATGCCGCCGCCGTTGAAGTAGCTGTCATAGCCTCTGCCGAAGTCGGCGTACTTCTCCCAGGCGGCAACGTGGTAGTAATCGAAGTCGGGTTCGCCGCCGCCGAGCGTCGGCACGAAGGCCCAGCTTTGCGTTGCATCGGCGCCCTTCTCGCGCATTCCTGTCGCATAGGCAGCATGCGCCTTCATGGCGTCAGCTATCGTCGCGTCTCCCTCAAGGCTGCAGCTTGAGAACCAGACCGCGCCGTTATCCGGCGGGCCTTTCGGGGCATGGATCTCCATGGAGCTGGCCAGTCCGTGTCCCGAGCAGGTGATGACCTCGTCGAAAGCGGCGGCCAGCTCTCCGCCCTCGGCCTGGTAGGCGTCGAGACCTGACCCCATGGCGGCGCCGGAGGTCCAGCTTCCGAGCCAGCCGACCTGCCACGTGGCTTCCGTGGTGCGGAATTGGGGGGTAAGGATCCAGGCCGAGTAATCGCCACGTTTTTCTGCCCATTTGGCAAAATCGGCGGCTACTCTGGTGAGGTCCTTCATGGCTGCATCGTCACGAAAATCGCAGTAGAACATCTCTACGGGTTGGATGGGCGCCGCGTCCTGCGCTGCTGCGGGGAGGGCAAGGAGTGAGGCCAGCGCTGCAAGCGCATAAGTTTTTTTCTGCATCGTCGTCACCTTGTTCTTATAAGAGTCGGTTTGTCGTGCTGCGGCTGCACACGTCGGCCGGGCAGATCGCTGAAGCCGGGCTGATGGAAGTGGGACCGTACATTGAAGCTAGTAGGAATTACATCTATTGCAAGAAGAGAATCGTTACGCTGCGCATAATGCGTAAGTGCCGATGCCGCTGATGTCTCGACAGGGCTTTCTGCAAGGCCTATCGTGTTCGTCTTATGCAGGGCGGGTAGGATAGAAAGCGCCAGCGCAGGGGTGTAGCGAAGCGCTCGAGGCCCGCGGCCCGCAGCTTGCCCGTGCCATGCCGGCGAGGGCTCAGAGGAGTTGACCAATGAGTAATAGCATGCTGTTCCTGCACCATTATGAGGCTTCCCCCTATGCGGAAAAGCTTCGAGCCATGTTCGGCCTTGCGGGCTGTCGCTGGGGTTCGGTACTGACACCGCCCTACCCGCCACGGCCCGATGTAGATCCGCTGGCCGGTGGTTATCGCCGCATCCCCATCGCGCATGCCGGTGCAGACGTCTTCTGCGATACCGCACTCATTGCGGCGGAGGTTGCCGCGCTGACCGGCCACGCGGAGCTGGCGCCGACCTTTAGCGACCCTCGGGCGCAGGCGCTGGCGGAGCAGGCGGAGGGGCCTGTTTTCTTTACGGCCATTACATCGGCGCCACCCCTCAAGTTGCTCGGAAAGCTTCTGGCGACCAGCGGACCTGTCGGCACCTTCAAGTTCATCCGCGATCGCACCGGCATGATGAAAGGGGCCACCGTCAAGCCGCCGCAGGGAGCGGAAGCGGCGCGGATTCTGGAGGCCTTCCTCGCGGAGCTAGAAGCGCACCTGGCCGGCCGCGACAGCGTTGAGGCCGGCGGCATCGCCTATGCAGACTTCTGCGTCTACCACCCGATCTGGCTGGCCCTGAGCGTGGGCAGCGCGCGCACCCTCGAGCGTCACGAGCACGTCCGCCGCTGGCTCAAGCGCATGGAGGCGCTGGGGCAGGGGGAGCGGCAGGAAATGACCGCCGAAGAGGCCTTCCAGGCGGCCGAAGGTGTTGAGCCGAGAGCGCTTCCGTCGGCCTGCGGCAGCCACGAGGCTCTGGGCGAGCTGGTGACCATCGCCCCGGACGACTACGGCAGGGCCGGCGTCACCGGCACGCTCCTCGCTGCGACGGATGAGCGCTACATTCTCTCGCGCAGCACGGAGCGCTTTGGCAGTCTGCATGTCCATTTTCCACGCGCGGGCTATGAAGTGACCCGGCCCGGCACCGAGGCGGGACACTGATGCCCGCACCACGCTGAAGCGGGCATTTTATTATGTGGCTGCAGACAGGATGCCGGCTTCGCTTTTCCATTGAGCATCCGACGCCCTTCGTATTGATGCTGCGCCCCCGCAGTGGAGCGCAGCAATGGGTCGCCAGCGAGGAGTATCTTCTCGAGCCCGCAGTGCCCGTCATTGAGTTTACCGACGACTACGGCAACCTCTGCCAGCGCCTGGTTGCACCCCCGGGGGAGTTCAGCCTGTCCACCGCGTCGAAGATCATGACCGCGGACCAGGTCGATGAGGAGCCCGGAGGCTACTTTGTGGAGATTCAGTTTCTGCCGGACGCCGTGCTCAAGTTCCTCCTGCCGAGCCGCTACTGTGAGGCCGAGCGTTTCAGTGCCATGGCGCAGGAAATCACCGCCGGCTGCGAGCCCGGTTACGACCAGGTGGCGGCGATCGAGCGCTGGCTCCGCGTGAACTTCCGCTTTGAGCCCGGCAGCAGCTTTTCGTCGCTGTCGGCGGTAGAAGTGAACCAGCAGAGCACGGCCGTCTGTCGCGACTTCTCCCACCTGGGTATCGCACTCTGCCGCGCCCTCGGTATCCCCGCGCGCATGGTTGTGGGCTGCCTGCACGGCCTTGAGCCCATGGAGTTCCACGCCTGGTTCGAGGCCTATGTGGCCCATCGTTGGTATACCTTCGATGCCACCCAGGCGGAAAAGCGGGGCGGCTATGTGGCCATCGGCTACGGGCGGGACGCCGCCGATGTTGCGATCTACAACCAGTTCGGCCCGCCGGTTTACCCGCTGGAGCAGCGGGTCACGGTCACACTCGCCTGAGCCCGGCGTGCGACTGCCCCTCGGCCCCTGGCGGCCGGTCGGGGCTCAGTCTTCGCTCTCGTTTTTCAGCGTTTCGATCTTCGTGCGCAGCGCCTCTGCCTCTGCGGTAAGCGTGGAATAGAGGCGGATATCGCCATTGCGCTGGGCCTGAAAAGCTTTTGTCAGCAGTGCTTCATGCTCCTGCTGCAGCTTCTTGACCGGGTTTTTCCTGAAAAGCCCCAACATTGTCATATGCCTCAAGACGATTTGTGTTGTCTTGTGCTACGTAGCAAGGGTGCGATGGGATTGCCGTGGCGTGGTGTGGTTTTTTCGCCACGCCGTTGAGCTTGGAGAGGCGGCCCGGGCCCGATTACCACATCAGATCGTCGGGAATCTCAAAATCCTTATACCAGTCCTGCTCTTCTGCATCCAGCGGCTCGGCGTCAGCCCGGGTACAGAAAATCACCCGGTCCGCATCGCGCTCGGCGATCTTGCTCGCGACCTGCTCGGGAACCAGTTCGAAACGTTCACCGATGCGGGCCAGGGCGATGCTGCCGGCTGCCAGCAGGCGCTGCTGCAGGGCCGTGACGTAGAGCTTTTTGATTTTTCGCTCGACGGTAAAGTTGAAGCCGACCTCGCCCCCGCGACGGTCGAGCTTGTGCTTGTCTACCAGGTCGGCGATCTGCGCATCAATGGCTTTGCGTCGGGCGGCTTCATTCCGCGCCTCGTTAAGCACCCGGTCGCGGGCTGCTTTTTCCTCCCGCGCTCGCTGCGCAGCCTCCTTGATCTCGTCAACGGGCTCGTTCCGGGCCTTTTTTGCCGCGCGCTGCTGCTTACGCTTCTCTTTCTCAAGCTTCCTGGCTTTTTTCGGGTCGCTGAGCCCGGCGTTAAGAAGTTGATCCTGTAGAGAGCCTGCCATGATTGTCGTGTCCCTGAGCCTGTTTCGCTGGGCGTCGGTGACGGTCGGTCAGTCCACCGAGCCGCCCGTCTTACCGGTGGTGTCGATTGTAGCAGCGACCCGAGTGGTGTTTGCACCGCCAAACGGCCCGGCGCTCCGGCGGCGATTCCCACGACTGCCTGCGGAACGCGTGTTTTTCCGCGCTTGCAGCCTCTATGAGCGGGACAACTTCGCGACAGGGGTGACCGTTGTGCCAAGGCAGGCCGTATTACCTGTGTTCACGGTAAAAAAGCAAAAGCAGCGGCGCTCGCTGTCAACGCTCTGCCGGTTGGCTGCTTTCATCATCCGCCGGAGCAAAGCGTTGACGAAAGCGCTGTGGAAGCAAACAGCTAGCGGGAGTGCTTACATGAAAGCCTGTTTTCTGGGTTCTACAGGCGTGGTGGCCGAAACGGCCAGGCTCCAGCGCCTCGCCTACAACGCCGCCTTCAAGGAGATGGGGCTTCAGCTCTATTGGAACGTCGCAACTTTCTGCAAGTTGCTCGAGGTTCCCGGCGGCCATCGCTGGTTGGAACACGTCCTCGGCGATGAATGGCCCGAGGGTCTTGCCGACGAGGTGCAGGCGCTTCAGCACCGCCATTTTCTCGGACTGGTAGAGGGCGGCTTGTCACTGCGGCCAGGGATCAGCGAAGCCATTGATTTTTGCCGACAGGCCGGGATCGTGCTGGCGTGGGTCACCACGGCGAAGGCGGAGATGGTGGAGGCGCTCCTTGCCCACACCGCGGGGCTCGACGCCAGCGCCTTCGATCTGATCACGACCGAGGACGATGTGGCAGCGCTCAAGCCCTCGCCGGAGATCTATCATTTCGCGCTGCAGCGTTTGGGCCTCGGCCCGCAGGATGTCGTTGCCCTGGAAGACCGCATCGTGAACCAGACATCGGCCCTTCAGGCGGATATTCATTGTTATCTTTTTCCGGGTGAATATGCGGCTTTAGAGCAGAATGTGCTGGTGACCTGGGATGCCCGCGAGACGGTTGTGCGTGCTCACTCCCTATGGGCGGACGACAAGGCGGCTGTTTGAGGCGGTCCGCCGGCGCTGCGGCCCGGCTGCATGGCAACGTGTAACTGCAATCCGCCCCTGGCGTCGGGGCGTGAGCCTGGCCGGCTACGTCAGCATTTCCATTGCCCGCAAAGTCCCCGACGGCGCCGTGCTGGCCGTCGATATCCAGCAGGAGCAGCACTTTATGGTGTCAGTGAAGCCGGGTGATGGCGGCGTACGGTCCCGTGAGAGCAATTGACTGTATCGGCCCGCTTGTTGTCATGTAGGCTGGTCGGCATGCTGGCGATGAGATAGCCCTCAGATGCGAACCCTGGCAATGGTCCGTTCAACCTGCGCTCGTTCTATCCTTGAGTCGCGGAAAAGCAGTATCAGTCCTTGTGCTTTTATCGCGAGGGCTGCCTGTCTGGTGATGGTCGGCATCCTGTCCCTTGGCAAAACTGATGTTGCAGAGGCCCACGCCGGACACCCTCTGGGCGTCAAAGCCATTGCCTGGCATCCGGACCCGGTGATCGGACGAACCCTCGCTCTGAACTACGACGCTCACGCCGGCCGCTTCATCATTGCCCGGCGTAATGTCGGCTCTCTGGTAAAGGTTGAGGGGCGTGACTGCCTGACCGGTCCCTATTTTCTCTTTGACATTCGGGACGAATTTGCCTTCGACGAGGATGCTACCGCTAAGCTTGAATTGCTGTTTCGTAACACCGGAGCGACGGGCGCCTACGTTACCTATGATCACGTTATAGAGCCTGACGGTCGGGAGGTTCGCTTCGATCAGGCAAGCAGGGAACCCTGGCATCGCGTCACCGTCGAGCTGGACAGAGCGAGGTTCGCCAATCGGAAATATGGAGGCACTGATTTCGGGATTGCCGCGGCGGGGGCGGCCGGCGCGGGTACGCCTGGCCGTGACCACCAAGTCACGCTCTGTGATCTGAAGCTGACGCTTGACCGGTCCGCGCGCTCACCTGAATCCGGTGAGCTGGTGCTCTCGCTAGCTGATGACGCCGGAAAAGCCGTGACCGCCCGGGTCGGGATTTACGACGAAGAGGGCAGGGCGCCTTTGCCCGGGAAGTCCGCGATGATCATTGATCGCTACAGTGACCGTGTGCGGCACCTGTCCTTGTTGGGTTCGAAAGGAACGTGGCCCGGCAAAGGCAGCTATGTCTTTTATGTAGATGGCCATCACCGCCAGAAACTGCCGGCGGGACGCTATCAACTCGTTGTTGGAAAGGGCCCGGAGTTTCATTACGTCAACAGAGAAATCACTATTGCTGAGGGCGAAACTCTTGCGGTCACCCTCAGGCCACAGCGATGGTCCGATCTTCCCGCTGCCGGCTGGTACTCCGGGGATGGACATATCCATATTGCGAGAGAGAGTCGGGAAAAAAATCAGGGTATCGCCGCCCTCATGGCGGCCGAAGATATTCATGTGGCAAATCTGTTGCAAATGGGCAACCTGAGGCGGTGGTATTACCCCCAGTACGCCTTTGGCGAGGCAGGAGTTTTCCAGAGCGGCAGCTACCTGCTCGCCTCCGGGCAGGAAGCCCCGCGTTCGGCCCATCTGGGACATACGATAGGTCTCAACGCCAGCTCCTTTCACTGGGATGAGAACAGGCAATTCATTTACTCGGATGTTGCCGAAGCTTTGCGGAGAGAGGGCGGTGTCTTCGGTTATGCGCATGTAGCACTGGCGGATTCCTTTGAGCTGCAACGAGGTCTGCCTTTGGGCGTCGCCCTGGGGTATGTCGACTTCCTCGAGATTTTGCAGATGGGTGTTCTGAACACCCGGCTCTACTATGACTTTCTCAATCTTGGTTTTCGCCTGCTCCCATCAGCCGGCTCTGATTACCCATATATTGACGTGGCTGGCAGCGACCGGCTGTATGTAAAGCTGACAAAGCCCTTTTCCAGAGAGAACTGGTTCTCCGCATGGACCTCGGGGCGGTCCTTTGTAAGTAATGCTCCGGTTATCGAATTTTCGGTGAACGGTGACGAAGCCGGCTCCGAATTGTCGCTGGAGCGAGGTGCTACGATTGCTATCTCCGCCACGGCGCGTGTCAATCCCGCCAGGGACAGCTTGACTGAACTGGAATTAGTGGTGCACGGCGATGTTGTTGCGAGTGAGCGGTCAGCGGAGGGAAAGGAGGCTCTTCATCTGCAGCATAGTTTGAAGCTTGATCGTTCGCTGTGGTTTGCAATCCGCACTGTGGGCAAGCACGGCACGATCGCCCATACATCTGCGTACTATGTAACGGTCGATGGCACTCAGCGCACCTGGAAGCAAGAGAGTGTCGAGGACATTGCAGCCCGCTTTATCCAGGAACTCAAGGCTCTGGGGGAATCTTCTCCTGATGTGCACGCTGACTTTGAATCTTTCGATACGGCCGACGTGATGGCCAGGCAGTGGGATAACGCAAAGCCCATCCTGAAAGAGCAGACTGAGCGGGCGATACAAACCTTCCAGGCGCTCGCGAGGGAGTCGAGGGCCCGATGAACAGGCGTTGTATAGGCAAGGAATAGAGTGTGGAGGCAGGCTAAGGCAGCAGCCGGTGGGCCTGCCCCCTGGAAAAATCATCCCCTAGTGCTGATGCCCGCCCGGCCCGTGGGCGTGGCCATGGGCGATCTCCTCCTCTGTGGCTTCCCGGACGCCCACGATCTCGATATCGAACACAAGGTCCCGGCCTGCCAAAGGATGATTGGTATCGAGGTCGGCACTGAACTTGCCGACCTTGAGCACTGTGGCGGGTCGCTGCCCCTCGGCGGTATTGACCTGCACCAGCATGCCCGGCCGGAGACGCCCCTGGTAAAGCAGGTGTTTGACAGGTACGCGCTGCTGTTTCTGCGGGTCGCGAGGGCCGTAGGCGTCAGCGGCATCAAGGCTTACGGTGAGAACGTCGCCTTCCGTCCTGCCGTTCAAGGCGCGCTCCAGGCCTGGCAGGATGTTGGCCGCGCCGTGCAGATACACGGTGGGGTTGCCGCCCCGCGAGGTTTCGAGTTCCTCATCCTTGCTGTCGCGCAGGGTGTAGTGGAAAGAAACGACAGTACGTCTTTGGATATCCATGGCTTTGCCTCTCCTTGCGGCCCCGGGGCACCCATGCCCCGGAGCGAGCGCTCCTGAAACTGCTGCGTCATCTCGTTTGCTACTGAGATCAAAGTCCCTGCATGCCCCTGGGCGGGCGCCGGGATTGTGCCAGACGCAGGCCATGCCAGCCTAGCTGCTGCTCATCATGCTGCGATCAGCGGGCTCCATGCGATGCGCAGGCGGGGCCGCGCCCGGCAGGTATAATCGGGGGCTTCGCGGATGCCTGCTTTATGGCAGTTGCGTGACATCAGCCGGCCAGGAGGTCGCCCATTGACGCTATAGAAAATTACCTCTGGTGGATTGCCGCCGTCTCCCTGCTCTTTGCCGTGGCCACGGTGCTGACCATTCCGTGGCTGGTGACCCGGCTGCCTGCCGATTATTTCGATCACCGTCGCCGGGAGGGCTGGCGCGAGGCCACGGGCAAACCGTTCGCAAGTTTCCTGCTCGCCATGCTGAAGAATCTTCTCGGTGCTGTGCTGCTGGGGCTGGGTGTCGTGATGCTGTTTACCCCGGGCCAGGGTATCCTGACGGTGCTCGTGGGGCTTCTGTTGATGAACTTCCCGGGGAAATACCGCCTGGAGCGCTGGCTGGTGACACGCCCCGGGGTGCTCAAACAGCTGAATGCGCTGCGAAAACGTCGTGGCAAGCCGCCCTTTCATGTGCCGTGACGATGCGTCCTGCCTAACAGCATCGCGGCGATTCACCACGCCCCAAGCGCAGCAGCATGGTTCACTGCTGCCTCTGCATTTGCCTTTTCCGCGGTCCGCGGAGGCCCCGGGCGACCTCAGAACGGGATATCCCCGTCGTCGAAATCCGAGGGCTCCGGGTAGTGGGTTTCGCCTGAGTTCCCTCCGTCGCCATCCCCGCTGAGTACATCGACCCGCCACCCCTGCAGGTTGTTGAAGTAGCGGCCTTTGTACTCGCGCCCGCGAAGGTCGAAGCTCACTTTGACTTCCTGGCCCGGCTGCAGGGCGTCGAGGAGGGCGATCTTGTCCTGCACAAACTCCAGGGCGATCTCCTGCGGGTACTTGCCGTCCT
Organism: Pseudohaliea rubra DSM 19751; assembly: GCF_000764025.1. Classification (GTDB taxonomy): domain Bacteria; phylum Pseudomonadota; class Gammaproteobacteria; order Pseudomonadales; family Halieaceae; genus Pseudohaliea; species Pseudohaliea rubra. Next base: position 45,701 of record NZ_KN234764.1, on the reverse strand, counting down.
CGACGGTCACGACCATCTCCCGCTTGGTGAAGCCGCTCTCGAAGGTCTGCGGATCCTGGATCAGCTTGATCTTGCCGCTCAGTTCATAGGCCATGGGTGGCTTCCTCCGGAATGATCAGAATTCAAAAGGGGAGGGTACTGGCGGTTCCGCCCGGGGGCCAGCCCTTAGGCAGCCACGGGCCCATGGCTCAGGAGGAGGCTGCAGGTGCTTCGCTACCCGGTCGGCGCAAGCGGTCATCCTGCGGCTGATCGGTGTAGTCACGCTGCTGGCCGGTGTCGGTCGGCTGCGACTCTTCGCCGTCGCGCCCGGTGACTTCGTGGAAGGCTGGCTGTAGCCTTGGTGGGCATCCAGCAGAGGCCCGTTTCTTATGAGCGATGATCACAGCAACCCTGACCCCGAGCTGATCTCTCCGGAAGAGCAGGAGCAGGACAGCCGCATCGGCGCCAAGATGCACCTGTTTCTTGAGCGGATGATTCGCGCTGCCATGGAAGAAGAGGGCATTGAGGCCGAGCGGGCGCAGGACCTGATGCTCTGCACTGCCGTGCAGCTGTACACGGAGCGCTCCTCGGTGAGTGCCCGGGAGCTTGGTGTATTCTGCAAGGCTATTGCGGAGGAGGTGCTGGAAAATGGCAGCGCAGAGGGTACGGTCCACTAGCTGCCTCGCGTTTACTGCTCCGGTGAGCCCTGCTCCTGCCCTTCAGCGCTCTCGGTGCCGGCGCCTTCCCCCTGCGCCTCCAGCTCTTTGACCCGCCGCTCCAGCGTCGCTTGCTCCTTCCGGCTCTCGGTCAGCGCTTTCTGCAGGCTCTCGTTATCCCGCTGCTTCTCGGCCAGCTTTTTCTTGCTCGCGTCGAGGTTTTTCTTCATCCGCGCCGGATCGAACTGGTTGAGGGTCTTGTTCTCCTCACGGACGGCGTTGAGGTCCTTCTGAAGCGTCTTCATCCGCTGCTTCAGCTCGGCGATCTCGGCCTGGAGGTTGTCGGCGCGGTTGTGGAGCTCGCGATTGCGCTGCTCCACCTTCTGGGTGTCGCTGGCTTTGGCGGTCAGTTCCTGGATGGTCTCCAGCTGCTTGTCGATGGTGGCCTGAAGGTCGACCTTCCCGGCGAGGGCGGCGTCAATGGCCGCTTGCTGATTGTCCAGCTGCTGCTGGTATTCGGCGCGGAGCTCCTGTTCGAGTTCCATGATTTTTTCGAGGCGGTTGGCTGTGAGCATAGTGTCCTTGTTTCTCAGGTGATGTGATGAGCTGGTAGGTTGAAGGGCGCTCTGTGTTGCGTCTGGCGAAACAAGCCCGCCGCACGCCGACAAGCGCGATGAGGTCGGTCAACAGGGCGAGCTCGGAGGCCGGCCGGGAGCTTGCCTAAGACCTGTATCGCCAGAACCGGTGCCACATTGGTGGTCAGTCTAACCCGCCCATACGGCGCACAGGAGGATGCCAATAGCATCAACGCGTTGCAATGAGTATTGCTGTGTTTATTTTCCTGCCTGTCGATGCCGAACAGGCGCCTCCCGCGCCCTTGCAGCATCAAAGTCTCGAAGCGCCCGCGTCATCGCTCCTCCGGTGCTGCGGGTCATGCTGGGGCACTATCGCGCTTTGTTTGCACTTCAGCTACCGGAGCGGTGGCCGGGCGCGCGCTCATCAAAAGGTGAAGTTTTTTTCCCTGAACAAAGTGAGGCAGGCATCAACGGCGTCGCTATCGTAGGTCACCCCTCGGCCAAGTTCCAGTTCAGCCATGACGTTTTCTATACCGATGGCCGGCCGATAGGGACGATGGGAAGTCATGGCCTCAACGACATCGGCAACGCCAATAATTTTCGCCTCGGGAATGATTTCCCCGCCTTTCAGACCCAGGGGATAGCCGCTGCCATCGAGGCGTTCATGGTGCTGGTATGCAACAGTAGCCAGGGGCCAGGGCCAGTTCATGCGGCTGAGAATGTTGTAGCCCTCCACCGGGTGTGTTTTAACCAGCTCGAATTCGCTCGGCGATATCTTCCCCGGCTTCGAGAGAATTTCGATGGGTACCGCAATTTTTCCGATATCATGAAGCAGGCCGGAAAACTTCAGGCTGTCCAGCATGTGCTCGCTCAAGCCAAGCTCCTTTCCGATCGCCACCGCGATCAAAGCAACGTTTTTCTCGTGACCGACGGTGTAGGGGTCACGTAATTCGCCGATCTCCATCGCCAGCTCAACGGCACTGAGCAACGCCGCTTTCATTTCCTTCAGGTGTCTCGCCTTTATTCTCTCAGCTTCCGCGCGATAGCGAATATCCCGAATGTTGCACTGGATTACCTGTACGCCCTCACAGTCATAGGAGTTGCTGATGAACTCGACATCTATGAGGCTCCCGTTGCTGGCCTTCAGGGGTAGGTGTTCGTACCGTACGTAGCCTCGCTCCTGGAGTCTGGAGAACATGTTCTTGGCTTCCGGCAGATCTGCAAAAGCGCCTACTTCCCAAAGCCGCTTGCCCAGGAATTCCTCATGGGAGAACCCCAGCAGGTTGATCAGGAAAGGATTCGCATCCTCGATCTGCCCTGTCTCGAAGTTGAGAATCAGAATCCCATCGAGCGCAGCCTCAAAGAGCCGGCGATAGCGGGCCTCGGAGGTGAGGAGTTTTTCCTCGATAGTTTCCAACCGCTAGGCAGCTTCTGCTTCCGTTCCTCTTTCATTGCTCGCGGTGTCATCGGATGTCATGTGAAAGCCTCCCTTTGAACTGCCGGTACCACTATACACACTCGAGGGCGCAAGCCGCGGTTGGCGCCTGCCGGGTATAAGGAAGCCAGCGATCGACAAGATCTGCGAGAATGGCAAAAATTTACCGGAGGATTACTTATGGTCGCTAAAAAGCTTTCATTGCTGGCCAGCTGCGCGCTGCCCCTTGTGTTCACCCCTTCTGCTAGCGCTCAGGCGTTTCAGGTGGGCCAGCCCCTGGGGAATATCAACGAATCCGGCGAGCGCGTTGTGATGTCTGACAACGTCAAGGTGTTTGGCGGTTTTCATTTTGCCGAAAGCTGTACCTTCGACCCGGAGCGCAATCTCCTTATCGTCATGAACGCCGGTGAGTTTTCCGACGACGCCGAGGCTGATGGGTACGCCTCGCTGGTGCACCCCGACGGTTCCCTGCACACGGCGCAATGGCTTGGCGCCCCCGGTAACGGGCCGGAGTTGATCACCCCGATCGGCAGTGCAATCCGCGATGGTGTTCTGTACACGGTGGATTCGGGCTTTGTGCACGCTTTCAACCTGCAGACCGGTGAGCCCGTCAGCTCAATCAGAGTCCCTGGCGCCGGCTTCCTGAACGGCATCGCCGTCGCCGCGGACGGCACGGCTTACGTTTCTGAGACACAGCCGGGCGAGCTTATTTATAAGGTGACAGCCGAGGGCGACAGCTCCGTGTTTGCCGCGGGTGGTCCCCTGAGCCGGCCGAACGGTGTGGCCATCGATAACGACGGCCGCATTGTTGTCGTTAATCTCGACTCTAAGGCGGTAGTGACCTACGAACGCTCCGGGGAGCTTGTGCGCGTGGAAGAAGCCGCGGAGGCGGGGAGCGACGGCGTCGTCGTCCTGCCTGACGGCACGAAGTATGTCAGCAGCGTCCGCTTTGGCAGCATTTCGAAGCTCGTACCCGGCGAAGAAGCCCGGGTGATTGCCGCGGGAATTCCCGATGCGGCGTCCCTGTGCTACGACTCCGTGCAGCATCAGTTGGTCATTCCCATGAACCCGAACAACGCCCTGGCGTTCATCAAGCTATAACCGGCCTGGACCACCGGGGTTTTTCGTTTCTGGTAAGTCTCATGAATGACTCCGGCCGTCGGTTGCGCGATGTTATTGCGCTGGATGTAGTGCCCGGCGCAGCCATGAGCACGTGCCCCCCTGGGGGGGGGCTGCGCAGGCGTTCCAGTTCTGTCTTTTTGAAAGGCTGAAGCGCCGGCTGATGTCTCGCGGACTGCATCAGGGGGCCCGCTACAGCGACAGCGGCGGACGGGGTGGATTCAACCGGCGGTTCCGGTTTGTATGGCAGCGGCCGCGGCGCGTTTGCCGGAAATTGTCAGGCCGTATCGTTGTAGCGATCCCGCAAGGCCTTACGGTTGATTTTGCCAACAGCTGTTTTGGGAATGGTCTCTGTGAAAAGCACTGCGCGGGGCTTCTTGTAGGACGCCAGCCGCCGGGCAACGAATTCCACCAGAGTGTCCGCGGCTACCGTGTGGCCAGGTTTTAGCGCCACAACCGCAGTGACCGCTTCCACCCACTGCGGGTCTGCCAGCCCGATCACAGCACACTCCGCAACGTCAGGATGGGCGGTGAGCACGTCTTCCACCTCTCGGGGATACACGTTGTAGCCGCCGGTGATGATCATGTCTGAGGTGCGGTCCTTCATGTGCAGAAAGCCGCGCTCATCGAAGCGGGCGATATCACGCGTGCGCAGCCAGCCGCCGTCCATGAAAATCTCATCATTCAGCGCCGGGGCGTTGTGGTAGCCGGCCATCATGGCGGGGGCGCGCACGACGATTTCACCAGGCTCGCCTTGCGGCACCTCATCGCCGTGCTCATCGACCAGGCGGATTTCCACATCAATGCCGGGCCTGCCGCAGGCACCGAGCAGATCCGCTTCGTGATCCTCGGGTCTGAGCACCGTAAGGGCAAGTGGACACTCGGTCTGGCCGTAGTATTGCCAGAACTTCTGTCGACCCCAGAGGGCCATGGCCTCTTCGATCACCGGGCGAGGCATCGGGGACGCCCCATAGATCACCTGCCGTAGCTGGCTCACATCGACCTCGGCGAAGCGGGAGCTGGCCAGCAGCATCTGTAACATGGTGGGAACCATGTTGATGGTGGTAATGCGTTCCTGTTCAAGCAGGGTCAGGAATGCGTCCGGATCAAAGCCGGGCATGATCACAGTGCGCGCGCCGCGTAGCCAGAACGGGAGCACGAAAACACCACTGGCGTGGATCAGAGAGGCGGCGTGCAGCATGGCGTCGTTCTGCTCTACGGCCACCAGGTTGAGCAGTACATTCCTGCAAATGGCGGCGTAGGACGCCTGGGTGTGCTGAGCCGCTTTGAGCGTGCCGGTGGTGCCGGAGGTAAATAGTGTGAGAATCACATCGTCCGGTGCGCTACGCACGTCCGGATTTGCGGTGCTCTGCTTGCTGCTGTCGGCGAGCAGGTCGTCTCCCCCGCCGGCGGTGTTGCCGATGCCGTGGCAGCACAAAGCGGGCAGCAGCTTGCTGAGTTCCAGAGCCCGCTCGCTGAGGTCAGCGCCGTAGAGCAGCACTTCACAGCCGGTCTCTTCGAGCATTTTGCGGTGCTCTGTTAGCGAGAGCCGCGCGTTCAGCGGCACCCGGTTGATGCCGGCTTTTACGCAGGCAAAGTCCACAGGCACGCTGTAAAGACTGTTGTTGAGCAGCAGCGCAACGCGTTGGTGGCGCTTTATACCGCGCTGGATCAGCGTATGGGCCAGCTGATTGCTCAGCTCATGTGTCTCTTCGAAGCTGAGCTTTTCGCTGCCGAATTGAAGGGCGATGCGATCCGGGTAGTAGCGGGCGCCCCGATTGATCAGGTCGAGATAGGTCACACTCATGCACGTGGCTCTCCGGGCTTGTTCATTGCGGTTACTCAAAGGCACCGTGCCGACCGGCACCCTTCGTAAAGCGCTCGGCTCCGGCGATTGCCTCTTCAAAAACGACCGGGTATCCGCCGGCGCCTTCCTTGGCCAGCGCATCGGCCAGCGGTTGATCCCAGTGCTTGTAGGCACTCAGGCGGTCCGCGCGCAGACAGCGCTGGGGGAAGCCGGCGATCTGCTGGGCCAGCATCTGCGCTTGTTCCAGGGCCCTGCCATCAGCCACCATGCGGTTGGCGAGGCCAATGCGCAAGGCCTCATCGGCGTGCACCGGACGCCCGGTCAGTATCATGTCCATAGCATGGCCCTGACCGACGATGCGCGGCAGGCGCACGGTGCCGCCATCGATCAGTGGTACGCCCCAGCGTCGGCAGAACACACCGAACACGGCGGACTCTTCTGCCACACGCAGGTCACAGAACAACGCCAGCTCCAGGCCTCCGGCTACGGCATAGCCCGATACCGCTGCAATAACCGGTTTGCTGAGTAGCATGCGCGATGGCCCCATGGGCCCGGGGCCGGTGCCCTCCGGCTCAAGGGCATTGCGACGCTGCGGATCGCCCAGTGCGGCGAGGTCTGCACCTGCGCAGAAGTGTCCGCCGGCCCCGGCGAGTACCGCCACACTGAGGCTGTCATCATGTTCGAAGTCGTGAAAGGCCTGCCTGAGCGCATCAGCCGTCGGGCGGTCGACTGCATTGCGCTTATCCGGTCGGTTGATGATGATGGTGCGGACCGGGCCATCTGTTTCTACGAGGACTGGGGGAGGGGGCACGGGAATCTCCTGGCTTAAACCTGTGAGCGTTTTTGTAACGCGTTTCAGCACAAAAACAGCAAGTGGCTATAGTTCACTGCAGGGAGCAAAAAATCAAAGAACGTCACAAAAGGCATGATACCTACCCCTTGGAGAAACGCTGACCATGAACGCTTTGCTGGCAGGAGCGACAGGACTTGTGGGGCAGGAGCTGGTGCAGCTTGCGGCAGACGCCGGATACCCCCTCACCACAGTAGGTCGACGTGATGTTGAGGGTGTTGCCGCGACGATTCGCACGGATTTTTCCAGCGCGCTTGCTTTGCCGCCCGCCAGAGTGGCGCTCTGCGCGCTCGGCACTACCATGGCCGCAGCTGGTTCCCGGGCTGACTTCTACGCAGTCGATCATGATGCTGTGCTCTATTTCGCGCGCTCGGCCCATGCCGTGGGCATACAGCACTTTGTCGCGATCACCGCCGTTGGTGCCCACGTCCGGTCGCCCGTTTTCTACTCGAAGGTCAAAGGTGAAATCGAGCGCGATCTGGCGGCTCTGGGGTTTGCTCGCCTGGATATAGTGCGGCCCGGCCTGCTGCTTGGCCGCCGTAGAGAGCGCCGACCCGGTGAGGCACTGCTGCAACGGCTGGACCCGATGCTGCGCCGGCTGACGATAGGGCCTCTGGATCGCTACAGTGGCATTTCAGCCGTCACGGTAGCGTCCGCCATGCTGGCGCTTTGCAACCAGAGTAGCGAGGGGACGCACATCCATCACAACGCCGACCTTCGGCGACTGGCACACACCTGCTGAGATGGCTGAACTGCGCGAAGCCAGCGCGAGTGCATGGGAGGACGTCAAGCACCGGGCCGAAGATGCCTGGGGCGCAATGGAGGACGCCCTTTCATCGGCCCGCGATCGCTTCAAGTAAAAACGGGAAATGCCCTGTGGCTTCGGCTCGGGCAGCTTTGCCGTAACGCCCTCAGCGCTCAAGCAATCGCCCAGCCCATCAAGGTCACGCCGATGGCGCCGCCAATCATTGGCCCCACGATGCGCTTTCTGCGCAGCCCGCGCGCTGCGGATAGCAGCAGCCCCAGGCCAAAGATCATCGCCGCCCAGTCGAGCATGCCGTGCAGGCCGGCGCCGGCAGCGATACCACTGAAGAAATCGATCAGTGCCGGCGGAATGCCGGCGAGGAAGTTGCCTACGCCTTCACCGGCTGCGCGCACAATGCCAGAGGAGTCAGACATGGTCGGTGCCTGTATGAAAGGCCTGACAGCCCGCTGAAACCTGTCAGGCGGCCGATGCCTGGTCCTGTGATGGGGCGTCCGCCGGGGTCTCGCTGTCGTCGCCTGCGTCCGTCTCGGTCTGCTTGGCTTCGAGCTCGGCGACCTTGCGCTCCAGCACCGCCTGCTCCTTCCGGCTCTCGGTCAGCGCTTTCTGCAGACTTTCGTTATCCCGCTGCTTCTCGGCCAGCTTCTTCTTGCTCGCATCGAGGTTCTTCTTCATCCGCGCCGGGTCGTACTGGGTCAGAGTCTTGTTCTCTTCCCGCACCGCTGCCAGGTCTTTCTGCAGCGTCTTCAACCGCTGCTTCAGCTCGGCGATCTCGCCCTGGAGGTTGTCGGCGCGGTTGTGGAGCTCGCGGTTGCGCTGCTCGACCTTCTGGGTGTCGCTGGCCTTGCCGGTCAGCTCCTGGATGGTTTCGAGCTGCTTGTCGATGGTGGCCTGGAGGTCGGCCTTCTCGGCGAGGGCGGCATCGATGGCCGCTTGCTGATTGTCCAGCTGCTGCTGGTATTCGGCGCGGAGTTCCTGTTCGAGCTCCATGATTTTTTCGAGGCGGTTGGCTGTCAGCATAGGGTCTTGGGTTCTCTGATAAAGGGATAGCCCTCGCGGGCGGTCAATGTTCGTTCTGGGTTAGGCGGTCTTTGCGCTCCGCAGGCCCAGCAGGGTCAGCAGGCCGGCCAGCAGGGCGAGCCCGATAGCGGGCAGGGCGGGGACGTTCACGCCGCCGAGGCCAATACCCACCGGGTCCACGATGCTGCCGTTGGCGCTGCCATCGGCATCCAGCGGCCCGCCGTCGGTCACGGTGTAGCGGATCGTGCTGCCGCTCACGGTGACGCCTCCGATGCGGGCCCAGGGGTCGGTTTTCCACGCCGTCGCCCCGGCAGGCAGGGGCTCACCGACGTCGAGGGTGACGGTGATGGCGGCGCCGGCGGTGCAGTTCGCTGCCGTGAAGGCGACCACGCCGTAGGGGAAGGGGATGCCCTCCGGCGGGTCGGCCGCTGCGGAGAACACCGGGGCTTCCTGAAAGGTGCAGCCCGCGTCCTCGGTGGTGAAGCTGATGGTGCCGTCTTTGCCGCCGGGCAGTTGGCCGGTAAAGGTCCGCCGCGTGCGCAGGACGAGGTGCAGCGTGGCTTCCTTCTGGATGTTGTAGTCGCTGAGCGTCTTGCCATCCTCGAGCTGCTTGCCGGCGAAAATCAGGCGCTGCTGATCCGGGGGAATGCCTTCCTTGTCCTGGATCTTCTGCTTGACGTTCTCGATGGTGTCACTGGGCTCGACGTCCAGCGCGATGGTCTTGCCGGTGAGGGTCTTGACAAAAATCTGCATGGCGTGGGCGTTGACAGCGCCGAGGGCCAGCAGCAGGGCGAGCAGAAGGTGGGGCAGGGAAGGGGTCGTGTTCAGGCGCTTCAAGGCTCGGTGTCTGTGCGGTTTCGTTCGCCCTCGCGGGCAGCTGGCGGGTAAAAAAATGGGCTACATCGCTGTAACCCAAGTCTCCACTAGCAATTTGGCTCCGCCTGCTGGGCTCGAACCAGCGACCCACTGATTAACAGTCAGTTGCTCTACCAACTGAGCTAAGGCGGAGTAGTCCCGCCCCGGGGGCGAGAGGCGCGCATATTACTGGGGCGCGCAGCAGGGGTCAATACTGGCGGGCGATTTTGCTGCCGTGGTCAGTGCCGGGCGCTGTCGGTGCAGGGACGCGCCTCCGACAGGGGGGAATTCATCGAGGGCAGTAGATCGGTAAGGGCGTGCCTCTTACACGGAGCGGGGACAGTTGGTCATAATGGTCGGCTCGCGTCGATGAGTGGAGTCCGCCTGTGTCTACCGGCAAGCCCTTCCGGGTTGCATCCAAGTTCCAGCCCGCCGGCGACCAGCCGAAGGCCATCGATGCCCTGGTGAAGGGCATCGAGGCGGGGCTGGCGTCGCAGACACTGCTCGGTGTGACAGGCTCCGGCAAGACCTTCACCATGGCCCACGTGGTGGAGCGGGTGCAGCGGCCGACGATCATCATGGCCCACAACAAGACCCTGGCGGCGCAGCTCTACGGGGAATTCCGGGAGTTTCTGCCGGACAATGCCGTGGAGTACTTCGTCTCCTACTACGATTACTACCAGCCCGAGGCCTACGTGCCGTCGTCGGATACCTTCATCGAGAAGGATGCCTCCATCAACGACCACATCGAGCAGATGCGCCTCTCCGCCACCAAGGCCCTCCTCGAGCGGCGGGACTGCCTGGTGGTGGCGACGGTGTCCGCCATCTATGGTCTTGGTGATCCGCAGTCCTATTTCCGCATGGTCATGCATCTCTCCCGCGGCGAGATGGTCGATCAGCGCGAGGTCCTGCGGCAGCTGGCGGAGCTGCAGTACACGCGCAACGATGTGGATTTCTCCCGCGGCACCTACCGGGTGCGCGGCGATGTGATTGACATCTTTCCGGCGGACGCAGAGTCCGAGGCGGTGCGCCTGGAGCTCTTTGACGAGGAGATCGAGAACATCGTCACCTTCGACCCGCTCACCGGTGCCATCGGCGACCGGCTGCCGCGGGTCACGATTTTCCCCAAGACGCACTACGTGACCTCCCGGGACGTTATGCTGAACGCCATCGAGCACATCGAGCTGGAGCTGGAGGAGCGCGTCGCCCAGCTCAAGGGTGCCGAAAAGCTGGTGGAGGCGCAGCGGCTGCAGCAGCGTACCCGCTACGATATCGAGATGATCCGCGAGCTGGGCTACTGCCAGGGCGTGGAGAACTACTCGCGCTACCTCTCCGGCCGCGCCCCCGGCGAGCCGCCGCCGACGCTCTTCGAGTACCTGCCGGATGATGCGTTGTGCATCATCGATGAGTCCCACGCGACCATTCCGCAGATCGGCGCGATGTACAAGGGCGACCGCTCGCGCAAGGAGACACTGGTGGAGTACGGCTTCCGCCTGCCGTCAGCGCTGGACAACCGGCCCCTGCGCTTTGAGGAGTGGGAGCAGCTGCTGCCCCAGGCCGTGTTTGTGTCGGCAACGCCCGGGCCGTATGAAGAGAAACACGCCGGCCAGGTGGTGGAGCAGGTGGTGCGGCCCACGGGCCTGGTGGACCCGGCGGTAGAGGTGCGGCCGGCAACGACGCAGGTGGATGACCTGCTCAGCGAGATCCACATCGTTCTTGAGACAGGCCAGCGGATACTGGTGACCACGCTCACCAAGCGCATGGCGGAAGATCTTACGGAGTACCTGGCCGAGCACGATATCCGTGTGCGCTACCTGCACTCGGACATCGACACGGTGGAGCGGGTGGAGATCATCCGCGATCTGCGCCTTGGCAAGTTCGACGTGCTTGTGGGCATCAACCTGTTGCGCGAGGGCCTCGATATGCCCGAGGTGGCGCTGGTGGCGATTCTTGATGCGGATAAGGAGGGCTTCCTGCGGTCCGATCGCTCCCTCATCCAGACCATCGGCCGCGCAGCCCGGAACCTGGAGGGCCGGGCGATCCTCTACGCCGACAGGATCACCGGTTCCATGCAGCGGGCCATGGACGAGACGGCGCGCCGGCGCGAGAAGCAGGAGGCCTTCAACGCCGAGCACCACATCACGCCCCGGGGCGTGGAGAAGTCCGTGGCGGACATCATGGAAGGCGCCCGGCGCATGCCCACCAAGGCCCGGGCGAAGGGGCGCAAGGTGGCCGAGGACAGCCTCAGCTACAGCGCAGACCTGCAGAACCTCTCACCGACGGCCCTGGCCCGCAAGCTCGAGACCCTGGAAAAACAGATGCACGAGCACGCTAAAAACCTCGAGTTCGAGGAGGCTGCGGCCTTGCGTGACCAGGTAGCGGAGCTCAAGCAGCTGGCGTTCCTGCACTGACTGCCGCCCGTGGCAGCCACAGGCAGAACACGACGCCATCGTTGCCCGGGCGGTTTTCCGCTGAGGCCCTGCCGCCGAGGCGCCGGGTGATGAGCTGCACCACGTGCAGGCCCAGACCCAGGTGCGGCGAGGCGCCGCGCTCAGCCCTTAGCGACACCATGGGCTCGAAAAGTTGTCCGCGTAGTGTCTCCGGCAGGGTGGGGCCCGGGTTGTCCACGGCGACTTGCCAGCCGCCGGTCGCTGGCGCGAGCTTTACGGTAATGGTATTGCCCGCCGGCGCGAAGGACGCCGCGTTGTCCACCAGCTTGTCCAGGGCCTGCACCAGCAGTTCCGCGCTGCCTTCGATAGTGGCGCCCTCTGTGCCCGTCTCTGGCGTGAAGCGTACGCGGTGCGCCGGGTAGCTGTCGTCGTAGGCGCCCGCGACTTCCTTTAGCAGCGGCACCAGCTCGAGCGGCGCCAGCTCGGCGGCACGGATACTGTCCTCCAGCCGCGACGCCTCACTCATGGCGGCGAGGATACGGGTCAGGCGGCCGAGACCGTCCCGGGCCCGCTGCAGGTAGGTCGCGCGCTCTGCCGGCGCCAGGCGATTGTCCTCGAGGTTGTCGAGCGATGACTGAATGACGGCGATAGGTGTGCGAAGTTCGTGGCCTAGCTGCCGGGCCAGGTGCTTCAGATAATCGTTGTAGCCGCCGATGGCCCCCAGCAGGTCTGCGAAGCGGCGGGAGAGATCGCCGATCTCGTCGCCGGCGCGGCTGCGCGGGAACGCGCCCGCGACGGCGCCGTCCTTGTCCACCACGGCCGCCGTTGCCTGCCCCAGGCGGCGGATGCGCCAGCCGAGGAGGCTCGCGTAACCCAGCAGTACCAGCACCGCAAAGGCCATCACCGCCAGGCTCAGGGCCAGCACCCGGCCCGTGGCCGCATCGGCGAGGGCGAGGTACTGCTCGCTGTCCTGGCTGACACGCACCACGCCTAGCACCGCGTCGTCGGCAAAGACGGGGGCCGCGGCGGCCACCCGGGCGCTGCCGCTGTCGCCGAGGTACCAGGCCGCTGCGGCGCTGCCGGTCAGCGCGCTGTCCACTTCCGTGCTGGCAAGCTGCCCCGCAGCGGGTGCCGGCGCCGGTGGCAGGGGCCGGTCGCGGAGAATGCTGCGGTACAGGGCCCGCAGCGCCCAGAAGGTGTTGCCGGTGCCGTTCCCCCGGGCCGGCCCGCCGGCGGCCGCACCGGCCAGGTAGCCCTGGCCGTCGACGGCCTGGAGCCGGGTGCCCGGGTCAGCGAAGCGCGCGAGGTGCTCGTCGAGCGCGGCAGCGCGGCGCACCAGCACAGGTGCCGGTCCTTCGGGGGCACTGCCCACGGACGTCCGGTCACCCGAAGCATCCGCGTCGATAACGGTAAAGGCCAGGTGCCCTTCGATGAGCGCCAGCGGGAGGTCCAGTTCCAGCCGGTAGCCCGCTTCGCTGTCCTGCCAGCTGCCGCGAAGGCGCCGCGCGTCGAGCAGGGGGAGGCTGCTGTTGCGCGGCCGCGCACGCACCGGTCCGGGCGCCGAGGTGGCGATGAGTGCCTCGCGCATGCCGTCGCGCCCGAAGCGCAGCCGCACGCGATCGCCGTTTTCCCGGGGATGCAGCGGGTCACTGTAGCCTGGCGTGGCGTCATGCACCTCGAGAAGCAGGAACACCCGCTCGCCGTGCTCACGCAGCGCATAGTGCACGGTCAGGCTCTGGTCCCCCGTAAGCTGCTGGCGCGCCTCGTCCACCCAGTCGTCGGCATAGCCATCGATGATGACCGGCGGTCCCGGCCGGGCATAGAGGCTTTGCTCTGCGGCGGCCGGCCGTGCTTCGAGGGGGGTAGGGGCAAAGCGCTGCGGCTGGTCGTGCAGGGAGGCGGCGATGGCCCGGGCACTCGCGGCTACGGCCTGCGCCTGGCCGCTGCGCAGGGCGCCTTCCATTTCGCGCACAAACTGGCAGCCTGCCCAGGGCAGGGCGAGGAGCAGCAGGGAGACAGCCAGCAGCTGCCGGCGGAGGTTCACGCGTCCTGCCAGCGGTAGCCCATGCCGTAGGCAGTCTCGATGGCGGCGAAGGCGTCGTCGATGCCCTGGAACTTGCGGCGGATCCGCTTGATGTGCGAGGTCACCGTGTTGTCGTCGAGCACGACGCTGGCGGCGTCCATGAGTTGCTGCCGGTTTTTCACGTGGCCCGGGTGGCGGGCGAGGGCGTGGACGATCCAGAACTCGGTCACCGTAAGGTCCACCCGCGCCGCGCCCCAGTGTGCCGTCATGCGCTCCACGTTCAGCGACAGGGCGCCGCGCTCGAGCACGTCCTCATGCGCCACCGGCGTGCGCAGGGCCTGCACCCGGCGCAGCAGGGCGTGGATGCGCGCCAGCATATGGCCCTGGCTGATGTCCTTGGTGAGGTAGTCGTCGGCGCCGAGGCGCAGGCCGGAGACGATGTCCAGCTCCGAGTCCCGCGCCGTGAGGAAGACGATGGGCAGTTCCGGGCTGCGCGCGCGCAGCTCCCGGCAAAGCTCGAAGCCGCCTTCCACGTCGTCGCCGAGGCCCACGTCGATGATGGCCAGATCCGGCAGCTGCTCGGCGAGGGCGAGGCTGGCGCTGGGCCGGTCCCGGTAGGTGCTGACTCGGAAGCCCTGGCGAGCGAGGGCCTCGCTGTAGTTCGCCGCGATGGCGGCCTCATCTTCGACGATGGCGATGTGCTGGCGCATAGGCGGATGCCTTGCTTCGGTTGGGCGCAGCATTCCAGAAAGCCCCGCCGCCCTCAAGCGGCTGCCACGATTCGCCACAATTGATCGGCGCCGTGCCATGGCAGCGGCGGCGTGGTGCCACCGCGGGAAGGTGTACTGGTTCCATGCCCCTGTGGGAGCGGTGTCACAGCCGCGGTCGGGTTGGTGGCTACGCCACCGGCCCCGGCGCGAAGACGCGCCTGCCCCAGGGCCATTCGTCCTCAGGAGCATCGCCATGACAACAACCGCATCTGTTACGTTCCCCTTCACCACCCTGGTGCTGCGCTGGCTGGGCCGCGCGATGCTGGCGCTACTGTTTCTCATACTGCTCGACACGGCGCCGGCGCGCGCCGAGGGCCCGGCGCTGGCGCTGGTCGATGACGCCGGCAAGGCGACTCTCTCCCTACGCCAGGCGAGCGACCTCTCGCTGGAGATTCACGGTCTGGTGGCCGTGGCGGTGCTCGAGCAGTCCTTTGAGAATACGGCACCGGGCTGGCGCCACGGTGTGTACAGTTTCCCCCTGCCCGGGCAGGCGGCGGTGCGGCGCCTGGACTTCGTCGTCGGCGAGCGCGTGATCCGCGGCCGGGTCCGCGAGCGCGAGGAGGCGGCAAAGGTCTTTGAAGCGGCAAAGCGCGAGGGCAAGCAGGCTGCGCTCGTCGAGCAGCAGCGGCCGAACCTGTTCACCAGCCGCCTTGCCAACATTCCGCCGGGGGAGACAGTGCGGGTGCGTCTGGAGCTGGTGCTGCCCGTTGCCTACGAGGATGGCGTGTTCTCCCTGCGCTTTCCGAGTACCGTGACACCGCGCTACATCCCCGGCCAGCCGCTGGTGGGTGAGCCGGACACGGCGGGTGATAACTGGAGCCGGCCGACGGACCAGGTGCCGGACGCCCACCGCATCACGCCCCTCCAGCACGCTGCCGCGGGCAGCGATGCGGCGCCGCTCAATCCGATGCAGGTGGCGCTGTCGCTTGATGCCGGCGTGCCCCTGGCGTCGGTGGAGGCGCTCTACCACGACCTCGCCCTTGAGCGCGACGGTGCCCGTTACCGTGCCTCACTGCGTGCCGGCGTCGCCGAGATGGACCGGGACTTCGTCCTGCGCTGGGTTCCGGTGCGCGGCACAGCGCCGGCCGCGGCCCTTTACAGTGAGGTGGTCGACGGGCAGCACTACGCGTACCTGATGCTTCTGCCGCCGCGGCCCGGCGGCCAAGCGCCACCGCCCCGGGAGCTGGTGCTGGTGGTGGACCGCTCCGGCTCCATGGGTGGCACGCCCATCGAGCAGGCCCGGGCCAGTGTGCATGCCGCCCTGGCGGCACTGCGGCCGGAGGATCACTTCAACGTCATTGCCTTCGACGACAAGGTCGAGGCGCTCTACCCGTCGGCGCAGGCAGCGACGCCGGCAGCGCTGCAGGCGGCCCGCCGCTATGTCGATCGCCTCGATGCTCGCGGCGGCACGGAAATGCGGCCGGCTCTGGAGCTGGCGCTGCCGGCGGCAGAGCAGGGTGCCGGGCGACTGCGGCAGGTGGTGTTCATCACCGATGGCGCCGTTGGTAACGAGCGGGCGCTCTTTGCCCGCATCCGGGAGCGCCTTGGCCGGGCGCGGCTGTTTACCGTGGGCATCGGCTCGGCGCCGAACAGCTGGTTCATGCGCCGGGCCTCGGAGGTCGGCCGGGGCACCTTTACCCACATCGGCAAAGCGGAGGAGGCGGGCCC
Organism: Pseudohaliea rubra DSM 19751; assembly: GCF_000764025.1. Classification (GTDB taxonomy): domain Bacteria; phylum Pseudomonadota; class Gammaproteobacteria; order Pseudomonadales; family Halieaceae; genus Pseudohaliea; species Pseudohaliea rubra. The sequence continues at coordinate 29,791 of NZ_KN234764.1, read as the reverse complement.
GGCCATGGATGCGCTGCTGGCTCGCCTGGCGAGCCCGGTGCTCACTGGCATCGACGTGCGCTGGCCCGCCGGCGCCGATGCGGTGCCGGCGATCGTCCCGGACCTCTATACCGGGCAGCCGGTGCTGCAGGCTGTGGCTCTACCCGGGGCGCTGGATGGATCGGTCAAGATAACCGGCCAGCGGGCCGGTGAGCTGTGGTCGCAGACGCTGGTGGTGAATGAGAGAAGCGGCGATGCGCCGGGGGTGGGCACACTTTGGGCCCGTGGCCGCGTGCAGGCCCTCCTCGATACGCTGGAAGTGGGTGCGGAGCGCCAGGCAGTGCGTGCCCAGGTGTTGCCGCTGGCGCTCACGCACCAGCTGCTGACGCCTTTCACCAGTTTCATCGCCGTCGAGGAGCGTCGCGCCCGGCCGGCGAAGGTCGATGCCCGCGATAGCGTGGCGCCCAATGCCCGGCCCGCCGGCCAGGCGCCGCAGCCCTTTGCGTTCCCGGCTACGGCGACGACGGCCCGGGCGAAGATCTGGGCAGGGCTGCTGCTGCTCTTTATGGCTACTGTGCTCTTCGCCCTGCGTGAGGAGGGACGGACACCGTGAGGGGGCCACGAGTGCTACTGGCCGTGGCGCTACTCGCCGGCGCTGCCTGGCTCCTGGGCGGGGCCGGCGTGATCCACGGCAAGGCGCTGCTCGCCCAGTGGCTTATCGCCCGCGCCTGGGCCCAGCAACCGGATGCTGCCAGGCCCCGTCCCTGGCCCTGGGCAGACACCTGGCCTGTGGCCCGCCTTTCGATACCGTCGCTGGGTGAGACCCAGTACGTGCTGTACGGCACCAACGGTCAGGCACTCGCCTTCGGCCCGGGCCTGGACCCGACGGGCGCGGCCCCCGGTGAACCGGGCGTCGTGCTTCTGGCCGGTCATCGTGACACCCATTTTGCCTGGCTTGCAGCAGTCACCCCGGGAGACCGGCTGCTGCTTACGGTCCGCGGTGGCAGCACGCGGACCTATGAAGTGGTGCGCCAGCGAGTCCTCGACAGCCGCGCCGGACCGCTTCGCGCAAGCCTCGAGGACGGGCTCGTGCTGGTGACCTGCTTTCCTTTCGACGCAGTGGCCGTGGGCGGGCCCCTGCGTTACGTGGTGGAGGCGGCGGCGCTTACCACGTCCGGGCAGGCGCCGCCGCGGGGGCCGGGCTTATTGGAGCTCGCCGCTGGGCCGGGGCGTCTGTGAGGTTTCGCGCGGCAGCACCGGATAGACCACCTCGGGTACCTTGCCGGTCAACGCCGTGAGGAAGGCCACGATCTGATCAGCTTGCTGATCGTTGATCTCGGTGCCCAGCTGCGAGGTGCCCATGATCTGCACGGCCACCTTCAGGTCCCAGACCTTGCCGGAGTGAAAATACGGCGCGGTCTGGTCGATGTTACGCAGCGGCGAGGCGCGGAAAACGTAGGAATCGTCTGCGGTTTTGGTCACTGCAAAGCGGCCTCGGTCGTCGGGCGGCAGCACGTCGGCACCGGGCTTCTCGATCAGGCCGAAAGGGAAGTAGCCATTGCCGCCCAGATTGACGCCGTTGTGGCACGCCGAACAACCCTTGTTCATGAACAGTTCCAGCCCGGCCAGCTGATCCCCGGTCAATGCGCCGTCGTCACCATTGAGCCACGCATCGAACGGTGCGGGGGTGATGAGCGTAGCCTCATAGGCTTCGATCGCTTTGGCGAAATTATCGAAGCTGACGGGGTTTTTCTCCTCGGGGAAAGCCTCCTCGAACCACGCCACATACTGGGGCATTGAGGTGAGTGTCGCCACCACGTTAGCGGGCGTGTTTGCCATCTCGACTCCCGCCTGCACCGGCCCCTTGGCCTGCTCCGCAAGGTCTGCTGCGCGCCCGTCCCAGAACTGCGCCTCGTTGAACACGGCATTGAGCACCGTGGGCGAGTTGCGCGGTCCTTTCTGCCAGGCGTGGCCGATTGAGGTTTCCATGTTGTCATCACCGCCGGTGGCGAGGTTGTGGCAGGAATTGCAGGAGAAGACGCCCGAGGCAGACATGCGTGGATCGAAGAACAGCGCTTTGCCGAGTTCGATCTTTTCTCCGGTGATGACGTTGTCTTTCAGGGCCGGGAAGGTCGACGGCAGGGGCGAGAACATCCCCAGGGCGCGTTCGCGCAGCTCTGCGGCTGCGGCCACCTGAGTCAGGGCCAGCGCGGCCACCACACCGCAGAGAAGTTTGAAGAGATGGTTCACGGGGCCTCTCCTTTGTTAGGGAATTTTCACATCAGCTGTCAGGCTAATGCTTTTCGACTCCTGCCCCCTTGATCTGCCTCAAAAACCGTCGCTGCCCGTCGCTGGCGCGCGCGGGACGGACAACGGCACACTTGTTCAGTAAGCTGCTGCGCTCCTTCGCACACGCTTACCCGCCAGATCGATATCGAATGTTTCAAGCAGTACAACGACCACACGGACATCCCGCCGGCGACGAATGCCTGCGCCGCGTGGCCGATCTCCTGCGGCAGCAGACCCAGCGCGGTTCGGACTTCCGGGCACGCATTGGCGGAGAGGAGTTTGCCGTGATCGAGACCACCGGTACGGCCCCGGCGGGCTTCCTGGCGGATAAGCTCCGTCGCGCCGTCGAGGAGGCACGCATCCCCCATGCGGCGTCACCCTTCGGGTACGTGACCATCAGCCTGGGGGTCGCGGAGTGCGGGGCAATCGACTGTGCGAGCGCTGCAGAGCTGGTGTCACGCGCGGATCAGGCGCTGTACCGCGCGAAGGAAGAGGGCCGCAACAGGGCGGAAGCGGTAGCCGCATAGGTCCCGCTTGTGGTTTCAATCCGGGGCGTTTTCGGGCATCATTTCGCGCCCTTGCAGCCGGTGCATCCTGCGCTGCACCGTTAGTCACGTGGCCTGGCGTAGGGGCCACCACTGGAGGAGGATCAATATGCCCGCGATTACTTTGCCTGACGGCAGCGTCCGTGAATTCGACCGGCCGGTAACTGTTCACGAGGTCGCTGCCGACATCGGCCCGGGCCTGGCCAAGGCCGCCCTGGCCGGCGTGGTCGACGGCCGTGAGGTCGACACCAGCCATTGCATCGAGGGCGACGCTGCCCTTGCTATTATTACCGGCCGCGACGATGCCGGCCTCGAGGTCATCCGCCACTCCACGGCCCACCTGCTGGCCATGGCGGTGCAGGACCTCTACCCGGGCACCCAGGTCACCATCGGCCCGGTGATCGAGGACGGCTTCTATTATGACTTTGCCGGCGAGCACCACTTCACCCCCGACGACCTGCCGAAGATCGAGCAGCGCATGGCGGAGCTCGCCGCCGAGGACCTCCCGGTCGAGCGCCTGGTCATGGACCGGGATGAAGCCGCCGCCTTGTTTGCGGAGCAGGGCGAACATTACAAGGTGGAGATCATCCGCGAGCTGCCCGAGGGCGAGGAGATTTCCCTTTACCGTCAGGGCGAATGGATGGACCTCTGCCGCGGTCCGCACGTGCCCAGCACGGGCAAGCTCGGCGCTTTCAAGCTCACCAAGCTGGCCGGCGCCTACTGGCGTGGCGATGCGAAGAACGACATGCTGCAGCGCATCTACGGCACGGCCTGGGGCGACAAGAAGCAGCTCAAGCAGTACCTCACGCGCCTCGAGGAGGCTGAGAAGCGTGATCACCGCAAGATCGCCAGAAAGCTCGACCTCTTCCACACCCAGGAAGAGGCCCCGGGCATGGTCTTCTGGCACCCGGCGGGCTGGACGCTCTATCAGGTCATCGAGCAATACATGCGCGCCCAGCAGCACGCCCACGGCTACCAGGAAATTCGCACGCCGCAGGTGGTGGACATGACCCTCTGGGAAAAGTCCGGCCACGCTGACAAGTTCGGCGACGACATGTTCATGCTCAAGGCGGAGGAGCGTGACTACGCGGTCAAGCCCATGAACTGCCCCTGCCACGTGCAGGTCTTCAACCAGGGCCTGCGCTCCTACCGGGACCTGCCCCTGCGCCTGGCGGAATTCGGCAGCTGCCACCGCAACGAGCCCTCGGGTTCCCTGCACGGCATCATGCGAGTGCGCGGCTTCACCCAGGACGACGCGCATATCTTCTGCACGGAAGAGCAGATCCAACCGGAGGTGTCGCGCTTTATCGACTTCCTGCATGAAGTCTATGCGGACTTCGGCTTCGAGGACGTCATCTACCGCCTGTCGACGCGCCCGGCGCAGCGGGTGGGGACCGATGAGGACTGGGACCGGGCCGAGAAAGCCCTTGCCGATGCCCTCGATGCCCAGGGCCTTGACTGGGAGGAACTGCCGGGGGAAGGCGCCTTCTACGGGCCGAAGATCGAGTTCTCCCTGAAGGACTGCATCGGTCGGATCTGGCAGCTGGGCACGATTCAGGTGGATTTCTCCATGCCGGGCCGCCTGGACGCGCAGTACGTGGCCGAGGACGGCTCGCGGAAAGTGCCGGTGATGCTGCACCGGGCCATCCTCGGTTCCTTCGAGCGTTTCATCGGGATTCTCATCGAGCATTTCGAAGGCGCCTTCCCGGCCTGGCTGGCGCCGACCCAGGCTGTGGTGCTCAATATCACCGATAAGCAGCACGATTATGTGAAAAGTGTGGAAGATTCCTTGCAAAACAAGGGCTTTCGTGTCATTTCGGACTTGAGAAACGAGAAGATCGGCTTTAAAATCCGCGAGCACACGATTCAGCGTGTTCCCTACCTCCTGGTAATCGGGGACAAGGAAGTCGAATCGCAGACCGTGGCCGTGCGCGCCCGCAGCGGTGAGGATCTGGGGTCTATGGACCTCGAGGCATTCAGCCGGATCCTTGCGGAGGATGTGGCGCGACGCGGTCGTATTGCATTGGAGAAGCAGCATTAAGAAAGACGCAGGCAAGGGCAAACGCGCCCTAACGAACGACGAAATCACGGCGACCACCTGTCGCCTCATCGGTTCTGACGGCGAGCAGATCGGCATCGTGCCGATGGCCGACGCCCGTGCCAGGGCCGAGGCCGAGAGCCTCGACCTGGTGCTTATTGCCGATCAGTCCGAGCCGGTAGTCTGCAAGATCATGGATTACGGCAAGCACGTCTTCGAGGCCAAGAAGCAGAAGAACCTGCAGAAGAAGAAGGCGAAGCGGACGCAGATCAAGGAAATGAAATTCCGTCCCGGGACGGAACAGGGCGATTACGAGGTGAAGCTGCGCAACCTGACGCGCTTCCTCGAAAACGGAGACAAGGCCAAGGTCACGCTGCGCTTTCGCGGCCGTGAGATGGCCCACCAGGAACTCGGCCTGGAGCTCCTCAAGCGGGTAGAGGCGGATCTTCAGGAACTCGGGTCCGTCGAGCAGTTCCCGAAGATGGAGGGGCGGCAGATGACCATGGTCATCGCCCCGAGAAAGAAGAGCGGTTAGCGGCCCGTGAATGCCCTGATGCGCTCGTAATTGAAACTTCGACAGCGGAGTACTGACATGCCAAAAGCAAAAATTCACAGCGGGGCGGCCAAGCGGTTCAAAAAGACTGCTGGCGGCTATAAGCGCAAGCACGCTTACAAGAGCCACATCCTGACCAAGATGACGACCAAGCGGAAGCGCCAGCTGCGCGGGACGGACATGATCCACCCGAGCGACAAGGTGCTCATCGACCGCATGCTGCGGGCCCGCTAAGCGACTGACGGACACAGGAGACTACTATGCCTCGCGTAAAACGTGGTGTCGTCGCCCATCGGCGGCACAAGAAGATTCTCAAGCAAGCCAAGGGTTACTACGGCGCACGCAGCCGCGTGTTCCGGGTTGCCAAGCAGGCGGTTACCAAGGCCGGGCAGTACGCCTACCGTGACCGTCGCCAGCGCAAGCGCCAGTTCCGGGCCCTCTGGATCACCCGGATCAACGCCCAGTCGCGTGCTAACGGTATGCCCTACAGCCAGTTCATCAACGGCCTGAAGAAGGCCGAGATCGGGCTGGACCGTCGGGTGCTCGCTGACCTGGCCGTACACGACAAGCCGGCCTTTGCCGAGGTGGTGGAGCAGGCGAAAGCGGCGCTGGCCGCTTAAGACCCATCCCACCGCTACGGCGGTTCGCTTGTTGCACTCTGGATGAAGGGAAAGGGCCTGGCTCTTTCCCTTTTTTTTGGTTCATCGTGGCTTTCCTGGGCGCACAGGATGCGCCTGAAGTGCGTAAGGCCGGAGGGGTGAGGGCGGGATACTTCTCTCACAAAGCGAATATCGTGGAGCGACTGAGAGAAGTATCCTGCCCTCGCCCCGCAACAGGCGATAAGCCTTTTCTATTGCCGGCGGCCTTTCCGCCGCGGATCGTAGGGGACTGACATGGACAACCTGGAAGAGCTGGCCGGCGAGGCCCGCGCCGCCATCGAGGCCGCCGGCGACGGCGCGGCCCTGGAACAGCTTCGGGTCGACTACCTCGGCAAGAAGGGGCGTGTGACCGCGCTCCTGAAAGGGCTCGGCAAGCTCTCGGCCGAGGAGCGCCCGGCCGCCGGCGCGCGAATCAACGAAGTGAAGGAGAGCCTCCAGGGTCTCATTGCCGGGCGCAAGGCTGCCCTCGATACCGCCGCCGTCGCCGAGCGGCTGGCCGGCGAAGCCATTGACGTGACGCTGCCGGGCCGGGGCGAGGGCACCGGGAGCCTGCACCCGGTCACCCGGACCATCGAGCGCATGGAGGACTTTTTCAGTGCCGTGGGCTTCGAGATCGCCGAGGGCCCGGAGATCGAGGACGACTACCACAATTTCGAGGCCTTGAACTTCCCGCCGAACCACCCGGCCCGGGCCGAGCACGACACCTTCTTTGTGGACGAGGGCACGGTGCTGCGCACGCACACCTCCCCGGTGCAGGTACGGGTTATGGAGAGTCGCGAGCCGCCCTTCCGCATCATCTGCCCGGGGCGCGTCTACCGCTGCGACTCGGACCTCACCCATACGCCCATGTTCCACCAGGTTGAGGGTCTGCTGGTGGACGAGCACTCCACCCTGGCGGATCTCAAGGGCCTCATCGAAGACTTCCTGCAGTCCTTCTTTGAACAGTCCCTCGCGGTGCGCTTCCGCCCGTCCTATTTCCCCTTCGTGGAGCCCGGCGCCGAGGTCGACATGCAGTGCGTGCACTGCGGGGGCGAGGGCTGCCGCGTGTGCAGCCACACCGGGTGGCTAGAGATCATGGGCTGCGGCATGGTGCACCCGCGGGTCTTCGAGCTGTCGGGCATCGACCCGGATCGCTACGCGGGCTTCGCCTTCGGCATGGGCGTGGAGCGCCTGGCCATGCTGCGCTACGGCGTGGGTGACCTGCGACTCTTCTTCGATAACGACCAGCGCTTCCTCGCGCAGTTCTAGGCCAGCCGGGAGACAGTAACCGTGAAGATCAGTGAACAATGGCTCCGCGAATGGGTTGACCCGGCGCTCGACAGCGCGGGCCTCGCCGAGCAGCTCACCATGGCGGGTCTTGAAGTGGACGCCATAAGCCCTGTGGCCGGCGCCTTCGAGGGCGTGGTGGTCGGCGAGATCGTCAGTGCCGAGCAGCACCCGGACGCCGACAAGCTACGCGTCTGCCAGGTGAAGGCCGGTGGCGAGGAATTACTGCAGATCGTCTGCGGCGCGCCCAATGCCCGCGTGGGCCTCAAGGCGCCGCTTGCCACCGTGGACGCCGAACTGCCCGGCGACTTCCGTATCAAGCGCGCGAAGCTGCGCGGCGTCGAGAGCCAGGGCATGCTCTGCGCCGAGGCCGAGCTCGGCCTCTCTGAAGCCAACGAAGGCCTCATGGAGTTGCCGCCGGAGGCGATCGTCGGCCAGGATCTGCGCGAGACCCTCGGCCTCGACGACGTGGTCATCGAGGTGGATCTCACGCCGAACCGCGCCGACTGCCTTGGCATGCGCGGCGTGGCCCGGGAAGTCGGGGCGCTCAACGGCATCGCTGTCTGCGAGCCGCTCCTTGAGCCGGTGGCCGCCACCATCGAAGACACCTTCCCGGTCTCCCTGGCGGCGCCGGCACGCTGCCCGCGCTATGTCGGCCGGGTCATCCGCGGCGTGGACCTGTCCCGCCCGAGCCCCCTCTGGCTGCAGGAGAGGTTGCGCCGCGGCGGTATCTGCAGCATCGATCCGGTCGTCGATATCACCAACTACCTCCTCCTGGAGCTGGGTCAGCCCATGCATGCCTTTGATCTCGGCGTACTGGCCGGCGGCATCGAGGTGCGCACGGCGAGGGCCGGCGAGACCCTGGAGCTCCTCAACGGCAACACGATCACCCTCGGCGACAGCAATCTGGTCATCGCCGATGAGCGTCGTGCGCTGGCGCTGGCCGGCATCATGGGCGGCGAGGGCAGCGGTGTGGGTCCTGAGACCACCGATATCTTCCTCGAGTCCGCCTTCTTCGCCCCGGAACACCTCGCCGGCCAGGCCCGCAGCTTCGGGCTGCATACGGATTCTTCGCACCGTTTCGAGCGCGGCGTGGACTTCACGCTGCAGCGCCCCGCGATAGAGCGGGCCACGGCGTTGCTCACGGCCATCGTCGGCGGAGCGCCCGGTCCGGTAGTCGAGGCGGTAGAAGAAAACGCTCTGCCGCAGCGTGAGCCCGTGCTGCTGCGCGCTGCCCGCATCGAGCGTGTGCTCGGCGTGGCCATCGACGACGGCGCGGTAGAGAGGATTCTGCGCGGCCTCGGCCTGAACGTCGAGGCCGTCGATAACGGCTGGCGCTGCGGTGTGCCGCCCTGGCGCTTCGATATCGCCATTGAGGCAGACCTCCTTGAAGAGCTCGGCCGGGTTCATGGCTATCATCGGCTACCGGCTACGCGCATCCGTGCGGAACTCGCCATGCCCCGGCGCCCGGAGACGCAGCTGTCGCAACGCCGCGTGCGTCGCCATCTCGCCGCCCGCGGCTACCGCGAGGCGATCACCTACAGCTTCGTGGACCGGACGCAGCAGGCGCTCTTCGACCCGGCGCTGGCGCCGGTGGCCCTGCGCAACCCTATCTCCAGCGACATGGCGGTGATGCGCACGAGTCTCATCCCCGGGCTGGTGGCTACGGCGCAGCGTAACCTGAACCGACAGCAACCGAGGCCGCGGCTCTTCGAGACGGGGCTGCGTTTCCTCCCCGGAGACGACGGCTCCCTGGACCAGCGGCCGACCCTGGCTGTGCTCCTCGGCGGCCGCCGGCAGCCCGAGGGCTGGGCCTGCAGCCGCGACGCGGCGGATTTCTACGACCTGAAAGGAGATCTCGAGAGCCTCTTCGCCGTGACCGGGTGCGAGGGCGAGTTCACCTTTGCTGCGGCCGAACGCGCGGGGCTGCACCCGGGACAGACGGCGGCCATTCACCGTGGCGCTGCGCTGGTCGGCTACCTCGGTGCGCTGCACCCGGAGACCCTCGCCGCCCTGGACCTTGACCGGCCGCTCTACGTGGCCGAGCTCGACCTTGCGGCGCTCCTCGACGCGCGCTTGCCGGCCTTTGCGCCTGTGTCTCGCTTCCCGGAGATCCGTCGCGACCTTGCTGTCATTGTGGATCGCGAGGTAACGGCCGCGGCCATCATGGCCGATGTTCGTGCTACAGCAGGCCCTTACTTCAAGGAGTTAACCCTGTTTGATGTGTATGCCGGGAAAGGCATTGATCCTAAAAGGAAAAGTCTTGCGCTGGGTTTGACTTTCCGGGATCAATCGCGCACTCTTGATGATGAGGAGGTGACCGAAGCTGTGAAGCAAGTCATTGATTCACTGGTAAAAAACCATAACGCGGCGTTGCGGGGCTGAGCGACAGGCATAATGACTGCGCTGACCAAATCGGAAATGGCCGAGCGCTTGTTCGAGGAACTGGGTCTGAACAAGCGCGAAGCAAAGGAAATCGTCGAGCTGTTTTTCGAGGAGATTCGCGCGTGCCTTGAGAACAATGAGCAGGTGAAGCTTTCCGGTTTCGGTAACTTCGACCTGCGCGACAAGAGCCAACGGCCCGGCCGCAACCCGAAGACCGGCGAGGAGATTCCCATCTCCGCCCGCCGGGTCGTAACCTTCAGGCCGGGGCAGAAGCTCAAGGCCAGGGTGGAAGCGTATGCTGGAACCGAGCCACAATAACGAACTGCCGGCGATCCCGGGGAAGCGCTACTTCACGATCGGTGAGGTCAGCGAACTCTGTGCCGTAAAGCCTCACGTGCTGCGCTACTGGGAGCAGGAGTTTCCCCAGCTCAAGCCCGTGAAGCGTCGCGGCAACCGCCGCTACTATCAGCGCGAAGACGTGCTGACGATCCGCCAGATCCGCTCGCTCCTCTACGAGGAAGGCTACACCATCGGTGGCGCCCGCCAGCGCATGGACGACGACGGTGACAAGGGCATCCGACCGGCGGAGCTCAAGGCCGTGGTCCAGGAATCGATCCGCGACCTCGAGGAAGTCCTCGAGCTGTTGAAGCCCGCCGGTCGCTAGCTTCCCGACCCGCGGGCCGTTGTGTCGCGGGCCCGGTCGCGTATAATGCGCGTCTCGCCGCAAAGGCGAGCCGTCGGGGCGTAGCGCAGTCTGGTAGCGCACCACACTGGGGGTGTGGTGGTCGCAGGTTCAAATCCTGCCGTCCCGACCATTTTTCGGCGGTCTGTACCGGAGACATCCTTTACAGATCAACCCGGAGACATCGTTTACAGTTCCGGGTTAAAAGGGTTGGGCCCTGGCTCAACCCGACCTTCCTTCTCGTCGAAGTATCCTAAGTCATAGTCGAGGAAGCTGACGAGCCAAATCTTGTCGTCGACTTCGCGTATGCCAACGGTTTGGCCGGCGAATACGGTACTCAGATTGATCTTGCGTTTGCCTATGCAGATTCTGCCGCACTGCGTGACTCTGACAGCCCTGTCGTGGAATGGGTAGTCGGGCTCCTCCGGCGGTGAGAAGGGCCTGGTCGAGGGTGTATAGAGCTCGCCGGGAAAGCGCATGCCGAGGGCCTGGTGAGGCCGCTGATTGTTGTAAACCTCGGCAAAGGCTTCAAAGCGTTCCTGCTGCTGAATCAGATTGAAGCTGGCGGGCTTCGTGGCCTCCTTCTTGAGCGTCAGGTGCATGCGTTCGTGGCGCCCGTTCTGCTGTGGACAGCCGGGCTTGATGCGCTCGATGCGGATGCCCAGGCGTAGCCAGTAGATGGCCAGTCGGCTGAGGCCAAAAAGCGCATTGGGCGAGGCGAAAGGTACGCCATTGTCGGTGCGTATCGCTGCTGGTAGTCCGAACTCCTTGAAGACGCGTTCGAACACCGGTAGCGCCAGTGGGGCCTTTGTGGAGTCGAGGCCCTCGCAGGCCAGGAGATAGCGAGAGTGGTAGTCCGTGATGGTCAGCGGATAACAGTAACGCTTGTTGCCGAGCATGAACTCGCCCTTGTAGTCGGCACACCACAGGTCATTTGGCTCGGTGACGTGGTTCAGCGGTGTGCCTGCGGCCTTGTGGCGTCGTCGCTTGCGGCGCGTGATGAGGCCGTTTCGATCGAGGACGGCGTGGATCGTGCTTGGAGCGGGCGGCTTGATGACGGGATATTCCCGAACCAGTATCTCGCGGACCTTTGTTGCCCCCCAGGTCGGATGCTTCTTGCGGATACCGACGATCGTACGTTCGACCTGGTAGGGGAGTTTATTGGCGTGCCGATAGGGCCGTCGAGATCGTTCTTCGAGGCCTTCGATGCCGACCTCGCGGTATCGATTGACCAGTTTGTAGCCTGTTGGGCGTGAGATGCCGAACTCTCGGCACAGCTTTGCCATGGGTTCGCCCTCAAGCGCTCGGGCGACGAATCTGATCTTCTCATCCATCGGTTTACACTCCTTCCATGGCATCGGGAGCCCTCCCCAAATGCCAAATGTGTAAACGATGTCTCCGAGTTTTTCTGTAAGCTATGTCTCAGGTACTACACCGGTCCTTTCCGGGCACATAGGTGACACTTTATTCCGAGCGCATTGGTGACACTTCCGGGCTCGGCTCTACCCCATTAGGCTCTACCCCATTAACGGGGGATGACCGGTTCTCACTAAACCCGATTGATAATGCCAGCGGAACGCCGCACCGCCCATCCACAGTGGGTTAAGACTCTCAGTCGGTAGTTCTCAAAGTTCCTGAAGCCCACTTTCCCGCAACACGCGAGGTGCATTCGTGGATACGCCCTCATCAGCCAGCACAGCTTCAGCCATGGCCCTGTAGCGACCTTCCAAAGCCGCGCGTTTTATCTTCAGTGTATGTGTGACCAGACCATTCTCGGGGCACCAATCTTCTTTGGAGATGATCAGTGCCGCAATGCGGGCATGTTTCTCCAGGGTGCGGTTCGTCTCGGTCGTCAACGCGGCGAGCTCAAGGTCCAGGCCCTCAGCTTCGGCCGCCTTCCCCTGCGCAGAGAGCTGAACCAGCAAGACGGTTTGAGACAGCCCTGATCCGATAAGACATAGTTGCTCAAGGTTGGGGTTTGCGGAGAAGCGGCTTTCTATCGGTAGTGGGGCAACATACTTGCCCTTGGTGGTCTTGAAAATCTCTTTGACTCTGCCGGTCAGCTTCAGGAAACCATCCCCATCCAACTCGCCCTTGTCGCCGGTATGCACCCAGCCGTCGACCACTGTCTCGACGGTTTTTTCGGGTTCGTGGAGATACCTCTCCATCGCCGCCCTGGCCTTGATCAGTATCTCGCCATCCTCTGCTATTCTGACTTCAGTATTGACCATCGGCTTCCCCTGCGTCCCCGGCTTGCGGTCCCAGGGCAAATTACAGGTCCCGGAGAGCACTTCTGTTTGCCCGTAGATCTCGCACAAGGGCATAGCCAGCGTCTCAAACCACACGTGCAGAGGAAGCGGTGTTGGCGCTGACCCCGTTAGCAGAACACGCGCCCGGTCCAGGCCAAGGCTTTGACGTATACGCTTCCTGGTTGCCTCTGCAGACTTTGCTTCCAAGAGCAGTGAATTCAGGGATTCCTGTCCTCCGACGCTTTTCAGGACGCTCTCCTGAAATTTGCTCCACAGCCGTGGAACACACTGGAAGAATGTCGGGCGCACTTCCAGCATATCGGCTCCGAAAGTGTCTTGATTCTCGTTAAAGCCTATGGATGAGCCCGTGGCCAGACTCATGAATCCCACGGCGCCGCGCTCAAAGCCATGCGCCAATGGCAGGTAGGAAATGAACTTATCGTCCTCATGCAGCCGGAAGGTCTGCCCAATGTTGCGGACGATGTGTCTTGCGCCGTCAAAACTGTAAACGACTCCTTTGGGCTTCCCCGTGGAACCCGAGGTAAAGATTGTTGTAATTTCATCATCGGGCGCGCGGTCTGGATTGCCTGCCAATGGTTCGTGTTCTTTAAGCAAGCTATCCCAGTTGTGGTGCGCATCCGGCACATCCGCATCCGGCAGGCTTATTATTTTAACCCCCGGCGGAAGGTCTTTTCTCACAAGCTTCCAGTTATCTGCCTGACCGACAAACATAGCTCTGACACCACTGTGATCCAGGCAATAGCGAACATCGTCGGGAGACATGGTGGTAAAAACAGGCGCACTGGAAAACCCACCCATCATGATGCCTATATCTGCGATCAGCCAGTGGGCACAATTCCTGGAGAGGATTGAGACTCTATCGCCGGGGCTCAACTGCATTGCCTGCAGCGCTGCGGCAATACGGCGAGCCTGGTCCCCGACCTGCCTCCAGGAATACTCGCGCCAGACCTGATTTACTGGTTGTCTCAGATAGGTTGCGTCGGGCTTTTTTCTTCCCACTCATAGAACATGCCAAGCAAGGTAGTGGCAGTTGAGGTTTCTGTCATTCGCTCGTCCTTTCAGTATTATTCTGTGACAAAGCAATCAAAAACGTTTTCGATGATACCTCGCAACCCACCGCTTCAATAGGTTTGATTGCTCATTAAAGCAGGAGCAGTGCCAAGCTCATTCCGATCTTGGAGGCTGCAAGTTCACAGGCAGCTATGGCAACGAGCTACGACAACAGGCTGCGGCTTATCAACTCCCGCATAATTTCACTGGTGCCGCCATAGATGCGCTGTACGCGAGCATCTACATAGGCCCTGGAAACACCATATTCACGCATATAGCCGTACCCTCCATGTAGTTGCAGGCAGGTGTCTGCCACGCGGCACTGCATTTCGGTGGTGGAGGCCTTTGCCATGCTGACCGTCGTGACATCCAATTCGCCTGCCATGAACAGGCGTTTGCATTCCTCCACAAAGGATCGATGCACCCGCGCATCGGTGGCGGCCTCTGCAAGCTTGAAGCGTGTGTTCTGCAATTCGGAAAGCGGCGCCCCGAAGGCCTTGCGTTCCTTCACGTAGGCTATTGTCTCGTCCAGTATTCCTTCCGCAGCCGCGACGGCGACTACCGCAAGCGCCAGACGCTCACGCTGAAGTTCGCCCATCAGAACCGCGAAACCCTGGTCCAGTTGTCCAAGAATACAACTGGCTGGCACTCTTACATCGTCGAAGAACAGCTCTGAGGTATCGCTGGCATGCAGTCCGATTTTTTCCAGATTCCGACCGCGCTGGAAGCCAGCCGTGGAACTGTCAACCATGAACAGCGTGGTGCCCCGGGAGCCCGGTACGTCCAGATCGGTCCGGGCTACTACGATTACCAGATCACTGTGCTGACCATTGGTGATGAAGGTCTTTGAACCATTGATCAGAAAGTCATCGCCGTCCCGCCTTGCAGTGGTGCGTATTCCCTGCAGATCGCTGCCACTGCCCGGTTCGGTCATGGCAACGGCACCGACGCATTCTCCAGTGATCATTCTGGGCAGGTATTCGCGTTTCTGCTCCTCGGTGCCGTAGTTTAAAATATAGTGAGCAACAATATCAGAGTGGACACTAACGGGGCCGCCTACGGATACAAAATTCGCACGAGCAAACTCTTCCTGAATTATCATGGAAAAGAGAAAGTCGGCGCCAGCTCCGCCATAAGTTTCCGGCATATCCACACACAGCAATCCCTGTCTGCCCAGGGCAAGCCAGAGCTCTCTTGGAAATATCTCTGCCCGTTCCCAATTCTCGTAGTCTGGAGCCACCTCGTCTGCGATGAAGCGCCGCACATTGTTTCTGAAAAGCTCCAACTCTTCCGTCATTTTTATCTCCTTTTTTAAAGGGTCTGCTCCGTACAGAAATTCATCACCTACACCATGGGGGCTTAAAAAGGTTTGCGGCTGTGGCTCGATCAAGGCCTCATCGATCAATGTTCTCCCCTGGTCCCTCGCCGCCTTGAGGTTACATGGCGCCAGCGCTTTCCCCCATCCTTTGCTGGCTCAACGATCTCACCGCTTAATCAGCCGTGGTTCGCCTGCAGCAAATCATCTCCCCGCCTGCGTACGTAATCCAGATGATGCAGCAGCGTATAGGCCTGTTTGCGATAGCTGTTGGGCAGGTTGGCGCGCAGCAGTTTCTTTTCGATCCCGTCCAGCTCGGCGCGGAGGGTCCGGAGCCTCGCCGCGTCGAGGGTCTCGCCGTGCTCCATCAGCTCGGCATCGATTTCATGGACCCGCGTGTAATGGCGGTAGACGCGGCGGTTCAGGATCGCGCCGTAGAGCGCCGGCAGTACCCGCAGCAACGGCAGGAGCAGCAGCAGTGCAGGCAGGACGACGAGGAGCACGCGGTTGAACTGCGCGACGATCCAGTAGGGCAGGTAGGCTTCCAGAGGACTGAAGCCGTCCGCGAGCAGCTTGGCGGCATAGCCGTCGGCCGCCACCGCGAGGTCCGTCGCGGCGGGATAGTCCCGGTCCGCCGGCAGGATGCCCTCGCTGCCGTGTACCTCGAGCACGGCGTGGATGAGGCGGTTCACCAGGGCAGGGTGCAGGTCTTCCCGGGCGATCAGGCGCGTAACCAGGGCCAGCAATTCGACGTCCTGTGGTGGTCGCGAGTGCCCGTAGTCCAGGATGCCCGAGGGCAGGGTCAGCAGGCGGGCGCCCGGAAGCTGCAGACTGAGGGCCTCGCTGTGCGCGAGGGTCATCAACTGTAGTTCCGCCGAGGCCAGCAGCGGCTTGAGGTAGCTGGCGTCGGCGGGCGCGACGAAGAGGCCGACGGCCACCTCACCTGCGAGGAGAGCGTCCGCCGCAGCGGCGCCGCCGAGGGGAAGGGTTGCATCGGATTCGAGGTTCGTCGCCCCCGCCAGCTCGGCGATGCGATCCGCGACCAGGCGGGTGCCGCTGTCTTCACTGCCCGCTGCTAGCTGTCGTGCGCCCCAGAGGTTGGGATCGTTCGGCACCGTACCCTGTGCAAAGATCCAGAGCGGCTCGACCTGCACGGCTGCCAGGCCTTTGCTGCCCGGTTCCAGGGGGATCCCCCCCTGAACCAGGGCGATGTCTGCACCGTCTTCGTCCTCGAGAAGGGCGGCGTTCTCCCCGGACCCATGAGTCTCGATGATCTCCAGGGTGATGTCATCACGGGCCAGCACCCGGCGGTAGGCCAGGGCGGTGTCATGGTAGGCGGAGCCCGGGGCCCCGGCCGCGATGCTCAGTGACGCCGGTGGCAGCAGGTCCAGCTGCCGCAGGACATAGCCGGTGGCGCTGGCTACGAGGCCGAGAAGCAACAGGCCGAGAAGGAGGAACGGGAGGCTTCTAAGGAGGGCTTTCACGTTTTGTGCCGCCGACCGGGGATGTCGGCACCCACGCTGGCCTGTTGGCACCGTGCTTTGAGCGAGAGCTGTTTGCCGGACGGATTGCGAAGGAGGTTTACGGCCTCCGTGATGCCGTAATTCTTCAGGTCGATTTCAACGGCCATAGCTTTCCACCCCCGGGTGTGGTCTTCATGCCTTTGCCTGCGCTGGCCTGGCGCCTGCCACTATACAAAGCAAGCGTGACGGTGCCCAGCGCTGCCAGTGCTGGCTCTTTCGTCTCGGGGGTGGAAAGAAAAACGCCGGCAGGGCCGGCGTTTTTCACAGGGGCGTGCGCACCGTGCCTACCAGATGACGGTGATCTGCTCGCCGCTGTCTGCGCTGAAGCGCACGGCCTTCACGTTCTTCCGGACCGTAGCGGCGCACGCGCTTGCCTCACGGCAGCTTTGACCGCTATCAAAGCTGCCGCTGAGCGGTGAGCCATCGCTCCAGCTGACGACAGCCTGCCAGCGCTTGCCGAGATTGGCGGTGCTGCTGACCAGCGTTGCATCGTTGCCTTCGTTCGGATCCGTCACGGTCACCGTCGTCCGGGTGGTGGCGCTTGCGCCGCCGTCATCGGTCACCGTCAAGGTGACGGAATAGCTGCCGCCCGCCGCGTAGTCATGGCTGGTGCTGGCGCCGGATGCGGTTGTTCCGTCACCGAAGTCCCAGCGGTAGCCAACCACAGTGCCGTCGCTGTCGCTGGAGTCGCTGCTGTCAAAGCTGCAGCCGAGCTCGGCGCAAGTGCTGCGGATGCGTGCTACGGGCGCCTCGTTTGGCGGCGGCGCGCTGCTGACGCTGATGTTTCTGCTGGCGCTGGCGCTCAGGCCGTCGTTGTCTGTGACCGTCAGCGTGACCGTATAGTCGCCTGCCGCCGCGAAGCTGTGGCCCGCTGTGAGGCCGCCCGCGGAAGTGCCGTCACCGAAGTCCCAGTCGTAACGCTCGATACTGCCGTCGCTGTCGCTGGAACTGCGGCCGTCAAAGGTACAGGTAAGGTCCGGGCAGTCACTGCTGAAACCGGCGACCGGCGGTTGCTTGGCCGGCGGCTCGCCGCCGACAAAGGTGGCTGTATAGCTGCTGACATCCAGCAGCGGCTCCTTGATGCCGTCGCCGGAATCATCGACGTAGTTGTAGTTCCCGGTAGCTTTCAGGTAGCTGTCGATCTCCGCGGCGTTCATACCGGTGGAGGCGAGCAGCGCGGCTGCGCCGGCCACATGGGGAGCCGCCATGGAGGTGCCGCTGATGGTCGCGTAGGCGCCGCGCTCCAGCGGGTACGTCGAGCGGATGCAGACGCCGGGTGCTGCGAGGTCAACCGGGGCGCCGTAATTACTGAAGTCAGCGAGCGTATCGTCGATGTCGTTCCGGCAGGTGGGGCTTCCAAGGCCGCCCTCGAGGCCGTCGTAATCGGCGAGGGCCGAGACGGTGATTGCGCTGGGCACGAAGGCCGGGGAGTAGTTGGCGCTGTCTGCACCGCTGTTGCCGGCGGCGACGACCACCACCACGTTGCTGGCAACGGCATTGTCGATGGCCGTCTGGTAAGCGGTGCTGACGCCGGAGCCGCCGAGGCTCAGGTTCATGACCTCGATATCGCCCTGGGCGACCACCCAGTCGATCCCCGCGATGATGCCCGAGGTATAGCCGCTGCCGTTGCTGTCCAGGACTTTGACGGCCCAGAGCCGCGTGCCGGGCGCGACGCCGACCACGCCGATGCCGTTGTCCAGCGCAGCAATGGTGCCGGCCACATGAGTACCGTGGGATTCGTCGTCGTCTCCGCTCATGGCGGCGTCGCAGAAGGTCTGTTGCTTCCAGGCGGGGCCTTTCCCGGTGGTTTGCAGGCAGTTGGCGCCGCCGACGACATTGAGGTCGGGATGGTCTACGTCGATCCCGGTGTCCAGCACGGCCACATCGACATCGACGCGTCGATCGTTGCCGCTTCCGATTGCCAGGTTGTCGTTGGTCTCTGCAAAGCTGCGGGTGATACCCGTGGGTACGCCCTGGGACACCACCTGTTGCTCAAGATCCGCTTCGATGCTGTCGACGAGCGGGTGCCGCCGGAGCGCTTTGATTGCCGCGGCCGGCATCTCGATGGAAAAACCGTTCAGCACGTTCTCGTAGACATAGCCGACCCGTCCGCCTCTTTCCTGCGCGATGCGCGCGGCAAACGGCCCCCCCTTGGTGCCCTCCTTGAGCGTCACAATATAGCGCTCCTGCTCTCCGGCGCTGCTTGGATCGGGGGCGGCCCCGAGCACCAGGGCAGCGGCAACCGCTGCGGTGTAATGATGGATTTTTTTCATTAGTGTTCCTTGGTGGTTTTGTGCTTTCCCTCCCAAAGCTTGCGGGCAGGCTGGCGACAGCGCCAGCGTCCCGGGAGTATTTTTGGTGAAGTGTGCGCCGGTTCTCATTCGTTACCCGGGTGGTGGCGTAATGCGGCGCAGGGCCCGCAGAAATGAAGTAGGCCTGAAGCGGGTGATGCCTTGCGGTCTTTACCTTCCGGCCGGGGCTGGTTAAGGTCGATTCGCGTCGGCATGGGCCCATGGTCCGGCGCCGCAGGGGGAACAGTCCGTGTCCCCGCGCCGCAGCCCGGCCGGCACAGCGCTCATAACAGAAAGGCCTTTACCCATGCCCAACAAGAAGCAGGCCGCGCACATTGATGAGCTCGCAGAGCTGGCCCGGGCCGAAGGGCTTGATGACTATACGTCTGAACATCGTGTTGGCGAGGACAACATCAAGACCCTCGGTCTTGATGTGCACAACCCGGTGTTTCTTATCTCGGGTAGCACCATCGTGCTCGTCGTGGTGTTTGCGCTTGCTCTTCCCGGCCTCGCCGCCGATGTCTTCGGTCAGTGGCGCGTCGCCCTTACCACGCAGCTCGACTGGTTCTTCATGGCCGTGGCCAACCTGGTGCTGCTGTTCTGTCTTTTTCTGGTCCTGTCGCCCCTCGGTGCAGTGCGCCTCGGCGGTCCTGATGCCCGCCCACGCTACGGTTATGCAAGCTGGATCGCCATGCTGTTTGCCGCGGGCATCGGCATCGGCATCATGTTCTACGGCGTGCTCGAGCCGATGACTCATGCGCTCACACCGCCGCTCTCTGCAACCGGGGTGACCGGCGCGGAGCGCCGGGGTCTGGCTATGGCCGCGACCATCTACCACTGGGCCTTTCATCCCTGGGCCGTTTACTCCCTCGTTGGCCTGTCCCTGGCGTTCTTCAGCTTCAACAAGGGGTTGCCGCTGGTCATGCGCTCGGCGCTCTATCCGGTCTTCGGTGAGCGCATCTGGGGTTGGCCGGGGCATGTGGTCGATGTGCTGGCGGTGTTCGCGACGCTCTTCGGCCTGGCCACGTCCCTGGGCTTCGGCGCCGAGCAGGCGGCCGGCGGCATTGCCTATCTCTTTGGCATACCCAATGCGAACTGGCTGCGGGTGGCCGTAATAAGCCTGATTACCTTCCTGGCCCTCGGCTCGGTGCTGCGGGGCCTGGATGGGGGGATCAAGCTGCTCAGTGAGCTGAATATGGGCGCCGCTGCGGTGCTGGGTGTCTTCGTGCTGGCGCTGGGGCCGACCTGGGACATCCTCTCCGGTCTTGTCCAATACAGCGGCGCCTACCTGCGCTACCTGCCCGAGCTGAGCAACTGGGTGGGGCGGGAAGACGACTACTACATGCACAACTGGACGACCTTTTACTGGGCCTGGTGGATCGCCTTCTCGCCTTTTGTCGGCATGTTCATCGCGCGTATCTCAAGCGGACGCACGGTGCGCGAATTCATCGTAGCGGCACTGCTCGCCCCATCGGCGATCTTCATCCTGTGGATGACGATTTTCGGGGAGACTGCCATGAACCAGTATTTCCTTGAAGGCTGGCAGGGCGTGGCAAAGACTGTGCGGGAGTTCGAGCCGGAGCTGTCGCTGTTCGTGTTCCTTGAACGGTTTCCGCTCACGCTGCTCACCTCTGCTCTGGGCGTGCTACTGGTGCTGGTGTTCTTCGTCACCTCCATGGACTCGGGCTCGCTCATCGTCGACACCATGACAGCCGGTGGCAAGATAGAGACGCCCGTCGGTCAGCGCATTTTCTGGTGTATCTTCCTCGGCCTGCTGGGCGTTGCGCTTATGCTCGGCGGCGGGCTGAATTCCCTGCAGGCGCTGGCCCTCGCCTCGGCCTTCCCCTTTTCTCTGGTGATGCTGCTCATGATGGTGAGCCTCTATCGGGGGCTGCGCGCAGAGCGGCTGCTTCTGGCAGTGGCAGAGGCGGAGTCGGAAGCAGAAGCAGAACTTGCCGTGGAGGGAGGCTGAACCATGTACTCACGCATCGGCGTGCCCGTGGACCTTGCCCATACGGACACGCTGGAAAAGGCCATCGAAAGTGCTGCGGTGCTGGCCCGAGCCTTTGCCGCACCGATAGAACTGGTGGCGGTCACCTCGCCATCACCGAGCGAAGTGGCCCGCGACCCCCATGCCTTCGGTGAAAAGCTCGCGGCCTATGCCGCAGAGCTGAGCAGGCGTCACGGTGTGCGCTTCACCGCGCATGCCCGTGTCTGTGATGATCCCACCGTAGCGCTCGACCGAACGCTCTTTGAGGCCTTTCATGAGCTCGGTGTTGACCTGCTGGTAGTCGCCTCCCATGTTCCCGGAGTGCGGGAATACGTGTTTTCTTCCAATGCGGGTTGGCTGGCGAGTCATACGGATCTCTCCGTATTAGTCGTTCGTTGACGGTCCCGCAGCGATGCGTGTCATGTTCAGCGCCCCGGGCTTCTTGACGGCCAGGGAACGGCCGCCATGGATCTGGGTGGCTGCCCGCCGAGCTGGGCCACCAGAGCCTCGAAGCTCGTGCTCGCCATCGCACCGTGGAAGTAGTTACCCTGGGCGTAGTCACAGCCCATATCGCGCAGAAGCGCGGCCTGAGCGGGGGTTTCCACATATTCGGCGATGACGCGGGCGTCCAGTTTGTGACTGATGTCGATTACCGCGTGGACCAGGCTGCGGTTTTTCGGGTTGTTTTCCAGGTTGGCGATAAAGCTGCCATCGAGCTTGACCAGGTCGACGTTGAGCTCGTGGAGGCGTGCCAGGCTCGACTGGCCGGTGCCGAAATCATCGATCGCCACGCGCATGCCGGCGCGCCGCAGGCCTGCGGTAACACTGGCCAGGGGCTCGAGACTGTCAATCACATCGCTCTCAATGATTTCAACCGTCAAGTGCCGTGCCGTTGCCGGTTGCGCTCGAGCGAAAGCAAGGAGCTGCTGGTACATGTCGCTTTCCAGCAGGTCCCGCGCGCTCAGGTTGAAGCTGAGGTATAGCGTACGAAAGACCGGGTCATTGGACCAGCCTTCGAGCTGCTCGATAACCTGGGTGAGATTACGTTGATTGAGGGCGTGGATCTGATCGGAATGAACAGCCAGGCCGAGGAAACGCGCCGGCGACCACAGCGTATCGCCGTCCACCTGCCAGCGGGCCAGGCCCTCAGCGCCGCTGATACGCATGGTCGCCAGCTCAACAATCGGCTGGTAATGGAGGCTTACGGAGCCGTCGGCAATCGCCCGGCGTAGCGTCTCGATGTTCTCCAGCCGGTGCTCGCCGACACCGTCGAGGCGGTCGTCAAAGAGCAGGGCGGCCTCGCCGCCCTTTTCACCGGCGCGCCGTGCGGCCCGGCGTGCAGCCTGGTAGAGCCCGTCCAGGTGACTGCCGTTATCCGGGAAGCGCGCTGCGCCAATGGCCGTGCGCAGCGTCAGTGCATAGCCCGCAAGGAAGACCTCCCCGTTGAGCGCGTGGCGGAATTGGCGCAGACGCTCGGCGATATCTGCTTCACTCAGGGCCCATTGCATAAGGACCACGAACTCGTCAGCGGCGAAGCGGGCCACGATGTCCCGCGGCGTGCAGCAGCCCAGGAGCAGGCCGGCAACCCGCTTCAGCAGCTGGTCGCCGGTAGCGAAGCCATAGCTGTCGTTCACGTCGGAAAAATCGCGGATATTGATGACGACAAGGCCGTGGGGCTGCTGGTGGTCATCGCTGCGCGCCAGCTCACGGTAGTGTTGCTCAATCCGCTGGCGACTGAACAGGCCGGTGAGCTCATCGCGGAAGGCCAGCTCGCTGAGCGTCCGCTCCCGCTCGGCCCCCTCGGCGAGGGCGCCCTCGAGGGCGGCCGTTCGCTCCGCAAGCGTCGTCTTCAGGGTGCTCTGGAGTGTCAGCAGCCGTGCGCGGGCATTCAACCAGGCGGCACCGAACAGGGCCGCCACCGACAACGTCAGGAGCAGCGCCGAAGCATTTGCCGGCAGCAACCATCCCGCGGTGTTCGCGCCGTCATGCTGCGATAGCCTGATGGCTGCGAGGCTGCCGAGGGCAGCGGCGAGCAGTGCAACGCCGGCGCCGGCGGCCAGGCGAGACAGCGTGAAGGCCGGCTCCCCTGCGGTCGTCGGTTCTTTCTGGTCAGCTTGCGGCATGAAGTTAATTCGGGAAGCCCCCCCCTGATAGGGGAGCATGCCACAGTTCGCCCATAAGTTGCAAAATGCAATCTATGCCTGCCTGGTGCTATCCGCTTGCCTGAAGCCGCGGCCTGGGTGCGCGAAAACCTGACGCGGGGCGCTTCGGTCCTGGTCTGCCAGCGCAGCCTCAAGCGAGCCCCTGCAACAAGCGATGGCTGCGCCGCACTTCCTGGTTCGAGCGCGGGGTGCTTCCGGGACCCCGGCGCCGGGTGGTCCGGCTGCGGAAGCGCTAGCAGTACTGGTATTTCAGTGTATCGGGCGCTCGGCCCTGGCGTACGAGGTGCTCGAAGCGCACCTGCGGGAGGGCCTGGGCAACGAAGCTTCCCTGGCCGAAATCACAGCCCATGTCGCGAAGGAGGGCGACCTGTCCGGCCGTCTGCACGTATTCGGCGGTAACCAGGGCCCCCAGCTTATGCGCGATGTCGATCACCGCCCGCACCAGATCCCGGCTCTCCTGCCGCTGTTCAATCTCGGCGATAAAGCTACCATCGAGCTTGACCACGTCGACCTCGAGCTGATGCAGCCTGGCAAGGCTCGAATAGCCGACGCCGAAATCGTCGATGGCAAAACGCAGTCCCCGGCGTCGCAGACGGCGGATGGTATCGCGCAGCGCATCCATATCGCTCACGACGTCGCTCTCGGTGATTTCGATCGTGAGCCCGAGCGGCGCGTTTGCCCGCCCGTGACCGAGAGCATCCAGCTGTTCGACGATTGCTTCGTCGAGCAGATCCCTGGCGCTTAGGTTAAAGCTCAGCCCTATGGCTGCAAGGTCCGGGTCGGCTCGCCAGCTGTCGAGGAGTCCCGTTACCTGGCGCAGGTTGCGCAGGTTGAGCTCCTGCATTTGTCCTGACTCGTCCACCAGGGGCAGGAACTCTGCGGGGCTGCGCAGGGCGCCGTCTTCGGGCTGCCAGCGCGCCAGCCCCTCGGCGGCCACTACGCGCATGTCGTCGAGGCGGACAATGGGCTGGAATTGCAGGTGGATGGCATTGGCTACGAGCGCGCCGCGCAGTTCCTCAATCATCGCCAGCCGGTGCTCGCCACGCCCATCTCGGGCCGGATCGAAGACAGCCAGTGCGTGGCTGCCCTGGCTGCGTGCCCGTGCCCAGGCTCGCCGGGCCGCACGGTACAGGCCCGACAGATCACGGCCGTCTTCCGGGTAGCTTGCGACGCCGATGGCGCAGCGCAGGCTGATGGCGTGGCCGGCAACGTAGATTTCCCGATCGAGCTGTTGCTGCAGATAAGCCAGTTTCTCGTCGAGGCTGCCCTGGGCCCGCGCCCAGCGCAGTACCACGAGGAATTCGTCGGCGGACAGGCGGGCGACGAGGTCCCGCCGGTCGCAGGCCTGGAGCAGGCGCTGGGCAAACTCCGTGAGCACGATATTGCCGATGGCGTAACCGTAGGTGTCGTTGATGTCGCTGAAGTCGCGCAGGTTCACCAGGGCGACGTTGTGGGGCAGGCCCGCGAGGGATTCATCCTCGGGGAGATCGTCGTAGAAGCGATCGATACGATGGCGGGAGAGAAGGCCGGTGAGCTCGTCGCGGTAGGCGATACGCTTCATCTCCTGCTCGCGCTCCAGCGCGACGTTGAGCGCCTGTTGCAGTTCCGATGTGCGCGCTGCCAGTGCATCTTCGAGGCTTGCCTCGCTGGCACCGAGGCGGCTCAGTGCCCTTCGATAGGCGCCCAGCAGGCTGCCGCCGATGACCGCCATATAGGCGACTCCGAGGCCGAGGGGAATCACCTTGTAAGTCCAGCTGCCTCTGATGGTGGCCGCATACTCGGGCTGGGCGAGGGGGCTTAGCGTCAGGCCTGTGCCCTGCACAAAGCCGGTCGTGCCCAGGAGAAAGGCAACGATAGCGAGAGTGATGCCCGGTCTGCAGAAAACGATCGAAAACAGCACCACGACGAGCCCCATGGTGCTCGGCGGCGCCTGGCGCCCGAAAAGCAGCTGAGTGCTGACAAAGAGCAGCAGCGCAAGCATTACAAAAGCGACCGCTTTCAGCGTCGTACTCAGCCGGTGGCGGAAAGCGCCCAGCAGGAGACAGACTGCGCCGCTCACGGCGAACAGGGTTGCCAGGGGACGCCCGGGCACCAGTACCGGTCCTGTCGCGATCAGCGACGCCACAATGAGCATGATCGGCCCGCTCATGAGGATAATGCGGTCGCAGATGCGTCCGCGCAGCTCTGCCTGGATGAGTCCGGTGTTCAACCCGGGGTCCTGCGGGCTGCCGTGGCGCCGCTGTTGTTGTAGCGGCGCACTTCCTCCTCGAGCGCATCCGTTGGCAGCGCCATGGCAACATATTCTCCCTGGGCGTAATCGCAGTGCATTTCTCGCAACAGCGTTGCCTGCGCTGCCGTGCGCACGAACTCGGCGGTGACACGCGCTCCGAGGCGATGGGCAATATCGATCACCGCGCGCACCAGGTCCTGCGTCTGCGGGTCAGTTTCCAGGTCGATTATGAAACTGCCGTCAAGCTTGACGATGTCCACAGACAGGCGGTGAAGGCGGGCGAGGCTCGAATAGCCCACGCCGAAGTCGTCAATGGCGATGCGCAGACCCAGCGCGCGCAGTTCGGCGATGACCGCCTGCAGCGCATCGAGGTCCGCCACCAGGTCGCTTTCCGTCAGCTCGATGATCAGGCGGCTGGCGACATCCGGTTGACGACGGACGCGCTCCATAAGCGCCTCCGTGCTGGCGGGTTCCAGGAGTTCGGCGGCGGAAAGATTGAAGCTGAGCGCGATGTCGCCAAGTGCAGGCTGATCGGACCAGCTTTCGAGCAGTTCGAGAACCTGCTGGAGGTTGCGGTCATTGAGTTCGGGCATGCGGCCGTCCTGCACGGCCAGGGGCAGGAACTGCCCCGGCGAGCGGCTGGTGCCGGTATCGGGCGCACTCCAGCGCAGCAGACCCTCTGCGCTGACGATGCGGTTGTGGCGCAGGTCGAGGATCGGCTGGAACTGCAGTGCTATGGCACCGCCGTCGATGGCATCGCGCAACGCATGAAGATCGGCCAGCCGCTGTTCGCCGACGCCGTCGAGGGTGGCATTGAAAAGTTCGGTGGTCGTGCCGCCGTGCGCTTTTGCGCGTGTCCAGGCGCGCTTCGCGGCCCGGTAGAGCCCGGTGAAATCCTCGCCGTCGTCCGGGCACCGGGCGGCGCCAATGGCGGCCTGCAGGCGCACCGGGTGGCCGGCCACATAGCTTTCGCCATCCAGGGCCCGGCCGAGTTGCTCAAGGCGCTGCTGCACATCCGCGGCGTCGTGGATCCACGGCATGATCACCAGGAACTCATCGGCCGCCAGCCGAGCGACAACTTCGCTTGGTCGCGCCGCCTCGAGCAGGCGGGCGCCTGCCTGGCGGAGCAGCAGATTGCCCTCGGCGAAGCCGAAGCTGTCGTTGAATGCGTTGAAGTTGCGCAGGTTGACCAGCGCGAGCGTGTGCGGGCCGCTCAGGGTGCTGTTCGGTTCCCGTCGCTGCGCGTACAGCTCCTCGATACGATGCCGGTTAGCGAGGCCCGTGAGGTCATCCTGATAGGCGAGCTGGCGCGCCCGCGCATCGCTTTCTCGGACCTGTTGCAGGGTTCTGGTGAGATCTTCCGTGCGCGCCTGCAGCCGCTGTTCCAGGACAACTTCTTCGGCCTCGAGGTCGCGCAGGGCGCGCGCATAGGCGCTGACCAGGCAGGTCACGATGATCACCAGGTTGCCCAGCAGAAAGATCATCGCCCCCGAGCGGTAGCCCCAGTAAGCGGAGGAGCTGAGCAGCATCGCCAGGTCCGACTGTTCGAGCACGGCGTTGTTCCAGCCGCCGAGACCGATGGCCAGGGACAGGGAGACGAGCCACGCGCCGGCGGCGACGGCGAGGCGAAGCTGACCGAAAACGACAAGAAGGATGATTGCAACGGGCCCCATGGAGCTGGCCTGGGACAGCGGCCCGGCGTGCAACTGCAGCGCTGAGGATACGGCGAGAAAAGTGACCGCCAGCACAAGCATCCTGCGGCGTGCGGTGATACGTCCTCTGAGGAGGACAAGCGTGCCGTAGACGCTGATGGTCAGCAGGTAGGTCGCCAGCCGAAACCAGTCTCGGGCCTCGACAAGTCCTGGTAAAAGCCAGACGAAGACGAGGAGCGACAGGGGGCCGGAAAAAAGCAGTACACCGCGTGCAATGGCACGGTCCAGCTCCTCGCGCTGGTCGCCGGGCAAGGCCTTCAAAGCGAAAAGCTGATGGAAGACACTTCCCATGATGCCAGTTTACTCCCTCACGCTGCCCGCAGTCCTGAAAGTAAGCAAAAATTATCCTCAAAAATCACGTTCCCTGTTAAGGAAACGGGCGCCTCTTAGCGAGGAACATTATCAAGGGGAATAGCCGTCTCCGATTTGACCTCTTCGATCACCACGTAAGTGTGCGTCTGCGCCACGAGCGGGATAGCGGCGAGCTTCTCGCCGAGGAAGCGCTGGTAGTGCTGCATGTCCGCGCAGCGGATCTTGATCAGGTAGTCGAAGCCCCCGGCGACCATGTGGCAGCTCTCCACTTCGGCCAGGGCCCGCATTTCCCGGTTGAAGGCGCGCAGATTCTCTGTGCTGGTGTTGGTCAGCAGCACCTGGATAAAGGCTACGGTGTTGGCGTTGAGCAGGGCGGCGTCCGCGAGCGCGACGTAGCCGGTGATGAAACCGTCCCGCTCCAGGCGGCGCACGCGCTCAAGGCAGGGTGTGGGACTCAGTCCCACGCGGCGGGCGAGGGCGACATTGCTGAGCCTGCCTTCGCGCTGCAGCTCGCACAGAAGGGCCCGGCGATGCGATCGAGGTGACGCGTCTTGCCCATGGTTGCTGTCCCTGGCTTCTGCCGTCCAGATAAAACTCCGTTATGCCTGTAAGAGTAGCATTCTATCCTGCTATTTTCGGAAATACGGCGTCACATATCGCGCTAACTGTGCAAAATGACGAAGATACTTATCGCACAGGACCGCACCATGAGTGATTCCCTCGACCCGCTGCGCAACGCCATCCGCGCCGCGACCCATGCGCCGGAAGAAGTCCTTCTCGAGGCTTTTGTCGCCGCGCCGGTCCTCGGCGGCGAGCCGCGCGAGGCGGCCCGGGAAGCGGCCGTAGACCTGGTGCGTCGCTGCCGCAGGCAGCGGCGAAAGGCCGGCACCCTTGACGCGTTCCTGCAGGAGTTCGGTCTTTCCAACAAGGAAGGGATTGCGCTCATGTGTCTGGCCGAGGCGCTCCTGCGCGTCCCCGACGAGGAAACGGCGGACCGGCTCATCGCCGAGAAGATCCAGTCCGGAGACTGGGGCTCGCACCGGGGCAAGTCGGCCTCACGCTTCGTCAACGCCTCGGTCTGGGGCCTCATGCTCACCGGCCGCATGGTGCGCCTTGAGGAAGAGGCGGTGAGCGATACGGGTTCCTGGATGCGACGGCTGGTCAACAACCTCGGTGAGCCCGTGGTCCGCCAGGCCGTGCTCCAGGCGATGCGCATCATGGGCGGTCAGTATGTGCTCGGGCGCACCATCAGCGAAGCGCTGCAGCGCGGCGTCACGGAGAATCGCCGCGGCACGCGTTTCTCCTTTGATATGCTCGGCGAGGGCGCCCGCACCGAGGCCGATGCCCGCCGCTACTTCAATGCCTATGCAGACGCGATCCGTGCCATCAGCACCGGCGCTCGCGGCCGCTCCGTGGTCGCCGCCAACGGCATCTCGGTGAAGCTCTCCGCGCTGCACCCACGCTATGTATTCCGCCAGGAAGGGCGGGTCAAGGAGGAGCTGCTGCCGCGGTTTCGCGAGCTCTGCCTCCTGGCCGCAGCCGGCGGCATCGGCCTGTCCATCGATGCGGAGGAATGCGACCGCCTGGAGCTGTCGCTCTCGCTCTTCGAGGCCCTGGCCCGGGACCCGGCGCTCGCGAGCTGGGACGGGCTCGGCTTTGTGCTCCAGGGCTACCAGAAGCGTGCGCTGGCGGTGGCCGACTGGCTCGTGGCCCTCGGCCGGGAAACGGGGCACCGGCTGCCCGTGCGTCTTGTAAAGGGCGCTTACTGGGACAGTGAGATCAAGCACGCCCAGGAACAGGGTCTGGCGGACTACCCGGTGTTTACCCGCAAGTGCCATTCGGACCTTGCTTATGAGCAGTGCGCGGCGCGCCTTCTCGACGCCCCCGATGCGATCTACCCGCAGTTTGCCACCCACAACGCGCATACGACGGCGGTGGTGCGCGCCCTGGCGGGTGACAAGGAATTCGAGTTCCAGCGCCTGCACGGTATGGGCCAGCTACTGTACGACGAGCTCCAGGATCAGGACCCGGAACTGCCTGTGCGCGTCTATGCGCCCGTGGGCAATCATCGGGACCTGCTGCCGTACCTGGTGCGGCGGCTGCTCGAGAACGGCGCGAACAGTTCCTTCGTGAACCGCTTCCTCGATGCGCGGGTGCCGCCGGAGGAACTGCTCCGGGACCCGCTCGTGGAGGCCGAACAGCTGCCCGGCTGGCGCCATACGCGCATTCCCGCTCCCCGGGACCTTTACCGTGCGGAGGCGCTGCCCTGGGCCAATGCACGGGGCATTGATCTGGCGGACCCCGGGGCGGTGGCGGCGCTTGTCGATGCCATGGCGGCGGGGGTGGCGCAGACCCACCGCTCCGCGCCCCTCGTCGGTGGCCAGGAGCTGCCCGGGGAGGGTCGTCCCGTGCGCAACCCGGCGGCACCGGAGACGGTTGTGGGTGAGGTTGTCGACGCGGACGCCGACGCCGTTGACGCGGCCCTTGCCGCGGCGAGCGGCGCCCAGCCGGCCTGGGACGCCGCCGGTGTCGAGGCACGG